>CAXMQZ010000017.1:0-12308 GCA_964195975.1 uncultured Polyangiaceae bacterium | reverse complement strand
AACTGAAGTAATCGAGTACCTGGCTAGCACCTCGGGCAACACAAGAGCTCTCTGTGAGGAGTACATTCGAAAGGCGCCCAAGCAAACCGATACTCCCTATCGGCGAGCAATCGAACAGGCGCTCGGCTGGGGGCCCCTCTCGAGCTGGTTCGGACCGATCTCAGATGTTGGGCGACACATCGTGACCCGAAGCGCTAGAGATCCCTACGTCGGCGCCCTGCTGGGCCTGGCCTGTGGTGATGCCCTCGGGGCGCCGGTGGAGTTTCTCGACAAGGCCCAAGTCGAGCAGCAACATGGTCGTCTGACCGAGATGATCGGGGGCGGCGGCGGCAACTGGGAACCCGGCGAGTGGACCGATGACACCGGGATGGCTCTTGCTGTTGCTGAGGGGATCCTGGAACATCCCGCGGATCCGGTGGCCGGGGTCGGCAGTCGGTTTCTTACGTGGCAGGAGACGGCCAAGGATGTAGGTACGACGATCTCGGCGGCGCTGGGAAACGCCCGAGTCCAGCTGGGTGTTTCCGAGCAGATCGACTGGGCCGAGGCCGGCCGCACGACACCCCAGGTGGCAACTGGCAAGGCTGCCGGCAACGGCTCGCTCATGCGAACTCTTCCCGTAGTGCTGTCCTATGCCGAGCCGGGCCTGATGCTGACCATGAGTGGGCGGATCTCGGCCATGACCCATTGGGACCCTCAGGCAGAGGTGTGCTGCGCTCTCTATTGTCTGTGGGTGCGGGAGATTCTCTTCGGCATCGAGCCGCAGGCCGCCTGGGAGATCGCCCTCGAGCTTGCCCGCGAGGCGGCGCAAGAGGGCCAGAGATCACCAGACACGCCAGGTCCCTCACCCGTGCCTGAAGCCTTCTGGGACCGGCTCGAGAAGGCACCCGATCTCAGCCAGGACAAGCTTCAGCCCACCGGTTACGCCGGCTACAGCGTGCACTGTCTGGAAGCGGCGGTGTGGGCAGTCATGAATTTCGGCAGCCTGGATGAGGCATTGATCGAGCTGGTCAATCTAGGAGGCGAGACAGACACCATGGCGGCCGTCGCAGGAGGCGCTCTTGGGGCCCGGTATGGGCTGGAGGCCATCCCGGATCGCTGGCTCGAGGTACTTCACCAGCGCGAGCGGTTGGAGACGGCGGCACAGGATCTATTCGAGTTGCGCCACCGGCTGGTCTACGACAGGCCTTTGCCGGAGTTCCAGACCCGCGAGCTCGACGGCGGGTTGCTCTATGGGCGAAACCCCCTGACCGCGAAAGATGTCGAGTTGCTGAGCGCTGCAGGCGTGAACACGGTTCTCGATCTGCGCGAGGACCATGAATGGACCCGTCCGAATCGATACGGCCGGGAAGCCATCGCTGCGAGCGACTGGTGTGGGATCAAGCGCGAGTCGGTCGCGATCGTGGATGGCGATGCACCGAGCGTCGATCAGCTGGATCTCACCTGGCGCGTCCTGTCGGAGGGATTAGCCGAGGGATCCGTCTATGTCCATTGCCGGGCCGGCATCGAGCGCACCGGCGCGGTGATCGTTGCTTACCAGGCTCGGCGGGACGGGCTCTCGCTCGATGAAACGCTCGAGCGCCTCAACCAATCCAACGCTCAACTCTACCCACTTCCCCACCAGGTTCAAGTGGTGCGGCAATGGTTGGGGTCGGTAGCTGGCTCATAACGCCGGGCCGCTACTCCGGTATCGTTCCAGTCCCTGTCCTACTGCTTGCGGGCCACCACCGCGAACTCGGTGTGCTCGGGGCTGTACGTCGAACCGGCCACATCCGCGTAGCGTTTCTCGACGTCGAGGCCGCAGCCGTTCAGCTCCTGCTCGAGAGCCTCGGGGCTGAAGTACTGCAGCCAGTTGTAGATGGTGCGGGTGCGCGCCTCTTCGACAATGGTGTACTTGTCCAGGACCACATTCTCCTCGTCATACGTGAAGGTGTTGAGGAAGCCGTAATAGCGGTGCGGCGACCAGAAGCCGTCCAGGAGATCTATCTCGCAGGTGGCCAGCTCCTTGCGCTCGGCAAGGGCGGCCAGGGAGTAGACGTCGAGCAGCACCGCGCCCCCCGACGCGAGCAGCCCGTGGAATTTGCGCAGCAGGGTGCGCCGTTGCTCGGGGCTGAGCGCACAGAAGTCGCACATGATTATCGTGATCAGGTCAAAGCGATCGTCCAGCTCCAACTCGAGGTAGCTCTCGTTGATGTAGCGAATGGACAGCCCCTCCGCCGCAGCCGTCTTGCAAGCGTGGTCGATAGAGCGCTTCGAGAAGTCGATGCCGGTGACCTCCGCCCCCCGGCGGGCCAAGCGGGTGGTGTACAGCCCGGGCCCGCACCCGAAGTCGGCGATCTTCGTTCCCTTGCCCACGCCCAAGTGGGGGACGATCCATTCCACGGAGCGATCGATGAACTCCCCGCTGCGGGAGGAGAGGTCGACTTCCTCGTTGAGGTGGTAGGCGAGCATCTGCGCGGAGGTGTGCTCGTCGGTCCACAGCTCGTTGGCGGTGTAAGACTCGAACGGCCTCGGTCGGTGGAATATCGTTTCGAGCTGGTCGAACATGGCCCCAGGATCTCTCTTGGAGGGAGACAGGTCAAGCGAGTGTCTTTGCAATCCTTCGATTGATCGGGCGCGAGGAGCGAATCAGATTCAGTTGTTCTCAGACCGCAGCTTGTTTTGAAGCTTGGTCTCGGCCAGCCAGCGCGTTGAGAGAGCTAGGTGTGCATCCAATCACTGTCAGGTTTTGACAGTGCCTGGCGCGACAATTGCGTCTGAGTTCATAGAGCCTTGAGAAGGCTGAAAGGAGTCAGACGTGACGAAACGACCACGATTCGTACTCGCAATAGCAGCAATCGGCGCCCTGGGTTTGAGCTTGCTGCTCTTGCCTACTCCCGGCGTAGCTCAAACCGAATCGACCAGCGGCACCGAGCTCGGGATTGGCCCTGGGACCGGCCCTGAAACCTCGGCGGGTGACAACTCGATCACATTTGTCAGTGGTACGACTACGGGGACCTCGGGTGTGACGACCTTCTCGGGCACCAAACAGCAGATCGGCTCACTCACGTTCTACAACTTTCGCTCGAGCGACGGCACCACCAAGACGGGGACGGCACAGGATTTGGGTTCGCTCACCTTCTACAACTTCCGCGAGAGTAGCGGCGAGACCAGCAGCGGTACGGCACAAGATCTGGGATCTTTTACCCACTACTCATCCCAAAGCAGCAACGGCACGCGAACGACTGGCACTTCGCAGAAACTCGGCAATATCGAATACTTCAATTTCAGCAGCAGCGACGGCAGCCGCTCCAGCGGTACCGCCCAGGACCACGGCTCGACAAAGTACTTCAACTTCAATCGCACCGAGCCTCTGGCGCCCGTCGTGCCCGAGGAGTCGGACGGCGGCTTTGATCTCGACTCGTGGATGTCGGAGCTCTACGGAGAGGAGGACTAGACAATATGGAGTGACCGCCAGGACAGATCAGTTTAGCCGGAATCGAGAAGAAACGCCCTTGAGATCGACGACGCGTCGAAGAAAGTCACTATCCTCCACGTCGGACACCGGCGCGACGTGTACCGCCGTTGAGGTGAGCCTGTCCAAGCATCCTCACCACAAGAGCATTTAGGCTTACTTCCTGTGCGGCGGCAAGGATGTGGGCGCCAACCAGCAGTTCCACCAATGACTCATTTCAAATCAAGCCGCCTCCTGATACAGTCCCGCCTCAGACCACGACAAGACACCCCTAGAAAAGCTAGCGCCGTCTCTTGAAGGAGCCAATCGTTTTGAACCAGGCAATCCGAATCGTTGCGCGCCGATATCTGCTGAGCTTCCCAATCACCCTCGTACTTCTGCTTCCGGGACAGGGAATCTTGGCTCAAGAACCGATACCGACTGGCCCTCAGTTTCAGATCAACTCCGATACCGTGGGCCATCAGTTCCAGCCCTCGGTGGGGGTCGATGCCGAGGGTGACTTCGTGGCGGTTTGGCAAAGTACCAGCTACTCCGGCCCGGACACGAGCTTTAGAGGCATCGTTGGCCAGCGCTACAACGCCAACGGTACACGCGTCGGGGTGCAGTTCCAGGTCAACTCCTACACCACAGGCGAACAAATCAATACAAAGGTGGCGAGCGGGCCGGATGGCGACTTCGTGGTGGTCTGGCAGAGTTACGGCTCGTTCAGCTCGGATAGCTTCGGCTCCAGCATCCAAGGGCAGCGCTACAACCCCAACGGTACCCCGGAGGGGGGTCAGTTCCAGGTCAACTCCTTCGAGCCTGGCTTCCAAACGAGTCCCGCGGTGGCTGCGGACGCTCAAGGCAGCTTCGTGGTGGTCTGGGAGAGCAACTTCGCGGACGGCACGGACACGAGCGAAAACAGCATCCAGGCGCAGCGCTTCGACGCCAACGGCGCACCCGTGGGGGTTCAGTTCCAGGTCAACACCTACACGACGAGCAGTCAAAAGAGAGCGGCGGTGGCTGTCGAACCCGACGGCGACTTCGTGGTGGTCTGGGACGGCCTCGGCTCCTACGACAATGACACGAGTAATCGGAGCGTCCGCGGCCAGAGGTTCGACGCAGCTGGATTGGCCGTCGGCAACGAGTTTCAGGTCAACTCCTACACGACGAGCAGCCAAAGCAGACCTGCGGTGGCTCTCGACGCCCAAGGCAACTTCGTCGTAGTCTGGGGCAGCTACGGCTCGAACAGCATCGACACGAGCTACAACAGCATCCAGGGCCAGCGCTACGACGCCAATGGCGCATCCGTAGGGGGCGAGTTCCTAGTCAACTCCTACACCACGAACGGCCAATACAGACCCGCAGTGGCTAGGGTCGCCCAAGACGGCTTCGTGGTGGTTTGGGACAGCGAAGGCTCGAACGGCACCGACACCAGTTCCACCAGCGTCCAGATGCAGTTCTACGACGCCAGCGGCACACCCGTGGGGGGGGAGTTCCAAATCAACTCCTATACGACGAGCGGCCAATATAGAGCCTCGGTGGCGGCGAATGACCAAGGCAATTTCGTGGTGGTCTGGGACAGCGACGGCTCGTACGACGTGGGTACCGGCTACAAAAGCATCCAGGGCCAGCGCTTCTCTCCAGTGTTCGCCGACGGCTTCGAGTCTGGCGACATCTCTGGTTGGACTACCAGCCCGTAGCTCTCGGTATCGCCCTCCCTCTCGTGGGTCTGCATGCCGTAGTCGAGCAGAATCTTCTGCATCAATTCCTCTGGGCGACGAGTACCGGGCTCGAGCCGGTGCTGGATCGGCCACTCGCGGTCCTATGATCCCCAACTAGCGCTACAGTACGGGGGCAGATGATCGACCAATAGATAATGAATTCGGATTCAGAGGCTAGTAAATGAGAATCGGTTGCATTGGTTGGGGCTTCTTGATTTGGGATCCTCGGAATCTACAGGTAGCTAGTGCATGGTCTAGCGACGGCCCTCGGTTGCCCGTCGAGTTCGCTCGGCAGGCAGACAATGGGCGTATCACGTTGGTGCTGGTACCGGAAACAGACCACAGAGTCACCACACTGTGGGCTGAGCTCCGTCACAATGACCTGGAAGCGGCTATCCAAAATATCGACAGGCGCGAGGGGATACCGCCCGAGAACTGGCCATCGTTGATCGGAGTGTGGTCACCGGAGCACGACTCGCAGGGCGACGTCAGTGGATCCATCTGTGACTGGGCGAGGCAAAAGGATTTCAATGCCGTAGTGTGGACAGCGCTACCGCCCGGGTTCCCAAATCAAGTTGGCCACGTCCCCAGTGGAACTGAAGTAATCGAGTACCTAGCTAGCACCTCGGGCAACACAAGAACTCTTTGTGAAGAGTACATTCGAAAGGCGCCCAAGCAAACCGATACTCCCTATCGGCGAGCCATCGAACAGGCGCTCGGCTGGGTGCCCCTCTCAAGCTAGTTCGGACCGAACTCAGATGTTGGGCGACACATCATGACCCGAACCGCTAGAGACCCTTACCTCGGCGCCCTGCTGGGACTCGCCTGTGGTGATGCCTTAGGGGCGCCAGCGGAATTTCTAAAGAAGCGCCTCTTGGAAGAGAAGTATGGCCGGTTGACCGAGATGGTCGGAGGTGGGCTGAAAGGGTGGGCGCCAGGCGAATGGACTGACGACACCGGAATGGCGCTGTGTGTGGCGGAAGGGATCCTGGCAGAGCCAGCCGATCCGGTGGCCGAGGCAGGCAACCGCTTCCTCGCTTGGAGGGAGACAGCCAAAGACGTCGGCGGAACGATTTCAGCCGCGCTCGCCAACGCCAGAGCCCAGACCCGCAGCGAATGTTGGATGGCAGCGCCCGGATCTCTGCGATGACCCATTGGGACCCGCAGGCGGAGGTGTGCTGCGCGGCCTACTGTCTCTGGGTGCGGGAGATTCTCTTTGGTAGCGAGCCCACGGCCGCTTGGGAGAGCGCCATCGCCCTTGCACGTGAAGCGGCGGATGAGGGGCAGCGTTCACCCGACACTCCTGGCCCCACACCTCTGCCACCCGGCTTCTGGGATCGGCTACAGCGCGCCCCCGAACTCAGTGTCGATGAGCTCCAGCCCTCAACTTTCGCCGGCTACAGCGTCGAGTGTCTCGAGGCGGCAGTGTGGGCTGCTGCGAATGTCGACAGTCTGGAGGAGGCTCTCATCGAGCTGGTCAATCTGGGCGGCGAGACCGATACGATGGCGGCTGTCGCGGGTGGCGCCCTCGGAGCCCAGTATGGTCAGCAGGCGATTCCAGAGAGATGGCTCGAGGTTCTCCATCAGCGCTCGCGGTTGGAACAGGCGGCGCAGGGTCTGTTCGAGCTACGGCACGACCTGGTCTACGAGAAACCCTCGCTGCCAGAATTCCAGATCCGCGAGCTCGACGGTGGTCTGCTCTACGGCCGGAACCCACTTACTGCCAAGGATGTAGAGACGCTCGTGGAAGCAGGTGCGAAATGGGTTCTGGATCTGCGCGAGGACCACGAATGGGCTCGCCCAAACCGCTACGGTCGCGAGGCCGTTGCCGCGTTCGAGTGGTGTGGAATCAAGCGCGATTCGGTCGCGATCGTGGATGGCGGCGCTCCGAGCGTTGAACAGTTGGACCTGACTTGGAAGATCCTCTCGGAGGCGCTGGCGCAAGGTCCCGTCTATATCCACTGCCGCGCCGGCATCGAACGCACAGGCGCGGTGATCGCGGCCTACTTGGCGCGACGTGACGGCATGTCACTCGAGGACACTCTTGCGCGCCTCGACCAGCCGAAAGCTCATCTCCACCCACTTCCCCACCAGGTCGAGATCGCCCGGCGGTGGTTGGAAGCGGTGACCTAGATTAGGTGTCGTTTTCGAGACCCAAGGAAGCGAAACCGCCCATCGTGGCCAGCTACCTATTCCGGTAGCGTCCCTTTCGCCAAGCCTGCCACGTAGGCATGGTCTTGGCAAACGTCCAAGTCTCTGAATCAACAAACTCACACAGCTCTGGTGGAAAGGACATACACCTTATATATAGCGCAGGCCAGTGACAGTTTCTGACAGAGGTGCCGAGTCGGCAGCGCCTGAGAAGGTCCTGGGACCTCAACGGTCGAGTTGAACTTGCTCGAGGATACTCATGATGCCTTCCTCTCGACCTACGAGGCCAAGTACCCGAAGGCGACGGCTGCAGGGCTACAAGCGAATCGCCGAGGTCATCAGAGGAGTCCAGTTTGTCGATGGAGAATCCCAAGAACGGATCGCCGCCTGATCGGCCCGTAGTCATCGGCACGAGTGGTTGCTAGGGCACCGTCGCCGACCAGGCGGTGGTTGAGCCGAGCTCGAAGTCGTTGGCGAACACGAGATCACCCAGGACAGTTTGGTCGACCCAGTCTGCAGAGAGAATCGATTCAATCAACTCTTCACTCATTTCCGGGGAGGTCTGCTCCGCTCCGGGTACGATGCCGTCGTTGAAATGGCCAGTCCCAGAAAGCTGATACCACAGCCGATCCCAATCCGGGTATGAGACGAGAAGATCGTAGGTGTCTTCTAAGATCCCTGGACTCAAACGGGAGATGTCGAGTGGGTAGGGAAACCCGTCTACGGCATCGCTGAAGTTCCAATCCACCCAGGGAGCGACGGCCCATACGAAGTTCAGCAGGCTCGGTTCCCCGGCGGCGGCCGAGTTGAATAGGATCATCCGACCCAGAGGTCCGTCGAGACCCTGATTCTCTTGCATTCGCTCCTCGTCAAGAGTGGCCATGGCACCTCGGCTATAGTCGAGGCGCCATATCTCCTTGGCATTGGTGCCTTGCAGCGTGATCTTGTCCCAAGGCTCCCCGTACGCCGAGTTCATAACCGATATGTAGTTCGGCTTGAGATCGAGTTCATCTTGACCGCCATGGTCGAGCCCAAGATTGTGGCCGAGCTCATGCATAAAGGTACCTGCGAGCGTCTCGGTAATCACATTTGCAACGCTTGGCCAGGTCGAAACACCGCCGGCTGCAACGATGAAGTCGTTTCCTGGTGACTCAGCATCGCCCATAAGCTCTTGCCCGTCGTTCAGTGTGTTGGCCCAGAGGCAGTAGCGATATACATGCGCACGCGCAGGTCTCCCTGCGGTGTCCCAATCGGTACGAATGGGCGGGCGATCACTCGGTGAACCGAAGTACTCGTCCTTGATGACGCCGAACTGTCCCGGCCACACTCCGGGTGGAGCACTAAGTGGGACGTTGCCAGGAGCATCGCCGTCGTCCCAGATCACATGAAGGTTGATTGTTGGGTCGTCGATGGTCGCGGCCCGGGGAATCGGGTTCCAAACCAGATCGCCCGGCGCCTGCGCAAATGCCCGTTTCACCATCGCGATGGCTACCTCATCGAACGCTACTCCTGCCATGACATCGACTTCGACAAAAAGGTCCTTGCGGTCGGGGTCGGCGCCATCCAGCTTGACTTCGAGGTCGGGGTCCTGGTCGATGTTGATCCCCTCGGCTTCCTCCCAGCTATCCAGCAAACCGTCTCCGTCTCGATCACCGAAGTCCAAAGCGAAGTCGAAGGAGGCCGCGACGGCGACGTCCTCTTCGCCTCCGCAAAAACCATCTGCGAAAATCAAAAGATGTAATTCCGTGTCAGCCTTGACCGTTCCGGTAAAGAAGAACCCACTCTCGTCTGGAGGATCGGTCGCACTGAAAAGCTTCTGCAGCGAGAAAAAAGAACCATTTTCGTCGAACCCGATGAAGCTGACAGACCCTTCGGCAGGCGACCCGGAAGTTGCGGAGGCTTCGAATATACCTGTCAGGGCGAAGGGCGCATTCACCGGGACCGTGAAAGTTACCTGCACTCTGGACGTAGCCTGACTTCCACAATGGGCCTCCGGCGCACCGCCGACCGTTTCATCGACCTTAATCTCCCCTGAACCGTGGATCGAAAAGGAAGAGATTTGCGTATTCTGCTTCGCCTCCGCTTTGGACTGAGAGCCCCAAATTCCCGCGATCTCGTCAGCGACGAAATCGACATACGGTCCCGCCTCTGAGGTCGTCCCCACGACGTTCGTATTCAAGGACTCGTTCGCCGCCAGTACCCGAACGCTACGCTCGGCTTCGACCACTGTGATCGTCGGCGGCTCCTGCCACTGGGCGTGCGCGACCGTGCCGGTCACCAGCCAAGCCATGCCAACGAATACTCGAAGTAGAGGTCTCATCCGTCGGTCCCCCGCAGTGCTGCCGTCCAAAAATGAATGCTGCTATCTATTATTACGCAAGATAGAGAGAATCCCGCCATCAAGACCTCCTGTCCACCCCCGAAACATCTCTGGCAACCTAGCCTTCAGCTCAGGATCAAGTGACCCGGTTGACGTGGCTGAGCTGGCTCTCAATGCCAAGGCGAAAGCTGTGCAAGGCGACGGGAATCCCTTTGTGGAGAATCCTTTGTAGGAACCTGGACAGAAGAAATAGCCGGGCAGCGAGGCCCGGTCCTGGATAATCATTGCGAAAGGTAGCTACGGTTCGGTACTAGCGGTCCATGCAGAAATGTCACCCGTTTCAAAGCCATCCCAGAAGACCTCAGGCGTGAGAGCAGTTTGGTCCACCCACTCAGAGGAGAGGATCGAGTCGATCGCATCCGGACCGATATTCGGTTGAATCGAGTCGAGGTTTCGACCTACTCCATCTTCAAATTCCCCCTTGCCAGAGAGGTGGTACCAGAGCCGATCCCAATCGGTGTATGAATCCAGAGTGTCGAGACTTGCGCCCTCATTCCAGTTGATTCGAGAGATGTCGAGGGGGTAGGGAACCGATTCAGGCGGGCCTTGGTTGGAGTTCCAGTCCGTACTCGGCGCGTTCGCAAACCCTATGTTCAAAGCTGATCCCGGCGAAGATTCAGGCTTCGAGTTGAAAATTATCTGTCTCCCCGGCGCGCCGACTAGCGCCTGGTCTTCCTTCAATCTTTTCTCATCGAGAGTGGTCGCAGTTTTACGGCTGTAGTCGAGCCGCCAAGCGGCTTGGGCATTAGTTCCTTGATTCGTCACAACGTCCCAAGGATTCTGGTAGGTGTAGGTCATGACCGACAGATAGTTCGGCTTGTATCGCAGCGGGTCTTGGCCGCCATGCTGGAGACCCAGGTTGTGTCCCAATTCATGCATGAATGTGCCTGCGAGCGCGTCGGTCAGGACGGTCAGATATTGAGCTTGGACAAAACCGGATGCAACTACGAAATCGTTGCCTGGCCGTTCAGCGACACCGGTTGCAGGTGTACCTTCGAGAGTTAGCGTGTCGGCCCACAGGCAGTATCGGTAGACATGCATGAGCGCTGTCTTGAGCCCGTCCCAGATTGCGGTTTGGGCCCGCTCGCTTGGCAAGCCGAAATTGGCATCCTTGATGGCGTCGAATTGATCCGGCCATTTTCCAGCACTCGTCAAGGCTACGTGTCCGGGGGAGTGGCCGCCATCTCGCACGTGGAGTTTGATCGTCGGCTCCGCCAGATTCCCGGCCTGCGGAATTGGATTCTGAACCAAGCTCCCGGGAGCGATCGCGAAGGCGTCTTGAACGTCCTGGATCTCCACCCAGTCCTCAACCGGGCCCTGGCTGTGGGCGCTTCCTACCATCACGTCGATCTCGACATACAGATCCTTACGGTCCGGGTCGGCGTCATTGAGCTCGATCTCGAACTCGGGGTCCCCGTCGACGTTGATCCCCTTGTCTTCCTCCCACTTGTCTAGAAGCCCGTCCCCGTCCCTGTCACCAAAGTCCAGATCGAAATCGAAGGACGCTGCAGCGACTACGACATCGGTCTCGTCGCCCCTGCAAGCACCATCCGCGAAAATCAAAAGATTCAATTCCGTGTCTGCCTTGACCGTTCCGGTGAAGAAGAACCAACTCTCCTCTGGAGGATCGGTCGCACTGAAATGCTTCTGCATCCAGAAAAGAGAACCATTCTCGTCGAACCCGGTGAAGCTGACAGACCCTTCGGCGATTGACACAGAGGTTGCGGAGGCTTCGAATATTCCTGTCAGGGAGAAGGCCGCATTCACCGGGACCGTGAAGGTCACTTGCACTCTCGACGTAGCGTCACTCCCACACTGAGCGTCAGGCGCGCCGCCAATCGTTTCATCGACCTTGATTTCTCCTGTACCCCGGATTGAAAAGGCGGAGATCTGCGTATTCTGCCTCGCCTCCGCTTTGGACTCGGAGCCCCCAATCCCAGCGAATTCGTCAGCCACGAAATCGACATACGAACCGGCCTCTGAGGTCATCCCCACGACGACCGAGTTGGGGGTCTCGTTCGCCGCCACCACCACGACGCTACGCTCGGTTTCGATCACGGCGATCGTCGGCGGCTCCTGCCACTGCGCATGCGCGACCGCGCCGCTCACCAGCCAAACCACGCCAACGGATACTCGAAGTAGAGGTCTCATCGGTCGCTCCCCCGCAGTCCTGCCGTCCACAAATGAATGCTGCTATCTATTATTACGCAAGATAGAGAGAATCCCGCCATCAAGACGTCCCGTCCACCTCCGAAACATCTCTGGCAGGCCGACGCTCCCGCCAGCCCTGGAACCATTCCCGAAATACCTCTGTCAGCCGCGCTCTCATCGGATCGGGTAATCTTTCGACTCTAAGCTGGTGCAGCAGTCGGCGCAGGTCGTCGATGGTCATACAGGTGAGTCTCGCGCGCGGGCGGAGCGTGTTAGATAGTGCGGCAGGCGGGGGGCCACTTTCTGAGGCACCGCGTGCTCTATACTGAAGTCGAATCTGTTGAGAACCGTCGAAACGGACAATGGCATTACCGGAACTAGTGCAGCGTCAGTGCGAGCGGGAACTGACCGAACTTGCCGACCGTCGTGTCCCTGTCCCGGTTCGCCATCAGGTACGGCTGGAATTCCGCTT
>CAXMQZ010000016.1:0-10922 GCA_964195975.1 uncultured Polyangiaceae bacterium | reverse complement strand
TTATGGGCTTATCTCTCGAGGTCCGAAAAGGAAATTTCGAGTTGAAGCGCTAGGTGGCAGCCGCCTGGGCGACGACTACGTGCCTCTGGACGAGGTTCCGCAGTACCTCAGCGTCGACTCGGTACTGGCCTGCGAGGATCGCAATATCCTCGATCTGAGCTGCGACTGCGACTTCGAGGCCGGCGGCTTCATGTGGTGGGTCGGCGGCGGCTCCGGGCATCATCATCGCCGATGACGACAAAGAGCAGGTCGCCTGCTAGAACCGATACCTGGCGCCGATGGTTGGTAGACGCGGTAGCGCCTCGTCTGGAGTCTCGACCAGGGTCGGCTCGTCTCCGTCGGGGTTGAATTCGAGCGTTGGCTCGAGATTGCCGGCGTTGTCGCGGCCGAGCAAGTTGAGGACCTCGACGTAGATCATCCACTTGCTCTGCATACCGCCGGGCCGAAACGAGACCCTCGTGTCGAGGCGCGCATAGTAGGGCAATCGGCCACTATTGAGGTTCGTAACATCGCCGTAGTCAGCCTGATAGATGTAGTTGCCAAATGGATCGGTCGCCGGGATCAGAGCCGGCGGCAGAGGGTTGTCGGGGTCGTGATTCGGATCCTCGGTCGCAGCGACCCGCAGCCCGATCGGAGGCGTGCGCGGGAAGCCTGAGGCCCAGCGTCCGGTCGCGGCAAGCTCCCAACGCCGCCCCAGCCGGTAGTAGCCAACCAGGTTCACCGAGTGCCGACGGTCGTAGTCGAAGGCGTAGTTGCGTTCGTAGGCATCCTGATTGGCCCAGGCGAGCGTGTAGGAGAACCAGCCGCCAAACTTGCCTCCTGGGCTCGGACGTCGGACCGCAAAGAAATCCATCCCGTAGGCATCACCCTTGCCGTCGCTGCTCGGATTGCTGGTAATGATCGGTGCGGTCGGCACACTCGACTGGATCTCTTCCGGAAAATCGTAACGGGCGACCCGCAGCAGTCGCTCCTCGTCGGTCTCCAGGCGACCAATGATCAGGTCGTCGTAGGTTTTGTAATAGCCCTCGATCCTGAGAGAGAAATTGCGTGGGAAGTCGCGCTCGACACCCAAGATGGCGTGAAGACCCCGTTGATGGCGGATGCCCACTTCGGCCACATCGGTCAGATCGACAAAGTAGTCGGCCGATACCAGCTTCTCGTACCCCGGGCTTTGGGTATAGAGACCGCCTGCGGCCCGAATTCGGGTGTTCTGATCGATCGAATACAAAGCCGACAGTCTCGGCGAGACGGTCGATCTCTCGTTGATCGAGCTCCAATCGAATCGGACACCTGGTGTCAGGGTGAATTTTCTGGTGATCGAGATCTGGTCTTCGAACCAGAGCCCGCCGCGAACACCTTTTAGCGCCGAGTCGATCTCATCCGGCAGACCGACACCCCCCCGCACGCTCGATCCGTTCGCCTCCTGATCATTGCGGTCGCCCAGCGATATGAAAGCCGTCGTGCTTTCAAGGTCGTGGATCTCGGCGCCAAAACCGAGGAAATTACTCGGATTCAGCGAGTACGCGAAGTCCTGGCGCAGCACGATGTCTTTCACGATCAGGTCGCGCGCGAAGATGACTTCGCTCGTATCGCTGCCAATTTCGCCGGGGATGTTCGAGCGCTTGGCATCATTTCGAAACGAACCGTCGAACTCGAGAAAATCAGAGTTGTCGTACCAAGACAAAACTGTCGAAGACGTGGCCTTCTGTCCGATAGGCACGTCGTAGCGGGCCGCCAGCAGGTCGTTGCTGGCAGTCGAGAACGCAGTCGCTTCGAGGTCTTCATCCTCGTCATCGATGTCGAGATCGGTTCCCTCGCGACTACGAATTCCTGTGAAGGTCAACATCCCGGGCCCCGCCGCTGCATCCACCCGAAATTGGAGGTCGTTGAACGATGGCAGGTCACCGGCATCGACCAACGGACCAACAATCAAGTCGTAGTAGGTTCTGCGCGCGGTGAACAACCAAGAGTTCTGTGGGTTGCCGGGCAAGCCACCTTCGACGACCACGTTGGCATCGGTAATGCTGGCCGCAACTGCCCCTCCGATCGAGGTCTGGCCGGGTCGGCTATCGACCACCAAGAGCGAAGAGAGGCGATCGCCATATCGAGAGCTGAACCCTCCGGCGGTAAGTTGGAAATCGGCAACCGTTTCCGGGTTGAATGCGCTGGTTAGTCCGAACAGTCGATAGGGGTTGTAGATCTCGACCCCGTCGAGCATGGTCAAGTTCTGATCGGGTCCACCACCCCGTACCGAGAGGCGGCTACCGAAATCATCCGGGGCGGCGACACCCGGCAAGGCCTGTAAGGTCCGGAATACATTATCCAGCGAACCTGCCACATTGAAGACGGTCTCCGGTTGGATTACGGTGACCGGAGCCGCGGGGTCGGCGGGCCGCTCGGCAATGACTCGGACTTCGTCGGTAATGACCGACCGGCTGAGCTCGATCTGGAGCTCTCGAGCCGATCCAGGATCGAGCTCGATTGGAATCGTGGTCGGCAAGTAGCCCGAGGCTCGCGCCTCGAGCACCCAATTCCCGGCAGCCAGGACCACTGAGAACGTCCCGTCCTCTGCCTTGATCTTGGGTCCGTTGACGACCTTGATGACCGACCCCGCAATCAGGAGTCCGTCCTCACGATCGGAGATCGTGCCGCTCAAAGAGATGGCGGCGCCGTCGCCAGCCTCTTGCGCCGTCGACGACCGGGCACCCCAAGCAGCGAGAAGAAGAATGATCAGGAGTAGTGCCCTGACGGGCATTCGCGACCGCATGGCATCCATTCTAGTAATTCGGCGATGGCGCCTGAGTGACATCCGCCGCCAGATTCTTGGGTCATAGCGTCACTTTCCTCTGCACGTCGCCTCTGCACGTCGCATGCCGACTCTGTCGAGGTGCTGGCAGAGCTCAACCCTAGCGACAGGTCTAGTTTCGTGCGCTCATCCACTAGACACCACCGGCGCCGGCGCTACGAACTCTATGCCTCGGCAGACGGGCCCGAGGCGCGCACACCCACCAGGCTGTAGCTGACCCCCGCGTAGTGTCGGATCGATGTGGTGCCGGGCTCGAAACGGTCATCTCCAAGCCACCGGGCACAGCGCTCCCGACTGATAAACCGGGTCTGCGGCGCGTTGAGCTTGTCGAAGACGTTCAGGGCGTTGCGCTCGAAGGATAGCTCCCTGAAATTGGCAAAATACTCGAAGTACGGCAGGAACCGAAGAAAGCCGATCCGGTAGATTGTGTGGACGGGGACGTAGAGAAGTGCGGTCAGGATTCGCGACAGTAGCCCAACAACCCCTCGCGGCAGATGGCGAAGGACGAGGGCCCGAGGGGGCTCCACGAGTAGACGCACGAGCCCGTTCCCCTCTTTGCTGTAAGCCCAGACGATGAGCTTGCCACCCGGCCGACAATGCCGGTAGAGATTCTCGAACGTGCGGTCGGGATCGTCCGTGTGATGAATCACCCCGATGCAAAAGACGACGTCGAACGTCCTCCCCAGATCCATCGCGGCGATGTCGTCCTCGACCAGCTCCACGTTGTCGAAGTCTTTTGTCCTGTCGCGTGCGATCTCGACGGTGTTGAGGTCGACTGCCGTGACATGGCTCGCAACCTCGGCGACAAAAGCCGTGTGCTGTCCTCCCCCGCATCCACACTCGAGCACATCCTGGTCGCGGAAGTCCTCCTGCGTCGCCGGCAGGATCCAGTCCTCGAAGAGAAATCGCTCCTCGTCCTGGAATCGGGACCACTGGTCGGACCACTCGGGGGACTTCTGCTGCTTGCCCAACTCAGATTTCCTCCAGCGAGAGACCTATCTAACGCCGGATGCGTCCACTCTCGACGCAACTTTTCGTGTTCGTAGAGATCGGGAATTCAATTTCACGCCATAGTGAATCGGCACGCCCCACAGTGTATCGGCGCGCCCCACAATGTATCAGCAGGCCAGTGTATCGGCACGCCAGTGTGTCGGAACGCCCCAACGCGTGACAGAACGCCGTAGTGTAGCGAATAGTCTGCTGACTCTGTTCCTCACCCAGGGGCCCGTCCGAGTCCGCACTGCTCATGGCCGTGCGAGCGGAACAACGCGCGACAGTTGGGCCCTCGATCTCTGGCTTCAACAAATGGCTTCAATAGTTGGCTTCACTGCCGGGTTCGCCGGCGTGGGATAATTTGCACCGCATGAGAGTCTCGACTTTGCGGCCGATCATGGCAGGGCTCCGGAGCTCCGCCACAAAGCGGTCTGAGCTGCTTATCGTCACAGTATTGCTGGTCTCGTGGACCGGATGTTTTCTTGCGCCTGCCGCTTCGGCAACCCCCTCGCTGCTGGGACCACCGCCAGGAGAGGGTCCCACGATCGTCAGGATCGGGTTTTTTCTCAGAGACATCAACAGAATCGACGAGGAAGCTCAGAGATTCGAGTTCGAGGGCATTGTGACGCTCAGGTGGATGGACGAGCGGCAGGCTTTCGATCCTGCCGAGGTTGGAGCTGCCGAAAGGGTATACCAGGGTAACTACCAGTTCTCGGAGGTCTTCGACGGCTGGTGGCCGCAACTGGTTCTCGCGAACGAGTCCGGACGCTATCAGCGGCAAGGAGTCTTGTTACGAATCCGACCCGATGGCTCGATGACCTATGTCGAGGAGATCAACGCCGTAGCCGAGGTGTGGATGACGCTACGCCGGTTTCCCTTCGACAACCAAGGTTTCGAGGCCATCTTCGAGGTTTTGGGTTTTGACAAGAGTGAGGTCGTCCTCGAAGCCGACTCCGACACAACGGGCACCGCGGACCATCGCGTGGGGATCTCACAGTGGAGACTTCTCGGCATCGACTCCTCTACTCGCGAGTACGACCCGGTCTACGCCGATGGCCGCGTCGGTGCCCTCAGCGCCTATGTCGTGACCTTCAATCTGGAACGCCGCCCCGGGGTCATGCTGCGAGTGGTCGTTATACCGCTGGCGCTGTTGGTCGTTTTGAGTTGGTCGGTTTTCTGGATGGACCGGGAATCCCTGGGGGATCGGATGGATATCTCCTTCATTGGCATCCTGACCATCGTGGCCTACCAGATCATGGTGAGCGGGGTCCTTCCCAGGATCTCCTACTTCACCCTGATGAGCGCCTTCCTCTACATCAGCTTCCTGACGATGTTCGCCGGCGTTGTCATCAACCTGTTGGTGGGCCAGATGGATCGAAGGGGCCGAATCTTTACAGGAGACCGGATCGATCGGAGGTGCCGCTGGATCTTTCCCCTTGCCTACATCGGCCTGAACGGTCTCGCCGCCGGCTACTTCTTCCTCTTCCATTGAGGTCTCGCCCTATCATTCGTCGGCTGCTAGGCTTTGAATCGAGATATGGAGTTCTACTTCCACCACACCGACGGCGACGTCATCGTTTTGACTGCTGATGGCGGTCTTACACCCGACAACGTCCTCCAATTCATGGGAGAGCTCGAAAAGATGATCGATGGAGGCGTCAAGAAGGTGATCGTTGATTGCACCAAGCTGACCTATGTTTCGAATTGGGGGCTATACAAACTTCTACGGCAAAAATCCGACCTGGCAGAGGTGGGTGGACAGATACGACTCGCGGGTGTCTGTGGCCGGTTGGCCAAGATCCTGATCATGCTCGGTATAAACGAGAGATTCGATCTCTACCCGGACGTAAACACCGCCAGAGGCTCGTTCGGCGATATTCTCTAGGCTGAACCGGATCAACTCTGGACAAAGTAGATCAAGCAGATCCGGCCTTGCAGAAGAAGGCTTGTGAGAAGTTCAGGTAGACAGGGGGCCACTTGGAAGTGGCCTCGAACTACGTTGCTTCTGTACGAGAGAGATACAGCAGGTCGCAAACAAGCCTATTGTAACTTGCCGATTCTGGAATGTCTGTGGAAAACAACCTCTTCTGACCGGGGCCTAGCGTTTAGGCTTGAAAGCCCATCCAAGATCAAAATGGCTCTCTGAATGGTATCTTCTGCCAGCGTTACCAGCGAATAATAGACAAAACCATGGTTAAACGGATCCATCTACTGCTAGCGATCACTCTGCTGCTCGGGTCTCAGCTACTGGGATCTCGATCTGCCAGTGGTGAACCGGCCAGTGGTAGTACAGCCAGCGGTGAACCAACAGATCCGAGCCGCGTGTCCGAGGTACTTGAAGGCCTCACCTCGACTGAGCGTCTCAACGCCAGTATCCAAATCGAGCTGAGTAGCAGCGCCCCGGGTTCGGCGCTCGCTCTTGCCTCCGAGGCCGAGATTCTCTGGAAGATGGCTCGATACGATGAGGCTCTGGCAGTCCTCGAGTCTCTCGAAGGATCGATCGCGACCGTAAGCCTCGGCATTCGCTGGCTGCTCCCCGTCGAAAGTGGCGCAATGATCCCAGGAGGCAATGTCCAGATCGGTACGCGATCGACAGCCGAGTCCATCAGCCTCGATTGGGACAAACAGTCGGGCAACATCTTTGCCGTTGTCGACTGGGGGACGAGCAGTGGCTGGGGGGTCTACCTCTCGACCGACGGTGGCTCGAGTTGGGCCGAATCGTACCTGTCGCTGGGTGGATTCGAGCTCGCAGACATGGCCGTTGTGGACCGATACGTCTACGTCGCCTACACCTTTGGCAACGAGGCCAGGCTCCGCAGAGCTTCGGTATTCGATGGTCAGATTGATGTGGGCTTCGATTTCCAGACCGTTGTCGACACGTCACCGTCCACCCTGACTTCAATCAATCTTGCAACCAACGCCGACGATGCCAACGACCGAATCGACTACTCGATCTTGCTGGCCGACGGGACGATTCGCCATTTCTGGGATAACGCATCGGATGCCACCACCTTCACCGAGATCTCGCCACTCATCTCAAACGCTGACTCGGGTCTCTCAACCTCCAGAAATATCGGCTGGTCTGGCCTTGCCGGAGATTTCTTCCTGGTGCTCTCTTATGTCGGCACGGACGACTCGATCTATCTTTACCGACTGGGAAGTAGCGGTTGGGATGCAGGAACCGCGGTCGAAGGCGGAATCACGGCCGCTGAATCGACCAGCGTCGCGGCCTACCGAGACACGTTTCTGGTTGCCTTTGAAAAAGAGCTGGCGAACGGCCAGGGGATCTCCTACCGGATCAGCTACGACGGCGGGGCGACCTGGGCCGGTGCAACCCTGGCAACTCCCGCGGTCGGAGAGAACTTTCACCACCCTCTTGTCTCGGCTCGCAGTGGCACGGGTACCGGCGCTCTTTACCAACAAGAGACCACCCCGATAAACGTCATCCACGTGCAACAGCGTCACAACTACGCCCCGGGGTCTTGGCTGAGCCGCTCACCGGTCAATGACTACGACTTTCAAACCGGCTCCGACGGATTCGATTGCAATTGGATCGGCACCGGTTGGGGCTTGGTCTATGCGGATGCTGGCGGCGCGGCCTGGTTCGAGCTCAGTAACGCGATCTTCTATAGCGGCTTCGAACGACAGGACCTCGATGAATGGTCGAGCTCGCAGGGCGGGCCCTGTGAGCTTGGAACCGATTCCGACGGCGACCGCCTGGACGACTGCTTCGAGACCAACACCGGGGTTTATCTAGGCTCTACCGATGCCGGGACGAATCCCAACAATGCCGACACTGATGGCGACTCACTCAAAGACGGCGACGAAGTACTGGGGACCGTCAACGGTTTGGATCTGCCAGGTCTGGGAACCAATCCGCTGCGCAAGGACATCCTGGTCGAGTACGACTGGTTTGACGACCCGGTGCAGTGCGGAGAGCACACCCACAGACCCACAGCCGCGATGATCGACCGCATAACGGCAGCGTTCGACGCCTCACCGCTGACCAACCCAGACGGGTCGACAGGGATCCACTACGTCCATGACTATGGTCAGGGCGGTCCGTTTACGGGTGGAAATCTGATCGATGATGCCGACGCCGCCCTTGTGGGTGGGGTCGGTAGCAGTGAGTTTCTCAACTACAAAGCCGTCAACCTCGCCTCTAATCGTAATGGCTATTTTCACTACGTGATCCTGCCTCACTACTACAACACCAACAGTGGCAGCTCCGGTCAAGCCGAAGTCAATGGAGACGATCTGATCGTCTCCCTGCGTTGTAGCGCCTTCAACACGATGTGGGTCTCCAACACCATCGCGCACGAGCTGGGTCACAATCTGAATCTACGGCATGGTGGATACGAGAACTGCAACTACAAACCGAACTACAACTCGGTGATGAGCTACAAATACCAGCTCAACGGCGTCGACAGCGACTGCGACACCGACAACGACGGCATACTCGACTATTCCTACGGCGACCGGGTCACCCTGAATGAGAACAATCTCAACGAGAATCTTGGCGTCTGTGGGGCCCCTCCGGTCAATTGGAACGGCACCGGTGGAATACAGACCGGGGTGACCCACGACATCAACGCGTCCGGCAACAACACCTGTGGCGGTACGCTCACCACGCTGCAGGACAACAACGACTGGGGTAGCCTCTCGTTCTCTGGAATTCTCGACTCGGACGGCATCCCCACCCGGGCGCCTCTTGAGATCATTGACTGCACCAACCCGGCCTTGACCAACTAGCTCGACGCTGGGCTCGGATCAGTCATCCGAGCAGACCAGGCTACAGGCGAAAAAAGAATTCTCAACGGAAGGACGAGATGAACAAGACTCAGATCCAACTCGCAACCTTCGCCGTCGTGCTGACATTCGTCGGGTTTGGATGTGCTGGCACCAGTTCGACACCCGAGCCTCAGAGCACCGATAAACCTCCCGCCCGCCAAGGGGTTACCACCGCCACCCCACCCGCGGAACAGCTTCCCAACGGCAGACTCACCGACGAAGGGATACTTGTCGGCGGCCAGCCGACCCAAGATCAATTCATTGCAGCGGCCGACAACGGAATTCGCACGGTCATCAACCTCAGGACCGAGGGCGAGGAGGGCAACACCGATCCCGACTTTGTCGAATCGGTGGGGCTGACCTATGTGGTGATTCCGATCGGTGGGGCAGAGGCTTTGAACGAAGAGAATGCTCGACGATTCGCAACCGCAATCGAGGAGGCGGAGGCACCGATTATGGTTCATTGCGGCAGCGGCAATCGTGTCGGCGCCCTTTTCGCACTGAAGGCCTACTATGTCGACGGTATATCGGCCGAAGAAGCGCTTGTCGTTGGGCAGGAGACCGGAGCGACTCGAATCGAGCCGATGTTGCGCCAGAAGCTCGGATTGCCTGAATCTTGAGAGTGGCGTATGACTTGGGACCTGGGACTTGGGGCCTAGGACTTGGGATCGAATAGTTTCTCGTGCATTCGATCGATATCGAGCTGTGAGCGCTGATCGGTGAGATGAGCGTAGCGTTGGACCCCTTGAAGGGTTTTGTTCCCTAGGAACTGAGCAATTTCCACCAGCGAAGCGCCGCACTGGGCCAGATAGGAAGCCGCCGAGTGCCGCAGATCGTGAAAACGAAAATCTTCGATGTCAGCGGCCCGGACCGCCGACTCCCAGGCGCTTCGCGGAAACACCACCCTGCCCTCCCGATCGGCGAACACCTCATCGCCACCAATGCGCCGTATTTTTGAGAGTGGTCGCAGCGTGTCGAGAGTCGGCGTGGGCAGCGGTAGCGTCCGTCCTGCTGACTTATTGCCAGCTCCAAGGTTTACCGTTCGAGCGCGTAGATCGATATCCGACCACCGAAGACGTAGAAGCTCACCGCGACGGGCCCCGGTCGAGATAGCCAACGTGACGAGCGCATGAAGACTCGCACCCCCGCAAGCGAAGCAAGAATCGAGCAATCGTTCTCGCTCCTCGTCGCTCAGATAGCGAACTCTCTCCTCGCCCTCGTTCATCGGCGAGATTCCCCGGACCGGATGATGGTCGATCCAGCCCTTTTTCAGCGCCCAGGTGTAAAGCGTCGAAAGCGCTGAGAGATAGCGATTCACGGTCGCTGGGCTGCGGCGCTGGCCAGGACGCAGCTCTTCACGAATCAACGCCTCACGCAGCCGTAGGATGCGACGTTTCGAGACGATGGCGACAGAATCGGAGCCGATCCTGTCTCTCCACCATCGCAGCTGTCGCCTGGTATCCGTACTCCGTTCGTCGCTGACGAGAAAGTGATCGATCAGTTGCTCGAGGCGAAGATCGTCTGGCTCATCTATCGAAAGCCAGTCGCCCCTCTGGATGGCTCGTTCGACCTCTCTAGCCCACCGTTCAGCCTTCGGGCGACTGGAAAAAGACTCCGTCTCACAGACACCGCGACGGCGAATTCGGACACGCCATCGCTCCTGCCCGTCTCTTGTCGTCCTCTTGTCGATCGTCGCCACTCGAACCGCTCTCCTCTAGTCGGCAAGTGGACCATCCATGGACCACACCCAGGCCAGACTCGACACCCAACTGCAGTAGAAAAGCAGGCTAGCTCGATGCAAACGTCTGCACAACAGAGAGTTATGAGTAGAGACACTTGACGATATGCATAGGTTTGAAATAGCGACAACGGAGCCACACTCTGGAGACCCGAAAGAATCTCCCACAGCCATGCTCATCTGATTGCGGCACTGGACAAAGGCCAGCCGCAATTTCTTCAACACTCTTCGACCAAAACGCTAGAGAGACGGGCGGATTGACAGTGCCTCGCTACGCCTCTCGTCCGATCGGCGGTCTATCCGCCGCCCCTACCGCCACCCACCAGAGCGACCCATTTCTGCATCACGCCTATCGAGCACCCGAACTTGCTGTGCCCGTTGCCCAGCTCCCACACCTCGATGATCTGTTCGCACGAGCAGCCACCGGTGTCCTCGATGGTGAAGCTCAAGCCCGGCCCCTTGCCCTTCGGAAGCGTCGTATCGAAGTTCGTGTCGCCGTCGACCAAAGCCCAGCGATTGGTGCCGAGACGACGAGTCGGAACGCCCTCGGGGATCTCGGTCCCGAGACAGACATCGTTTGCGTCCGGAACTGTG
>CAXMQZ010000015.1:0-39593 GCA_964195975.1 uncultured Polyangiaceae bacterium | reverse complement strand
GGCCCAAGACGAGGATGAAGCGGAAGAGGACAAGATCGGTTGGTCGAATATGACCGCTTTGAGTCTGGTTGTTACGGAAGGGAACTCGAATACCGAGACTTTTGGATTCGCGAATCGGCTACGTAAAAACTGGGAGAAGTCCCGGTTTACCTTACGGCTCGAGGCGGTGAGGTCCAATACAGCGGATGACCCATTCGCGGTAGCCGAGAGCCCTGACAATCCTGACGACGTAGTCATCGTTCGTCCTGCCAAGACCATCGACGTCGAAAAGTATCTGGTTTTGGGCCGCTACGATCACCTAATCACCGAGAAGTTTTACTGGAATGTTGGCGGGTCTTGGGACCACAACAAGGACGCCGGCATCATCAACCGATATGTCGGTTGGGCCGGGCTCGGAAATGTCTGGTGGGATCGAGACGATCTGGCCTTCTCGACCGACTATGGCATCAGCTATACCGACCGGGAGGAAGACATCCCCGACCCGGAGAAGGATGAGAGATTCGCTGGCGTCCGGTTTGGCTGGGACTACTTGAATGACTGGGGAAAAGTTACTACGTTCACGAATCTCTGGAGTGCCAACGCCAATGTGTCCGATTTTTCCGACTGGACCTCGGATATGACTAGCGCAATCACGGTGTCGATGACCGACAAGATAGCGCTTCGAGTGAGTTTGCAGTGGCTTTACAACAACCTGCCGGCTATCGAGGAGATCGATGTCATCGTCAGAGACGGCATGGGCAATGAGGCTACGATTGGCACGACCTTCATACGCAAAAAGAGCCTCGACACGATCTTTGGTACCTCGATCGTGATCAATCTCTAGAAACTTCTGTAAGCTCGAATCGGCCTCGGTAGCACCCGGAAATTCGGGCGCTGGCGTGTGTCGTATTTCGCTTCGCTTCTTCTCTGGGATTGCTACACTCCGGTCCTGATGTCTTATGCCATTGAGGTACGCAAGGCACCGGTCCGGATCCAGGGTGTTCGAGGAGATGGCTTCGCTGCCGAGGTTTTTCTGCATTCGGCTCGACCGCACGACCCCGGGGTAGAGACGGTCAGCGATCGTCTCAACAGCACCGAGGAGCAATTCCTCCCCTGTCAGACTGAAACCGGAGTGAGCCTGATTCGTCTCGACGCAATTGCGTACTTGGAATGTCTAGACCCGAGACGAGAGCTGGCTTGGATGGATGAGGTGGGCGCCTCCAAAGTAAGCGTCGAGATGACACTGGGAACAGGTGAGCACCTCACCGGTGAGCTATTGTGCCAGCTGCCCGAAGGTCGCCGAGTGTCCGACTACTTGAACACCGATGAGAGTCGATTTCTTCTGCTGATCGAAGACTCTCGCGTGCTTTTCATCAACAAGAACGCGATCGACCGAATAACGGAATAACGCGAAACATGGCTCGACTAGATCCCGTACTGCGACTCCTGATCAAAAAAGACATGGAGCTTCTTTTGCTCGAGCCCGGTCATCGTCCCAGACTCAAGAAAGGCTCGACCGAGCGTGTGGCATCCCAGACCGTGCTGACCGGCGAAGCGATCGATCAGCTGCTGGGGGAGCTGGCTCCAAGCGACCTGCTCTCAGGAGAAGATGTTCGCAGCATTGCCCAATTCGACTACTCGATGAATGGTCAGGTTTTTTGTTTCCAGCTCTCGAAGTCACTGGATGGCTGGACCGCTCTCGTGGCTCCAGGGGAGAAACCCCTAGAGGAGAAGCCAGTAGAACCGGTTGCCTTGGGCTCAAAGACAGCTACTGAACCTGAAACACCTCCGATTGCAGAACAGGCTTCGGCCCTTCCCGTCGAGACCCCTCGCGCTGAGACTGCAGGGTCGTTCCCCTCGGTCGTCGAGCTTCTTGAGCTGACTCTGGAGCGCGACGCCTCCGATCTCCACCTGGGATCTGGACAAGTCCCGAGACTCCGGGTTAGCGGTGACCTTGTGGTTCTAGACCACTTGCCCGCCCCGACAAACGAGACTTTGGAGGGTCGGATCAACAGTTTCATGCCAGAACGATGCAAGAAGCAGTTTGATTCGACCAACGATGTCGATTTTGCCTTTGCCCTCGAAGAGCGGGCGAGGTTTCGAGTCAATGTTTTTAGGGATCGCCTCGGGGTTGGGGCTGTCTTTCGACAGATACCGAACAAGATTCCCTCTTTCGCTGAACTGGGGCTCCCGGAGTCGCTGCGAGGGTTGGCCGACCTGGCCAAGGGCCTGGTGCTGGTAACCGGTCCTACAGGCTCCGGAAAATCGACCACCCTTGCGGCCATCTTGGATCTGATCAATAACGATCAGATGAACCACATCATTACCATCGAGGACCCGATCGAGTTTGTTCATCCCTCGAAGAACTGCCTTGTGAATCAGCGAGAGGTCGGCGTGCATACGGACTCCTTCAAACAGGCGTTGCGGGCCGCGCTGCGGGAAGACCCCGATGTGGTGTTGGTGGGTGAAATGAGGGATCTGGAGACGACGGCGATTGCCATCGAGACCGCTGAGACCGGTCATCTGGTTTTCGGCACCCTCCACACGACATCGGCGCCGTCTACGATCGAGCGAATTGTAGACCAGTATCCGAGCGATCGGCAGAGTCAGATTCGCACGATGCTCGCCGGCAGCTTGAAAGCTGTGGTGAGCCAGACGCTGTTGAAGAAGAAAGGCGGCGGCCGGGTGGCTGCGTTCGAGGTTCTCTACTGTACGAACGCCGTCTCGAATTTGATTCGCGAAGGTAAGACCTTTCAAATCATCTCCGCCATGCAGACCGGGCGCAAGATAGGCATGATCACCTTGACCGAGTCGCTGGTGGACCTGGTCAAAAAGGGTCTTGTCGAGCCGGACGAGGCCTATCGAAAGGCTGTGGACAAGGAAGTTCTGGTGAACAAACTAGCCGCAGCCGGTCTTCCAGTTCCCAAGGTGGCGGGGGCATCCTCGTCGACTTCCGCCCCAGACCCGACTGGCTGAGCCTCGATTTGCTCTCCAAACAGCGGGATATACTCACCAACTCTGACAGAGCTGGCCGAGAGCCGAAATGAACTCCTATATAGCCGCGGTGATTCAACTGAATTGTTCCTCGGATGCGGCATCGAACTGGGAGCAGGCGCGAGACCTTTTGACGCGAGCGGCGAAGCTCGGGGCGCGGTTTGTTGCTACACCCGAGAACACCAACTTCCTGGGACCCCATGAAGAGAAAGTAGCAAGAGCCGAGAGGCTCGACGGTGAGACCTGCAGCCGATTCTCAGACCTGGCCAAGGATCTTGGTGTCTATCTCTTGCTCGGTTCGTTCAATGAGCGGAGCGACGAGCCTTCGCGCTGCTACAACACGTCGGTTCTATTCGACGACCATGGCGAGCGCCTGGGCATCTATCGAAAGATCCATCTGTTCGATGTAGACATCTCGCCCGAGGTTCGCTTTGCGGAGTCTGCCACGGTCAAGCCTGGCCAGGATGTCGTGCTCGTGCAAACCGACCTGGGAGCGACCGGGATGACCATCTGCTACGACCTTCGTTTTCCGAGTTTGTATCAGGCGCTGCGGGACAAGGGGGCGGAGATCATCACGGTGCCATCGGCCTTCACCCTGACCACCGGTCGGGCGCACTGGACCCCGCTGATGCGAGCCAGGGCCATCGAGACCCAGTGTTATGTGCTCGCTCCGGCGCAGCAGGGTAGCCACGACGACAAGGGCCTACGTGAAAGCTTTGGGCATGCGATGATCGTGGATCCCTGGGGCCAGGTCTTGGCCACGGTCGCGGATGGCCCTGGGTTTGCCATGGCCGAGATCGATCTCGATCGAGTGCACCGAATCAGACGTTCGATCCCGGTCGCGGATCACCGACGTATCTGACGGGTGCTTACGATACTTTGCCAGCGCGATCATGAATAATGCGGGCAAATAGGCTGCCTGAGACGCAGGTCACTAGAATAGGACAAAGATATTCGCAAAGGAGGATTGTGATGAAGCTTCAAACACTCTTCGTAATGGCGATCGTGGTGGCTTTGCTACCGACATCCGATGTGGTTGTGGCAAGTGAGAATTACAAGGTCGACACAGGACATTCCAACATTGGATTTGCGGTACGCCACATGGGTGTCTCGAGCGTGCGTGGTGTGTTCAAGGACTTTGGCGCTCAGTTCGAGGTCGACGAGAATAACCTCGCATTATCATCGATCGTACTGGAGATCGATGCGGCGAGTATCGACACCGAAGACGACGAGCGAGACGAGCATCTCCGCGGCGCAGACTTCCTGGATGTCGAAAGGCACCCCCAAATCGTCTTCAAGAGCAAGAGTATCAAGAGCCTCGGAGACGGTGGGTACGAGGCGACCGGTGATCTGACGATGCATGGAGTGACCAAGGAGGTGACACTCGGTGTCGAAGTTGGTGGCCCGATCAAGGATCCCTGGGGGAATATGCGCATCGGAGTCGAGGGCGGTGTGACGATCGATCGACAGGATTTCGATGTCAATTTCAGCAAGGTGATGGACAACGGTGGGCTTCTCGTCGGCGACGACGTAAAAATCGTCTTTGGAATCGAAGCCGTTCGAAAACCAGGCTAGGAGCCCGTTCGAGTAGCCCGAGCAGTTGCGTTACTGGCGGCGTGGGGTCGATTGCCAGGCGCTGCGACGTCTGCGATGTGGTGCCATCGGTGAGGAGCAGCAACGCAGCAAGTGGCACCACGAAGCCGTAACCCATTCGGGCGAATGGGGGTTGCTGGCACAGACTGCGTTGCTCGTCGTCGACGATGACACCGCATCGACTCCTCCTCGTGCCTTGTCTGCACCGCGCAAGACCCATGCGCGCAGCTGCACGGGCTACTCGGACGGGCTCCTAGGTCCGTTTGATCAGGATGATGGTTCGATCGTCATCGGCCGGCGCGCCCTCGGTGAACGTCTCGGTGGCAATTCGAATCTGCTCGATAATCTCTGCTGCAGATTCTTGTCTGGAATGTCGAATGACAGCGGTGATGCGCTCGGTCTCCATCTCTTCGCCGTCAGGGGCGTTGGCCTCGAAAATTCCGTCTGAGATTGCAGCGTAGATGTCGCCAGGCTCCATCATGATCGGATCCGGAACCACGACCTTCATCGTGGGGAACATCCCGAGAGCTACCGCGTTCGAGTTGAGAATCTCGAATCTGTCGTCTTTGGCTCGGAAAAGAATCAAGGGTGCTTGAGCCGCACTAAAAGCGGTCAGCGAGTGGTCTCGGGCATCCAACAAGCCAAGCCAGGCGGTAATGAACCGCTCTGAAGGGAGATCGACCCATACCTGCTGATTGATCTGTTCGACGATTCCGGAGGTCTCCGGGTGGAAGCGGACGGCCATGCGCAACATGGCTCTGAGCTGGGTTACCGACAGGGCGGGGCCAATGCCATGACCGGTGGCATCTGCCAGTAACAAGACCGCTCGATCGGCATCGTCCTGGGTCAGAGAGGGGGTACCCCCGCCGGGGGACTCTTTGAGCCCAATGACGTCGTAGCTGTCGCCGCCGGTCTGATCGGCCGGCTCGTTCCATGCGGCGATGTCGAAACCCTTCAATTTGGGTATCTTCTCGGGAAGCGTTCGACGCTGGATGTCACGCGCCACCTGAAGATCCCGCTCCAACTTCAGCAGAGTCTGCAGACCGAGTCGCATCTCGTCATGGGCCTCGGCGAGATGTTGCACCTCGGCTACTCGGGAATGAATGGGTGGCCCTGGCTCGAGGTCTCCAGTGCTGATCCGCTTGCTTTCATCGACTAGCTGCTCGATCGGGCGGCTATAGCGTCTGGCGAGGTTCATGATCCGGAGAATCGCCAACCCCAGGATCAGCACCGTGATGGCCAGGACCCAAAGACGTTGCTGCTCGATTCCTTCGAGGAGATCCTCTTCGGGGATGGCGACCCCGATCAGGAGTTTCTGAGTGGGTGACAGCTGGTATGGAGTGATCTGCCCCCACCAGGCTTCCCGATCACTGACGATACGGATGGCTTGGTTCCAGCTCTCTTTGCTGCCAAGAAGGTGCTCCGAAGCATCTCGTGCCGCGTTGGTACCGAGCTCTTCGGGTCGCTTGAGGATCATCTGCTCGATCTCTTGCTCGGATCGTGTCGTGATGGGTGAGTACGGGACTCCGATGAGTCTGTGATCCTCGGTCAGCACAAAGACCCCGCCCTCTCCAAGGACTCTCAGAGACGAGGTAAAACGAGATACCTCGGCCAGAGTCAAATCCATCCCGATCACTTGCAGTCCACCTTCCTCGGAGCGAAAGGCTGCTGCTGCGGTAATGCCGGGCTTTCCGGTCGAGAAAAACAGATAGGGATTGGTCCAGAAGACGACATCCTGCGAGCCACTCTCGGAGCCTTGCTCCATGAGCTCGACGGCGCCGTTGAACCATGGACGTTGGGTGGGTCGATACTCGAGCTCTACCTGTTGGATTACCCTGGTTGGATCATCGTCGGTCCATTCGATCAGTGTTGCAATCCCGCCCCGCTCGTCGACCCGCAGTTTGCGATGTTGCCAGGCGGAGCCGTTGCGACGGACGAAGATCTCCCGGTCCTGCTCGTCCGCTACGAAAACTGCCGAGCAGTGTGGATATTCGCGCAGCAGCTCCTCGAATACGAACGGCAGCCTGTCTACCTGGTCGATCTGGAGCTCACCCGTCTCGCCCCATCCATGCAGAGATTCCACCTGTTTGGTGACCGGCCGAAAAAAGGACTCTAGCTTGAGCTCGGTTCGGCGGCTGGTCTGCTCGATCAGCGACTCCGACATATTGTGGATCACTCTCCGGGTGCTCAGAGCCATCATCACCACGATCGCGAGCCCGAGCGTGATGACCACGATCGCAAGGTTGGTCATCAGGCTGCGTCGAATGGAGATGGTCTTTTGCACTGTTGGCTCCGTGGGCTATCTGCCGGTCAGATCGGCGAGGACCTCGATACCGCGTCGGACGACATCGGGCTCGGCGGAGGTATAGCAAACTCGAATATGGTGTGGATAGGGCCCAAAACTGGGACCGGGTGCGACAAAGAGCCCCCGGTCGACGCAATCTTCCAGAAAGCCGAGCAGACCCCTGGCGTCGAGTCGGTCCTCTACATCCAGAAACAGGAATGTACTTCCCTGTGGAGCTGCGACTCCGAGTCTCTGGGCGGCTGCGACTCCGAGCTGGAGATACAGCTCGCGGGCGTCACTGAGCCACTGATCGGCGGCACCTTGCAGCGCGCGCAACGCCACGACCTGGGAGGCGGTAGGTGTCGAGTAGAAGGTGTGAACACTGACTTTTCGTAGCTGCTCGATCGACTCAGCAGGTCCGACTACATAGCCGCAGCGGTTTCCGGCCATACCAAAGGCCTTCGAGAAGGAGTGGACTGAGAAGGTGCGCGCGGGGTCGAGACTTCGGCAGTAGGTGTGATTGCCCTCGTACACGAGGTCCTCGTAAACCTCGTCAGAGTAGATCCAGAGACCGTTCCGGGCGCACCAATCGACCAGACCTTCGATCCACTGTGCAGGTAGAATTTGCCCCGTGGGGTTGTTCGGGCTCGATAGATAGAGCGCCGCCGTCTTGGCCGTCAATTGGGACTCGACCGCCTCGATCGCCGTTTCTGGCGAATCGACTTCACCTAGAAACGGGACTGGTATCGGGTTGGCATGAAACGACCTCACGATCCCGGAGATCAGAGGCCAGTAGGGGGCCAGGATGAGCACGTCGTCGCCCGGTTCGAGTGTTGCCCCAACAACCGCTCCGAGGGCACCGGTAGCACCAGCGGCGACTAGCACGTTCTCCCGCTGGGTCTCTACGCCGGTCCGCAGTGAACTGCGCTCGACGATCGCATCGATCAGCTCGGGGATGCCCTGGGGTGGCGCATATCGATGCAGCCACGGGTAGGTCCCAGTGTCGAGGTCTTCCATTCGACAGCCTGGAGCAGGCTCTAGCCAGGTGTCTCCTACATGAAGTGGATAGACCTCTCCATCATGGCTAGCCAAGCGGTGAGACAGAGCGCTGAAGACCGAGCCGGACAGCGCGGCGACAGACGACGAGTATGCAGGATAGCGGGGCATCTCGAGAGGACTCTCAGGGCCGCGGGCTCACCACCCAGCGAGCACGCAAGATCGCGACGCGGTCGCCCTCGGCATCCACCATGACGGCTTCGGCTTCGTACTCGGCCTTCTGATCCGGTACCGGAATGGGGCTGCGTCCCTCTGCGATGATGTCGCCGCGGGCCTTCTTGACAAATTCGATATTGAGCTCCACCGGGATGCCTCGCAATCCAGCAGACATCGCAGCGCTCATGGCAAGGCCACTGGTGAGCTCACCCAGGTTTGTGAGTGCGATTGCATGGATCGATGACAAGTGATTGCGAAGTGAGCCTCGGTCGGCCATTCGAACGCGAGCGTAGCCGGGTGTGAGCTCATCGACACGGGCTCGAATACTTCCCGAGTAGGGAACCTTCCTTGCCAGCATGCGGCTGTAGAAATATTTTCCTCCGGGCCACCTCTGGCACTGCCGCCAGAGGCTCAGAAGCTGACTCGCTGAGGTCACATCGGTCATATTCGAACTGTCAACAATGTATCGCCCCCATAGAGGAATCACAACCGCGAGTGGCCGAGTGCTCTCCCGACCGAGTCTCGTCGTGGACCGGCCTGTGTTATAAGCACACTGAGATGAGTGAGACCAGCCTCTACGAGACCGTTCTGGCTCAGGTCGGAAGCGCGGTCGATCTGCCGAAACCCAAACCTCCCCGAGCCTCCGCAGGGGTGGTTCCCTGGCGCCGGCGCGATTCCGGAATCGAGGTCTTCTGGATCAAGCGATCGGATGAGCTCGCCTTTATGGGTGGGTGGTGGGCGTTTCCCGGTGGCGGCTGGTCGAAACGTGATATTCGGATCGAGGTCGCCGGCCAGCCGAAGGGAATCGAGGATTCCCCTGTGCAAGCGGCCCTACCGGAGGGTGTCCTCGACGATCTCGATCTCGGTCCGATTGCTCCGCCAGGCTTGATTGTCTCCGCCCTTCGAGAGTTGTTTGAAGAGACGGGTCTGTTGCTCAGCTCTGACCCGCTCCACGCTCCGAGTCTCGAAAGTGCTCGGCGGCGACTTCTGGCCGGGGATGTCGAATTCGAATCAATACTGGGAGAGCTCGAGATTCGGCTCGAAGCTTCGAGCCTGGTCTATGCGGGCCGATGGCTGACACCACCCTTTGGACCGGTTCGGTTCGACAACCGGTTCTTCCTGCTGGAATGGCCGAGCGGTGATCCGGTTCAGCCCGAAGTCATACCCGGTGAGGCTGAACTGGGCGAGTGGATCGAGACGACCGAGGCGATCGCCAGGTGGCGGCGAGGGGAGATCATTACGGCACCTCCGATCCTTCACATTCTCGAAGTGTTGTCGGCAGAGGGGCCCGAAGGCGGCCTGGAGCGACTTCGGTCACCAAACGAAGCGAATCTTGGCCCCTACCGGCGTGTCGAGTTTCGTCCTGGAGTTCTTCTCTTTCCGCAAAAGACGCCGACACTTCCGCCGGCAACGACTACGAACGCCTATGTGTTAGGGACTCGGCAGACGGTTTTGATCGATCCTGGTTCTCCGTTCGAGATCGAGATCGAGAGACTGATCGAGTCGATCGAAGTGCAGCAAAGAAAACTCGGCCGCAAGGTGAGCGCTATCTGGCTGACCCATCACCACCCCGATCATATTGGGGGTGTCGCGGCCCTGAAGGACTCGCTAGGGGTGCCGGTCTGTGCCCACCGATCGACCGCGGAACATTTGAGAAGAGCGGGTCTCGAGGTTGACCAGGAACTCTTCGATAATCAGGTTGTGGAGCTCGAAGGTGATCCACCGTTTCCAGTTCGGATCATTCACACACCCGGTCACGCACGAGGTCACCTCTGCTTTCTCGACCTGAACTTTGGGTCTTTGATCGCTGGCGACCTGATCGCCGGTTTTGGAACTATCGTGATCGACCCTCCTGAAGGCAATATGGGCGATTATCTGAGCTCTCTTCAACGAGTCCTGGACTTGGCTCCGGTGACCCTTTTCCCCTCACATGGGCCTACCATCAAGAACGCTTCGGCCAAGCTGGGCGAGTATCTTCGACACCGACTCTGGAGAGAGGCGAGGGTACTGGAAACCTGGCGCTCGGGTCGACGGGAACCGAGCGAGATGATCGGGCAGGTCTACGAAGATCTTCCCGCGCTTGCGCTTCCGCTGGCCGAGCGACAGATCGTTGCACACCTGGACCATCTACGGGAGCAGGGTTTGGTGACGGATTGAGCTGACCGAGAATCTGAACAATGAGCGCGAATCAGATCGACTATCAGCAATTGGCACGAGACGCCTCGAGGGAGATCGTGCGTCGAGTTCTGGCGCAAACGGCAGCGGAGGGTCTACCGGGCGATCATCACTTCTATTTGACCTTCGATACGACTCATCCTGGTGTAGAAATCTCGCCACAGGCGCAAGATCTCTATCCGGATGAGATGACAATCGTGATTCAGCACCAATTCTGGGATTTGGTCGTTGAAGAAGAATCCTTTGCTGTGACCCTACGCTTTGAAGGCGCCAAGCAAAGAGTCCGGGTGCCATTCGAAGCGCTCACGACCTTTGTCGATCCGGTAGCGGAGTTTGGTTTGAATCTGAGTTCCGTCCATGAGCCTGAAGGCGATGAAGAGAATCTCGATCCAGAGAAACTCGCGGCTGAGACGGGTGAGAGCGACGACGAACCGCAACCGGACCCACACATGGGTGGAGATGTGGTCTCAATCGACCGGTTTCGCAAAAAAACCTAGAGACCGCCGGTGGTTCGGGTTCCGAGCGTGGGGCCCAGCAACAATGCATTGGAGAAGAATCTGGAAGTAGCCCGCCAGGCTAGCCTGTGGTTAGGGTCTTGAGTGAAAGCGATCACTTGGCCCCTACCATGGGGTTCAATCACAACATACGCGCTATTTGCGAGCCAGCGTTCCGAGTTGCCCGGCCAAAAGAAACCGCCGACTCGCAGATCCGATCCCTTATCGAAAATGATCGGATTCTGGCCGAGGGCTGAGAGTTGCAGGAGGCTTTTGCCTTGTATCGGCACGGGAAGATAGCTTTCGGTCGAGCCGATCGTGAGCCAATGGGTGAGATCCACTTTGGCCCGGGCGACCGCGCCTGGAATGGGTTGCATGGCGTCAGGATTGGCCGATGGGCTGATGCCCGGTGGTCGAATCGTGGTTTTCTGAGAGAGGCGGTCGATCTCGGCCAAGGTCGAGCTGGTCTCTGCCGGCGAGTGCTCGTTTGTACCGGTCTCCTCGCCGATTGCCCGAGTGGCAAGTATCTCCGAGTCCTGAAGCCAGCGAAGGGCACCCGAACCCCACGCTACGAGGCTGCCTCCTCGTTCGATCCAAGCGGTCAGTTTCTCGATTCCACGACTTCCAAACGCCCGTTCGTAGATCGCGCTCGAGCCCTCGGGGAGGATGATTACGTCGAGCTTGTCCAGGTCGGCTCCGAGAAGCTGTCGGATCCGGATCGGTGAGAACGGATATGCAAGCCGTTTCTCGAGGTGAAACCACGCTGCTCCATAATCGGTGATCGAGACTCCTTCATCAGCGATCATTGCAATCCGGGGCTTTCTCAGTCCTCGTACCGGATGCGATCCTGGACCGGTCTGACCTCGAGCGGGGAAGGAGGTATCCGATGCGACTACTTCGACACCGGCGTCGCGTGCGAATGCCGGCAGATCCTGATGAAGACGGTCCGGGTTGCTGGCTGTTCTCACAACAAAAGATCCCCGCGGGAAAGCTACAGCACCTGCCATGAGCGGTTGGGTCGACACCGCCACGCTGTAGTCTTTGTCGAGTAGCTGCGCTACGAGCCGCATTGAGCCCTCTGTCAGCGGGGAAAACAGGTAGACGCTGCCAGCGGGTTGGTCTCGAGCCTGACTGTCAAGACCCGAGTCGACGCCGGCGATCTTCGATACTACGCCTCCGAAACCGCTCAGCGTGTCGGGAATCTCATCACTCCAACTATCCGACCCGCCCAAAAACTCCTTGCTGGCAGTGACCGGTTGGACTGGCACGCTCGGAATCTCGCTTGCTGCGTACCCATCGACCCCGAAAGCCAAAGGCAAAGACCAGGAGGTCAGATCGTAGAAGCCCTGGCGCTCTTTGTTGTCGCCATCGCCCCGCCGGGCATTCCTGCTCCATATAGCTAGTTGATCAGCAGCAAAATCTGGATCGAGGGCCGGGTCAGGCTCGAACAGGGTTTCGACCATCCTTTTGTCGGGTTGTGCGAGGTCGATCAGGTAGCTTCCGGGAGGAAACTCCAGTTGTCGCCAGGAACCCTCCGAGAGGGAACGGACCTCGAGCGAAAAGGACTCCGAAAGCCGACCGACCTCGAGGCCATGTCTCAGAAGGGTGCCGACCAATGAGGCACAGAGGCGTGGGTCGTCGTCCGGATTCAGCAGGTAGGCTCGAGTCGGGTCCCCAGTCAGACCTGCTTGATAGGCATTGGCAAAGAACGCGAAGAAATCGCTCATGATTCCCGCACGATTCCCGACGGCCGTTTCGACCGTGGCTATCGAGGCTACGAAATGGTGTGCGATTCCATCGCGAAAGGTCACGATCGAGCCGTCCTGTTTGCGCCATGCAAGCCCCCTGCTCCCGCCGCCATCTGTCTCATAGGTGAGGGCCAGAGCACCATGAAGTGCTGGCCAGGAATCCCAATAGCCCGGATAGTAGATGTCGAACACATCTCGGACAAAGTACTGCCAGCCATTGCGATCGAATGCTTCGGCGGTGCCCCGTCCGAGAACTTCATACCAACGATAGTGAGAGTCTGGAAGAGAAGGATTGATCGGTTTCGCAGGCGGGGCAAAGAAGTAGTTCTCGGTCTGACCATGGTGGTCGATGAAGACCTGGGGTCGCCAGCGCAGGATCTCGCTCGCGATCGCCTGATTCTCTCGCTGGGTTAGCGGCCAAGCATCCCGGTTCAAATCGATCTGATAGTGATTATTGTTGGTGCTCATGCCCCATGGGGCATGGTGCTCCATGGATTTTGGGTCCGAGTCACCAATTCCGAAAGCGTTGTACCAGGCAACATGACGGTCGTGGCTCTCAGGGTTGTGATCAGGTTCGATGATGACAATTGCCTGATCTCGAATTGTTTGCATCGACTCGCTCTCACCGGCCGCGATCTGGTAGGCCACCTGCATCGCAGCTTCAACGTTGGCGGTCTCATTGCCGTCGTTACCGTAGTCGAGCCAAACTACGATCGGTAGCGTTTTGATCAGGGCCTCGGCCGTAGCCCTATCGGTCTGGCGAGGATCGGCCAGACGAAGGTTCTGACTACGAATCTCCTCGACTCTGGCGAGGTTGGAAGGTGAGGAGATGACAGCGAGGAATAGATCCTTCTTCTCATAGCTCTCGCCGTAGGTCTGAAGCTGCACCCGATCGGGCAGAGCCTGTGCAAGGGTCTCAAAGTAATCCTGGACCCTGAAATGGTGGGTGTGGAGGCTGCCGAGTCTGTAGTTGAGAAACGATTCAGGGCTCGGAGCATCCGCTTGGTAGGGCGAGTAGGCTAGGAAGTCGAACTCGTTCTCGAGCTCGACATCTCGGCCTGTTGCAGAAACCGAACAGAACAGCGCACCCAGCAAAGCGAGGGTTCTCTTCATGATAGCCGGGTGTGGAAAAACCTTGGATCGATCTATTAGGGCGAGCAGCGAGGCTAGCATAGGAGCGATCTGATTGCCTGCTAGAGGCCGTTTGCAGTGGCGGTCTTCCTCAACCACTTGAAGTAAGCCGACTCGACCTTCTCGGGATCTTCGTCGGTGTAGCTCCAAAGCGTTTCACCCTGTGGCATGCCCGAAGTGGCGAGAGCCTGAAGATACTCATGAAGCGACTGGCCATAGGCTGCCTTTTTCGAGTCGAACAGATAGCGCACAAGAAATGCGCTCTCCGCGTAGTGAAGAGACCGAACTTCGGGTTGTATGAACTCGATCCATGGCATCTCGAGAAGCTCGACAAGAGATGGGCGTTGGGCATCTCCCCATCTGCTGAGAAGATTGGCCAGCATACTCCGACCACCGGTGATTTCGAAGTCGATTCGGTAGCGTCCTGAGACATCGCTGGTCATATTACGGCTTGTGACTCCACCCAGCGTGCCGAGCCGAAGCCGACCGTCGGGACTTACCTTGCAATAAGCGAGATCGTCTGCGAGGCCCTCCTCGACCCAGGCGGGACTGTTCATCCCGAAGACTCGCCGGTTCAGGATGTGGGTGAGCTCGTGTACGAGGATCTCGGTTGTGGAATCGACCTCGTCATCTCCAACCGAGAGCACCGAGATACCTCGACCCGTGTAGCCGCGGGTACCGGTGCCGGCAATATCGGGTTCTCCCGACTCGAACCGAACATAGTCTTCGTGTCTTGAGAAGAGCACGATCACTTCAGTGGCCTTGGCCCCCGGGTCCAGCCCAAAACGTTGTTTGTAGGCGTCGGGCAGCTTTGTTGCCACCTCCGAAAGACGCTCCAAGAGTTTAGCGTCATTGACATCCGTGAAAAGCTCGAAGGGGCCGAGTCTGGTGGCCTCGATGTCATCGTCGAGAATCGAACGAGCTCTGAGGAGTCGTTCTTCGTCCGGAGTGTATTGGAGCGGAACCCCTCTGTTGGCGCCAGCAGCTTCGCCATCTGGGACCAACCAACCGAGCCAGCCCCGAAACTGGATTCTCACCCACGCACCTTGGCGCTCCAGGATCTCGAGATCGATGGGTTCAGCGAAAATTTCGATTACAGTCGAGGTTTTGCTCGGCTGTTCATAGACCTGGGTTTCAGAGGCCACTCGAACCCATTCAGGTTCGTGGTTTCCCAATTGGATAGCGGATCGCCTACCCAGAATCTCAGTGGCATCTTCCGACGTCTGCTGCGAGCCTTGCGCAGTGGTTGGACCGCCACAAAAACCTGTAAACCATGCGAGACCCATTAGTTGGAGTGCCAGGAGCGATCTACTCGAGTCGAAAGGGAATTTCATCAACCCGAATTCGATCCACGGTGTACGAATGAGATGTTCGACACTTCCGGACTCAGGATGATCTCCTGGGGGAGATAGATTCCGTCGAGCCAAATCATTCTTTGTCGTTCGACTGCTTTGAACAGCTCCTTTGTTGCTCGAGCCATTTTCATGTCGGTCGAGACATCGATGACGTCGCCCCATCCGCTGTTGGCGATCGCGGCGCTTGGATGGGTAGACCAGACATACAGCGGCACATGGAGCTGTTGCAGATATCGACGCGCCATCTTGGGGGAGTGGTCACTGGTGTCAGGAGGATTTCCGCCCAAGACGAGAAGGACCGCTCTGCGGCGATTTCCGCCTGCAGCGGTGACTCCCGCTACGGTGACGCAGTCCGCCAGGCGCTGTTTGTCCTCACGGCCCTCTGGTTGGATGACGCTACTGACCCAGCCATGCAGGCTACCGTCCTTGGCTTGGAATTTGGAGCTCGGAGGAAAGAGGTCATACATTCCCGCTGTGCCACTTTGACGTCTCGCCAGCGGCCAGAAGAACTGAAATGTCCATTTGTTCCAAGCTGGGTGTGTCGAGCCAAACCACCAGGTTCTCCGATTCTTGTTGCTGACCGCCGTCCTGCGGATACGCATCAGATCGTCCCAGGCTTCGAGGTCGCGAACCACGATCACTTCGGCCGGACCCTTTTCCGCGGCAGCCGTCCTCAAAGGGCGACCGGCATAGCTGAACCAAGCTTGCATCTCCTCGATTGCTGGTAGCTCCTCTTTTTCTTCGATCGTAATTGGAACCGCTGTCAGCTCGGTGTTGACCTGATCAGCATAGGAGCCGCCGAAGATCAGTTCCGCTTTCGAGCTGACGACCTCTCCAAACTCGAGGTCGACCCGGATGAAATGGAGCTGCTCAGGATCGTAGTTGGGAAGAGGGATCGCCTCCGGATCGCGGAAGGAAAGAGGCTGACCATCGAAAGAGACTCGAATCTCGGAGGGTTCGGACTCCACCAGGCTTTCCCAGGAGACACGAGCCATCCGATGCAGTCCTTCGGTATCTTGCTCGAGAAGTATCGAGGCCTCGGCCGGAGGTCTCGGGACGTTCACCCATTGATCGGTTCGGTCCTGCTCTTTGCCGTCCCCGTCGTAGCCGATAGCAACCAAATGATGCGGAGAAAGGTCCTCTCCAAACGAGAATCTTCCGATCCAGGGCGGGCCATGAATCCAGGCGACGGTGGACCCGTCGAGCAGTAGCTCGACCGAGGAGATCGACGCGTCGACATGAAGCTCGACACTCTGCGGTCCCAGGGCGAGCCCGAGAAAAAGTGTGATGAAGCTGATCACGCTAGCTCGATTCTATCCCTGGGTGGTAAAGGTCACACGGAAAGGCGAGAATGATCGACTGTGAGAGAGTAGAGCCGCCTCCGAGTCGTGAAGGACTAGGATCAAACTGGCTTGAGTCGAGCCTCGGATCATGACAACAGAAGCGATTTCTTCCCCGACCAGGCCTCCTGCAAGACTGTCGGACTACCTGGCCATGATGAGACCCAGTCATTGGGTCAAGCATGTCTTTATCGTGCCCGGGATCGTTCTTGCCTACATCCTGCTTCCAAGACCGCTGAACGAATTGATTCTTCCCGTTATCCTCGGGTTTCTCAGCGCGGCAATTTGCGCTTCCGCAAACTATGTGCTCAACGAGTGGCTGGACGCGGAGTCGGATGCATTCCATCGCAGCAAGTCCTCCAGACCCGCGGTTACCCGGCAGCTTTCAAGGCTCTGGGTCTGGGTGGAATACGTTGGATTGGTGGTTGCCGGATTGGGTCTGGCGCTCGTTGTCTCCAAGCTCTTCTTTCTGACCTCGCTCCTTTTTCTGATCAGCGGTCTGATCTACAACGTACCGCCGATTCGAACCAAGGATACGGCCTATCTCGATGTCCTGACCGAGTCGCTCATCAATCCCATTCGACTGACATTGGGTTGGGTCATGGTGGCTCCGACGACCTTGCCCCCCGGCAGTCTTCTTCTAGCCTACTGGATGGGTGGGGCCTACTTGATGGCACTCAAGCGACTGGCGGAATATCGCAACGCACGTGACCACGACCAACTCGATTCGCTCGGGGACTACCGAAAATCCTTTGCTACCTATACAGAGGATACCTTGATGCTTTCCGGCTTTCTCTATGCCTTGCTGGCAGCCTTTTTCTTGGCGGTCTTCCTGATCAAATACCGGGTCGAGTACCTCCTTTCGCTGCCGCTCTTCGCCGCGCTTTTTGTCAGCTACTTTCGAATTGCCCTCAAAGACGAGTCCTCGGTCCAGGCTCCGGAAGGGTTGTTTCGCGAGAAGACTCTCGTCTTCTTGGTACTTCTTCTGGCCCTGACGCTGACCGCTTTGACCTGGATAGACATCCCGGTGTTGGATAGGCTCACCAGCCCTCACTACATCGAGATCTCGCTTGATTGATAGGCAGCCATCTGCATGCTGAGTGTCGACTGGGCACGGGTCCGTCTGGTGATTTTCGATGTCGACGGAACGCTTTACGATCAGCGCAAGTTGAGGATCCGAATGGGTGTCTTGCTGCTTAGACATCTACTGGCTCATCCAACCGAGATCGGTCTGATCCGGACTATCTCTACCTACCGGCGATGTCGTGAGGAGCTTGCGGATGAGGATTGTGGAGACATAGCCAGACTTCAATACGAGAGACCGGCTCGGAGATTGGGAGTGTCGAGTCAAGTCGTGAAAGAGACCGTAGGGCCCTGGATCCAAGAGAAACCGCTCGCGGTCCTGCCGCAGTGTCGCTATCTCGATGTCGAAAGGGTTTTCGAGAAGTTTCGCGATGATGGACGGAAGGTGGTGGTGCTCTCGGACTATCCAGCGGAGAAGAAGGTCGAAGCGCTTGGCCTCGAGGTCGATTTTTGTGTCAGCGCTGAGAGTCCTGAGATCGATCGTCTCAAACCCAATCCAGCTGGCCTCGCGTTCGTCCTGGAGAAGGCGGGAGTCGAGCCCGCTGAAGCCCTCATGATTGGCGATCGTGACGATCGCGACGGCGAGTCTGCTCGTCGGTTGAACGTGACCTATCTGATCAAAGGCAGCCCGGGTGGCAGAGGCGAGAGGGTCTTCGGTTGTTACGCCGATCTGCTCGACATCTGAGCTTCGGTAGTCGTAGTTGGGTGGCTTGTGGAGTAAAGTAATGACCACTTTGCTGCCCGTGGTCGATGGCAGCCCAAGGATCGGCGAGTTTGATTCTTGCAATCGAGATTAGCTGCCGAGTCGAATCTAGCTTTGCGTTTCGAGGAGAATCCAGAGATGAAGAATAAATCCCTAGCCCACGCCTTTGGAGTTGTCGGTACGATTTTTACACTTGGTCTTGGCACGACGCCGGCAGCTTCTCAAGATACTCCTCTGAAAATAGGAGTGGTCGATGTCGAGATGGTGGTGGCCGAATCGCCTCAAGGAAAAGAACTTCAGGGTCGACTCGAGAGCTTCCAATCGGAAGTCCAGGCGCAACTAGACAGTATGCAAGAAGAGGCTCGGGCTATCCGCCGCCGAATCGCCGAGGGCGTCAACTCGCTGTCTCAAGACCGTATCGCACAGCTCGAAAAGGAGTATGAAGACGCAGGGATCGCCATCCGCCGTTATCGCGATGACAAACAGCGACAAGGTCAAAAGATGCAGGAAGAAGGCTTGAGGGATATAGAGAAGGTGCTAGAGCCCGTATTCGACCAGGCGCGTGAGGAGATGGATCTAGACATCATTCTCAACCGGGTTCCCGGTGTGGTCATTCTGACTTCCGACCGGGTCGATATCACCTCTGTGATGATCGACCTCATCACCGCTGCGGCAGGAAGTGCGGCTGAATGATTCAGGGCAGGGGCTGACCCTGCACCAGTCGTAGAGTGAGCGATTCCTACGGCGAGTCGGTCACCTATCTCGCGCTCCTGAAGAACAATTCGAACTTCAGATGGGTTTGGATCGGCGAAGCTGCCTCCTGGTTGGGCGATTGGTTTGCTGCCATCGCCATGTACACCCTTGTACGTGACCTCACCGGTTCGCCCTTCGCCCTGGGTCTGGTTTTTGTCACGAAGATGTTGCCGTTCGCGGTGGCCTCGCCGTTGGCTGGACTTCTTGTAGATCGGTTCAACCGGCGACGACTGATGATTGCAGCCGATTTGCTGCGGGCGATTTTGGTGTTGGGGTTTCTGCTCGTCGACTCGGCCGGTGATCTGGTTCTGCTCTACACGCTGATCACATTGCAGGTCTTCTTGACAGCGGTCTTTATTCCGGCCCGCAGTGCTTCGATCCCCAATATCACCACGCCAAAAGAGCTACTCACCGCGAATGCTCTGTCGGCGGCCACTTGGTCGACTTTGCTAGCTGTCGGAGCGGCTCTCGGCGGATTTGCCACCGAGTGGTTTGGAATCCGGGCGGTATTTGTGATCGATAGCGCTACGTTTGTTGTCTCGGCGTGGTTTCTCTCTCGAGCCGTCATCCCCCAGCGGACAGATAAAAGCGAGAGATACGGTATTGCAGCGATTCTGAGCGAGACCGTCGATGGATGGAGACACATCCGACGTGATCCTGCGATTGGAAGAATGATCGGCGCAAAGGCCGTATGGTCGCTGGGCGGTGGAGGACTGGTATATATGCTGGCTCTCATGGGCGAGGATATCGCCTCGCTTTCAGCCGCAGTGGGGATCGGGATTCTCTATGGCGCCCGAGGCTTTGGCACCGGCGTGGGGCCTGTCGTAATGCGACAGTTTCTGCCTGATGAATGCAAGTGGCCTCTAATGTTGGGCTTGGGCATCGTCGGAACCGGCGTCACCTATATGACAATTGGTTTCTTGCCCTGGACCCTATGGATCGCAGTTCTGGTTGCCCTGGCCCACGCACCAAGTGGAGCCAACTGGGTAGCGTCGACGGTTTTGCTTCAGGAGCGAACTGTCGATGAATATCGAGGTCGCGTATTCTCCACGGAGTGGCTACTGATCACTCTTGCCGATAGCGTCTCCATCGTGGTCGCGAGTCTCTTGCTGGAGACCGACATTCTGACTCTGAGAACGGGTCTGATCGCCTTTGGAGCACTGCAAGTCGTTTGCGGATGGGCCTGGATCGTTCTGGTCGTGCCACCGGAACGAGCAATGGTCGAGGCTGCGTAGCTACTGATGGCGACCTGATCGCTCCTGGGAGACCACGTCGAGAGCTTCATTCAGGAAGGCAAGCTGCAGCCGCATTTGATCTCGGATCGGCATCGCCCGAATGCCTGGCGGAGATGCTGGTCGCCGCGCCTCTTCGGGACCCTGGCTAGCAATCTGTGCTTGGATCAATGAATGGACCTGGTTTTTTCCTTCGGTCCCAGGCCTGAACTTCGGCGCCGCTGGGTCACTGGGCGATGACTCCAGAAGAAAGAGGGGCATCTCCGATACCAATGTCAGGGGATCGCCACCAAGAGAGCAGATGAATTCCATAGAGCTGGGTCGAAATTCCTCGGCCATCTTGGGATCTCCCCGCTCGATGAAATGTCGAGCCATCGCCCGGGAGTCGGGTCGGGTGGAGAAGCCTTCATCGATTCTGGAAAACCCCTTGTCGCCTTTCCGATCGATGTCGAACAGAGGCAGTCGCATTCTCTGAACCCTGGCTCGAAGGTTCTCTCGCATCTTCACGGTCCGATCGATCCAGCTCGGCTCGAGCAGAAACCAAGGTCCGGGTGCAAAGCCCATCCCGTGAAAGCTCGCATGAAGGTCGTATGGGGCGCCACCTGAGAGAAAGTTCGCGACAGCTCTGTTCTCTGGACGGGCCTTCTGATCGTTTTTATCGCGGGGAAATCCGAATTCGATATCGTCGCCAGGTAGCTCTCGAGCAACAGACTCGACATAGGTGAGCGGGTTGTAGGCGAAGTCGCTCTTGCCGCATGAATCGTAGGTCTCGACAGGGTGGTCTATCCATTTCGAATTACGGATCGCACCGTCAGGGTTGACATGGGGAACGACAAGCCAACGCGCTTGGCCAATAAGGGGATCGTCGGCTGAGATCTGGCTTAGAAACCCGACCAGATGAAGCAACATCGCCGGCCCGACAGGCTCATCGGCATGGCAACCACCGATGAGGCTGATATGCATGGGTCCATGGCCGAGAATGTGGCCGTGAATGTCGATGCCTGTGCGGGATTGGCCAATCACTTGCCCGATCGGCGGGGGCTCGCAGTCGGTTGGGTCGAGTATGGCTTCGATTGGAAGATGCATCGCTTCGAGTCAGTCTATCCGGTAGTCTCGATTCCGTGATGACGAGCAACGCGGCTCGGACTAGATCCACTAGTCAGCATGGGTCGGTTCGATTTCAACTCCTCAGCTTGCTACTGATTGCGTTTGTTGCGCTTTCGAGCTGTTCTGGAGTTTCGTACTACGCTCACATAGCCAAGGGTGGCCTCGACTTGTTGTGGGGGCGCAGGTCGATCGACAAACTCGTCGAAGACCCTGACACCCCACCCGATCTCAGAGCCCGTCTCGAAGTCGCTCTGAGTGCTCGCAATTTCGCCACAGACGTGCTCGAGTTGCCTCAAAACAAGAGCTATCGGAAATACAAAGACCTTGGACGGCGCTATGCCAGCTGGACAGTAGTGGCCACTCCAGAGTTGTCGCTCGATCCTGTCGAATGGTGTTTTCCGGTGGCTGGCTGTGTGACCTATCGAGGTTACTTTTCACCGGAACGGGCCGAGACCTTTGCCTCCAGCCTCCGCGACCAGGGGTTCGACGTCGATGTGGGCGGGGTAAGGGCATACTCGTCTCTTGGATGGTTTGCGGACCCGGTTTTGAACACCTTTCTGGTACTCCGGGACTACGATCTCGCGGGTTTGATTTTTCATGAGCTCGCCCACCAGAGGGCATACGTCAAGGGTGATACCGCGTTCAACGAGGCATTCGCTACCGTGGTGGAATCGGAGGGTATTCGTCGTTGGCTCGAACAGGTTGGGGACGCGGCGGCGTTCGAACTGTATCGAGCCAGTGCTGAGCGGGAGAAAGAGTTTGTGATTCTTGCTCGAGACTTTCAACGGCGATTGGGAGAAGTCTACTCAGCCGATGAGTCGGATGATTGGAAGCGTTCGAAGAAGCTGGAAATCTTTCAAGACATGAGATCGAACTATTCGGATTTGAAGTCATCCTGGGGTGGTTTGAATGTCTATGACAGCTGGTTCGATAAGGGTCTCAACAATGCTCGACTGATGGCAATCGGTGCCTATCATGACCACGAGCCAGCCCTACAAGCTCTGCTGGAAACCTGTCGGGGCGATCTGCCCTGTTTCTATGCCAAAGTCACTGAACTTGGCGCGTTGACGTATGAGGAGCGGTCGGAGGAGCTCGCGGAGCTCGGGTCGGCAGGCCTAGACCGGGCAGACGACGGTCCTGCGATCCGCTAGGCTCATGGCACATGATCGAGAAACATGACAGGAGCGGAATCTTGGGAGCTGAGATCGAAAAATCAAAGGCAATAGAGCTGTTTGCGCAGGTCGAATCCGAATACGAGTCTCTGGTCGAGCTTCTCAGGCGCATGGTGGAGGCCGAGTCTCCATCTACGGTCGCTGATTCGCAGAAAGCGGTGCAGAGGATTCTGACCGAGGAGCTGGAGGATTTAGGGTTTCGAGTAGACCATTTCAGGGGGCAGGAAACCGGCGGCTATCTTGTCGGAATGCCAAGACTCAGAGTTCGCAACAGACCAGTTCAGCTACTTCTGGGTCACTGCGACACCGTTTGGCCGTTGGGGACTCTTGAGGAAATGCCGATCTCGATCCACGAAGGCAGAATGACCGGGCCGGGTGTCTACGACATGAAAGCCGGTCTTGTCCAGGTGATAGGCGCGCTTCGAGCCCTGCGAGCACTCGACCTCGCGCCGGAAGTCCAACCGGTGATTCTTGTCAGCTCGGACGAGGAGATTGGCGGTGCGGAGTCCAAGAACGCGATCATAAGACTGTCGCGGGTAGCCTCACGGGTCTTGGTTGTGGAACCCTCACTCGGGCTGGATGGCAAGCTCAAGACGGCCCGGAAGGGAGTCGGTCAGTTCCGAGTCGTAGCGCGGGGCAAGTCCGCTCACTCGGGGCTCGATCCGGGCAAGGGGATCAGCGCGATCTTGGAGCTCTCGTATGTGATTCAGAGGCTTGTCGCGCTCAATGACCTCGCCAACGGACTTACGATCAACGTCGGTATGATCGAGGGTGGCACACGTCCTAATGTCGTGGCAGCAGAGAGTCGAGCGACAGTCGATGTCCGTGTAGTGTCGGTCGAGCAGTCTCGCGAGGTCGAGGCAGCTATCCGTGCGATCGAGCCTGAGATTCCAGGTGCTCAGATCGAGATCGAGGGCGGGTTCGACGTGCTGCCTCTTGAACGGACACCTGGCAATCGAGCTCTGTGGATTATTGCGAGAGAGTCGGCGGCAATGATCGGCCTGAAACTAGAGGAGGCGCTGGCTGGTGGAGCGTCGGATGGCAATCTGGCGAGTCAGTTCGCTCCGACCCTCGACGGATTGGGGCCGGTTGGGGATGGAGCCCACGCTGCTCACGAATTTATCGAGCTCGACTGTCTGGTCCAGCGCAGTACCCTCCTTGCCATGATGATCATGGCCCCATGTGTCGAATCTGAAGAGTGAGATCCGTGGGCTTCAACTCTGCGGTACACTGCCTCGAGCCAATCCAGAGGAGAGACGCATGAACTTTGTGAGCATCCTCGGCCTGGTGGTACTTCTGGGGCTCGCTTGGGCCATGTCGTATCACCGGCGAGAGGTCAGCCTGAGACCCGTTTTTTGGGGTATTGGTCTCCAGTTCGTCCTGGCGCTGATAATTCTCAGGAAGGACTACTGGAGCTTTGTTGGGATGACCATTTTGGGTTTGATGATCGTCCTCTATCAATTGGAACGGCCACAGACGGGGGGCGAGCCGAGCAAGCGTCGCGCAGCTCTTGTAGTCCTTGCAGCACTGGCGGTCGGTGCCCTCATGTCTCAGGTACCTGTAAGGGTCCTAGTCGCCGCCATGCTGGTCGTCCTGGTGGTCATGCTATTGAATAGCCGTTTTCACTTTGCGGTTTCAGCTCAACGTTTCCTGGGTGCCACACTGGTGACGCTCGGCGTAGCCTCGCTGATATCGGGACGAATCTACGGGCAGGACCTGTTTGAGGTTTTCAGCCAGAAGGTCGCACAGTTCTTGAATCTCTCGGACTACGGTGCCAAGTTTCTCTTTGGCAATCTAGCCGACTCTCAGTACTTTTTTCCTGGAGCCGACGGCGGCTGGCCAGGCTTCGGTTTCTTGTTCGCCTTTGTGGTTCTTCCGACCATTATTTTCTTCGGAGGTTTCATGGGCGTCCTGTACTACCTCGGCGTTATGCAGAAGTTGATCGAGACGCTGAGTCGCTTCATGCGTTGGACCATCGGGACCAGTGGAGCGGAGACGCTGTCTTGTACAGCCAATGTGTTTGTGGGTCAGACCGAAGCTCCTCTCTTGATCAAGCCTTTTCTCGCGGGCATGACCAGGTCCGAGTTGCTGACCATTATGGTGGGGGGGTTTGCCACCATTGCAGGTGGCGTTCTGGCAGGCTACATCGCGATGGGAGTACCCGCGGGACACTTGGTGGCGGCAAGTGTGATGTCAGCTCCTGCGGCGCTCGTAGTGGGCAAGATCATCTTTCCCGAAATGGAACACTCCCAGACCGCAGGCGATGTCAGCCTGCCCGACATCGAGGTGGGAGGCAATGTGATCGAAGCGGCAACAAATGGCATCACCGATGGTCTCAAACTGGCAGTGAATGTCGGTGCCATGCTTATCGGGTTTATCGCCCTAATCGCGGTGATCGACGTGATTCTTGGCTTTCTGGACAGCGTAATCGATGGTCGGTTGTTGGGCGGCACCTATGTCACCTACGCGGCCAGCGGTATGTCCCCCGCGATAGGCGAATATGTCGGGTTTTTCCCGGGTTCGTTGCAAACACTGTTTGGCACCCTACTGCGTCCACTCTCATGGTTGATGGGAGTGCCCTGGAAGGACGCCGCCGCCGTAGGAAGCTTGCTAGGAGTCAAGCTGTCTCTCAACGAGTTCGTCGCCTATGGCACTCTGGGAGGATTCATCCAAAGCGGCCATCTGAGTGAGCGATCCATCATCATTGCAACCTACGCACTCTGTGGGTTCGCGAATTTCTCGTCTATCGGGATTCAGATCGGTGGCATCAGTGCCCTCGCCCCGGAGCGTAGGTCCGATCTTGCGAAGGTGGGACTGAAGGCAATGTTCGGAGGTGCGATCGCATCCTTCCTCACGGCTACGATTGCCGGCATTCTGTTGTGATGAGCTCGTTTGGGCGATGATGGCAGCAAATCGACCGACCTCTGAGCGCAACGCGCGGATTTATGCCGTAGTGGATCTGATTCCTTATGGCCGTGTCGCCACCTATGGGCAGGTGGCCGCTCTAGCCGGAATGTCGGGGCAGGCGCGACAAGCCGGATACGCTTTGCACGATCTTCCTACGGGATCGAACACACCTTGGCACCGTGTGATCAACGCCAAAGGCGAAGTGAGCCCGAGGTCCGAAGGGGACTGGGACGACTATCAGCGACATCTGCTCGAGACGGAGGGTGTGGTGTTTGGACCCAAAGGCAGGCTAGACCTGGGTCTCTACCGTTGGGAGCCAGCCGTCGACGGTCTTGTAGAGCGAGGCTAAACTGATCCTCGTGCCTGAGTATCTCCTATTGTTCGGTGCTGGGCTGGTAGCGGGTGTCCTCAATGTAGTGGCTGGGGGCGGTTCGTTTCTGACCCTGCCGATTCTCATGTTCATGGGGCTGCCGGCTGGTATCGCAAACGGTACCAACAGAGTCGGAATCTTGCTGCAGAATGTAGGTGCAGTTTGGAGCTTTCGCCGAGATCGAGTACTCGATTGGAGGGCGTTGGGGTGGGCCGCGGCGCCGTCTCTGCCCGGGGCTATTCTAGGCACCTGGCTGGCACTGATTATCAGCGACCAAGACTTCAAGCGCATTTTGGCTTTTTTGATTGTCACCCTCTGCATCTGGACTCTTTGGAGGGACAGAAAGCCAAACTTTCGGACATCTGCGCCTGACTCGGGTGCCAACCGGCTTCGGTTGGCCTTGTCTTTTTTTGGGATTGGAATCTACGGTGGATTCATACAGGCTGGCGTGGGTTTTCTGATTCTTGCGGTGCTCTCTGCCTCCGGCTTCGACCTGGTACGGGGAAACGCGATCAAAGTACTTACAGTCCTTTGTTTCACCGTGCTTTCACTTGGCATTTTTGCGGCCACCGGGCGTGTCGACTGGTGGCTGGGTCTGATTCTGGGTATCGGCACCTTGGTCGGCGGCACACTGGGGGCCCGTCTCACGGTGATCAAGGGACACCAATGGGTCCGAGTGGTCGTCACCGTGACGATGATTGCTTTCGCGGTAAAGCTGTGGTTTTTGGACTAGAAAATCCCGATCAGGGCCGGAATTGAATCTTGAGCTCCGCCCACATGCTCACCTTGACACCCTCTTTTGTGGCAGGCTGCCATGTGGTTGATCGCGCGGCTTTGACCGCTGCTTGATCGAATCCCATACCCGCTTTCGGACCTTTCCGCTCGGCTTCCACGACTTTTCCGTGTTCGTTGACCAAGAGACGAAGGGTCACGACCGCCTCTTTCCTCAAGCGGAGAGCGGATTGAGGGTAGGTCGGCTTGGGGCGCGTCAGCATTACAGGAGGATTTACGGTGGGGCCTGGTCCTACGAGCTCGCCCTCTTGCACGGACGGTGTAGTCACTTCGGGCGTCGTCGGTTCTTCGACGAGCTCGGTCTCGGGTTCAGGTAGAAGCTCGGGTTGCGGCTCTACGAGCTCCTCGGCAAGCTCCGCACCGGTGGTGATATCCAAGCTTGAAAGCGTTTGAAGGCTTCCCGACAAAGAGGGTGGTTCGTCGCCGCCTGCGCTATCGATGTCTTCTGGGGCTACCTCTGCGACTTCAAGCAAGTCCTCTGGTAGAGCTGTCTCCTCTACGTCGATCCTCTCGGCGCCGACCTGCAAATCGGATGACGACTCGGGGCTCTGGGTGAGCACTTCAGCTTTGGTTTCGGCGGCTCGCTTCGCCTCTGCGAGCTCACTCCGAAGCGAGGCCAGTTCGGATTCATATTGCGATCGGAGAGCATCGTCGCTCTGCTTTGGCTCTACCGTTGGTGGCTCTGGGGCCGTCAGCAGGTCTTCTTCCTGGGCAGGATTCTCGATATCTGGATTGGGTTCGAATGAATCGACTACGGTTTGACCGATCCCCTGAACTGGAAGGGCGGTCTCGACGCCGCCATACTCTGTGGCGCCGTCGGCGGGATCTGGCCGCATGAACAAGAAATAGCTCGCTGCGCCAATGATGACCACGAGTGCAGCGGCGGCTGCAGCCACTACCGGCGTCTTGCCCGGCGCCTGACTCGCTTTCGATTGGTAGTAGGACTGTTTGTTGGCGTCCGACTCGTCGCTGTCATCACTCAGCACGTCGGTGATGACAGGCAGATCAGATAGCCCTGGCTCCTCTTCGTCAAGATCGTCTCCATTCGAACTCTTGAGAAGCTCGGTGTTGAGCACCTCCTCGATCTCGAGGCTGTAGCTTCCTGAGTGATCTTCGACCAACGGCTGGCCGGTGTGACGGGACTCATCCAGCCGGCGAAGTGCTTCGAGGACCAGATTTGTAACCTCGAGACAGAGAGGGATGCCCGATTGTGCAGGTGCTTGATCGGGGGTAAAGTGAAACTCGCCTGTTTCCCACCCAAACAGCTCATATATGCTTTCTTCAGTTTTGCGGCGCAGAATCTCATGGAGCTCGTCCTCGGTGATTGAGCCGAGCGTGACGAGAACCTTCCCAAGCAAGATTTGCGTCGACTCTTGCAGCTTGACAGCTCGAGCCAGGGTACTCTCGTCGATCAAACCCTCGCGAATCAGAAAGCTGCCGAGGTGTTCATACGGGTTGTTGGACTCGGAGAAAACGATCTTGCCCGCGTCGAAGTAGATCTTCTTCTCGAGCTTTCCGTTCTCGATCACCAGAACACCGGTCTTTGTGCCCTGGGCGAGCCACTGAAGAAGCTCGGCTAGCTCGAGAGTTTGGAGATTTCCTGTGATGCTCATGATCTGACTCTTGGACCCAAAAACATCGGAAGGCCGATAGCAGAGACAGTGGCCGCTGCTGGCGATCGCCTCGACTTGATTGTACGGATTATTCACTGATCTGAATGTGGCGTGTGACACAGTGTCTAGAGTCGAAATTTCAACCACTCTTGAAACGCCCTGCCAAGCCGGATATACACTAGGCCCCCTACTATGACTGACTCCGAAAATCGCAGGCGATTCGACCGCTACATTGCTGATGGTGTAAACGGTAGTTTCTCCTACTCCGTGGAAGCTCTTGTGTTGAACATAAGTCTTGGTGGTTTTGCGGTTAGAACCGGAACTCAACTGAGCGTCGGACGCGTGTATCGCTTCCGATTGGGCGCCGGATCCGATGCGGTACATCTGTCTGGAGCGGTGCGTTGGTGCAGGATGGCCGGAACCGAGAAGCAAGAAACTGGCGACATTGTTCCGGTCTACGAGGCAGGGGTTGCATTCGACGAAGTGTTTTCTGATCAAGCCGATCATCTCCGGAGTTTCATGGAGAAGTCGATCATCGTCGACGTGAAGAAAAGAATCTTTGGTCGCTTCAAGGCCGATCAGACCGAGGCAGTAAGACTCGAAGCAGAGTCCGGATTCCTCGTGAGACAGATCAGCAGGACGGGTGTACTTGTCGAGGCCGAAATACCACTCAAGCAGGAGGAAGTAATCGACCTCGAGCTCCGACTGGGGCGGCGCAAATTTGCTTCCACCGCGCGAGTCGCCCACGTGGCTGAAATCAAGGTAGAGGATGACAACCTCCAATATCGACTGGGTCTGGAGTTCATCAAGACCGAGCAGAAATATCGAGACCTTCTCGAGGACTTCATTCGTGGTCAAGTAGAGGAGGAGAAGGCCGAGGGTACAGGCGAGAGGGATGAATGACTGAGATCAAGACGATCAAGAGCTACGTGCGCGGCAGTTGGTACGAAGCAGAATCTGGCTTTGTGCCAATCACAAATCCCTCGACCGAGGAGGCGATTGCGCGAGTGTCGAGTGAGGGTGTCGACTTCTCATCGGTCCTGGAGTTTGCGCGCCAGCAAGGGGTATCGTCGTTGCAAGCGATGACCTTCGCTCAAAGAGCAGGATTACTCAAAGAAATGTCGAAGGTTCTCCGAGAGCATCGAGACGAGTTGCTCGAGCTCTCTCGCTTGAACAACGGTACAACCAAGATGGACGGTGCCTTCGACATTGACGGTGCGAGTGGCACGTTGGCCTACTACGCCAGCATCGGAAGGGATTTGGCCGACCGAAACATTCTGATCGAAGGCGAACGTGTTCAACTGTCACGCGAGGGGAGCTTCGCCGGTCAGCACATCTACGTACCTCGACAGGGGGTCGCAGTGCATATCAATGCGTTCAACTTTCCGGCTTGGGGCTTTGCCGAGAAAGCGGCCTGCTCGCTGCTGGCTGGAATGCCGGTTGTCACGAAACCTGCTAGCGCGACGGCACTCGTGGCCGAGAGATGCGTCGAGCTGATCATCGACGCTCAGATCCTTCCAGAGGGAGCCGTCCAGCTTGTTTCCGGCTCCCTAGGCGATCTACTTGACGGGTTGGGTCCAAAGGATGTCGTGGCTTTTACTGGCTCGTCTGAGACGGCTGGTCTCGTGAGGGCGCAGCTGGACAGCCAGAGGGTCAACGCTCGCTTCAATGTCGAAGCGGACAGTCTCAACGCTGCGGTTCTGGGTCCTGATGTCGCCCCGGACAGCGCCACGATGGAGCTGTTTGTGCGAGATGTCGTTCGAGAGATGACCCAGAAGGCGGGTCAAAAGTGTACTGCTGTTCGTCGAGTGATCGTACCGAGCTCGGCAGTCGCTGGAGTCCAGGCGGCTCTGAGTACCCGACTCGAGGAGACAGTGGTCGGCGATCCAGCCGACGACTCGGTGACGATGGGTCCGCTGGCAACCATCGACCAGCTTGAAAGCGCAGAGGAAGGAGTGGCAGCACTGGCGCCTGGAACAACGCTCGTAGCTGGGACCGGAAGGCGTGTCGAAGGTGTGGGGGCCACCCCTGGCAAGGGCTATTTCTTCGCACCGACCCTGATACGAGTCGATGATTCATCGGAAGCGAACTCGATCCACCGACGAGAGGTATTCGCTCCTGTTGCTAGTCTGATCGCCTACGACGGGGAGGCTCAGCAGGCTGCGGAGCTCAACAGCTTGGCCGGAGGCACTCTGGTGACCTCGATCTACACGGATGATGCGGGCTGGGTGGAGAAGTTTTTACTTGGCGGAGGCGCAACAACTGGTCGACTCTATCTAGGCTCGGCGGAGTCATTGAAGGAAGCACCAGGCTCGGGGGTCGCACTGCCGCAGTCTCTGCACGGGGGACCGGGCCGAGCCGGTGGCGGGGAGGAGCTGGGAGGACTGATTGGGGTCAAGCTCTATCTGCAGCGTGTGGCTCTCCAGGGTGCGCCTGCGTTGCTCGATAGCGTCGAGACAGGGATATCGGAAGACGAGACGGGCCGGTGAGGTGCTCCTCAGTGAGGCGAACCGCCAGCGAGGCGTCCGGGGTAGATCACGACTGAGCCTGGAGAGACCTCACCAGCTTGCGCGCCCAGCTTCGAGGTGTCAACCGCACCGAGAGCGGTACCAGCTTGTTGAGTAGCCCCGGGATCACCAGAACCTTGCCACAGCGAAACCCCTGATATCCGGCTTGCGCGACTTCCTTGGCGTCCAGCACGCTCACCTTGAACAAAAGGGTGTCGTCCATACCCGACTCGGCACCGAATCCGGTTGCTGCAGGCCCGGGCGCCAGACAGGTGACCGTCACGTTCGTTCCATTAAGCTCCTCGGCCAGAGCCTCGGTGAAAGACAGAACATAGGCCTTCGAGGCGTAGTAGACAGCAAGATAGGGTCCGGGGAGAAATGCGGCGGTCGAAGCGACGTTGAGCACGCCGCCGCGATCTCGCTCGATCATGCTCGGTACTAGAAGACGGGTCAGTGAGGAAAGAGAGCTCACATTGACCTGCAGCATCGCCATCTGTCGCTCCCAACTGAGCTTTGCTACGGCTCCTCGAGCTCCAAACCCGGCGTTGTTGATCAGCACATCGATCACCACCTCTCGATCGGCAAGCTCTTGGACGATTCTGCTCGGAGCGTCCACACCGGACAGGTCGACAGGTAGGACAATGGAGCGAGTGCCATGTAGGTTCTCGAGCTCGAGCGCAAGCGTGTGAAGGATCTCTTCGCGGCGCGCTACGAGTACGAGGTCGGCACCTTCAGCGGCAAAGATGTGAGCGAACTCGAACCCGAAGCCCGACGAGGCACCGGTGATGAGTACTGTCTCGTTGCCCATGATTTCAGGGTCACCCCTTCTTTGTGCTGGTTAGATGTTGGAGCCTGCCAAAAAACGAATGCATCGACTCCTCTGGGTTGTAGAAATCGCAAAATTGATCGATGTCCGAGCTTCTTGGAGTGAGGCCCAGAGCCGAAGCCCACTGGAGAAATGGAACCAGGAATGGCTGCGCCTCCTCCAACTCCATTCTCAAGAGCTGGGCAGTGGCTCCTCCTGCAGCGAGGAATCCAGATGAGTCGTAGATGGCCAGGATTTTCTCCAGTTTGTAGTCGACCTGGTGAAACTCCACCTCGATTCGATTGGCAACACAATCGAAGATTGCGTACTGTGCACGACGGTCGCCATTGAAAGGCAGTCCTACCGAGCCAACGTTGACGATTCGACCGGAGGAAAACTGCCGATCCAGGGGTCTATGCGTGTGGCCACAAACAAGCACCGATTCGCTTATCGAGTCCGTGTGAGCCTCCATCTCCAGCTCAGTGGTCCATGGGCCGATGCCGTCGTTCGTGGCCGCGGGAGAACCGTGTACGAGTCTGAGCTCCGGCTCGAGTCGACTTGTGGTGCTGAAGGGCAACGCTTCGAGAAACTCGGAATCGTCGTCGGAGAGCTCGTTTGCCATCCATCTGGAAGCGGCCCACTCATCGGCCTCCAACCAGTCGGTCGGAACTTCTCCTTTTCTGAAGGTCAGCACATACTCTTCGTGGTTGCCCCGGATCGAAGGCCACCGAAGATGTCGGATGCGCTGGGTCACCGCGCTTCCCTCGGGGCCTCGGCCGACCAGGTCGCCGCCAACCAAGGTCTCGTCCACGCCCTGATTCGAGATGTCGGCAATGACCGCCTCGAGCGCGGGCATATTGCCGTGGATGTCGGCGAGCACTGCGATTCGGGTCATGGGGCGGGTCCGGGCCGCAAGTCTTCCAGGAGCCTGCTCCGCTCGGTGATGGCGAGCTCGACGCGAGCACTCATGATTCGTCGCCCCCGATTCTGAACCTCTCCTTCGAGCCGAGCCAATTGGCGTCGAAGGCGAAGCAGACGAACAACATAGTCGAGTCGATCTCCGGGTTGGGCCGGGCCGAGAAATCGAGCAGATTCGATCTGGAAAGCCAGAATATCCATGTTCTGATGATCTTCGAGGTTGTAGCGAACAATCAGGGTTCCAGCTTGCGCCATCCCTTCGCCCATCAGTGCCCCTGGCATTAACGGGAGACCGCGAAAGTGGGCCACGATGAAAGGCGATGCGTTTGGCACTGTGTAACTGGCGTGAACCTCCTCAGCGGTCAGCTTGGTGACCTTGTCCACGAAGAGGAACTCATCTCCATACGGAAGGATTGAACGGATCGCTGCTCGATCGAGATGTCCGAGCGAGTCGCGATGACGATCGATTTGAGAATTGGTGTCAGCCATTGAATCTCCGGATAACAAGCGACGCATTTGTGCCGCCAAATCCGAAGTTGTTAGACACAATGGTGTCGAGCTTCTGGTAGGTCGTTTCGGTTACAACAGGAAGCCCCTCGAACTCTGGATCCACTGTCTCGACATTGATCGATGGCGCAATGAAGTCGTTTTGAATCATTCCGAGACAGAAAATTAGCTCCAGCGCGCCCGCTGCGCCAATACCATGGCCGGTCATTGATTTTGTCGACGAGAACTTCGGCAGCTTCTCGCCGAATACTCGTTGAAGAGCCTTGACCTCTGCGATGTCGCCCTGGATCGTCGAAGTGCCATGGGTATTGACGTAGTCGACAGTGCTCGGCTCGAGACCCGCGGAGTCGAGAGCGCCCTGAACACAGGCTGCGGTCTGCTTGCCTTCAGGTTCCGGAAGGACCAAATCGAAACCGTCCGAATTGGCCGCATAGCCGGCGATTTCAGCGTAGATCTTTGCACCGCGCCGCTGAGCCGAGGCGAGCTCTTCGAGCAAAACGATCCCACCGCCACCGCTGACGACAAATCCATCGCGAGCGGCATCGTATGGCCGTGATGCTTTGGTCGGAGTGTCGTTGTAGCGAGTCGAAAGGGCTAGGCGAAGCCCTTGGAAGGCGGCTGAGATCAACTCACTAATGTCTTCGCCGCCACCGGTTACGGCCCGATCGGCGATGCCGCCCTGAATCAGCTCGAATGCATGGCCGATATTGTGAGCCGAGGTAGCGCATGCCGAGCTCATCGAGTAGCTCCGGCCGCGGATCTTCAGCATATTGGCTACGGCGGCGCTCGAAGAGCTCGACATGCACCGGAGGATCGAGTACGGGTCCAATCTTCGGATCAGGCCGCCATAGTATTTCTCGGCGGCATACGCAACCGAATCGACGCTCCCGACACCCGTGCCTACGATACAGATCGTTCGGTCGTTATGGAGCTCACCGTCCGACCAGGCTCCATCTTCAACCGCGTCTTTGGCGGCCAGGGCACAGTACAGCGCCGAGTCCGACATGCCCGGAGTGAGCTTCTTGGAAATTTTGGCTGCTGATTTCTTCTCGTCGAGGTTATCAATGGCTCCCGCAACCAGGCTCTTGAGGCCTCGCCCTTCCCACTCTGGCGTCGCTCTTACGCCGCTGCGACCCTGTTTGAGCGCCTCGATGACGCTCTCGAAATCGTGTCCCAGACAGCTCACAAGCCCCAGGCCGGTCACTACAACACGTCGGCTCATGATGTCCTAGCCTGCTGCGTTGGATTTGCGCGTGATGACGGCGATCACGTCTCCGACCGTTGCGAGCTCTTCTATCTCTTCATCCTCGATCACGACGTCGAACGCGTCTTCGAGATCCATCACCAGGGTAACTGCCTGCAGAGAGCTGAGATCGAGGTCATCGCGTAGTGAAGTCTCATCGGTGACGGTTTCGGGGGCGATCTCTTCGTCGGAGGCCGCTATCAACTGCTCGATGACTTTCTCCCGAATGGAATCGCTCATATTTAAGGTCCCTTTCCAAAGCTTTGTCGTCTAGACACTAGTAATCCGGTTGGCTGCTGACGCCGAGGGGAATCATAGCTCAAGCTCGGGTGTCTTGAGACGAAGTTAAGAGGCTCGCGTGCTCTAACTTCTCGGAGGTGCGATAATAAATGCCGGGGTGCGGCAAAGTCGTTCTGTCGTGCCGTCGCAACAAAGGAGACGCAACTGGTGGCAATTTCCGAAAAAGTGCTCGATGGGGAGGCTCAGAACACCTCGGCTCTCCCGGTCGAGGGCAGCGCTACCGAGCCAAAGATTTCGAAACAAAGGCTTGCCGAGCTTGCCAGTCTGGTTCCTCGAGTAGGCAGCGATACTTCAACTATCCTGGTCGAATCGCCATTGACGGCTACCGTTCTCGGCGAGGTGCCACGGTGCAGTCGCGCGACTGTAGACAAAGCGGTACGCCGAGCAGCCCGTGCCCAACCGAACTGGGCCGAACGAAGTTTTCGAGATCGGGGTGCCATCTTTCTCAAATATCACGATCTGATTCTCGAGCGCCAAGATGAGATTCTGGATCTGATTCAGCTCGAAACTGGCAAAGCCAGAAAACACGCGTTCGAGGAAGTCGCCGACGTCGCTCTGGTATGCCGCTACTATGCCCTGAATGCAGAGCGACACCTTCACTCGGTGCGTCGTAGGGGTGTCCTTCCAGGCCTTACGATCGTCTGGGAGCATCATCCACCCCGAGGCGTAGTTGGGTTCATCGCGCCCTGGAACTATCCGCTGACCCTAGCGATCACCGATGCGATCGCTGCTCTGATGGCTGGCAACGGAGTTGTCTTGAAACCCGACCAGCAGACTCCGTTTACAGCACTCTGGGCGGTGGAGCTGTTACATGATGCGGGTCTGCCCTTCGACCTGTTTCAGGTCGTCACTGGAAGCGGGGCCGAGATCGGTCCGGACCTCATCGACTCGGTCGACTTCATCACTTTTACCGGCAGCACCGAGACGGGACGAGTCGTGGCGAGTCAGGCCGGCGAGCGTCTGATCGGATGTTCGCTCGAGCTTGGGGGTAAGAACCCGATGGTCGTGCTGGCGGATGCAAACCTGGACCAGGCTGTCGATGGAGCGGTGCGCGGCAGTTTTTCGAACGCTGGACAGCTCTGCATTTCGATAGAGAAACTGTTTTTGCAGCGGGAGGTCTACGACAAGTTCATGGGCAGGTTTGTCGCTCGAACGCGAGAGCTGGTTCTGGGTTCGGGTCTAGACTATGAGGCAGACCTCGGATCCCTGATCTCGATGAAGCAGCTCGAAGTGGTAGAGACGCATGTTGCGGAAGCGGTATCCAAGGGGGCCATCGTATTGACGGGTGGTAAGCCGCGGCCAGATATTGGACCCTATTTCTACGAACCGACAATTCTTTCAAATGTTTCCCGTGCGATGTTGCTGTGGTCGGAAGAGACCTTTGGACCGGTGGTCGCGGTCTTTCGGTTTGATTCGATCGACGACGCTATCGCTCAAGCCAACGCGACTCGCTACGGTCTGAACGCCAGCATCTGGACCGGCAATCCGGCTCGAGGTGCAGAGCTTGCGAAGCGATTCCAGGCGGGAACCGTCAATGTCAACGAAGCCTACGCAGCGGCCTGGGCATCCATCGATGCGCCGATGGGCGGGTTCAAGGATTCTGGCGTCGGCCGACGCCACGGAGCTGCCGGGATACTCCGCTACACGGAGACCCAGACGGTGGCTGTACAGCGTCTCATGCCGATCGCTGCGCCTGAAGGCGTCGAAGAGGAGAGCTACAGCCGACTGATGACGGGAGCTTTGAAGGCGCTCAAGAAGATTCCAGGACTGAGATAACCAAGGCGAGGACCTCAGATGGCCACGATATTCTTCACCGGATTTCCGGGATTTCTCGGATCAGAGTTGCTGCCGAAAGTGGTGCTGCGCTCGCAGGACGATTCTGCGCTCTGTCTGGTGCAGGAGAAGTTCATGCAATTGGCGGAGCGGCGTGCGGCAAATATTGTCAGGAAGTATCCCGCCCTCGAGGGCCGGATCAGGTTGATCGAGGGCGACATCACTCGCCCAGATTTGGGACTCGGAGAGCTGCAGCCGTTGGCGTCCGATGTGCGAGAGATCTACCATCTTGCAGCCGTCTACGATTTGAGCGTCAGGCGCGCCGCAGGTATGAAGATCAACGTAGATGGTACGACGCACATGTTGGATTTCGCCGCCTCGTGTAGGGGTTTGGAGCGATTTCAGTACGTCAGCACCTGCTACGTGAGCGGAATCTGGCCGGGAATTTTCAGTGAGCGGGATCTGGAGATGGGCCAGGTGTTCAACAACTTCTACGAGGAAACGAAGTATCTTGCCGAGGTGGAAGTCCAGAAGCGGATGCGGCTCGGCTTGCCGGTCACGATTTTTCGGCCCTCGATAGTCGTGGGTGACAGCGAGAGCGGTGAGACACAGAAGTATGACGGCCCCTACTATGTGATCCGGTGGCTCTTGCGACAACCGTTCCTGGCCGTGCTACCCATGGTCGGTAGCCCCAAACTCGTACGAGTCAATGTAGTGCCAAGAGATTTCGTTATTCGAGCGATCGGTTATCTCAGTGGTCTCGATTCGTCGGTCGGAAAGGTCTATCAACTTGCAGACCCGAACCCGTTGACAGTTTCAGAGCTGATCGATGAAGTCGAAAGAGCAACAGGGCGGATCGTCCTGCGAATACCTGCGCTCAAGTTCGCTGCCAAGGCTGCGATCAACTATGTCCCCGGGGTGTTTCAGGTCATGCAGATCCCGTCTGCGGTGATCGACTACTTCACACTTCCGACTCACTATTCGGTCGATCAGACTCTCCGCGATCTCGAGGGGAGCGGAATCGAAATCCCGAGGTTTCCCGACTACGTCAACAACCTTGTTCGGTTTGTCTGCAATCACCCTGAGATCAGCTCAGCAGCGATGACGTAGGCTCAGGTTCCGAGCTCGCCGGACCTGCGTGTCGCCTGGACGACGGCTTTGATGAGCGTCACACGCAGACCACCCTCTTCAAGGGTGAGGATTCCGTCCATCGTGCAACCAGCAGGCGTTGTGACATCGTCTTTCAGGAGCGCGGGGTGAGCTCCGGTTTCGAGCACCATCTTTGCGGCGCCAAAGCAGGCCTGCGCTGCAAGCTCGGTCGCAACGATCCTGGGTAGCCCGACCTTGACCCCACCCTCGGCCAGGGCTTCAATGATGATGTAGATGAAGGCAGGGCCGCTAGCGGCGAGCCCAGTAACGGCATCGAAGTGTTTTTCGTCCAATACGATGGTCCTACCCAACGCAGCAAAGATCGCTTGGGTCGTCTTGATCTGATCTTCAGATACCGAGCTACCTGCGCAGATTGCAGTCATACCCGCGCCGATGAGGCTAGCGGTGTTGGGCATTGCCCTGATGACAGGAAATCCAGCGCCGAGACGCTCTTCGATTTGCCGGGTCGTAACGCCTGCAGCGATCGATACTACGACCTGTCTCGAATGGAGGAACGGTCCGATCTGATCGAGCACCTCGATGATCACCTGAGGCTTGACACAAAGCAAGACCAGATCGGCCTTCTTGACGGCTTCCACGTTGTCAGTCGTGGTTTGAATTCCTTCTGATTCGCCAAGCCGAGACAGGGGCTCGAGTTGCTTGCGTGTTCCTATCAGCTGCCGAGGCTCTAGGCCTGTCCGTTCCAGCAGGGAATGAATCAGGGTACTGCCCATTTTGCCGGCGCCGATCACTGCGATCCGACCGATTTCGAGTTGAGTCATCACGAATCCTCCGTCGCGAAAGCTTACTCAAAGAGCTTACTCAATTGTCGAAGACGATGACTCGGAGCCGATCCGCTCTCGCCACAGACTACGATTGGGCGGTCTGATTCCGTGTATCCTGGCATGGATGAAGAGAGTTGTTTGGGTCCCCGCGCAGACTTGGAGTTGGGTCGTGTTCGGATTCGCGGCGTTGTTGGCTTGCGGGTGTGAGGCTCCACCCGACCCGGGTCTAGAGGTTCGGACTCAACCTGTGAGAATCCGAGTGGCGACATACAACATTGAAGATCTCAGAACCGAAGAGCTCATGGATCCAGGGGCGGAACGACTTCGAGCGGCGGCCGCGACCATCCAGCGACTCCGCCCCGATATATTGGTCATCAACGAGATTCCCTATGATCAGGAAGGAGCACCCGACTGGCAGCAGGGGCAGATGGCCGGGAGAAATGCTCAGCGATTCAGCGAGAATTTTCTTGCAACATCGCAAGGTGATGAACTCGACCCTGTTTTGATGGAGGCATTCATGGCTCCGGTCAATACGGGTATTGCCAGCGGTCTTGATCTGGATAACGATGGCACGATTCAGAGTACCTATCCGCCGTTGCCTCCGCTAGGTCAAGACAGCCGGTCGGCCGAAGGGCGAGCCTACGGTGGGGACGCCTGGGGTTTTGGTACCTACCCTGGCCAGTACGGAATGGCGATTCTGGTTCGAGACCCGTTGCAAATAGAGCGTGAGCTCGTTCGAACCTTTCAGACTTTGCTCTGGAGCCGCATGCCAGATGCTCTGGCGCCAATCGATCCCGAATCTGGCGAGAATTGGTACTCGCCGAAAGAGTGGGCCGCCTTTCGATTGGCTTCGAAGAGCTTCTGGGATGTCCCCGTCAGATTACCCAACGGAAGCGAGGTGAGTTTCTTGCTCAGTCATCCCTCACCTCCAGCCTTCGATGGACCCGAAAAGCGGAACCAGAAGCGAAATCATGACGAGATTCGGTTTTGGGCAGATTATCTGGATGGAGCCGACTACATCGTCGATGACGCCGGTCGCCCAGGAGATCTCGCGGGGGAGGCGCTTTTTGTCATCGTGGGCGATATGAATGCCGATCCCGATGAAGGAGGATCGCTGGATAATCCGATTCAGAGATTGATTCTCGACCACCCCAGAGTCCAGGGTGAGTTTGTTCCAAGAGCCCAGGAGACCCCGGGAACGCTCGGGGGTGGCGAGCTCGACCCTGATGACACTTCCGATTGGGGTCAACTGGGGATGCGGGTCGATTACGTTTTGCCTTCGGTCGGAATCGAGATCCTCGATGGTGCTGTTGTGCGGCCCGACACTGGTGCGAGTCGCTTTGTCCATGTATCGGATCACTTCGTCGTGTATCTGGATCTATCAGTACCACCTCGTGCCCCGTGAGCGATCTCGAACATCCGAGTAACGCGAACGGTGTGCGCGAGTGAGCGAGAATCCGATCGTCGAAGGTGGCCAGGAGGGGCTCGAAACGCCGTGCTACGATCGATCCAAACGGGAGGGAGAGGATGTCTGAAACAAGCCACATTCCAGTGCTCTTCTACGGTGTA
>CAXMQZ010000014.1:0-15579 GCA_964195975.1 uncultured Polyangiaceae bacterium | reverse complement strand
ATGCAACAAAGCTGGCCAGACCCTTCGCCTGCAATGCCTTCGTCATCGCCGCCGTCAACGTCGTCTTACCATGGTCTACGTGACCAATCGTACCCACATTTACATGCGGCTTCGTACGCTCAAACTTCTCCTTCGCCATGGCCTCTCCTATTCCCCTAACTCGAAACTCGTTCCAACTTTCGATTCAACCGGCGGCCTTTGCCACAACTTCCTCGCTAACGCTCTTGGGTGCCTGCTCATAGGTGTCGAATTGCATCGAATAGGTCGCGCGACCCTGTGTTGCCGAGCGTAGATCGGTGGCATAGCCAAACATTTCGGCCAGCGGCACCTTGCAATTGATCACCTGGGCGTTCCCGCGGGCTTCCATGTTCTGAACCCGGCCCCTCCTCGAGGTGACATCGCCGATCACATCGCCCATGTACTCCTCGGGCGTGACCACCTCGACCGCCATCACAGGCTCTAGCAGCACCGGTTTGGCTTGCCTTGTAGCCTGCTGAAACGCCATCGAACCAGCGATCTTGAATGCTATTTCTGACGAGTCGACGTCATGATACTTACCATCGAAAAGATCGACTTCACACCCAGTCATCGGGTACCCAGCCAAAGGACCCGTTTCCATCGCTTCTCGAATACCCTGTTCGACCGGCTTGATGAACTCCCTCGGAATGGCTCCGCCGGTAATCTCGTTGTTAAAGATCAGATCTTCTTCAGTGGTGGGCCTGAGGCGAATCTTGCACTCGCCAAACTGACCGCGACCACCCGACTGGCGCACAAATCGACCTTCAGCCTCGGTCTCGGCCGTAATGGTTTCTCTGTAAGCCACTTGGGGGCGACCGATATTGGCGCCCACTTTGAACTCCCTCACGAGCCGGTCAGTGATGATCTCCAGATGGAGCTCGCCCATACCCGAGATCAGGGTCTGTCCGGTATCGGGGTCGGTATGCACTCGAAACGTAGGATCCTCGGTTTGCAACTTCCCGAGCGCCACCGCCAGCTTCTCCTGATCAGCCTTGGTCTTGGGCTCGATCGACACGGCGATCACTGGTTCAGGGAAAGTTATCGCCTCGAGAACGACTGGATTCTTCGGATCACATATCGTGTCCCCGGTAGTCACTCCCTTGAGCCCAACGGCTGCCGCGATGTCGCCAGACCATACCGCGGAGATGTCCTCTCGCTTGTTGGCATGCATTTTCAGGAGACGACCGATCCGCTCCTGCTTCCTCTTGCCAACATTGAGGACACTGCCTCCCGACTCCACATGACCAGAGTAGACCCGAAAATAGGCCAGCTGCCCCACAAACGGATCGCTCATGATCTTGAATACCAGTGCCGAGAACGGTTCGTCGTCCTTCGCCTCTCGGTGTACGGGCTCACCGGTTTCCGGATCGGTACCCTCGATTGATGCGATATCGAGAGGCGACGGAAGATATTCGATGACGGCATCCAAAAGGGGTTGCACGCCCTTGTTCTTGAAGGCGCTTCCGGTCAGAACCGGCTGAAGACGATTGGAGACCGTCGCTCGACGCAAGGCGGCTCGAAGCTCGTCATTTGTGATCTCCTCACCTGACAAATACTTTTCCAAAAGCTCGTCATCGGTCTCCGCTACGGCCTCAACCATCTGCTCACGCATCTTGTGGGCCTGATCAAGATAGCCATCGGGCATATCGACGACTTCGTATTCTGCGCCCAAGCTGTCATCCGAGTACTGGATACCCTTCATCTCAATCAAATCGATAACACCCTGAAGCGAATTCTCTTTGCCCCATGGAAGCTGCAGCACGACCGGCGACGCATCCAGGCGTGAACGCATCATAGCGACGCAGCGATCGAAGTCAGCGCCGACCCGATCCATCTTATTGACGAAAGCCATTCGCGGAACTCGGTACCGATCGGCCTGTCGCCATACAGTTTCCGATTGCGGCTCCACGCCTGCGACAGCGTCGAAAACGGCAATGGCGCCATCCAAAACACGCAGTGATCGCTCGACCTCGGCTGTGAAATCCACGTGACCAGGGGTATCGATGATGTTGATCCGGTAATCCTTCCAGAAACAGGTTGTCGCAGCTGAAGTGATGGTGATACCACGCTCCTGCTCCTGGACCATCCAGTCCATAGTCGCGGTCCCATCGTGGACTTCACCGATCTTGTAGTTGACGCCGGTGTAGAACAGGATTCTCTCCGTAGTCGTCGTTTTTCCAGCATCAATATGCGCCATGATACCGATGTTTCTGATCTTGTCTAATGCAATATTGCGGGACATGACTACAACCTGCCAATTCGTTTCATTCGGCACAAAAGCAACGGCAACTTCCTACCGTCACGGATCTGAGTTTGTTGACTTCGGCCTTTCCCTACTCGAAGTAGGGAGGGGGGAGGTGTCAACTACCAGCGGTAATGCGCGAAGGCCTTATTTGCCTCTGCCATCCGGTGGGTATCCTCCCTTTTCTTGATGGCAGCGCCGCGGTTCTCTGCTGCATCCATCAGCTCTCCTGCCAGCTTCTGTTTCATCGTCTTCTCGCCGCGCCTTCTGGCATGATCAAGTAGCCAGCGGAACGAAAGAGCCAAACGCCGATTCGGACGCACCTCGATTGGGACCTGGTACGTTGAACCACCGACTCGCCGTGATTTGACCTCCACGGCCGGCTTGACGTTGTCCACCGCCTTTTTGAATATCTTCATTGGATCCTCTTCGGTGGTCTCACTAACGATGTCGAGAGCATCGTAGAGAATCCTTTCGGCGACTGTCTTCTTCCCGTCCCTCATGATCACATTCACGAACTTGGTCACCAACTGTGAGTTGTACACCGGATCGGGCAATATCTCCCTCTTCGGGGCTTCCATGCGTCTGGGCATAACCGACGATTCCTCTTCTTGTTTCCCTTAAATTACGCTTTGGGACGCTTCGTCCCGTACTTCGATCGACTCTGACGTCGGTCTTCCACCCCGATAGCATCCAAGGTGCCCCGCACCACGTGATATCGCACTCCAGGCAAATCCTTGACCCGCCCACCGCGGATCAACACGATCGAGTGTTCCTGCAGATTGTGACCTACACCAGGAATATAAGTAGTGACCTCGATACCGTTGGTCAGACGTACCCGCGCCACTTTTCGAAGCGCCGAGTTGGGCTTCTTGGGAGTCTGTGTGTAAACTCGTACACAAACGCCGCGGCGCTGAGGTGAAGCCTGCAGAGCCGGGCTCTTGGTCTTCGAAGTCGTCCTGACCCGTCCCTTTCGGACAAGCTGATGAATCGTTGGCATTCCTAGATTCTCCTGGTGTCGGATTCGAGGTCCATCGACCCCATCCCGCCAAAACCACTATCTTCAGGCGGATAGCATCAAAAAGAGACACTACCCCTTACCGGTCCCTTAAGACCTCCAACCCAAACCGAGCTAAGTTAGCAGTCCTGAGCCCCTTTCGTCAAGAGGTCAGGGCTACCATTTGGACCGCATTTGATCTTGGCCCACGAGATCGCTAGACCGCGATTCTACCCGTCGGCCTTGACAACTCCTGTGGGCAGGGCTCGAATACCCCGATCGCCAAAATCGAAGATCATCTCTTCTTCTTCCAACTGATCTTCGTAGACCTCTTCCTCGAGATGGAAATCATGATACTTGGCCATCCCAGTACCTGCAGGAATTAGCCGACCCACGATGACATTTTCTTTGAGACCCCTCAGGTAATCGACTTTGCCGTTAATCGAAGCCTCAGTCAGTACACGAGTGGTCTCCTGGAAGCTGGCCGCCGAGATGAAGCTCTCGGTTGACAATGAGGCTTTGGTGATGCCTTGCAACATTGGTCTTCCGATAGCCGGCTGACCATCTGCCTCGGAGACCCGGTTGTTTTCTTCCTGAAATTTCCAACGGCCGACCTGCTCATCGATAAGAAAGTTGGTGTCGCCAACTTCTTCGATCTTGATCGACCGCATCATCTGACGCACGATGACTTCAATGTGCTTGTCGTTGATGGCCACGCTCTGCGAACGGTAAACCTCCTGAATTTTGTCCACCAGGTACCGCTGCAGCTCGTTCTCACCCAACACGTGCAGGATGTCGTGAGGGTTGATCGGTCCATCGATGAGGGCTTCACCGGCACGAATACGTTCTTCGTCCTGCACATTAATGTGGACCGAACGAGGTACCTGATAGTCGCGGACATCACCGCCGTCACTCTTGACGATGACCTTACGCATGCCCTTCTGAATATCACCGAGGTGCACCGTTCCATCGATTTCGCTGATAATAGCGGGCTCTTTGGGGCTCCTCGCCTCAAAAAGCTCGACGACACGCGGCAGACCACCAGTGATGTCCTTCGTCTTTGTAGTCTCACGAGGAATCTTGACCAGCACATCGCCGGGGAAAACCTTCGCTCCATCCTGCACGACCAGGTGAGATCCGGTCGGCAGCAGGTAGCGCCTCTTGGTTCCCTTCCCCTCGATGATGATCGCCGGTGCTCTTTTCTCAGCCAAGGGCGCATCAACAATGATGCGCTGAGATAGGCCGGTGACTGGATCGGTTTCCTCGCGCAGATTCTCGCCTTCGAGAATGTCGTGATAAACCGCCTTTCCTGCGATCTCGGTCAAGACAGACGAAGTGAATGGATCCCATTCCACGAGTTCCACGCCGGGCTCCACTTCTTGGCCTTCTCGGACATGCAAATGCGAGCCATAGGCGAGCGCATAGCGCTCGAGCTCACGACCATTTGGGTCAGAGATGATCAACTTGCCGTTTCTGTTGATCACCACCAGCTCACCCTTCTTGCTTTCGACGGTGGCCACGTTCAGGAACTTGACGGCCCCCGGGTTGGTGGCCTGATGCTTCGATTGCTCGGATACACGGCTTGCCGTGCCACCGTAGTGAAAAGTCCGCATAGTCAGCTGGGTACCCGGCTCACCGATCGACTGAGCAGCTATGACTCCCACTGCCTCGCCGATATCGACCAGCTTGCCGGTCGCAAGATTGCGTCCGTAGCATGCGGCACAAACTCCCCGGCGGGTTTCACAGGTCAAAACGGAGCGAATCTTGACACGCTCGATACCTGCACCCTGGATTGCATTCGCAATGATCTCGGTGATCGGCTGCCCAGCCTCGACCAGCAGACCATCGGTCGCCGGATCGTAGACCTCTTCTTGACTGGTTCGACCGACGATACGGTCGCGGAGCGCCTCGAGGATGTCGCCACCTTCCATGATCGCGGTCACGAAGATGCCGTCGATGGTCCCGCAGTCCTCTTGGGTGATGATCACGTCCTGGGCTACATCGACCAGTCGACGTGTCAAGTAGCCGGAGTCGGCAGTCTTGAGGGCCGTGTCGGCAAGCCCCTTGCGGGCGCCATGCGTCGAAATAAAGTATTGCAACACTGAAAGCCCCTCGCGGAAATTCGCCGTGATGGGGGTCTCGATGATATCGCCCGAGGGCTTCGACATCAGACCTCGCATACCCGCGAGTTGGCGAACCTGCTCGCGCGAGCCTCTCGCTCCGGAGTCGGCCATCAATCGAATCGGGTTGAAAACCCCGCTCTCCTCCTCCTGCTCTTCCATGTCACGAAACATCTCTTCAGAGACGCTTTCGGTTGCCCGGTGCCAGATATCGATGATCTTGTTGTGGCGCTCACCAGCGGTAATAACACCGCTTGTTCGCTGCTTCTCGATTTGCACGACCTCGTCACGGGCTTTGTCGATGATTTCGGGCTTACGCTGCGGTATCACCATGTCGTCGATTCCGAATGAGACACCTGCTTTGGTGGCGTAGAGGAAACTGACCTCTTTGACTTCGTCCAACATCTTCACAGTCGCTTCGCTACCGTGCTTGATGTAGTTGTATCCGACCAACTCTTGAAGAGCCCGTTTCTTGAGCAGTCCGTTGACAAAGGGACTGTCCGCAGGCAGATGTTGATTGAAAATGACCCGGCCAACAGTCGTACTGACCAAGTCCTTATCGAGATCCTCGATCTCGGCATGCAGCACGTCCTGGTCGTGGTATTGAGTTTCGAGGTTGATGTATGGCCCACTCAAACGAAGGCGAATCTCGGTTTGAGTTTCGACGATTCCCTGCTGCAAAGCGATGAGCACCGAGTCGACATCGTGGAACACCCGACCCTCGCCTGTGGCGCCTTCCTTGCGCATGGTCAGATAGTAGGCACCCAACACCATATCCTGACTCGGCACGGTCACTGGTCGACCATGAGCAGGACTCAGGATGTTGTTGCCCGAAAGCATCAGAACGTGGCTCTCGATCTGTGCCTTTGATGACAAGGGCACATGAACTGCCATCTGATCACCGTCGAAGTCGGCATTGAAAGCTGCGCACACAAGCGGATGAATCTGAATGGCCTTACCTTCGATCAGCACCGGCTCGAATGCCTGAATACCCAATCGATGCAGGGTTGGGGCACGATTGAGAAGAACCAGGTGATCTTGAATAACCTCTTCGAGAGCGTCCCAGACGGCCTCTTCCTCTCTCTCGACCATTTCCTTGGCAGCTTTGATCGTGCCAACCAGACCCTTCTCCTCCAAGCTGTTATAGATAAACGGCTTGAATAGCTCGAGAGCCATTTTCTTGGGGAGACCACACTGGTTGATCCGCAGCTCTGGGCCAACGACGATGACTGAGCGACCCGAGTAGTCCACGCGTTTCCCGAGGAGATTCTGACGGAAACGACCTTGTTTGCCTTTTAGAGTGTCCGACAGTGACTTGAGTGGTCGGTTGTTCGACCCCTTCAAGACTCGGCCACGTCGGCCATTGTCGAAAAGCGCGTCAACCGCTTCCTGAAGCATCCGCTTCTCGTTGCGAACAATGACTTCCGGTGCCCGCAGCTCGAGGAGCTTCTTGAGCCTGTTGTTTCGGTTGATGACACGACGATAGAGGTCGTTGAGATCACTGGTCGCAAAACGCCCACCGTCCAACGGCACCAACGGCCTTAGCTCGGGAGGAATGACCGGGATCACGTCCAGGACCATCCACTGCGGACTCTGACCACTCTTGCGAAATGCCTCGACTACTTTGAGTCGCTTCGCCGCTTTGAGGCGGCGAATCTGGCTGGTCTCGGTCTTCATGACTATTCGGAGCTCTTCGGCCAGTTCATCCGGCTCGATCCGACTGAGAAGCTCCTTGATCGCCTCGGCACCCATCCGAGCATCGAAAGCGTCGGCTCCGAACAGGTCGCGGACCTCACGGAAGCGCTCCTCACTCAGCAACTCGCCCTCCTCCAGTTCTGTGTCACCCGGATCGATTACGACATAGCTCTCGAAATAGAGGATCCGTTCCAAGTCGCGAAGACTCAGATCGAGAAGATGGCCGATTCGGCTCGGAAGACCCTTGAAAAACCAGACGTGTGAGACCGGGCTGGCCAGCTCAATATGACCCATACGCTCACGCCGTACCCGAGCCCGAGTGACCTCGACACCGCACTTGTCACAGACGACACCTCGGTGCTTCATGCGCTTGTACTTGCCGCACAAACACTCCCAATCGGAGATGGGCCCGAAGATCTTGGCGCAAAAGAGTCCATCACGCTCCGGTTTGAATGTCCGGTAGTTGATGGTCTCAGCTTTGGTGACCTCTCCATGGCTCCACGACCGAATCTTCTCCGGCGAAGCCACCGAGATCTTGATGGCGTTGAAATCTTTAGGACTCTGCGACCTACCAAACGTTCGAAGAGGCTGCAATGCTCTTCCTCCTTCCAAGCGCTTCTATTCCAATCGACAACGACTTTGTGGTTGTTGTCAAACCTTCATCAACTCGACATCGAGACACAGACTCTGGAGCTCGCGCACCAGGACGTTGAACGACTCTGGCAAACCCGGTTCCTCAGGCACATCGCCCTTGACCAATGCCTCGTAAATTCGACTACGGCCTTCTACATCATCGCTTTTGACTGTGAGGAGCTCCTGCAAGGTGTAGGCAGCACCGTACGCCTCCAGAGCCCAGACCTCCATCTCTCCAAATCTCTGGCCGCCAAACTGAGCCTTACCACCCAGCGGCTGCTGCGTGATGAGCGAATATGGACCGATTGACCGAGCATGGATTTTGTCATCGACCAGATGGGAGAGCTTCAACATATAGATATACCCCACCGTGACTTTCTGCTCGAAGGGCTCACCGGTCATTCCATCACTGAGGTCTGTCTTACCCGACTCGGGAAGCGAAGCCTCTGCCAACAGTCGCTTGAGATCACTCTCCTGGGCGCCATCGAAAACGGCCGTTGAGAAGTGCAGGCCCAAGGCCTTCCCAGCCCAACCCAGGTGTGTCTCGAGAATCTGACCGACGTTCATTCGACTCGGTACACCGAGCGGATTGAGAACGATCTCGACGGGTCGCCCATCCGCCAAATAAGGCATGTCCTCCTCAGGCAGCACCCGAGAAATGACGCCTTTGTTTCCATGCCGACCAGCCATCTTGTCGCCGACCTGAAGCTTTCGCTTCATGGCGACAAAGGTCTTGACCAGCTTGATGACACCCGGAGGCAGCTCGTCACCTTTCTGAAGAAGCTGGATCCGCTCCTCGTACACTTTGTGCAAGACCTCGATATAGGAGTCGGTCTTTCGATAGACCCCCTCGGCTTCCTTGAGCAGCTTTTTGCTCGAAATGGGCAACCGGAGAATCTCCTGACGGCTCAGCGCTTCGAGCACCGGCAGGGTGACTTTGTCGCCTCTCTTGAGCAGACGCTCACCACCACGACTCGATACCGCCGAGGTAACCGACGCTCCAGCAAGCAGGTCGTTGACTTTCTTGTTGCGCTCTTCGGTGTAGATGCGGACCTGGTCCTTGATGTTCTTCTCCAGGCGTGACACTTCGAACTCCTCGATCTCTTGGGCTCGCTGATCCTTTTCCACGCCCTTGCGCGAAAAGATCTTCACATCGACAACCGTGCCCTCGATCCCTGGCGGAACCTTCAGACTCGCGTCACGCACATCGCCGGCCTTCTCACCAAAAATCGCTCTCAAGAGCTTCTCTTCGGGAGTCAACTGGGTCTCACCTTTGGGCGTGACTTTGCCCACAAGAATGTCACCCGGTTTGACCGTCGCACCAATTCTTACGATGCCGCTGTCATCGAGATCCTTGAGAGCGGCCTCGGACACGTTCGGGATATCGCGCGTGATTTCCTCGGGCCCAAGCTTGGTATCGCGTGCCTCGATCTCGAACTCTTCGATGTGTATCGAGGTGAAGTAGTCTTCTTTGACCAACTTCTCGGAAACCAGGATTGCATCCTCGAAGTTGTAGCCACGCCAGGGCATGAACGCGACCAGCACGTTTCGCCCCAAGGCGAGCTCACCCTTGTCAGTGCTCGGGCCATCGGCAAGAACATCACCCTTCCTGACCCGCTGGCCCTGCTCGACGATGGGCTGCTGAGTGACACAGGTGTTTTGGTTTGACCGCCTGAACTTGATGAGCTGGTAGATATCGGCACCAAACTCCTTGGCTTCTCCGGTTTCCACATCCTCGCCCTCGACACGGACAATGATGCGCTCGGAGTCGACCGAATCGACGATTCCTCCGCGCTTGCAGAGCACAACTGAACCCGAGTCCCGAGCTACGATTGTCTCTAGCCCGGTACCAACGATCGGGGCTTCGCTTCGAAGCAACGGCACCGCTTGCCGCTGCATGTTCGAGCCCATTAGCGCTCGGTTGGCATCGTCGTGCTCTAGGAAAGGAATCAGGGCGGCAGCAACAGACACCAACTGCTTGGGGCTAATGTCCATGTAGTCGACCCGGTCGCGCTCAACCGTCACAAAGTCGCCACCAGAGCGAGCGATGATGCCTTCGTCGATGAACCTACCCTTCTCATCGACCACGGCGTTGGCTTGCGCGATGATGTACTTCTCTTCTTCCCAGGCTGTTAGATACCAAGCATGCGGCTCACCTTCGACCTGCCGCTTGTGCCCACGCTTGAGCTTTCGATTTGTGGCCTCGAGCTCATCACCGGTCACGATCTCACCGAGCTTGAAAGGCCCATCACCGATGCGAACAATTCGAAAGTGATCGATGACTCGACTGTCTTCGACCTTCTTGTAGGGGCTCTCGATAAAGCCGTATTGATTGATTCTGGCGTAGGTTGCGAGCGACGAGATCAGACCGATATTTGGACCCTCAGGTGTTTCGATCGGGCAGATACGTCCATAGTGCGAAGCGTGCACATCGCGAACCTCAAACCCGGCCCGTTCACGCGAAAGGCCTCCGGGACCCAGAGCTGACAGACGGCGCTTGTGAGTCACCTCAGAGAGGGGGTTGGTCTGATCCATGAACTGGGACAGTTGCGAAGAGCCAAAGAACTCTTTGATCGCAGCAATAACCGGTTTGGAATTGATCAGATCGTGCGGCATCGCGGAGTCGATGTCCTGATGTACCGACATCTTCTCTTTGATCGCTCGCTCCATTCGTACCAGACCGACTCGGAACTGGTTCTCCAAAAGCTCTCCGACTGTCCGCACACGTCGGTTGCCCAGATTGTCGATATCGTCAACCCGCCCAACATCCCTATGCAGACGCAGGAAGTACGCGGCGACCCGCATGAAGTCATCTGCCGACAAGGTCTTCTGGTCGACAGGAACGTCGGTATCCAGCTTGATGTTGAACTTGAACCGACCTACGCGTGAGAAATCGTAGCGCTTGGCATCGAAGAACATACCGTAGAACAGCGAACGAGCACTTTCCAGGGTCGGTGGATCTCCAGGACGCATCCGCCTGTAGATCTCGATCAGCGCGTCCTTTGCATTTTTCGTGTGATCCTTGACAAGCGTGTTGCTCAGGATGTTGCCGCTTAGATCCCAATCGGGAAAGAACAAGTCGAGGTCGGTGTGATTGCGGCCCTTCAACCGCTCTTCCAGATCCTCCGGAACGAGGTCGTTCGCCTCGAGGATCACTTCACCGGTATCCAAATCGACAACATCAGCAACCAGCATCGCCCGCTCCAAGTCGACGATCTTGACCGGCACATCGAAGGACTTGCCCTTCTCTAGCGTTGCAATCCACTTATCGTCGAGCTTGATACCCGCAAACAGACGATACGCCTGGCGTCGACCACGGCTGTGCCGATCCTTGAGGCGCTCCTGCTCCAAGACCTCTGGCGGAATGGTCAGAGTGACCTTGCCGCGGCTTTGCAGCTTGGCGGAGATAGGCTGGTAGAAATGACGCAAAATAGCTTCGTCCGTTTCCAGGCCGAGGGCTCGCAAAAAAACGGTGCCGTGAAACTTCCGCTTGCGATCGATCCGGATGTTCAAGATCTCTTTTTGGTCGTACTCGAACTCCACCCAGGAACCACGGTACGGGATGATCTTTGCCAGAAACGAGCGGGGGCCTTGCTTTGTAAAAAAGACTCCAGGGCTCCTGTGAAGCTGACTGACGATGACCCGCTCGGTGCCGTTGATGACAAACGTACCGTTGTCGGTCATCAGCGGAATGTCTCCGAAATAGACCTCTTCCTCTTTGGCATCTCGCATCATCCGAGCACCAGTCTCCGGATCCTTGTCGAAAACAAAGAGACGGAAGGTGGCTCGAAGTGGTACAGCGTGTGTAACGCCGCGCTCCTGACATTCGGAGATCGAGTACGTCAACTGTAGATCTACCGGGTTGCCGCAGGTGTCACACCGCGTCACTCGGTTCTTGTTGACCACACCGCACTCGGTGCAGGTAACCGTCTCTTCGTGGGGATGCTCCGTCATGATCTTGGCGCTGCAGTTGGCGCAAGTCATACGCAGATACTCCAGACCCTGGAGCTCCCCACACTTACATTGCCAATCACCGATGGTGTAACGGACAAAGTCCAAGGAGCATGTTTCCCGGAAATCCGAAAATGGAAAGATTCCCGCAAAAACCGCCTGCAAACCCTGGTTCGCCCGTTCCTCGGGCAACAGATTCATCTGCAGAAACCGCTCGTAGGATTGGCGCTGAACGTCGATAAGATTTGGGATCGGAAGCGACGTCTCGATCGTCGAAAAATCCATGCGCTCACGAGTCTGACTCTGGTTCGTGTTTCCCATAGACCTACCTCAAACTAGACTTTTCGGTATGTGCAAAATAGCTGTCCCTTGCCGTTGTGCTCGGGAGCTGAACCGAAGATACATTTCACCCGTGAGACTCCAATCCCATCCGGGATCGCGACTTGCACAGGTATTTGTTGCCGAGCACTGGGTACTCGACAGCGATTTATGACCGTAACCAAAAATATGTTTGCCAACAGCAAGAACGTCCGGCGACGCTCAACTACTTGATCTCGGCCTGAGCGCCAGCCTCTATGAACTTCTTGACCGCCACTTCGGCCTCTTCCTTCGAGACACCCTCTTTCACATTGGTCGGAGCCGACTCGACCAAGTCCTTGGCGTCCTTGAGACCAAGACTCGTCACTTCCCGAACTGCCTTGATGACGTTGATTTTCTTGTCGCCGATCGCCGTGAGAACAACATCGAACTCGGTCTGCTCCTCGGCGGCAGCTTCGCCGGCACCCGCATCTGCCGCCATAGCCATCGGGACCGCCGCGGCCGCCGCGGACACACCGAAGTGGTCCTCGAGGGCCTTGACCAACTCGTTGAGCTCCAACACGGACATCTCGTCTACCTGTTTGATGAAGTCTTCTGCTGCAACTGCCATTTTCTTTCTCCTTAGTACTCCGTATCTCTGAAAATTGTTCTCGGATATCTCTAAGCGACCCGCTGTTCGACCTGCTCCAGACTAGCCGTCTGCAGCAGACCCTTCTTTTTGCTGTCGAACCTGATCCAAGGCGATGACAAACTGGCGTGGAATCGCCCCCAATACCCTTACAAGTCCACTTACAGGCGACTGCAGCAGGAAGACCATCTTGGTGAGCAGCTCCTCCCTCGAAGGCAAGGATGCAATCTTTTGAATATCTTCCGGGGCAATGATCTGACCCTCGACCAAGCCACCCTTGATCTCAACAGCGGGTACCTCCTTGACAAACGCCGTCACCGCCTTTGCCAAACCGACCGGATCGTCAGCGGTGTAGGCAACGGCTGTAGGGCCCTGAAACCTGTCGTTCAGATCCTGCAGCGCCTTTCCCTCGATCGCCATTAGAACAATTCTGTTCTTGACCACCTCATAGGTGCCGCCGACCTCTCGCACACGGCGTCGAAACTCCGTATCCTCGTTCACCGTGACACCCTTGTAGTCCAACAGGAAGAGGTGCTGCGCACCGGCCATCCCCTCCTGATAGCTGTCCAATAGCTCTTGTTTCTGCTGACGGGTAAGTGGCATCGCCTTTCTCCCCTAAGCCTCGACGGCCACAAGTGAGTTTTCGTCGAGCTGAATACCTGGCCCCATGGTGGTCGACATAGTCACGGACTTGATGAACTTGCCTTTCGCCGCGGCCGGCCTTGCCTTCAGGACCGCTCCAATCAAGGCTTCGGCGTTCTGCTCGAGCTGCTCGGTCGAAAAAGACACCTTGCCAAAGGGCGCCTGAATAATCCCTGTCTTGTCCACCCGGAACTCGATCTTTCCAGCCTTGATCTGTTCGACCGCGGTTCCGACTTCGAAGGTCACCGTACCCGTTTTTGGATTCGGCATGAGTCCGCGAGGACCCAGCACGCGACCCAGCTTGCCAACTACCTTCATCATGTCCGGTGTCGATACAACAGCGTCGAAGTCCAGCCAGCCATCGCTGATCTTCTTCGCCAGGTCATCGCCACCTACTTGATCCGCGCCAGCATCCTCGGCTTCTTTGATCTTCTCGCCCGTCGCAAACACAACCACTCTGGACGACTTGCCGGTTCCATGCGGCAGCACTACCGTTCCGCGGACCATCTGATCCGCATGCTTGGGATCGACACCCAGCCTCATCGCCATTTCGAGACTTTCGTCGAATTTGGTGTACGACGACTTTTTGGCCACCGCAACCGCCTCGGCCAACTGATACGGACGCGGTTCGATTGCGGCCGCCGCCTCCGTGTATTTCTTGCCGTGCTTTGCCACTTCTACTCCTCCAACAATCGTCTATGTCAGCCTTCGATTTCGATACCCATCGATCTTGCCGTTCCTTCAACGATTCGCATCGCTGCTTCGAGATTCGCGGCATTGAGATCGGGCATTTTGGTATTTGCTATCTGTTCGACCTGAGCCTTGGTCACAATGCCGACCTTCTCGCGATTCGGCTCGCCAGATCCCTTGTCCAGATTGGCCGCTTTCTTGAGCAGCACAGCCGCGGGAGGCGTCTTGGTGATAAAGCTGTAGGTGCGATCTGCATAGACCGTGATGACGACCGGGATAATGGTTCCCGAATCGGCCTGCGTCCGCGCGTTGAATGCCTTGCAGAAATCCATGATATTCAGACCCGCCTGGCCCAGAGCCGGACCTACGGGCGGCGCGGGGGTTGCCTGACCACCAGGAATCTGAAGCTTGATCTGTCCTGTTACTTTCTTAGCCATTGTCTAATGCCTTTGAAACTGTCTAAGCCTAGAGCTTCTGCACCTGGCTGAAATCCAGCTCGACGGGGGTCTGCCGCCCAAAGATGGTGACCATGACTTTCAGCGTGTTACGGTCGAGATTGACTTCTTCTACGACTCCGGTGAAATTATTGAATGGGCCATCGATGATCTTGACCGGCTCAGCCCTGTCGAAGATGTACTTCGGTTTCGGCTTCTCCTTGGCACTGACCACCTGTTCCAGGATTCCATCGACCTCTTCCTGAGTCAGCGGTGTGGGATTCTTGCCACTACCGACAAACCCGGTCACTTTCGGCGTGTTCTTGACTACATGCCAAGCAGCATCGGACATCACCAACTCGACCAGGATGTACCCAGGGAAGAACTTGCGCTGAGTCTCCTTCTTCTTTCCGCCTCGGTACTCGACGATCGTCTCGGTCGGGATATGAATCTCGCCGAAAGCCTCCCCCATGTCGAGAGCCTCGGCCCGTTGCCTGAGGGTCTCTTTGACACGGTCTTCAAAACCGGAATAGGTGTGGACGATATACCACTTCATGTCGGCCTTTTCTTTTTGGCCGGCGCTCTCATGAGTTGGGTCGTTTGCCGTAGTCGTCATCAGCTCAGCACCCTAAAAATACCCTCATAGACCTTCAGGATCACGATATCCGCTACCCAAAGATAGAAGGCAAAAATAAAACTAGCGATAATCACCACCACCGTAGTGGACATCACTTCCTCACGCGAAGGAAAGGTCACCTTTTTGACCTCAGCACGGGTCTCGGAAAGGAAGGTGGTCAGTTTCTTCCAGGTTTTGGTAATGGAAAACAAAAATACGACCCTCGTGCCGTTGCTACGTTGAACTCCCTTCGAGCCTGCTAGGACCAAGCGGACAGAGACAGGGTCGAAAAACCAATTATTCCGACCTTGATTCCACACCACACTTTCAATCGAACCGATCGAGGTCTTGGCAGGCCAGGAGGGATTCGAACCCCCAACCCTCGGTTTTGGAGACCGATGCTCTACCAGTTCGAGCTACTGGCCTGTACAATCACTGCCTGCTCGATCGATCTCCTACTCGATAATTTCCGTGACAGTACCCGCACCCACTGTGCGGCCACCCTCACGGATCGCAAACCGAACACCCTTCTCCATGGCGATCGGCGCGATCAACTCCACATCCAAGCTCACGTTGTCGCCAGGCATTACCATCT
>CAXMQZ010000013.1:0-2429 GCA_964195975.1 uncultured Polyangiaceae bacterium | reverse complement strand
AATGTTCGAGTCCGAGCACCTCGCGAGCAATCCAGTGCAGACGGCTGACCCAGACGAAGAAGAGAGCCGGTCGCAGGGTCTCGAGCTGAGTGAGGACGATCAGAGACTGGTCGAGGAACGACTGCGAGGCTTGGGGTATATCGAATGATCCACCAACTAGGCACGAAGACGTCAGCAGACTGATTCGGGTATGCGGTTCTGCCATGTCACAACGTTCTACCCCCCGTACCACTTTGGTGGTGATGCCATTCTCGTTCAGTCGATTTGCGAAGCGTTGGTACGCAGAGGGCACGAAGTCGATGTCGTTCACTGCGAGGACTCTTTCAAGATCAAAGGTGGTCGGCTCGCAGACTCACCCGAGACTGAAAGCAGGGTGCGGCGTTTCGGGTTACAAAGTCGTTTCGGGGCGCTCTCGCCGCTACTCACCCAACAGACGGGTCGGCCTGGTCTCAAGAAGTCCAAGCTGCAGAAACTTCTCCAAAACGACTACGACGTTGTGAATTTTCACAACATTTCGCTCATCGGTGGTCCGGCGGTGCTGTCGATGAGTCGGGCACCGGTGACCTTCTACACAACACACGAGCACTGGCTTGTCTGCCCCGCGCACGTGCTCTGGAAGAATCGCAACCGATCCTGTGATGGTCCGCAGTGTCTTCGTTGTTCCCTGCTCTCCGGCATTCCGCCTCAATTGTGGCGATACACCAAGCTGACACCGCGAAGCCTGGAAAATGTCGACGCGATCCTCGCACCGAGTCGGTTTACGGCCGAGAAGCATCGAGAGGCGGGGATATCTCGACCTATCCGGGTGATGAACCCCTTTGTCACGGTCGACTCAGATCCAGTGGGGTCGGTCGACGGGCCACCGACACCAACGTTCGCGTATGTGGGCCGGCTGATTCGCTCAAAAGGCATCGAGCAGGTGCTCGAGGCACTGGCCCAGCGTCCGAGCTATCGTCTTCTTGTGGCCGGGGAGGGTCCTCTTGCTCATAAATTGATAGAGCAATACAGGGGCCATTCGAATATTCGGTTTCTCGGAGCCGTCCCACACGATGAGATCAACGCTCTCTACCGCAAGGTCAGCGCGCTCGTATTTCCCTCGATCGGACCGGAGGTATTCCCTATGAGTGTCCTGGAATCTCTGTCGAACGGAACACCGGTAGTCGTTCGCAAGACAGGCGGCAGCGCAGAATCGGTTGAGCAGACCGGCGGTGGCTTAGTCTACGGCGACTCTGAGGAGCTCCTGCCGTTGCTTGATCGATTGGCAAATGAGGAACCGCTTCGCAGATCTTTGGGCGAGAAGGCGCGTCGTGGAGTCGAGGCCCACTTCACCGAGGAGCGCTGGCTCAGCGAGTACCTGGGTTTGGTGGAATCAATCAGAAAGTCCAATTTCCCCGAGAATGAGAGGCAGTTGGCGTGAGCATGCCTTCCAGCTTGCCTCCCAGGAAGGGGGCTGCTCCGCCGAGCTTGCCTCTGGTCGGTCATGTGCCGGCGTTTTTGCGCGACAAGCTCGGGTTTTTGCGCCGGACCCGGGAGCAGTTTGGCGACACCGTGCGGCTAATGATCGGGGAGCCTGTTTGGTTGATCAACGATCCCGCTGATGTCGAGCACATCCTGGTTACAAATGCATACAACTACGAGAAATCTCCGAAGCTGACCAGCCCTCGCGGGCGCAAACTCTCAGGTTCTGGATTGCATACCGCGACAGGCACGGATCATCTGCCAAAACGTAGGCGGGTGCAGCCGTTATTTCATCGTTCCATTGTGCAGGGGCACGCGCGACCCATCGTCCGACTCACCGACGAGAGACTGTCGAGATGGGCGGTGGGCGCTGAGATCGATCTGTTCGACGAGATGATGGGGCTGACCCAGCAGGTACTGATTCGCACCTTGTTGGGTCAGGATTTCGATGATCCGGAGGGTCGGTTTGCGGCAGCGGTTACCACCCGCCGTGAATACATCGAGTATTTCTTCACTTCCAATCTCCCGCTTCCCGAATATCTGCCATTGCCAATCGTCTGGCGATACCGACGTTGCGTGGCGTACTTGCATCGGATCGTTCAGGAAGAGATCGACAAGAGACGCCAAAGCGGCCCTCCAAATCAAGAGACTCACGGCCACGACATGCTCTCGATGTTGGTCGCGAGTCGGGACAAGGAGGGTCGTGCGATGAGCGACACCGAGATTCGAGACGAGGCGCTGACCCTTACAAGCACAGGCTACGAGACTATCGGCGCCGCCCTGAGCTGGACCTGGCATCTGCTGTCGCTTCATCCCGATATCCAGGCAGCCGTGCAACGGGAGTCCACATGGATGGTCGCGGACGAGATATTCGACCCGGGCCGTGTCGAGGCGATGACGCTGACTCGGATGGTGTTTGATGAAGCGCTTCGAATTTTTCCGCCGACCTGGATATTCGTCAGGGTCGCAAA
>CAXMQZ010000012.1:0-100682 GCA_964195975.1 uncultured Polyangiaceae bacterium | reverse complement strand
TGTGAGTCCTGTCATCAGAGCGGGCAATACCAAGGCACGCCACATGCCTGTGCCTCTTGTCACCAGGCTGACTACGACGCAACTTCTGAACCGAGCCATCAAGCCGCGGGCTTCCCGACCTCGTGCGAGAGCTGCCACGGGACCAGCCAATGGGAGGGCGCTACAGTCGATCACGATGCCTTCTTCCGCCTCACCGGTGCGCATCGCACCGCAACCTGCGAGTCCTGTCATCAAAACGGGCAATACCAGGGCACGCCACGCGATTGCTTCTCCTGTCACCAGACAGACTACAACGCCACCAATGATCCCAACCATCAAGCCGCGGGCTTCTCGACCTCGTGCGAAAGCTGCCACGGGACTAGCCAATGGGAGGGCGCTACAGTCGATCACGATGCCTTCTTCCGCCTCACCGGTGCGCATCGCACCGCAACCTGCGAGTCCTGTCATCAAAACGGGCAATACCAGGGCACGCCACGCGATTGCTTCTCCTGTCACCAGACCGACTACAACGCCACCAATGATCCCAACCATCAAGCCGCGGGCTTCTCGACCTCGTGTGAGAGCTGCCACGGGACCAGCCAATGGGAAGGCGCTACAGTCGATCACGATGCCTTCTTCCGCCTCACCGGCGCCCATCGAACGGCAACGTGCGAGTCCTGTCACCAGAACGGCCAATACCAGGGTACGCCACGGGACTGTTTCTCCTGTCACCAGACGGAGTACAACTCGACCAATGATCCGAATCATCTCGCGGCGGGCTTCCCGGTCGAGTGCGAGGCCTGCCACGACACCAACGGGTGGGGCGGTGCCAACTTCGATCACGATGCTTTCTTCCGCCTCACCGGAGCCCATCGAACCGCAACGTGCGAATCCTGCCACCAAAACGGCCAGTACCAGGGCACACCGCGCGATTGTTTCTCCTGTCACCAGGCGGAGTACAACGCCACCAATGATCCAAATCATCTCGCCGCGGGCTTCCCGGTCGAGTGCGAGGCCTGTCACGACACCAACGGGTGGGGCGGTGCCAACTTCGATCACGACGCATTCTTCCGCCTCACCGGTGCCCATCGAACGGCAACGTGTGAGTCGTGTCATCAGAAAGGGCAGTACCAGGGCACGCCGCGGGACTGCTTCTCCTGCCACCAGGCGGAATACAACTCGACCAACGATCCGAATCATCAGGCAGCCGGCTTTTCAACGTCGTGTGAAAGCTGCCACAACACCAACCAATGGGACGGCGCCAACTTCGATCACGATTCCGTCTTCCCGCTGACCGGTGCGCACCGTAACGCGATCTGTGAATCCTGCCACCTGGACGGGCAATACCAGGGCACGCCAACCGATTGTTTCTCCTGTCATCAGGCGGAGTACAGCTCGACCAACGATCCGAATCATCAGGCAGCCGGCTTTTCAACGTCGTGTGAAAGCTGCCATGACACCAACCAATGGGACGGCGCCAACTTCGATCACGACGCCGTCTTCCCGCTGACCGGTGCGCACCGCAATACGCCCTGTGACGCGTGCCACCAGAACGGCCAATACCAGGGCACGCCAACCGATTGCTACTCCTGTCACCGCTCCGAGTATGACGGCACCAATGATCCGAATCATCAAGCCGCGGGCTTCTCAACATCGTGCGAAAGCTGCCACGAAACGAACCAGTGGGACGGCGCGATATTCGATCACGACGCCGTCTTCCCGCTGACCGGTGCGCACCGCAATACGCCCTGTGACGCGTGCCACCAGAACGGCCAGTTTCAGGGCACGCCACGCGATTGCTACTCCTGTCACCGCTCCGACTACGACGACACCAACGATCCGAATCACCAAGCGGCCGGCTTCCCGACCTCGTGTGAAGGCTGCCATGGCACCAATCGGTGGGACGACGCTACTTTCGATCATGCCTTTGATATCGAGCGGGGACCCCACGGTGGGTTGGCATGTCTGGACTGTCACGTATTTCCGGGCAACCTTCAAGCCTTCGAATGCATCCTGTGCCACGAACATCGTCAATCCGAAATGGACGACGAACACAGCGAGGAACCCGGCTATGTCTGGGAGAGCCTAGCCTGCTACTCCTGTCATCCGACGGGGCGAGACTAGGTTCCCCTTCAGGTCAGCGAACATGAGTGCTACAAGATCTTGCTCTCTGTCTCTCAGACATGCCGCTGCGATCGTGGTTCTCTGCAGTCTTGCTTATCGTCTCGATGCTACTGAGACGACCCTCAAGGTTCGCTACCGCTCAGCTCAGACGATCTACCTCGACGCCGGCAGCGCCAGTGGCCTGGTAGTAGGCGATCGCCTCGAAGTAGTCCGCGGCAGTGAAAGCGTCGGCCAGATCGAGGTGGTCTTTGTTGCAGAGCACTCGGCTTCGTGCACCATAGTCGAAGAGCAGGACTTCATTGTCTCTGGTGATCTAGTACGGCCCTCGGCAAGCTCTCTCCCTGTCCCTGTAGAGTCCTCCCCCGTCCCTGTAGAGATTGCCCAGGCGGACTCACCACCACAGACTGGCGACCAGGCTACGCCTTCTGAACCCGATGACCGCCCCTCGAGTAACACCGAGGACTCAGAGGATTTGGCCGCAATAAAGCAAGTTATCGCAGCACAGTCAGCTGAGCTGGCACTCGCCCCATCCGCCGTTATTCCCGGCAGATGGCAGCCTCCTCGCTCGGTACGACAACGCACGACACAGGTGAGTGGCACTGTGGTCCTTGAATTCGAGAATTTCACCGACGAAAGTGAGGCCCAGAAGCTCGACTTTCAACGTCTCGGAGCACGCGTGAGTCTACGTATCCTCGACATCGGTGGTCACCCCTACACCCTTCGGGTTCGAGCCCGCACGCAGCAGAACCGAAGAAGCCTGGTAGGTAGCGCCAATGTCCCCATTGCCGAGAGACGGGATCGCTTCTATGAGTTGTCGCTGGTCTACGACCCGCCCCAGGGGCGTATTGCCTACCGTGTTGGAAGGATGTCGGCGAGCCCCTTCGTAGGGATTGGTTATATCGATGGGTTTCTCGGGCAGATGGCGCTGACCTCGTCTGTAGAGGTTGGCGGGTTTCTGGGCGCGAGCGGCGACATAGACAACTTCGGCTTTGATACGGGGCGACAAAAGTACGGCGTGTTTACGCGCTTCACCTCCTCGAGAACCGATTCGGGCCTACCATGGGAAGTGATCATGGCGGGAGTACGGGAGCAGGGTGTGACAGACATCAGCCGCGAGTACGTCACCCTGCAGTCGCGGTTCAGTGGCCGAGGTCGATTCTCCTTCTTCCAGAGAGCAGAGGTGGACGTCAACCGGGGTTGGCGAAAAGAGCTGACCGGAAAAAGTGCTCAAGTTTCCAATCTGTCACTGGTCGGCACGGCCCAGCTATCGAAATTCAGCCGTCTATCGGTCTCCTATGATCGGTTCGAGCCTTATCGGACCGAGGAGTCGCGGCCGCTGCCCGAAGAGATCTTCAATGCTTTCCTGCGCCAAGGCTGGCGAGCCAGCCTGTACTTTGGAAAGCCGCGGGGGATCAATTTCTCGCTCAACGCCGGCTTCCGGGATCAAGAGGGCGAGGCGAAGAGCACGATCTCCTACGGTCTCGGAGTTCGCTACGTTGATATAGCCTCGGTTGGTCTGAGCCTGGGCGCGAACTTCCTCGGGTTCGCCAACCCGTTCAATGAAGGCTACGTCGCAACTCTTCGAGCCTCACAGCCGCTCCCTGGCGGGCATCTGATCGATCTCACGCTGGGGAATCGAACATCCAGCAATCTCCTGTTCGAAGATGCCGATCGCAAGTCCTATTGGGCTCGCGCCGGCGCCTGGATTCAACTTCCGAAACGCCTTTTTGCGACTACCGAATACGAGTTGGGAAGGGGAGACGATCTTCAAGGTCAGCGTCTATCGCTGGGTTTGGGTTATCGGTTCTGAGATGCTGCTAGAAACCTTCCTGGTCCATCAGGAACTGACCTGGGGCGCCTCACTGGCCTTGGTTTTTGTCGTATGTGGAGGATATTTCCTGGCCTGCCGACGGCAGCTCGGTCAAGACGCTGCTCGCAAGGTGGAGGCAGAATCGCTTGGCATCGATAGACCGATGGGTCAGTTTCCGTTCATCGATGCACTTCGCTGCGCCGGCTGTGCAGGATGTGTAACCGCATGCCCGGAAGGTGACGTTCTGGGTATCGTGGGTGGAACCGCAGTAGTAATCAACGGTGTCAGGTGTATTGGCATCGGTGCTTGCCAAGAAGCTTGCCCGGTCGACGCGATCGAGATCGGTCTCGGGGATCTCAAAGCCCGTGTAGACATACCCCTCTTGGATGACCATCTGCAAACGAATCTTCCAAGGGTTTTTGTCTCTGGCGAGCTCGGTGGGTTGTCGTTGGTCAGCAATGCAGTAAAGCAGGGGCGTCAAGCGGTTGAAAACATCGCCAGACTCTCCGACAAGAGCCCCTCTGACACCCCAGACCCGGTTTTGGACCTGGCCATTGTCGGCGCCGGCCCGGCCGGTTTGAGCGCAGGTCTGACTGCAACCAATGCAGGCTTGTCGTATGTGATCCTCGAACGGGAAAAAGAGCTGGGAGGAACAATCCTGAACTATCCGCGCCGGAAGATGGTTCTCACACAACCCGTGGACCTCCCTCCCTGGGGAAAAATGTCGAAAGAGTCCTATGAAAAAGAAGACCTGCTGGAGCTTTTCCAGGGCCTGGTCACTGATATGGAGATCGACATCCGGTTTGGCGAAGGAGTCAAGAGTCTGGCCAGACAGAACGGACACTATGTCGTCGAGTCGGACGGGAACTCCTACCAAGCGCGCAATGTGCTCTTGGCGCTTGGCCGCCGAGGTAATCCACGAAAGCTCGGGGTGCCAGGCGAGGCCCTTCCCAAGGTCATGTATCGCCTGATCGACGCCGCTTCGTATCGAGGTCAGAGTGTTCTTGTCGTCGGTGGAGGTGACAGTGCCGTGGAAGCTGCAATCAGTCTGGCTCGAGAATCCGACAACGAGGTGGTGCTGTCCTATCGAAAGGAACAGTTGTTCAGGATCAAACAGAAGAATCAGAAGGCTATCGATCGTCTGATCCAGAAGGGCGCCATTCGGCCGATCTTCTCTTCACAGGTCGATGAGATCACACCGACGTCAGTCCGACTGCGAGTTGGAGAAGACAAGATCACCGAGATACAAAACGACTACGTTTTCGTGAGCATCGGAGGCGAGCCTCCGTTTCGTCTTCTTGGCAAGTTTGGAATTCAGTTCGGCGGAAAAAACGCCTAGGGCGATGCGCTATTGGACCAGCCGGATGTCTTTCGCACTCAGCGTGAGCTCGATGTCCTGAGGCAGATGGTAGCCGGCTAGCCAAACTACCTGCTGACCATCCAAAGATTCGAAGAGTTGATTCATGGCCTTCTGTAGCTTTCCAGGAGAAGAGATGTCCACACTGGGTCCCCAGGAGCCGGTCGCACTCCCTGCCGGGCGCGTCGACCAGACTTGCAAAGGTACGTGGAGCGCCCGCAGATACCTTTGGACTTGGCTTGGAGAGAGTCTGCTCGTGTCGGCCTCTTCATCTCCAATCACCAGCACTACGGCTCGTCGGCCCCTCTTGCCTGCCACTGTCACTCCAGCAACGGCGACAGCATCGCTCAGACGCTGGCTACCCTCCAACTCGGGTGGTGGCTCGATCTCGGTGAGCCAGCGCAAGAGATTTCCGGACTCCGATGCGGGCGGCGCAGAATGGGCAAAGAGCTCGAAAGGCGTTTGGATTCCAGCCTGCACTCGAGAGATCGGCCAGACGAGTCGCAGGACCCAGTCTTGCGATCCGAAAAGGATCGATCGGCGCCAAGCTGAGCTTGGAAGAGGCTTGCTCATCTCCTGGTTGCGGATCTGGTGCAGGTCCTTCAGGCTTCCAAGAGCGGGTACGATGATGATATCTGCCGCACCTCTTTCCCAGGCAACCACTTCTAGCGGTCCGGTCGGAACCTCGAACCAGCCAGCGACCTTCTCAACCGAAGGTATTTTCTTGGATTTCAGAGGCTCTAGAGGCACAGCTGTCAATTCACTCGAAATCTCCTCCAGTTGGTCTCCACCAAAGACGAATTCCGCGTTGGAAGTAACATCACCCTCGAATTCGAGCTCGGCACGGAGAAAGTGGATTTGGCCTGGGTCGTGGGGTGGCAGCGATATTGAACTGGGGTCGGTGACATGGAGCGGTTCCTGGTCAAACGTGACCAAGATGTTTTTGGGCTGCTTACCCGCGATGCTCTCCCAGGTTAGCCGGGCTGTTCGGTGTTCGCCTTCCGGGTCTCCCTCGACTGCGATTACAGTTTCAGCTGCTTGTCGAGGCAAATTAAGCCATTGTCGCACCCGGCTAACCTCGTGGTCTTCGGCGTCGAACCCAACCGCCATCAACTCGTGCGGTACCAGGCTATCCCCAAAATCAAACTCGAGAGACCATGGCTTGCCGGCAAGCTCGGCCACTTTGGAGCCATCGACAACGATCTCGACACGGATGACCGGCTCGCTCACCATTAGCACGATGGTGTGAGGTCCGATAACCAGACCCAAGAAGAGAGAGATAAAGGTAATCATCGAGTTCCTTGACAGCGGACCGAGTCGAAGCACTACGATAACTCACCAACGACCTGGGTTGAAAGGAGATCTCGGATTCTTCGCGAACCGCCGAAAACCATGAAATCACATGCATTCAGAAATTCCCTCGCGATCCTCTACCTCGTGGCACTCGGGTTGATTCTCTATTTTGCAGCTACCGGTGCCTCCTACTATTCGACACCGCTCAACGAGCGCCCGCGGCATGAGGATTATTGGAATCTAAAACCAGGTGGCAAACGGGGACACGCCTTTGGTATCGCTGGTTCGGTGTTGATGGTTGCGATGCTTCTCTACTCGGTTCGCAAGCGCGTTCCCGGGATGCGTCGGTTTGGCGCCTCTCGGATCTGGCTCAGATTCCATATCTTCTGCGGCATCGTCGGCCCGCTCCTGATAATCCTCCACACCTCCTTCAAGGTCCAGGGACTCGTGGCCTTGAGCTTCTGGTCGATGATCGTGGTTGCCATCAGTGGGTTTGTCGGGCGGTACCTTTACGTGCAAATGCCACGCAAACGCTCGGGTGACGAGCTCTCTCTGGGTGAAGTCGAAGAACTGAATCGCGGGCTGAGTCTCAGACTGTCAGAGGAATTTCATCTCTCAGAGAGCGTCCAAGCCGAGCTCGTGAAGATCTCGACCAGCGACCTCGCCCGGCAACGTGGTCTGGTCCGGGTGTTTTTTGGTCTTCCTTGGGAGCGTTTTGCTTTGAGGCAGCGGTTGAAGAAATTCCAGCTCGAAGTCGAGGGTTCTTCGCACGAGCTCGTACAAGAGATGACCGGGGTCATTCGACAGAAGGCAACGCTCGAACGTCGGATCCGCTTGTGGAGTGAGCTTCACCGGCTGTTTTACTACTGGCACGTATTCCACAAACCCTTTGCCGTGATCATGTACCTGTTCATGATCATTCATATCGTTGTAGCGGTCGCAACCGGTTATGGTGGAGGCTTTGGGGAATGACCCCAGGCTTTGGCGAGCAGTCGCCTCCCTGGATCGAGGGTTGGAGCCGCTTTCTTGCCGGCGCAATCGTATTTGTCTCCATCCATCTACTGGCAGGCTCGAGCTCGCTAAACGCCCAGTTCTCGCCCGGTGTGTTGAGCCAGCCTCACTCAGAGCTCGATGACAGCGCCCACTGTCTGAAGTGCCACGGATCAGGCAAAGGGGTCAACCGAGACCGATGTCTGAGCTGCCATCAGATCCTAGCCAATCGCATCGATTCCGGGTTGGGACTTCATGCCGCTGACAAATATGAGCGGTGCGAAACTTGCCATATTGAACATCACGGCAAGGACTTCGAGCTCGTTTGGTGGGGAGACGAAGGACGCCAAAGTTTCGACCATGACGAAACTGGCTACCCGGTGGAAGGCGCTCACGCAAAACTCACCTGCGAGAAGTGCCACAATCCTCAGAGAATCCAACATAAAGAAGCGCTCATCGCTCAAGGAAAGAGTCTGGAGCGAACCTTTCTAGGGCTCGAGCCAGGCTGTCTATCCTGCCATCAGGATGAGCATCGGGGGCAGGTTGCCGCCGACAGCTGCCTGACCTGTCACACTTTTGCTGCATGGATGCCGGTCTCTGCTTTTGAGCACGACAGCACCCGTTTCCCTCTCACTGGAAACCATCGCAAGGTCGAATGCGCGAAGTGTCACACAAGAGTAGCCGTTCCAAACTCAGTAGACGAGGATACATTCCTTCAGTTCTCGGTACCGAAGTTCGGCCGGTGTACCGATTGTCATCGCGACCCCCATGAGGCCCGGCTTGGTCTCGACTGCGCGAAGTGTCATACGACCGCAGGTTGGTCACAATTCAAGAAATCCGAGTTCGATCACAATCGGACTCGCTTTACCCTCGAAGGAGAACACAGAAGGATAACGTGTGCGTCATGCCATCCGGCAGGAACAAATTTCAGGGTGGCGCGCTTCGACACTTGTCATGACTGTCATCGTGATGTCCATTTAGGGCAGTTCGCAGACCGACCCGACAAAGGAGCCTGCGAGTCGTGTCACACCGTAGATCGCTTCGCTCCCGCGACCTTCACTCTTCAAGCCCACAAGAAGACCGACTACCCCCTACAAGGGGCCCACCTGGCCGCCCCCTGCGTGTCTTGTCATCGTGCAGTCCCAGTGGGGCAGTTGCCGATGAGTCAGCTGCCAGGGCAGGCCCAGCAGATCGGATCGACACAATCTGCACGACCCGAGGTAGCCATGCAGTTTCGCTTCGCATCGACGGCTTGCGTCGCCTGCCATCGGGATCCACATACTGGCGAGGTCGACCCATTCGTGCGGCAAGCAGGCTGCGAAAGTTGCCATCGGCTGGACGGCTGGCGGCAGGTTGATTTCGATCATGCGGTCACCAAGTTCGCTCTGATTGGTAAGCATGCAACGACCGCATGCACGAGCTGTCACACGAAAATCGGGACGGAGGCTGGGCAAGAAGAGCGTCTCCGGATGACAGGCGCTTCATCCGAGTGCACCGCTTGCCATAAGGACCCTCATCTCGATCAGTTCGCCGAGGTAGGTCGACCCGCTGACTGTAGTCGCTGTCACGGCATGGAGGCATGGTCCGGCTTGACCTTCGACCATGTCCGCGACTCCCGATTCCCCTTGGATGGCGCACATAATCGAGCAACTTGCGGTGCCTGCCACAAAGCAGAGACTAGCGGAGAGCAGAACTTTATTCGTTACACGCCCCTCGGGTTCGAGTGCAAAGACTGCCACGGTGGCTTCGAGCCCTTCTATGACTGAGCGAGGATCTCGATGCTGGTATCTGTTCCATAGTATTCTCAGCGGCGCCCCATGCCCTCGACCAACGACCAGTCCCCGGATCCACCCGCCGCTGAGCATCTAACCGAGCACAAGCACTCGGGGCTCTCTGAGCTGCCCGCAACCGCGATTTGCGGCAACGACATCACCTCGTCCTGTCTCTATGTCTCCGCCCTGGCGATTCTTCAGGCCGGTCATCTGGCTTGGCTTGCATTGCTCATTGTCGCCGCAGTGCTCTTTCTATATCGAAAGATCTATGCCGAGGTGGTGGGCGCCCTACCTCTCAATGGTGGCGCCTACAACGCGCTGCTCAATACGACCAGTAAGAGGGCTGCCTCGGTGGCCGCATGCCTGACCCTGCTCTCCTATATGGCAACCGCCGTAATTTCGGCCTCCGAAGCGATGCACTACGTTCATGCCCTGTGGAAAGGGTTGCCGGTAATGCCAGCCACCGTCATTCTGCTGGCCGTATTCATGGTTTTGAGCATCATCGGTATTACTGAGTCGTCGAAAGTGGCCGTGGTTATCTTCATCACCCACATCACGACCCTCGCTCTGCTCATGCTGATCGGTGGCTGGTATCTCATAACCCATGACCTCGGCGTCCTGATCTCGAACTTCTCGATACCGGTCGAGGGCGGTGTGGCCCGGGCTCTCTTTTTCGGTTTTGCAGCCGCAATGTTGGGAATCTCGGGTTTCGAGAGCTCTTCGAACTATGTTGAGGAGCAGGCCGAGGGCGTATTCCCCAAGACACTACGCAACATGTGGATCGCTGTAACCGTTTTCAACCCTGGCATGGCTCTGCTCGCCCTGGCCTTGATTCCGATCCCCGAAGTCGAAGGTCACAAGGAGGCGTTGCTCGCCTATATGGGCGGCTTGGCTGGCGGCCCCTGGCTCGCCGGGTTGGTGTCCGTGGACGCGGCGCTGGTGCTCAGCGGTGCCGTCCTGACTTCGTTCGTCGGTGTCAACGGTCTTGTTGGCCGAATGACCCTGGATCGCAACTTGCCGCAGTTTCTGCTCAAGACCGGCCGCCGAGGCACCACCTACCCCATCATCATCGGATTCTTCTTGCTCTCGGTATCGGTGCTACTTGCAACTCGCGGCGAGCTGAGCGCTCTGGCTGGTGTCTACACCATCTCGTTTCTGGCGGTGATGGCGTTGTTCGGCATTGGCAATATCCTGCTCAAAGCCAGGCGGGCTCGTCTGCCCCGACCGGTTCGGGCCTCTTGGCCATCCGTGTTTGTCGCAATCGCAGCTGTGCTCGTCGCCCTGGCCGGCAACGTGCTCCTGAACCCGGCCTACGTAAAAATGTTCCTGCTCTACTTCATCCCCACCCTGCTGGTGGTCTTCGTCATGCTGGGCCGGATCGGTATTATGAAGGCCGCCCTGTACTTCATCCATAGCATCAGTGCTTTCATTGCCCGCTGGACGTCAACTACATCCCAATCGATCTCCGACAAGATCGAAAAAATCAACTCACAACAATTCGTCTTCTTCACCCGAGGAGACGACGTAGCGGCCCTGAACCGCGCGATGCTCTATGTCCGAAAGAACGAGCACACGAATCGGATCAAGATCGTTACGGTGGTGAAGAACAAGAGTGACGTGTCGACAAAGCTGAAGCGGGACATCAAGTTCCTCGACGAGGCCTATCCTGATATCGACATAACGTTCGTGATCCTCGAGGGTGTCTTTAGCCCTGACCTGATCCGAGAGCTCTCCGAGGAATGGGATATCCCGATGAATTTCATGTTCATCGGTTCGCCAGGCGACCACTTTCTCTACGGACTTGCGGAGCTCGGCGGCGTCCGGTTGATCATCTGACGTTGGCTCGAGTCGTGAGGCGAGACATAGACGCTGACGGACAAGCCAAACCCCTTGATCAAGCTGACATCTAAAGGCAACACCATGAAGAAGCTCTCGAGATCTCTCGCCATCGTGCTTTTCTGCGTGATGCCATACAGGACCGATGCGGCAATCGGTGAAGAGGTCAGACCCGGCCTAACTCCGGTGGATATCGATGCGCTGGTCGAGCGATCGATGGACACCTTCTCGGTTCCCGGAATGGCCGTCGGAGTGGTCAAAGACGGCGAGTTGATTTTTGCCAAGGGCTATGGGGTGCGTCAGCTCGATCGCGATGAACCCGTCGATGCCGACACCCTGTTCGCCATCGCATCAAACACCAAGGCGTTCACCACCGCAGCCCTGGCCATATTGGTCGATCAGGGCAAGATCGCTTGGGACGATCGAGTGATCGACCACCTGCCACAGTTTCAACTTGCCGACCCCTGGGTGACGCGAGAATTTACGATTCGGGATCTGTTGACCCACCGCAGTGGGCTCGGTCTGGGTGCCGGCGACCTGATGATGTGGCCCGAGACCGATTTCAGCCGCGACGAGATGATCGCAGGTCTGAAGCACTTGCAACCGGTGACAAGTTTTCGCTCCACCTACGCCTACGACAATCAGCTCTATGTCGTGGCTGGAGAGATCATCCCCGCCGTCACCGGGTTGAGCTGGGAAGAATTCGTCCACAGGCGAATCTTCAAGCCCTTGAACCTCGCCCCCTGTGGGGTGACGGAAAAGCACCTGGCCAAGACCGACAACATGGCCTTGCCACACGCCATGGCGGAAGGAGAGCTCGAGACACTCGAGACGACGGACCTCACAGCCGACGCAGCAGCCGGAGCTATCTGGTGCAACATCACCGGGATGGCGGCTTGGCTCGATCTGCAGATGAGCGCCGGTCAGATGTCCAATGGCGAATCACTCTTCAGCAAGAATCAACACGAGGAGATGTGGTCACCGCAAACGATCATTCCCGTCTCTGCTGAAGCCTATGAATGGAATCGTACCCACTTTGCCGCCTACGGTCTCGGCTGGGGCCTAAACGACTTCGACGGTTACAAGAGAGTCGGCCACACGGGGGGTCTTCCGGGCATGGTGAGCTGGGTAAGCATGCTACCCGAGCTCCGTCTCGGTGTCATCGTGCTGACCAACCAACAGTCCGGCGCCGCCATGGCCTCGGTTGCCTACCAGATCATGAAGAGCTATTCGTCGGCTGAGAAGCGGGATTGGGTCGCCGTCTTTGAGGAGCGTCAGAAGAAGGACGAGAAGGAGGCCGCTGAAGTTGTCCGCGAATCCCAGGCCAAGCGCGACGCGGCGACGGGTCCACCTTCACTGCCGAAGGAAGCCTACGTGGGGACCTACACCGACCCCTGGCGCGGCGATGTGACGATTCGCCTCGAGAGCGGCAAGTTGATTCTGAAGTTCAGTCGCACAGAGATGCTCGAAGGCGAGATGGAGCACTACCTCCACGACACCTTCATTGTCCGGTGGTTCGACCGCAGCCTAGACGCAGATGCGTATGTACGGTTCCAGCTCTCCTACCAAGGCGAGATCGAGACCATGACCATGCAGGCTGTTTCTCCCAGAACCGATTTCAGCTACGACTTCCACGACCTTCACTTCACCAAAGTACAAGCCGACTGAGAATCAGCGTAGGGACACCTTGAGAGTCTCTGTTGCAGCACTTTTCTTTACAGTTCTGGGCCTCGTCGCCGGCTCGCCTGCTCACGCGGAGGATCTACAGCTTCCGGACTTCGAGCTGGCCGATCAATTCGGAAACGTTCACCGACGCGCCGATGTCGCGGACACCATTGTTCTTTTGATCGGCAGCGACAAGGGCGGTAGCGAGTTCCCCGAAGATCCTGATCAGTGGGTGCTGATGGATTGGAAGGGGACAATCGCCAAGGTCTACGATTTCGTCCTCAAGTCCTCCAATGTGCTGGTCTTTGAACGCGATGGAGCCCTCATGCACCACGCCTCCGGTCGTGAACCTGACGACGAAACCGTCGGAAGGGTTGTCACCGCCTTGCGTGAACTGCTCGATGACGCTCACTAACGCGGCCCGCTCGACGGGAGCCTAACGATCGATCTGTGTCTGTCGTCTAAGTCATGGCCGCATCTCATTGACCACCCAAGGAGAGAACCATGGTTCGACAGACTCTCGCGCACACGCTGTTCATCCTTATCCCTTTGGGTCTCGTTGCCGAGCAGACACCCACCGTGGACGAAATCATCGCTCGTCATATCGACGCTCGTGGCGGCTATGAGCGAATTCAAGCCATCCAGACTCTTGTCCACAGCGGCGGCCTCTACAAAGAACCGGGCTACACCGGGTCGGGTGACGCTTTCATGGCCTTTCGGCGTCCGAACCTGAAGGTGGTCGGCAACCCAGAAAAGCCAGACGGATATATGGAGGGCTGGGACGGTTCGGCCTGGGAGTGGTTTCAGGATCCAGGCATCGTCATCCGAACCGTCGGTGCCGCTTCCGGCGCCACTCGCAGGTCTGCTGAGTTCGACGGACCCCTGATCGACTATCGGAAAAAGGGCTCGAACGTGAGCCTCGGAGAGCCGGCCGACATCGGAGGTCGTCCCGCCTACCGACTTGTCGTAACGACGATGGACGGCTTTGTTCGCAACTACTTCATCGACAAGAGTTCGTATCTCATCGTGGCAGAGCGTCGGTCTGCGCCGTTTCACGCCTTCGGCGACCGCGTTACCACCGAAAGCAGATATGACGATTACCGTCCAGTGGCAGGTTTCCTCTTCCCCTTCAAGTATTCCGAGACCGTAATCGCGACTGGCGAGACACTTACCGAGATGCAGTGGGGTTCCATCGAGGCCAACCTCGACCTGTCTCCCGAGTCGTTCTCGCCGCCCGTGTTCGCACGCAACGATCTGCAGCGCTTTCTAGAGCAACTCTTCGCCGCACGCACCGACGAGCAGGCGGTGATGTGGACGTATTCCCAATTCAGACGCTTCCATCCCGGCATCGACACTCGCGCCGGAGTCGAGCTCATCGGATACCAATTTCTCAAGATGGGCGAGGTCGACCAAGCCATTACCCTGCTGCAAGCCAATGCAGCAAACTACCCTGACTCTGCAAGCTCTGCCTTTGGCTTGGGTCGAGCCTTCGCCGCCGCCGATAATGCGACAGCAGCCCGGGCTGAGTACGAGAGGGCCTCGAGTCTGGACCCCGAGTATCGCCGAGCGGCTGAAGCGCTACGCTCGCTCGAGTGACACAGGGGCCAACCTCACAAAACAAGCGCCATTCGACTCTGACGATCAGTGTGGCCGGGCCAGCGACTTCCGGTGCCGAAGCATCACCGCTGAAGGAATTGCCAGGAGCAAGGCGCCGATCACGCAAAGGGCGTCGTAGCCCAACGCTGCCAACACTAGGCCCGATAGGGCGCTGGCGAGGGCGGCAGACGACCAGATCAGAGAGTCGGTGACGCCCTGAAGCCGAGACCGCTCTCGCAAGGGGATGCCGGAGCTCAGCAACGCACTTCCCGCTACAAAGCCAAGATTCCATCCCAACCCGAGCAGAAACAGCGCCGCGGCAACGAGACCGACTTCAGCGACCGGAGCCAGCATTGCCGAGACCGCTGCAACAAGGAGTGTTACCTGACCGACCAGAATGACGGGCAACCGACCCCATCGATCGACTGCGCGGCCGGTCAGGGTCGAAAAGATGAACATCCCCACAATGTGCGAGCTCATCACGAGACCGATTGCACCGAGCCCATGCCTCGCGAGTTTCAGATAGAGCGGGGTCATGGTCATGATCAGCACCATGACCGTCTGCCCGACCACCAAAACGGCAAGGCCAAGTTGGACGTTTACGTTCCGAAACAGGTGGGTAAACCGAATTGGCTCTGCCGCCCCCTGACTGTGGCCCTCCTCGTATACAAGTGTCGAGGGGTCGGGGCGGAGAAAGATGAAGTAGAGAAGCACTACGAGACCATAAGCGCCCAGGGTCACGAGATAGGCCCCCGCGAGCCGAGGCAATCCCAGGTTCACGGCGAGCCTCCCTGAAGGACCTAGAGAGTTGGGTCCGAGAATGGCGCCAATCGTGCCCATCCAGACCAGCCAGCCAATGGCCGATGCGCGTCGACCCACGGGGTAGAGGTCGGCCACGAGGTAGCGGCTCAGAGCGTCGCCACTGCGACCCAGTCCGATCAAGAACATCGCCCCGAGCAGGAGGGCAAGAGAGCCTCGAATCACCGCCACAACGGCCAGGACAGCGCCCAGAACAGCCAGGCAGTAGCTCCACAACAGTCCCTTTCGGCGCCCCCATCGCTGCATCGCTTCGGCCAACAGCGTGGTCCCCAAAGCGGTACCGAGAATAGACAAACCCGACGGAAACCCGCTCCAGGTTGCGGCCTTCGAGATCTCTTGCGCCGCCAATGTGGAGACGGTAATGGCCGCAATGAGGCCGACACTGCCCACCCCTACACCACCGAGAAAGAGCGCGGTGGTTTTTCGGCGCAGATGCTCGCTTCGATCGGCGGAAGAGGTCTCGTGGCGGGCTGTGGAGTCGATGGGCACCTATCGAGTCCTTTCGGAAGGAGATCGAGCTCTCTGCGGAGCCCGAGAATCTGTTTGGTTGGGCTTTTCTTTGGCCGGGCGCTTTGGCTAGACACCTTGGCTAGACCTTGCCAACAGATTTTACGAACAGTGCAGGACCGGCACAAGTTGACCCGCCGATCCGCTTGTCTGGTACTGTGCAGACAGTTATTTCGGCCAGACGGAAAGCACCATGGCACTTGCTCAACAGTCCTTGACGCGTTTTCTGGTAACTGTACTCGTCTTCGTCGCCCTGACGACCCCTTCGCGACTCCATAGCAGTCTGATTGAGCTGCCGGGGCCCACCGCCGACAGTGCTGTCGCAGTGGACGCCCGCCATGCGGAGCAGAGGGCCCATTTCGAGCACTCTGAGATCGAGCTACTCTCCCCTTGCCCGGCCTGTTTGCTGACCAATCGGTCACAAGCCACGTTTCTTCTCTCCGCTGGCCAGGATCCCAGGCCACCCCGAATCACCCGAATTTCGCTGCTGACCTCTGACTGGTCTATCAAGTCTCTGAGTCCTAGCGCCCCCAGTCGAGCCCCGCCCCTTCCCTAGTCGCGACAACGGACGGTCGGATCGTCGACGGCTCGGACCCAAGGTGGGGCCCGAGGCCGGGTTTTTGAAATTTCACCATAATCGTGACTCCGGGGAGACAGCCCTATGCAGCAAGCTACCGTTACCATCGCAGGAGTCCTATTGGCCATAACGGGCATGGCATCGCCGGCACCTGCCCGCATGACAGGTGACGACACCGTAGCGGCGCTACGCGCTGAGCTCGCCGCCATGCGTCTAGAGTACGAAGCCCGAATCGTAGCACTCGAAAGACGTCTCGCAGACCTCGAAGCCGACGACGGGCAGGACGAGCTATCGAGATTGCAGCAGGCCGCCCAGGAAGCAGCCGGAAGTGGACCCACCACCCAGGAGGTTGTCCGAGATGAACCTGCCGTTGGGCGCGAGCGCAATTTGAATCGGCTCAATCCCGAAATTTCCGTGACCGGAATTGTTCTCGCTAATGCTACCGACCAGAGCCGGGATGAGTTCCAGGCTCAGGAATTCGAGCTAGACCTGCAATCGGCGTTAGATCCCTTCTCCCGGACCCGGGTGACATTCGCGTTCCGTGATGAGGAAGTCGAGGTCGAAGAAGGCTATGTGCTTTACAACTCTCTACCCGGCGGATTGGAGCTCATCGCTGGCCGGTTTCGTCAACGCTTCGGGAAACTAAATCGACAGCATCGCCATGCCCTGCCCCAAACCAACTATCCGCTCGCGAATCAGCTCTATTTTGGCGAAGAGGGATTGAACCAGACAGGCATCTCCTTAAACTGGCTGCTACCAAGGCCCTGGTCGTCGGCTAATGATCTCACTTTGGAGATCACCAATGGCGAGAACCAGGAGGCATTCGGTGGGGAATTCTTCGATGACTTTTCGTTCTTGGGCCGGGTCAACAACTACTGGGACCTGAGCGCCGCCTCCTACCTAGAGTGGGGACTGTCAGGAATCGTCGGCAAAACAGCGGACAAAGGCGACAGCCGGGTCTGGGGTACCGACTTCACCTACCTGTGGCAGCCTCCATCGCGAGCTAGGTATCGCGGAATCACCTGGCGCACCGGGTTGCTGCTCTCACAGCGCGACGACGAGTTCGGCGAGCAGCGAGACGCTTGGGGTGGGTACACTTATCTGGAAGGATTGGTGCGACAAAATCTGTTTCTAGGGATGCGCATCGACCGAGCGGAGGACCCTCTACAGCCCGACAACTATCAGTGGGGCATCCTCCCCTACCTGACCTGGTGGCAAAGCGAGTTCGTTCGTCTCCGATTCGAGTACGGATACTTGAAAGACAGCTCACTCGACGAGGCCGAGAATCGCTTCACTCTGCAGCTCACGTTCGCTGCCGGACCGCACAAACATGCGACTTACTGAGGAGAACTAGTACCATGCTCAGATTGACAGTCATCGTGATGATCAGCTCCCTGATGCTGGTCACAGATCCGGCCGCTGCCGAGATCAAGGTAGTCACCACCATTCCATCCTATGCCTCAATTGCTCAATACGTCGGAGGCGACCGAGTCGAAGTACACTCCATCGCGCGAGGAGACGAGGATGCCCACTTCGTCAAACCAAAACCCTCCTTTGCTCTGCTGCTACGAGATGCCGATCTCTTCGTCACGACCGGTCTCGATCTCGAGCTCTGGGCACCCGTACTGGTCGACAAGTCGGGAAACCGCAAGATTCGAGACGGCCAAAAGGGCTTCGTAAACGCCAGTCAGGGCCTGCATCTGCTCGACGTGCCGGAATCCGCCGATCGGTCGGCCGGTGACGTCCATATCTATGGTAATCCTCATATTTTCACCAGCCCTCTCAACGCCAAGATCATCGCGACAAACATCGCGGCGGGGCTTTCGAGGGTCGATCCAGAGGGCGCCGAGGGCTACGAGTCACGGCTGGCTTCATTCCGACAAGAGGCCGACGATCGGGTCTTCGGTTCGGTGTTGGTGGAGATTCTTGGCGGCGATATCCTCGATGATCTTGTCCGCCAGGGTCGCCTGATCCCGTTCCTCGAAGAACAGTCCCTCGAGGGCAAGCCGCTGCTGGAGAAACTCGGTGGCTGGCTCGGCCAGGCTCTCGCCAATCGAGGCGCAATGATTGTCGCCTACCACAAGAATTGGACCTACTTCACCGATTTGTTCGGTTTGAACGTCATCGACTACGTAGAACCAAAACCAGGCATCCCGCCGTCGGCGAAACATGTCCATCAACTCATCGAGGAGATCAAGGAGCGGCAGATTCGAGTCCTTCTGGCAGCGAACTACTTCAGCCAGCAGCAAGTCGAAGCCATCGCCGAGCGCACCGGCTGCACCTCGGTACGGGTGCCGAAGGGGCCAAGCACCATCGACGCCGACAGCTACTTCGAGCTTGTGGATCTCTGGGTGGACGAGCTCACGAGAGCCCTCGAGCCCGTGGGGGAGGACTGAGCCATGGATGCCCTCTTGTTTCTAGCTGCACCCTTCGCCGCCTGCGTGGTTCTTGTTGGCATCCTTGGCTACCTCGGTCTCCATGTTCTTCTGCGCAAGGTGATTTTCGTCGATCTGGCGCTAGCGCAGATCGTCGCTATGGGTGCAGTGGTCGCCTTCTATTTCGGATATGAGCATGGCTCACCACAATCCTTCGCCATCTCGCTAACCGCGGCGATCATAGGGGCCGCCATTTTCAGCTGGACCCGAATGCGACGAGAGCGTGTTCCCCAGGAAGCCATCATCGGTATCAGCTACGTGGTGGCTTCGGCGGCGACCATTTTAGTGGCCGATCGAGCACCCGAGGGTGCCGAGCACATCAAGGATCTTCTGGCCGGAACCATTATCTGGGTCACCTGGCCCATCGTGCTCAAGGTACTTCGGATCTGCACCGTGGTTGGCGTCGTGTATTTCGTGCTCCGACGCCGCTTCCACCTGATCTCCGAAGACCCTGAGCGCGCCTTTGATCTTGGACTAAGAGTCCGATGGTGGGACTTTCTGTTCTATGTTCTTTTCGGAGTCGTGATCACGGTATCTGTAGAGATCGCTGGCGTGCTCATGGTTTTCGCCTACCTGGTCGCGCCGGCCATCATCGCCCTGGCGTCGTGCGATCGCTGGGGTTACCGCATCGGTGTTGCCTGGGTGGTGGGCTTGCTGGCCAGTGCTCTCGGCCTGGCGGCATCGTATCGGTGGGATCTGCCCAGTGGGCCGGCCATCGTCTGTTTCCTGGGACTGTTCTTGTTGGTGTACACCGGCTGGCATTTCCTGAGAAGAAGATAGGTTAGAGAGAGGGTGCTTGTGAACGACAGCCGTCTCTTCAAGACTTTTGTCCCTCTGCTAGCATCGCGATTCAGACACCAACGGGGGCCTGCAACGAAGCCGACACGGCCTGGTGGTGCCTTCGTCGCAGCTATCGAATGACAAGTAAATCTTCCTGGCACGGTACTTTGGGCCGAGTCGGTTTTATTGCCTCCATCGGCTCGACCCTTCTTGTGCTCGGCTGGCGCCGCTGGACCCATGTTCTGATCGATTTCGGCCGCGAGCTCTACGTACCTTGGCGTCTGAGTGAGGGAGAGGTGCTCTACCGGGATCTCGCCTACTTCAATGGGCCCCTGAGCCCCTATCTCAACTCTGTCGTCTTTCGCCTTTTTGGGGTGAGCTACACGACCCTCTTCTTGTTCAACATCTTGCTCCTGGCTTGCGTTACCTGGCTCCTGTACCGCCTGCTGAGCCGTCTGGCTGACAAACTCACGGCCACGGTCGGCTGCGTCTTGTTTCTTATTGTTTTCGCGCTCGCCGATCTGACCCATTCCGGCAACTACAACTTTGTCACTCCCTATTCGCATGAGATGACTCATGCGACCCTGCTGTCCCTGATGATCCTCCTCCAGCTGAGTGTCTATCTGCAGCGACCCTCACAGTTTCGTCTGGTAGCCCTGGGTGTTCTTCTGGGTTTGGTCTTCTTGACCAAAGCCGAATTCTTTCTAGCCGGCGTCGCGGCAGTCGTCAGCGCGTTGACGCTCGAGTCCTGGCTGGAGGGCCTCGGCTGGCGGGGCCTCATGAGCCGTCTGGTACCCCTTACTGGCGGTTTGCTGGCTCCTCCGCTATTGGCCTGGCTACTGCTTCTATCTGCGATGTCATGGGTAGAAGCCTCGAGAGGAGCTCTCGGGCCCTGGCCCTATATGTTCGTGGATGAGCTCACTAACTTGATCTTCTACCAAAAAGGCCTGGGGACCGATGCCCCTGGTGAGCACCTGAAAAAGATGCTGACCTGGTTGGGGATCTACGCCTGCATTTTCGGACCGGCCTTGATCACTGCCCGTCTCGTGCGACCGACGAGCCGGGCAAGGTGGTGGGAGGCCTTGGCCGTTGCACTCTGGACAGGCGGTCTCCTGGTCTTCGTCGCACCGCGATTCGATCTCACCGACATGCCGCGCCCGCTGCCCGTCTTGCTCATCGCCGCGATAGCGGTGGTGCTCTACCCCCGATTCCGACGCACTGACGAAACGACATACGATTGGAAAACGATCACGCTGGTGGCCTACGAGGTGTTTGCGCTGGTTCTGCTGGCCAAGACAGCTCTCCATCCCCGATTCCAGAACTACGGTTTTGCGCTCGCCCTACCTGCAGCCATGGTGATGGTCATCCTCTTGTTGCACAGAATTCCGATGTCAATCGACACCAGCGGTGGCTATGGCCCCGCGTTTCGTCTGTCCGGCCTCGTCTTTTTGTTGCTGGCGGGTTTAGCGTTTCTCTGGCCGTCTGTGCAGGCCTATGGTGGGAAGAATCTTCCTTTCGGACACCGCGCCGACATGTACAAGGTGCAGGATCGCTACGTCGTCATGCAGCGACTCCTGGACCGGCTTTCATCGCTGGTAGGCCCCGAAGAGACCATGCTGGTTCTACCCGAGGGTGTCATGCTCAACTTTCAGCTTCGGCGACACAACCCCACCCCCCATATCAACTTCTTGCCGCCAGAGTTGATCATGTTCGGCGAAGACAACATTCTGGCCGCCATCAAAAAGAGCCCACCTGACTTCGTGGTATTGATCAAGCTCAGTACAGCGGAGTATGGCTTCACGACGATCGGGGAAGGCTACGGTGAGAGGTTGATGGGTTGGGTGACCGATCACTACCTCATCGTCGAGACCATCGAGGATCCAGCCTTCTGGGGTGAGAATTTCGGCAAGGCACTGATTCTGAGAGGCCCGGGTCCCTAACCCTACGACGTCAAGCCTCTACAGTGACCCGTTTTGGCGAGATCCTTCTTTACGTATAGCACTCCGTCCTCTCTGCCTATCGAGGCCGCGGAAGAACAGACCGCATACTCGCTACGAAACCACGAGTACTCCTCGAGACCTGCCCGCTTTTGCCAGTTGCCATGGATCCAAACAAGATCAGGCGGTCGCTTCCTCAAGTGATCCAAAAAGGCATTCCGCTCCCTCACGAAGGTACGCCCAATGGCTTTATCGGTCAGACCCGCCATATCGATAACGTCAAATCGGTCCTCCCACAGGCTGCCTCCAATATCTGGAAGAAGAACCACCGCCCGATCCAGACCAAGACCATCGGCAAAGCGGGCCAGGGAGACGCTCAGATCACGGACATCTTGGAAGGGAACCGTCGGGGCCCTCAGGAATGAGCGCGTTTGCTCGGCGCTATACACGGACGCCAGCAAGACCAGAACAACGCCGGCGATGCTCTGAGTCAAACCCTTTCTCTCTGGGACGCTGATCCTTGCCAATGAGCGGACGATCTCCAAGATTAGGAGTGGCACAAAGAGGAAGAGAGGCGTGGCGAATCTGAAGTCGGGCATCCAATCTGTGGGCAGGAGCTCAAAGACCACGTAGGCCGCCAACGAATACGTAGCCATCACAAGGAGTGGGCTACATACAACGCCCTTTGCGCGGAGTCTCTCTGCAACATGGAAACACAGTGCTATGCCCACCAGAAGAAGCATGGCAACCACGACAGCAAATACCAATCCTCCGATCACTACTCCAAGAGAATCGAGCAATCCCGCTGTCAACTGCCACTGAGGCCCAGACTTTGCGTAGTAGGTATTGGGGAGGACATCGTGAAAATAGGCGATGCGACCAACAGTGGTAATCAGAAAAAATAAGATGAAAAGAAGTCCATACCCGGCCACCAGCCTTTGCGGCCGCTCCTCCCGGGAACCAACCAAACCGATGAAGTACGGAGGCAGGACAACATAGAGAAGACCGTCGGGTCTGGTGAGAAAGAGTAGAAAGCAGACGACGGCAAAAAGGAGTGCATCACGCCGCGAAGTCGAGCCTCGGCATCCGGTGGCCAGACTGATCGCAGCCAAGATCGAAAGTAGGCAGACGTAAAGGGCGTTCTCCAGGCCCGACACGGACCAGACCACAAAGGGCGTCAAAGCAGCCGATGTGGCCAGCGCCAGGCCGACAGAAAGTGGAGATCGGCCCCAGCCTTTGACAAGCGAGAAAGAGAGGAGCAGGAAGGAGATACCCACCAGCGCCGTAGCGAGGATCTTCACAGTATGAACTGGATGGAAGCCTCCGACGAAGGAGACCGCTGCAAGAAGAAGCACCCAGAGTGCATTCGAGAAGCCTTCGACGGGTGGACTGCCACCCTGAGCTATGAGCCCATCGCCGTGTGCCAGGCTTCTCGCGTAGCTATATGAGATGCCGGCGTCATCTACGATCCACGCCCCGAAAGCGCTGGCGTGAAGGGCGAAAAGGACTAGTGGAAGGAGGGCCGCCAACACGGCGCGTACTCGGATTGACATAGAAGAGATTCCGTCCATCTCGACTTTGGTGATCCCGGGCCGCCTAGCTGCCAAGCTCACCTGTTGAGGCCGCAGAAGTGCAAAGCGAACCAAAGGTAACCCGCCTTAAGTGCATCTACCGCCCATTATGAACGGTTTTGAAGTCAAGGATGGCTTTAGGCGCCGGCTCTACCATTGGAAGCCAGGTCGGCTCGGGGGGGCCTATACTTCAGGCCATGCGTGCTGGCAAAAGCGATACCCCAAGAGAGGTTGAAAGCCTCATCGTTGATGGCTATCGCCGGATGACCCCGAGGGAGAAGCTGGAGAGGGTCAGCCAGCTCGAATCGTCCTTCATTGAATCAGGACAAAGGGGACACGTGACAAGTACATGTCCGCACTGGTCGTTTGGGCTCCTCGGTGTAGCAAATGTGTACCACGGAAAGGCCTGTTCTCACGGCGAGGTGTGCTGATTCAGAACCCCATCCCAAAACCGACTCCAATGACCAGAAAGTCTTGCCCTTCGGCGAAATCGTAATAAACGCTGGGAAAAACAGAATACTTGCCCTTGCCGAAAAAGAAATCCCAGCCGAACCCTGAGCGAAAGACGAAGTTAACCTCGCCACCCTCACGAACGCTTTGATAGCAGGGTGCCGCAAAGAGCTTGGCACCCATGCCGGGGTGAAGGATGAATAACGGTCCGACTAGATATTCACGCCGTCCCTCGACTACAAAATCCAGCATCGCGCCTGCACCGAACAACTTGCTGAACCGGCGCTCGTAGTCGAACCCGACGGTGAAATCAGGGTCCGTCTTCTCACCGTGGTGCTCCTCGGCCTCCGTGGATCCGACGAACACCGCCACGTGGTTCTTGTGAAAGTGCTCTTCGCCGGTTGGCTCGTGATGCTCCTGCTCCTCTGCTTCGATTCGTGCTGGCAGGGCCAAGGTTAAAGCAGCCAACACCGTGATAACCCCCAACCAGCCAGCGACAAATCGCACTTTGTTGCGCATTCTCACCATTCCAGTCCGATCATAGCCTGGGTCACTAGTGCTCTGGGTAGGGGAACTCGCGACCCATAGCTTCTGACGCATCTTCGTAGATCGGGCGCAAGACGTCGTCCACATCCCACTTGCCGCCGGCAATGTAGTCAGAGAACGGCAGCTCCCAGCCTAGGCGCTCGCTGAAGGCTCGATGTCCTTGCTAGACGACAACCTGCTACTGTCGCGGTCGCGGTCGGCTCGAGAGGGGGATGATCTGGCCTTTCGGACTCGGTTCTCGCATCCTTTTTCAGTCTAGCATCGGTCCGAATTGCAGAAGGGGTGAGTGGAGCTGCTGGCCCACCGCGATCTACGCTCGCTCACAGTAGGAGACGCCGGTCTGCGAAGCCAGTGGGTTTCGCTCTGACGCCGGGTCCCCAGAGCCACGCAGTTGAATATTAGATCGAATCTAATTCTGGACAAAGTCCATAACTCTAACTATGATGACGATGTGACTGAAGACGCCGAGGGTCTCTTGAGGGAGCACGGGCTGCAGGTCACCGCCCAGCGGCTGGCCGTGTTGGCGGTAGTATCGGCCCGGCCGCATGCCACTGCCGACGAGCTCGCCGACGATGTGCGAGGGCGCATCGGGTCGGTCTCTCGACAGGCGGTGTACGACGCCTTGGGGATGCTGGCCGAAAACGGCTTGGTGCGCAGGATCCAGCCCGCGGGATCGGCGGCCCGCTACGAGGATCGGGTCGGTGACAACCACCACCACCTGGTCTGCCGCACCTGCGGCCGTATGGACGACGTCGACTGCGCAGTCGGCTCCGCCCCCTGCCTTACCGCTGCCGACGACTGGAGCTACGAGATCGACGAAGCAGAAGTCATTTACTGGGGCCGCTGTCCCGAGTGTCTCGCGGCAGCTCCGGTTGCGGCCGGAGACTGAAACGCAGACCGGACCCGTCACACGCACCCTGAACAAAAGCGGCGACAGCCATACTCAAAAAGCAACATCTCGGACCCCAAGCAACTAACCATCCGAAAGATTAGGAGCATCCACATGTCAGAGAGTATGAAAAGCGCGGGCCAATGCCCCATCTTGCACGAACCTCACTCACAGACGGCTGTTACGACCACGGCAAACCAGCACTGGTGGCCGAATCAGTTGAACCTGAAGATGCTCCACCAGAACCCTCCCGCGGGCGATCCGATGGGCAAAGAGTTCAACTACGCCGAAGAGTTCAAGACACTCGACCTCGATGCCGTGAAGAAGGATCTCGAGAGCCTGATGACGACGTCGCAGGACTGGTGGCCGGCCGACTACGGTCACTATGGGGGGTTTTTCATTCGGATGGCGTGGCACAGTGCTGGCACGTACCGCATCAGCGATGGCCGGGCCGGCGCAGGCTCCGGCACGCAACGCTTTGCGCCGCTCAATAGTTGGCCCGACAATGTAAACCTAGACAAGGCGCGCCGGTTGCTTTGGCCGATCAAGCAGAAGTACGGCCGGAAAATCTCCTGGGCCGACCTGATGATTCTTGCTGGCAACGTCGCCATCGAATCGATGGGACTCGAGACGTTCGGCTTCGCCGGCGGGCGCGAGGATGTTTGGGAGCCGGAAGAGGACATCTACTGGGGGCCTGAGACCGAGTGGCTTGGAGACGAACGCTACAGCGGCGACAGGGACCTCGAAGATCCTCTCGGCGCCGTTCAGATGGGTCTGATCTACGTCAATCCGGAGGGGCCGAATGGCAATCCGGATCCGGTTGCGTCAGGCCGCGACATTAGAGAGACGTTCGCGCGCATGGCGATGAACGACGAGGAAACAGTTGCGCTCACAGCCGGAGGACACACCTTCGGTAAATGCCACGGTGCCGGCGATGCCGCCCTTGTCGGTCCTGAACCCGAAGCTGCCGGCATCGAAGAGCAAGGCCTCGGCTGGAAGAGCAGCTTCGGCAGCGGCAAGGGCTCCGATGCCATCGGCAGCGGCCTGGAAGGCGCCTGGACACCGAATCCGATCCAATGGGACAACGGCTACTTCGACATGCTGTTCGGATATGAATGGGAACTGACGAAGAGTCCCGCCGGCGCCTACCAGTGGACGCCGAAGGACGTGGCGGACAAGGCCCTCGCGCCGGATGCGGAAGATCCGTCGAAGCGGGTTTCGACCATCATGACCACGGCGGACATGGCCATGCGGATGGACCCGATCTATGAGCCGATCTCGCGGCGTTTCCACGAAAACCCCGATGAGTTCGCAGACGCCTTCGCCCGGGCGTGGTTCAAGCTTACGCACCGTGACATGGGGCCGATCTCTCGCTACCTCGGCCCGGAAGTCCCGGACGAGGAGTTGTTGTGGCAAGACCCCGTACCTGCGGTCACTCACGAGTTGATTGGGGATGACGACATCGCTGCCCTCAAGGCGAAGATCCTCGATTCCGGACTTTCGATTTCCCAGCTGGTTGCGACCGCCTGGGCATCGGCATCGACGTTCCGCGGTTCAGACAAGCGCGGTGGGGCAAATGGAGCGCGCATTCACCTGGCGCCGCAGAAGGATTGGGAAGTCAACCAGCCGGGCCAGCTGGGAGATGTGCTCGAGAGCCTGGAGTCGATCCAAAAGGACTTCAACAGCTCGCAGACCGGCGGGAAGCAGGTTTCGCTCGCCGACCTGATCGTCCTGGGCGGATGCGCAGCCGTCGAGAAGGCCGCGAAGGATGCCGGCCACGACGTGGAGGTTCCCTTCGCACCGGGCCGCACGGATGCGACGCAGGAGCAGACTGACGTGGACTCCTTTGCTCCACTAGAACCGACTGCAGACGGGTTCCGCAATTACCTCCAGGACGGACACAGCCATTCAGCTGAGGACCTGCTGGTGGATCGGGCTCAGCTGCTGACCCTGACCGCTCCAGAGATGACGATTCTCGTCGGCGGAATGCGTGTCCTCAATGCGAACTTCGAGCAGTCCGATCTCGGTGTCCTCACCGACCGGCGCGAGACGCTGACTAACGACTTCTTCGCGAACCTGCTCGACATGAGCACAGAGTGGAAGCCGTCCGCCACTTCCGAGAACTTGTTCGAGGGACGCGATCGTGAGACAGGCGATCTCAAATGGACCGGCAGCCGCGTCGATCTCGTCTTCGGTTGGAACTCTCAGCTCCGAGCCATCGCGGAGGTGTATGCATCAGACGACTCGAAAGAGAAGTTCGTGCGCGACTTCGTGGCCGCGTGGGACAAGGTGATGAATCTCGATCGCTTCGACCTCGCCTGATCTCAATGGGTAGATCTTCCGTCGAGGGCTTTTCGATCAGGGTCTGACGGCCACGCGCTGTACGGAAGGTGGTCCCGGCCTGGAACAACCGGGACCGCCTTCGCAAGTTCAGTTCACCAGTTCAATCTCACCCGGTCGCCAGGTCTTGTCGAACCAGGCCTCCGTTGGGCTGTAAAGTCGCAAGAGGGAGAACCAGCCCTTATTGGGAACCGTCTGGATCCAGTTCGCTTCCTTCCCCTTGGGTGTCTTGGGGCCGAAGTACAGATCGTATGACCCGTCGTCGTTGAGGATCAATGTGTCTTTGTCGCGCACATTGTTCTTACTGGGAAAGGGCTGGCCAGTCTGGAGTTGGGATCGTGTCTGCGGGTCATAGACGACAATCGAAGTGAATTTCTTGACGGGCGGATCTTTGGGAATGTTGAGCTTGTAGTTCTTGCCGCCGTCGAGATAGTTCCCCTGCGAATCCAGATAGCCCCAGGCGTATTGCGACCCCTTGCCGATCAGCTTCCACACGATCGCCGGCGTGTTGACGGTCGCGAAGTAGAAGTACTGGGCACGCGCATCCAGGTTCCGTCCGCCCATCCCTCCATCCTTGAGGAACTCGTAGGATCCGCCAACAAAGCCCCTCTTCCAATAGCTGCCCTCGTAGAGGAACGCCGACTCGTCTCGTTCGTACCAGAGCATCGTACGTGCTGTCGCGTTGCCCACCTGCACCGCTTTGGTCAGGATCTCCTTCATACGGTCATCCGGCGCAAACGGCTTGCCTTTCTGGATGCCGATGGATGCGTAAATCCCGCGCAGCTGGGGTTCCAGCATTTCGATCGGCTCGCGATCGATGACGGCATGGAGCTCTTCGAAGAAGTTGAAGTCGTTGGAGCCGATGGTATTGAACGCCTTCCCGGACCCGTTGACGAACTCCATCTTTGGCGGTTTCGCTGCTTTGGCGAGAGGATAAATCTTCAGGCCGTTTCGGAACATTTGGCTGGAGAAGTCCGGCTTGCCGTCCTTGAGGAAACCCCGCGCGATGAACCAGTTCACCCAGCTGGTTGATTTGACGACGAAATAGTCATCGGGTACTTCGCCTTGCAGATGAACCTGATCAGGCGGAAGGATCAGGTATTTGCCGCCTTTGCCCTTGTCGGGACCAGGAGGGCCGGTATCGACTACGAATCGGAAGAACGCATCGTTGACTGTTCCGGGGCCGCTCCCAGCGGGAACCTCGATGACGGTTGGGCCGTCCTTTTTCAGATCGAGAAAGGCAGAGACGTAGACGGTGTCGGTATTGCCGGTAAGAAACAGCGAGTTGCTGTCCATCAGTTCGTCGAAGATCAAGACTTGATTGGAATTCTTGAGACCGAGACCCGCCTGCCCGCGCCGAAATGCCTCCAGCGAGGCTGCGGGAATTCCGTTCAAGAACGTCTCGACGCCGCGGATGTAGTCGAGGTGGTTGTAGATCGCGTCGGCGGTTTCTTGAGTGGGGATCCCATCGAAGTACTCAAAAGTGCCGATTCTCGTCTTCAAGCTATTCGGCGTCATGATCGACTCTGGGATTTTGTTGTTGTAGCCGGGCGTTGGTTCCTCAGCAAGAACGGCCGGTACGATGAGCACGACAGCAACTACAGCCAGGGCCGTAATCGTGGGCACCTTGTGCATGGTTCTACTCAGATTCATTGATCTCCTCCTTTGTCCTTGTGGGGCTTGGAATATCTGACCCGCGCCCGGTGTATGTACCACCTAGAGGTTTAGACTTCGGGCTTCCACAGCCTCCTGTTGGTGCCCCTCAGCATACTCCTTGGGGGCAGGTCAGCGCCGCACTTGACGACCGAGACTCTCTTCGTGAGTGTATCCGGGGTCACGGTTTGAAAAGGAGCTCTCAGCGACAGGCAACGTGGGACTCGTCTTCAGCATCGATGGTTTCAACATCTTAAACTCCGGCAGAGGGCGATACCCGAGGGCCTCGATCCGCTACCAGGTTAGAATCACGCCAATGCCAGAGGTTCAATAGATGCCCATGAGCAAGTCCGATCGCCAATTGGGTATGAGCCGCGACATCACCCGCCGGGACTTCATCCACGGCACAGGGCTTGCGGCACTGAGTCTCGGCCTCCCTTCTGGAGCGGCTGGGGGGCAACCTTCACCCGCACACGCCGAACCGCCTCGACGCTACTACCCACCGACTCTCACAGGCCTGCGCGGCTCACACGCCGGCTCGTTCGAGGTAGCGCACGAACTGGCGCTTGAGCGCAAGTACTTCGACACCGGCGAGGACCTCGGAGAGGAATACGATCTAGTGGTCGTCGGCGGAGGTATCAGCGGCCTCGCCGCCGCCTACTTCTACCGCCAGCGGTTCGGCGGGGACTCCCGCATCCTCATCCTCGAGAACCACGACGAGTTCGGCGGTCACGCTACGCGCAACGAATTCCACCAAGGTGGGCCGATGCGCCTGGTTTGGGGCGGCGACTTCAATCTCGAATACTCGGCGTTCAGCGAGCGGGTCAACGCCCTCCTAACCGAGTTGGGCGTCAATATCGACCGCCTCCTGGAGCGCAACGACTTCAACTACGGCAACGACGGAAAGCTCGGCCCGGCCATCTACTTCGATGCTGAGACCTATGGGCGCGACGTGCTGATTCCGGGGTTCACCCCGCGTTGGGGCGACTTCGCGAGTATCCTCGGAAAGATCGATGCCGTGCCGCTCAGCCCGGAGTCACGCGACTCCCTGAAGCGGTTCTACTCCGCCAGAACCGACGTGCTCGAGGGCCGCAGTCTGGAAGAGCGCCGGCAGTTCCTCCGGCAGATCAGCTACATCGACTTCATCCGCCAGCATGGCGGCCTCACCGAGGAAGCGGCCGAGATCTTCTTCAACGCCACTCACGGCTATTGGGGTGTGGGTGCGGACAGCATGTCGGTCGCCGAGTGCGAGGGCGCCGGGCTGCCAATGGCACATCTGCTCGGCGGCGAGCCCGACTCGTCGGGCAGCGTGGGCGGCAAGGTGGTCCACTTTCCCGACGGCAGTGCCTCCCTTGCCAGATTGCTGGTCCGTGCACTGATTCCAGCGGTTGCCGATGGCCAGGGCATGGACGACATCGTGACCGCGGCTTTCGACTATTCGCAGCTCGATCGCTCCGAATCGCCGATCCGTCTGCGGCTCAATTCGACCGTCGTCCATGTCAGCGAGACAGAAAACGCCGTCCGCGTGAGCTACGTCCGCGATGGAAAGACGGCGAACGTCAAAGGGCGCAGCTGTGTGCTCGCCTGCTACCACTCGATGATCCCCTACCTCTGCCCCCAGCTTCCGGCCGCGCAGCGTGAGGCGCTTGCCTATCAGGTCAGGAGGCCGCTACTGCTGACCAATGTCCTGATCCGTGACACCAAGGCCGCCGACAAACTCCGCATCTCAGGCGCCTACTGCCCGGGACGCCTCCATGGCGCGACCTGGCTCGTCAAGGGCATCGAAGTCGGCGAGTACCGACATGACTGGGAAGATCCCGGGGCGGCGGTGATGCAGTTTTGGGGCTCGGTCGCACCGGTGAAGAGAGGCGTGAACATCCGCCGTCAGCATCGATCCTCGCGGATGCGCATGCTGGCCATGGATTTCGAGGACTTCGAGAGAGAAGTCCGGACCGTGCTGGACGGCATGCTGGGCCCGGCGGGTTTCAGCGCGGCCGACGACATCCTCGCCATCACCGTCAATCGCTGGCCGCACGGCTACTCCTACGACTACCTCGACCTGTGGGATCCCGAGTGGCCGCCGGGGGAGGCGCCACACGAGATCGCGCGCAAGCCCTTCGGGAGCGTCACCTTCGCCAACTCCGACGCCGGCGCCTACGCCATGACGCACGTCGCCATCGACGAGGCATGGCGAGCGGTAAGTGAACTGCAGAGCTGACGCCCTCGCACGGTAGCCCGACCCCTCAACGAAGAGCGAACGTTGCGAGCGAATGGCGGAGGGGGACATGCGCACCTATAACAAGGGCCTCCACGCCGCCGGCTTCGAGTTACTCCTGCGCGATGAGATCGACAAGGATCGCCTCTACATCTGACGCCGATCCAGACTCACGGCGTGATTCTCTTGATGCGCGCGCGACCTCTTGCGGCCGGGCCAGTGTCCGGACTAGAGTTCCGGCACCATGTTGGTACTCGCGCTGACGGTCTCGATTGTCGTTCTCCTCTTCGCCACAGGGATGAGCGTGACGGTGAAGGACGTCATCTGGCTCTGGCGGCGCCCTGTCCTGCTGGGGAAATCGGCCCTGGCCATGTACGTAGTGGCGCCGGTCGTGCCGCGGAAGCTCATCAAGCTCGAGGGAGATGCTCCGTACGTGTTCAGCCTCGTCTCCGCCGTCGTTTCCATTCCCTACATCCGCTGGCGGACGAAGGTCCACGCCCGGGGCTGACGTCGAACCGTCGATCAGCCAGGAAGGCGCGGGCAAGGTAGGCCATGCGCGACCCTGAACACAATTTCGAAGCACTCTGGGAGACCTTTCACAACAGGTATCCGTTCTTCGAACTAAGGAACGTCGACTGGCAACAGCAGTACGACACCTACAGACCCGCAGTCACAAGTAAGACCAGTGATGACGAGCTCTTCGATATCTTCTGCCAGATGCTCGGTCCGTTGGATGACGGGCATGTTCAGCTGGAGGCCAGAGTAGGTCGGGACAGGAAGACGCGGTCCTTTACTCCAGAGACACAGCCCAGATTCTATCGAGAATTCACGGACCGGCAGATCAAGCAGCTCTTCAGAACGGCCGAGAAGACTCTTGTTGACAGTCATTTCGGGCAGCCCACAGAGACGAAGGCCTGGATGCTCCACTACTGCAGGTCTCGGGCATTTGGCGACATTCGGATACTGGAGTTGGAAGACATTGAGAAGCGGACACTGATTGCCGCTCTGGACAAGATTGCCCGCGACTTCGAGGACTTGGAGGGCTTCATCATCGATATCCGTGACTGTCCCGGCGGAGACGATAGTACTGCAATCACGATCATCAATCGGTTTTGCGAGCGCAAGCGCGTTGCCTTCCACAGGAGGACGAAGATTGGTCCGCGCGAGGATGACTTTAGTCGCTTGAAAACCTGGCACCTCGAACCGCAAGGTGACGTCCAATTCACCAGACCAATCGTGCTCTTGACCTGTGATTCTGTCTTCAGCGGTGGAGAAGTATTTGCGCTGGCGCTGAGGGAGCTGCCCCACGTTACGATCCTGGGCGATCGTACCAACGGCATATTCTCCTACACGCTCCATAAAGAGCTTCCCAATGGCTGGGAGTACTGTTTGTCGCACCAGAAGTACCTTTCGGCTGACATGGTGTGCTACGAAGGCAAGGGTGTCCCGGTCGACATAGAGCTCTTCAACAAGCAGGCCGATCTTGACAACGGTATCGATCCGTTGATTGTCCGCGCACTTGAAGTCTTGAATTCAAGGAACGCGGGAGCGCCGGTATAGTGCTCCTCTATCTAGCCCTGATCCGGCAGAACCCGCCAGCTCACAGCAATACTCGGAAGCCAGGGTGCTGGTTCTCGGGAATCCTGCACCGCTTCTTGTGAGCCGTGCTCCGGAGTAGGAAATCGCTTTTCAGAGCTGCGGGGTCCTGGGCAGCCAAAGAAATAAGATTGTTAGATACCCGAATCAATCCCGAGTGGCCGAGTGGGACCTCGGGAGGTCTCACTGACAGTTCCACGGCCATTGAGATTTGGCTCTTCTGACCCGGACGTTGTGTCCGGGCTCAAAGGCCCAGATGGGCCAGGCCCGATGGTTACGGCTCTTCCGGAAGTCTTGTCTTGGTCAGCCAGGCCGGTCTTTGCGCCTTGCTCGGCTCACCCGGAGTCATGTCCACTCCTTCCGCAGGCGGTGGTGGCGGCGGCCACGCAAGAAGATCGACCTTGGCTTGCCTGACAACGATGTAGTCAGATGTGACGTTGATGGTCGTCAGGTCTTGCATCAGCAGCACCGGACCGTCGTAGGTCGTGCGCCAACGCTGGAAGAGCGGGTCGATCAGGTCGTCGTCCAATGTGAAGTGCATCCCTACGCCCAATCGGGGCTTGGCGATGGTGTAAATGCGGCCCAGTTCCGCGGGGGTAGTGTGCTCTTCCATGACGCCATAGGCGGACTCGATGGGCATGTGGTTGTAGTGGGCGAACTCCTCGGCAGAAGGGAAGATTTCATGGATGAAGACGTCCGCACCCTTGCCCTGCTCGGCCTCAAATGTGCTCGGCTGGCTATCCGCGGTGTAGACGAAGGTAAGTCCATTCCACTCCAGCCGGTAAGCAATGGACCCGGCGAGCGCGTGGATGACCGGGAAGGCGTAGATCTTGACGCCGTTCTCGTCGTAGGCGAGCTGGATCGGCAGCTCGGGGCTGAACTTGCTGTAGTCAATCTCGTGAGGGACGATGGTCATCCCACCCCTGGGCAAGATGGCTTGCTTGTTCTGGATGTGCCACTCAGCCGCCGCCATGATGTTCTGCGCGAACGCGGTGACACCCAGTTCTGGCGTGTACCCCGAAGATCCCCACACATGGAGGGGTGTATTGCGCCCCCAACCCATCGCGTCGAAGAGGGGAAAGATGCCGCCAACGTGATCCAAATGAAAATGCGTGATGAAGACTTTGTCCAGCTCAGCGGGATGCACACCCAGAGCGAAGAGATTCCCGACCGTGCCACCTCCCACATCGAAGATGAAGGCGTCACCGTTCCCCAACTGAACCAGAAGACAGGATGCTCCCTGGCCGATGCGCATCGGAGCCGGTCCCCAGGAGCCGCATGCTGTGATTCTCATCTCGTTCTCAGCCAGGTTCTCTTGCCCCGGGATGTAGTGCTCCGGATACTCCCTGACCGAGGCGATTCCTTCCTTGGCGATGACCGGCGTCTTCGTGATGGGCTGTCCAGCGAGAGGCAACGGGTAGCCATCTTTCGTGGTTCCCGGTTCTCTGGGGAAGCGGTAGCTCTCGGGTCCCGTAGCGCTCACCACCAGGGGCAAGAGCAGGGTGAGTGCAAGCCCTGACAGCCAATGTTGTCTCTTCGTTTCGTGATGGGCCATGGTTGGTCTCTCCAGCCGCTTGTGATTCAGTTTTGGGGAAGCTCTTTACAGAACTCGCATTCATGCGGGTGAGCTGCTTGCGGCAACCCTACACCAGAAAAAGGTGCCACGCTGAGATCATGCGAGCGGCCTGAGATCCTGAATCCACGGCCCCGTCACCCGGAGCATTTCTGAAGGGCTACTCCAAATGGACCACGAGCATTGAGTGACCGGTGCTCACTAGGGAGAAAGTGGCGGAGGGGGTGGGATTCGAACCCACGGTCCGCGTGAACGGACGCCGGTTTTCAAGACCGGTGCTTTCGACCACTCAGCCACCCCTCCGTGAGGTGAGAGGCCAAAGCTTACTCGGACAGCGAGGTCGTGTGTAGGGCCAGCTACGATCAACACCGGGTCGAATACAGGCTACACTCAGCAGGCACAACCGTCGTCTAACCGTCCCGACCGAAGAGTGCCCATGACTCCCCCCAGCGAAGGCGCGATAAAGTTCGAGGCGGAGCATACCTATCGCCCACTTCCGGCGCGGCGATTTGGCGAACTGGCCAGCAAGCTGATTGCCTGGCGCGAAATCATGGCGCTGACAGGTCTGATCGGACAGGATCCATCGCGCTATGAAGGAGCCGGGTATGGCAACGCCAGTGTCCGAATCGGACCACCCTCGTCCGCGCTCGGCAGGCGTTCGTTTCTGATCACCGGCACCCAGACCTCAGGCAAGCGCTGTGTCGATTTGAGCAACTTTGCCGTAGTCGAGCGGTACGACTATCGCAACAACCGGGTGGAGAGCTATGGGCCCGCAATGCCGTCATCGGAATCGCTAACCCATGGAGCCGCCTACGACCTGGGACCGCACATTCGCTCCGTTCTACACGCCCACAGCCCGGTGCTTTGGAAGAATGCACGAAGACTGAGATTGCCGATCAGCGATCCTTCAGCACCCTATGGATCACCGATGATGGCGGAGGAGGTTCGACGGCTCTATCAGTCCAGTGTTTTGCCCGAGCGTCAGATTCTGGCCATGGGTGGACACGAGGACGGGGTCATCACTTTTGGCCGCTCCATCGAGGAGGCCGGCCAGACACTTCTTACCTGGTTGGCACGAGCTTACGAACTGGAATGCGAAGGGGCCGATGTGTCCTTGTGTCGCAGTCAACTCGTCGAGAGCTAGTTCCGGATCCGACCGATCGGCTCTAGTCGCCGACTCCCACAGGCATCGATTCGATCAAACCGACTAGTTGTCGGCAGCGTTCATCGCAGCTTCGAAGTCGTCGACCAACTGCCGGCACTTCTTGAGTGGTACCTCTCGACCGGAGATGGCGATATTCAGCCTCACCATCTCGCCGGTTTCCGGATTCTCCGCCCGGGCTCGGGCTACCCCGCCAAACGAGCTACGTCGACCCCGACCGTCCGCGCGGCCAAAGCCGGCGACCTCGACCGGCGTTCCGTCGTCATTGTCGACGAAGCCATTCAGTTCGAAAGCGGTCTGAAGTCTCGTCTGATTGCCAGCTTCGGTGCGAGACCACGAAAAGCAGTCACCATCGTCGGCGCACATCTCGGTCGCGTTAAATTTCATACAGGCCGCTTCAACCTGGTAGGGCGTGTTGCCGATGCCAATAATCATGGTGAAGTAGGTTCTACCCTCCGGCACGGGTGCTTTGGCGAAGGCCGCAGACGGAACGATCATCGATGCAGCGACAACAATCGCACATATGCTCAGCCCCCAGGAAAGAGCCGAGAGTCTCTCTTCTCGTACAAACATGGAAACCTCCTTTTTTGGGGAATCAGAACCTATAACCCCAGTTAACGCTAACGAGCAAGGCGGCGCAAGGCCACACCCACGCAGGTAGTACCATGCACCACCCGGCCGGGTGGCGCGGCGGTTCTTTTGTCCGGGAGTTCTATTCTCGAGGTGGAGAAATCCGTTCGCTGCCGCCCATATAGGGGCGCAGGACTTCCGGAATTACGACTGAACCATCGGATTGCTGGTAGTTCTCGAGCACGGCGACAAGCGTTCGGCCCGCTGCCAAACCCGATCCGTTGAGCGTGTGCACGTACCGTGCCTTGCCGCCCTCGGCGGGTTTGTAGCGAATTGCGGCCCGGCGAGCCTGGAAGGCCGTGCAGTTCGAGCACGACGAGATCTCTCGGTAGGCATCTTGACCCGGTAGCCAGACCTCGATGTCGTAGGTCTTGGCCGCGGCGAACCCCATATCGCCGGTTGAAAGTGTGACAACCCGGTAAGGGAGCTCCAATAGCTGCAAGACCTTCTCGGCATGTTCCGTGAGGGTCTCGAGGGCCTCAAAGCTCCGGTCGGGCAAGGCGAATTGAAACAGCTCGACTTTGTTGAATTGATGCTGGCGGATCAACCCGCGCACATCCCGCCCGTGCGATCCCGCCTCGGCCCGAAAGCAAGGCGTGTAGGCGACATAGCGCAATGGCAGCTGCGACTCATCGAGGGTCTCCTTGCGATGCAGATTGGCCAACGGCACCTCGGCAGTCGGGGAAAGATAGTAGTCGTGATCCTCGAGCTTGAAGAGATCTTCGGCAAACTTGGGTAGCTGGCCGGAGCCCATCAGCGACTCACGGCTGACGATAAAGGGTGGCAGAACTTCGTTATAGCCGTGCTCGCCGGTATGGAGGTCGAGCATGAAGTTGATCAGGGCCCGCTCGAGCCGTGCTCCAGCGCCCATGTAAACCGTAAACCTGGCTCCGGTGATCTTGGCGCCTCGCTCGAAATCGAGGATTCCGAGATCCGGGCCGAGGTCCCAATGTGCCTTGGGCTCAAAATCGAACTTGGTCGGCTCGCCGATCTCGCGTTCGACCCGATTGGCACTCTCGTCCTCTCCGGTCGGAACGTCGGCGGCCGGCAGGTTGGGGAAACGGAGCTCGATATCGGTGAGCTGGCGACTGGTCTCGGTCGACACCTCTTCGAGTTCGGCTATTCGACTCTTGAACCGAGCGACTTCCTCGATCTGCTCCGTCGCATCGCCACCCTGCTGCTTGATCGCGCCGATCTCTTTGCTCGCTTCGTTACGACGACGCTTGAGCTCTTCGACTTCGACAAGCTGCTCGCGTCGCTCGCGATCGAGCTCCTCCCAGCTGTCGAACAGCTCGGGCTCGACGCCCCGCGTGGCCAGACTCGCGCGCACCTCGTCAGGCCGCTCGCGCATGAGTTCTCTCGAAAGCATGGAGCGGGCAGTCTAGCGCTGGGGTATTCGGGGGTCAACGAGCAGATGGCCGGAGAGGATAAGATCAGCCGACTCTTTCTGGACAGACACGACAATGCGCCCCCGTCTTTTCTCACAGCGACTCGATCCTCGTGTGCTGCGTCTCTATCGGGTCGTTCTGGGGTTCTTTCTGCTCGTCTTTCTCGCCATGATCTGGCCGGTGGCTACGGTTTTTAGCCGCGTATACCCGCTGGTCTTTGGTCTTCCGTTTTCGCTTTTCTACATCGCGACTCTTCTCGTGCTGAGCTTTTGCGTCCTCCTTGCTCTTTATCTTTGGGAGGGCCGCACCGGCAACTCCTGTGATCCGCCCGAGGATGAAGGGCCCGAGAAAGAAAGAAGAGAGGACTCCTGATCGAGGATTGGGTCATCGTTCTGGCGGTCACGGTCGGCTATCTGTTGCTGTCGCTCGTAGTCGGCCTCTGGTCGGGACGTGGTACGAGCAAAGGGCCCGAGGGCTACGTCGCGGGAGATCGAACGCTCGGCTTCTTGATGCTCTATTTCATTCTTGGGGCATCGATCTTCAGCGCGTTTGCGTTTCTTGGTGGACCGGGTTGGGCCTACTCGCGTGGTGCAGCCGCCTTCTACATCCTGTCCTACGGCACCGTCGGCATGGTTCCCTGGTTTTTCTTTGGGCCGCGGGTGGCGAGGCTTGGGCGCAAGTTCGGTTTTGTGACTCAGGCCGAGTTGCTGTCGAGCCGATTTCAAAGCAAAAGCCTGTCGGCAGTCCTGGCATCGATCTCTGTAGTCGCTTTTATCCCTTATCTGACCCTGCAGATGCGAGGCGCCGGCTATGTATTCAACGTTGTCACCGAGGGCCGCATCCCCATCTGGGCCGGTGCGGCGATCGCCTATGGTGTCGTGTTGGCCTATGTCTTTCGTAGCGGAGTGATGGGTGTGGCCTGGACCAACACCCTTCAAGGTATGTTCATGATGGTCCTGGCCTGGACGCTCGGGCTCTATCTACCACACAAGCTTTATGGTGGCGTCGGGCCGATGTTCGAGGTGCTGGCCAAGGCAGTGCCAGACATGCTGAAAGCTCCTGGATTGGGGTCGAGCGGGGAGGTCTGGACCTGGGGCGGTTATTCGAGCGCGATTCTCATCTCCGCGATTGGGTTTGGTATCTGGCCGCACTACTTCATGAAGATCTTTACCGCTCGCAACGAGCGCATCCTCAAGAAGACGGTGGTCTTTTACCCAACCTTCCAGATATTTCTGATCCCGATTCTCTTTATCGGGTTTGCCGGCATTCTCAGCTACCCCGGTGTCGATCCTGCAGATGAGATCTTGCCGACCATCCTGATGTCTCTGGATCTGCCGGCAGTGGTCATAGGACTCTTCTGTGCCGGTGCCCTTGCAGCGTCGATGTCGACCGGGGACGCGCTGGTGCATGCGGCCGGTTCGATTCTGGTCCGCGACTTCTACCGGGTGGTCTTTCGACCGGACCTCACCGATGCTCAGCAGACCCGCTTGATCCGTATTCTGGTGGTTGTGATCAGCGGCGTGGCCTACTACTTCGCCGTGGTCTCGAACCAGTCGCTGGTGGCGCTGTTGCTGCTGTCCTATGGGTTTATCGCGCAGATCTTCCCGGTTCTGATGGCCGCTCTCTACTGGCCGAGAGCAACTCGACCGGGGGTACTGGCGGGCCTGGCTGCGGGTTGTGCAGCTGTTGTTGCATTCAACGTCTGGCCCGAGCTGCAATGGCAGCAGATCCATCCTGGAATCTGGGGTCTGGTCGCCAACGTCGTGGCGCTGGTGATTGTCTCTCTTGCGACACCGCCAATGGATCCGACGCACGTCCGAGAATATGTGGTGCACTGATTCGCCAACAACGAAGCTTGGCTAGCGGCTCGAATCGACCGCCAGACGCCGAGCCAGAGTGGCGTTGACCCGCATCGCATCTTCGAGCTCGGTGATCTCGATGTGCTCATCGATGGTGTGGGCCAGCATCTCATCACCGGGACCAAAGCCTATCGGCGCCATGCCTACGCCGGCGAAGTGACCGCCGTCGGTGGCAAAGTTCCAGATCCCTACTGGGCGCTCCTCGCCCAGGACCTCGTTGCAGATCGCGCTAGCTGCCACGACTGCCGAGTGATCTCTCGGCAGAATGTAGGCGGGGTTGCTACCGGGTATGGGTCGATCGAGTCCTGTATAGGTGCGACGCTCGAAAACAGGGATCGTGACCTCGGCCTGGGCGCCATTTCGAACCGACCGATCGGCGAGCTCCTGTAGCGCAACTTGCGCATCTTCGCCCGTCTGGCCCGGGATATTGCGCCAGTCGCAGGTCTGCCAGACCTCACCAGGAACTACGTTGGCGCTCGTCTGGTCGGTCCTCAGAAGAGTAGCTGTCACCGACGACGGTCCAAGATCGGGATTTTCAGGCATCTCGATCGACTCGAGATCGGCGAGAAAGCGACCCAGCGAGGTCAGTGGATTCACCCCCTCCTGAGGCACGCTGGCGTGGACACTTCGCCCTTTCACATGAACCTCCAGCTCGGTACGACCACGATGACCCCGGCGCACAGTGTTGCGACTCGGCTCGCCGACCACAACGACAGGCACTTGAAGTTGCTCGGCGAGATGACGGGCACCGACTCCACCGATCTCCTCTTGAACGACGCAGGTTACCCAGACATCACCGGGTGGTCGCTCGCCCTCGAGGAGCTGCGCCACGCCGTAGATCTGGGCCGCCATCGGACCCTTGATATCGACCGCACCCCGCCCCCAGACACGGTTGTCGCGAATCTCTGCGCCAAAGGGTGGGTGGGGCCAGAGCGAGGGATCACCGACATCGACGTGATCGAGATGGGTGTTGAACATCATCGGGGGAGCCGAGCCTTGACCGTGAATCTTGCCCAGGACATTGCCGACCTCGTCAGTCCTCACCTCGTCGTAGCCGAGATCTCGCATCTCGGCCGCAACCAGGGCAGCGACGTCGCCCTCTTCGCCGGGGAGACTGGGCGTTCGGATCAAACGTTGCAACAGCGAGACACAGCGATCGAGTTCGATGGAGTCGGTCATAACGGTGCCATTCTGACTCACTCCGGTGACAGGACACCAACTTCAATTTTCCGGACCGATAGACAGCCACCTAGCCTAGGGCAACTTTTTGTCACGACCGGTTCAGAATCTTGGAGTTGGTGTCCTGTCACCGGGGAAACGGTAAGATCGTGGCATCTGATGACGAGCGCTGAACACCGTCTACCCCTGGCCAATTTTGCGATTGCCCTGGCTGCTGGGCTCGCCATGGTCTCCTATGGCGCCAACCTGGTCGACGTGTCAGCAGCCTCAGAGACTCTCTATCTCGGGGTCTGGGCAACAGTGATCCTGATAGCGATTGCGGGGCTGGCCTCCGATCTCGAGGTCGGGGTTGCCGCAGTTTTGTCCACGCTGATCATCTGGGCGGTTCCTTCGGGTCCCGCCAGAGGAGCAGCCCTGGGCTTGGTCTTGGTATTGGCGCTGTTCTTGACCCTGGCTCGACGGCTTGCCCGCGACAGCGATCATCTTTCCTGGCAGACCGCCGTAGCGGGCGCAGTTGGTTTCCAGGCGCTGTGTCGTGCCGATCGTTTTCTCCAGATCGAGGCCGATCCTCGTACCCTCGTCAGCATCGTGATCTTGCCTGTGATCGCCGCGGTGGCGCTTATCTTCTTGCAGCGCAATCATCCGGCTCGCTCCGTTGTTCTTGCCGCCATGGTTGCGGTGCTCCTGGTACCGGGCTTTAGCGTTGCGGCCACCCTTGCGATCGTGGCGCTCGCGCTTGGCACCCTATGGAGGGATCACGCCGAACCGGCCTGGTTGGTGATGGGTCTATCGATGGCCACAGTCATTGCCGCGTTTGTCTGGCAGCCATCTCTCGCTGGCCTGATCGCCGCAACCCTGATCGCGCTCCGCGCGCCCCGAGGGTTCAAGACCTATTTCGGTCTGATCGGCTTCACCACTGTGCTCTGTCTGGTCTACCCTCCGGTCCGAAGCTGGTCCGAGGTCTCGAGCCTCGCATCGCTCGGACCGCTGCTTCTGCCAGCACTTCTGATCCCAACCGGACGTCGTCGCTCCTATGCCGTCTGTGGTGCCATTCTCGGTGTCCTGGCCCTGCGCACAGTTGCGGGGCCCGATGCTCTCGCCGCGCCATTGGCAATCGCCGTTCTATCGCTGCGCTTTCGCGGCAGTGTCGCTCGTGTTCAGAGCGTCTGGACCGCCGCTCTTCTGTTCGGATCGACCCTCCTGGCTACCTACCCGTGGCTGAGACACCACGCCCTTGAAGACACGCTTGGCCTGATCGGGATTCATGTCAGCTGGATTGCCGCAGTAGGCATCGTCGGGGTCACCTGGGTCCTGGTCCTGGTCTGTGCTCCATTCGAGGCTCTCAAGACCGAGCGCGGCATGGCCCCCTGGATTGCCGGGGGAACGGTCCTCGCTCTGGCACTTTGGATAGCGCTGCCATCCTCCGGCGATCTTCCTTTGGAGAACCGAATCCAAGTCCTGAACCACCAAAGCTCCGAACTGTCTGTCGATCTGCCAGACAAACCCCGGATTCGAAAAGTCGTTCTCGACAGCTATCTGGAGAATTCGGCTGCCTTGCCGGCGGGTACCGTAGTCGCCACGGTCGAATTGGTCGATTCTGATGGAGAAAAGCACCAGTGGCCCATTCGTGTCGGAACCGAGTCGGGCGAGTGGGCAGCCCGCAGAGCTGATGTCATGGCAGTCGCCGAATTCAAGGCTCCCGATCCGTGGATCTCCTGGGTTACATCCGGTGGAGATCTCTTTGCCCAGCGCTACCGAGCAATTTGGACTCTGCCAGAAAAAGTCGAGGCCAAGCGACTGGCCATTCGGCGCAGCCCCGATCTTGCCGATGAAGTCTCGATGGTGATCTACCATCTGGAGCTTCGCCCTTGATTCGAGGCGGCTTGCTTCTGGGAGCAGGCGCAGGCGCATCCCTTCTTGCCAGCTTCTGGCTATCGATGCCCACCAGCGATCCGCTTTGGGGGTCGCTGGTCGCAATGCCCCTTGTCGTCGCGGCACTTATGGTCATCGGAGGTTGGGCCCATGGCCAGGGTGGTGACCGGACACCCTCGAAGGCCGTAGCCCTCGAGTGGGCACTTCTCGGTCTACTCGTCGCTCTTTCTGTTGGTCATCACCATCTTGGACTCACCCCAAGGAACGAGAACTCGAGCGGATTACTGATCGCAGGGTTCGGGCTTCTACTCATCCACCGAGTGGCTCGAATCCTCATTGCACTCAGACCTTCGCTCGGAACCTCGCTTCCAACCCGACCTCCCTGGCCCTTCTTTGCGCTACCTCTTGTCGTCTATATGGCAATTTTGCCTTGGTCCACAGTCACTCACCCACCCGGCGGAGACGAACCCCACTATTTGCTACTGACCCATAGTCTGGCGTACGACTTCGACACTAATCTAGCCAACAACTATGAAAATTCCGATTCGCTGAGTTTTCTCAACCGTCGTCTCGAGCCTCAGTTGGGCGACCCTGTCGGCCGGGTGGGTGAGCTTTATTCAAGACACAACATGCTCTTGCCCTTGATACTGGCACCAGCCTATCGGTTGTTTGGAACCCTTGGGGCGCTTGCCCTGATGGCGATGATGACGGCCGCAGTCGCTTGGCTGACCTTGACGCTTGCGAGCCACTATGTGCCACAGCATCCCGTCGAGGCACTTGCCGCATACACAATTCTGGCCTTCTCAACACCACTCTTGCTGTACTCCTACCAGATATGGGTAGAGGTTCCCGCGGCGCTACTCACATTGACCGTTTTGATCCAAACCCATCGAGTTGGCCAGGAGGGTTCTCGACATCCTCTCGGCTGGCTGGCCCTGTCTTTTTCTCTACTCCTACTGCCCCTGCTCAAGCTCAGGTTCCTGGTAATTGCCGTTTCGCTAGTGGTGCTGATGTCCATTCGAAGCGATCGCGTCGTACGCAAGCGCATCCTTCTCCTGATCGCCGGTCTCGCCATAATTGGCCCAGGCATTCTTCTGTTCAATCAGAGCGTTTTTCAGAATCCACTCAAATATCACGACATCGACGGTCTAAAACCCTATGTATTACCAGCGGTCAGCTACCTCCAGGGTTTGGTCGGCCTGGCCTTCGACTGCGCTTTTGGTCTGTTCTCCTTTGGCCCCCTCTGGATTCTTTTGCTACCTGCTCTGGCACTTCTTGTCATCACTCGCTCAAAGCTTGCAATCGACTTTGCAATCGTCTTTCTCCCCTACTTGATGCTACTGGCACCTCGAGGTGAGTGGTTTGGGGCTTGGTCGCCACCGTTTCGCTATGGGATCGTCATGTTGCCGATGCTGGCTCTTTGGTTGGTGCCTCTGCTCGCCCGGCGGGAGCAAGTTACGGCCCGGGCCCTGCTCGCTGGGCTCTCCGCGCTGACTCTTGCTTTGACCCTTCTCTGGTTCGTCGAGCCCGGCTGGACCTACAATCTTGCGCACGGACGCTCACACCTTCTCGATCTTCTCGCCGTTCGCATGGATCTCGACGTGGCGCGCTTCTTCCCCAGCTCCACCCGCGTCCGTGCCGCGACGTGGATTTGGCCACCGGTGGCGTTCGTGTTGGTCAGCCTACTTTGGTGGCTGCGGTTGCCACGGCGCTCATCGGCGGTGGCAGCCGGTCTAGCGGCCTGTCTGCTTGCGCCTTCGGCCGTTCTTTGGGCAGCACACTCGCGGGCGACTCGTGTGGTCGAGTTCGAGGACCCATGGATTGAAAAACACTCGGGAACCTTGTACCCGGAAATATGGGTCATTTATAGACCCCGCTTTCGGGGGGGTTGGTTGCTCACCAACATGCAGAGTCTGACCGTGCCACTTGTTGCAGGAGGCGACCGGTTCGACCTCAGCATTGACTTCCGCGACCGATTCGACCTGCCCATAGCAGGGAGTCTCGAGCTTACCGATCGAGAGAGTCGAGTACTCGCCATTCAAGAGCTGCGTGGCGTCAATGACTGGCAAACGGTGATTTTTTCAGATCTGTCCCGCCCCGCCGGCGACAGGTTGACGATTACGTTTCTTCCACCCGGCGACGTGGGGACACACGCTATTCTTGATCGGGCGGTGTTGGACTGGAACCGGAACTAGGTCGTCCGATCGAAGTTTTTGCCTGGCAGTTCGCCCGAGAGCAGACGAATCGTCGTCGCCACGACCGCTTCGAGAGGTCCCGCATCTGCAGCATTGCGACCAGCCAGATCGAAGGCCGTACCGTGATCGACCGACGTCCTCAAGAAGGGTAGTCCGAGAGTCCAGTTTGTCGCTTTTCCAAACGAGGTCGTCTTGACCGCGATCAGACCCTGGTCGTGATAGAGAGCCAACACCCAGTCGAACTCGCCCCGCCGGGCGCGAGCAAAAAGTGAATCGGCACTTTCGGGTCCATGCGCATCGATCCCCGACTCTCGCGCTTCACAAACGGCTGGTTTCACGATCTGCTGGTCTTCGCGCCCCAGTAGACCCTCTTCTCCAGCGTGGGGATTGATCCCGGCCACCGCGATCCGACCACCCGCCACTCGATGCAAAAGCTCGAGGGCCAAGACAATTTTTTTGCCGTCGATCTCGTTCAAGGCAGTCTTGATGGGCAGGTGAGTGGTCAGAAGCGCTACTTGAAGATCAGGCGCCAGAAAGGCCATCAGATAGTCCCGTCCATACTCGGTCAATCCAACCTTGGCGGCAAGATAGTCGGTGTGTCCGCGAAAGTCGGCAAGGTGATGCTGCGCGATCGACTTCTTGCTGATCGGAGCGGTCACAACGGCGTCGACGACGCCAGACTGCGCCAGGTCGACCGCAACATCGATTGCGGCGACGGCTCCTGCAGCATCGGCCGAGCCCGAATGACCTGGTTGAACGATGCGGGCAATCTGCACCGGGTCCAGTACCGCAATCCGATCGCTAGGCAGCGCATCCAAGTCCTCCTCGGATGGTGGACTGGTCAGATATTCAAGCCTATTGCGAATGGGATCGAAGACTTCGGCCGCCAGCGCCTCGAGCGCCGGTCGTTCTGCGATAACAAGCGGCCTCCATTCGGAAAGGCTCTCCGATCGAGCCAACAGCTTTGCAATAATTTCCGGCCCTATCCCGGCCGGGTTGCCCTGAGTCAGGGCAAGGGTGGGAAAGCGAGCGGTCACCGCGGTCGCTTGGCCCGTCGGCGCAGCTCCTCTTCTTTGAACATGTAGCGGATACTGTGTTTCGGCACAAGTAGGTTCGGATCACTGTTGCGATGGAACTTGATCGAGTGTTTGTCGTACCACTCGATCCAGCCTCTTAGCTCCTCACCTGTAGTGAGAACCAGGACCATCGGGGTCTTCGCCGCCATCTGTTTGAGGTAATAGAACTCTTCGGCGTTGGTCTGTTCGGGCGGCGCCTGCTTGCGACGCACGCCGCGACCAAGACCGTCCTTTTTCAGCTCGGAGACTCCGGGGCGAATCAGTTTGCGATTGGTCATCGGTATCAGTTGCTCTTAGAAACGATCTCGGGCGACTTGCCCGGTGTTTTCTTGTATTGATCATCTTCATAGGCCAGACAGCAGAGTAGCCTTCCGCACTGGCCCGATATCTTGGAGGGATTGAGGCTCAGGTTTTGACGCTTTGCCATCTGAATCGAAATCGCCTTGAAATCCTTTAGCCAGGTCGAACAACAGAGTGTCTGTCCACAAGGACCGATACCACCGATGAGACCGGCCTCGTCGCGAGCACCAACCTGAACCATCTTGACTTTCGACGAGAAACGTCCCGAAAGATCGCGTACGAGCTTGCGAAAGTCGATGCGGCCATCTGCGGTGAAATAAACCGTGGCTGACTTGCCGTCGAGGGTGAAATCGATTCGCGACACCTTCATCTGAAGACCAAGATGGGTGGCGCGCTCCCTGCAGAAGCGCCTGGCGTTCATCTCGTTGATGATCTGCCGCTCGTAGGCTGCTTCATCGTCTTCATTTGCACGACGAAGGACCCGCCGGGCACTGACCTTCTGACAGGGTTTGAATATTGGCATCGGCGACCGCTCTACCTTTGCGTAGGCTGGGCTGGGATCGAAGTCGATCACTACCCGATCGCCCCTCGCGTAGATTGCATCACCGGTCGAGCAAAGGGTCAGATTGGTCTCCTCGGCCAGACGCACCCCCACGTATGCGCCCTCTACGGCGGTGGACATCCCCTTGAACGAACAACCGGAGCAACCAGACATCAGTTCTTCCTATGCATGCACATCGAATACCAAGCAAGAAATTGCTTGTAATCGGTCAGATCTCCCCTCCCTCCAAGGCACTCAGAGCCCGAGTATCCGAAAATGTCGTTGTGTCAGCGACCTTCAGCCATTATGGCAATCGTACTGGAGCATTGTCAACGCGCAGCAGGCCGCCTCAATCGCCCTCTCTGGAGGGGAAGTTCACCCTGCTCAGGTCTGGCGGGGTAGGACTCTTCTTCCGATATCTGATCGGAATATCTTGTGGGCCCAATGGATCTCGGCGGCACCACTGTAGGCCCGCTTGAGCGCCTCCTGAAGGGTTGGCCCGCTGCCACAGACATTCAACACCCGACCACCCGAGGCGACGAGTTGCCCGTCGTCGAGCTTGGTGCCGGCGTGAAACACCGCGACCCCCTCTAGATCACGGGCGGCATCGATGCCCATGATCGGATCGCCTTTGGCCGGAGCACCCGGATAGCCGGCGCTTGCAAGCACGATACAGGCCGTGGCCTCCGGGCGAAAATGCAACCGTTGGACCTCGAAACGACCATCCGCACCTGAAGTGAGAATCGGCAGCAGGTCGTCCTCGAGTCTGACAAACAGCGGCTGCGCTTCAGGATCTCCAAACCGAACGTTGAACTCGAGCACCTTGGGTCCGTCGGCGGTCAGCATCACTCCAGCATAGAGAACACCCGAGAAAGGCCGGTTGTCGTTGGTCATGCCTTCGACAGTCGGACGCATCACCTGCTCGAGAACCTGCGCACCTTCCTCTTTGGACAGAACTACCGAAGGACTATGAGCGCCCATGCCACCTGTGTTGGGTCCGGTATCATCTTCGCCGATCCGCTTGTAGTCCTTGCTCGATGCGAAGGTCAGCATATGTTTGCCATCGCTGAGAACGATAAAGGAGACTTCTTCGCCTTCGAGACACTCTTCAACGACGACGCGATCGCCCGCCCCACCGAATTGACGATCTTCAAAGAAGACTTTGAGGGCCTCCTCGGCGTCGGCATCGTCGCGAACGATCAGGACGCCCTTTCCGGCCGCAAGGCCGTCCGCCTTCATCACGAGCGGCATACCGAGCCGTCTCATCGCCTCTCGGGCCTCTTCAGCATCGTGGACGACCTCGAAATCTGCCGTGGGAATCCCATGCCGCCTCATGAACTCTTTGGCAAACACCTTGCTGCCTTCGAGAATCGCTGCCTGTCGGTTCGGACCAAAAACCCTCAGCCCCAACTCTTCGAACTGATCGACGATCCCGAGAGTCAACGGTAACTCCGGGCCAACGATCGTCAGGTCGATCTTCATCTCGACAGCGAAATCTGCCAGATTCCGGATCTCGTCCACAGCAATCGGAACCAGATCGGCGATCTCGCCGATACCTGGATTTCCCGGGGCACAGTACAGCTCTTCTAGAAGAGGACTCTGACGAAGCTTCCAGCAGAGCGCATGCTCGCGACCACCGCCGCCGACAACCAGTACTTTCAATCTATTTCTCGCATTTCGAGGCGGAATTCTACCAAACACCTTAGGGGCCCCACAGGCCCAGACTACTAGTTCCAGACGAATCGAGCCCGGTCGAGAATGACTTCGCTCTGCGACCACCTCTCATTGGTGGGCTCGAGGCGGATCACGAGAGGAACACCCCGTGGCCAGTCCGACACCGAGACCGTAGCTGTTTGCCAGCCACCTCGCTCAGCAACTCCCTCGAGCGCCTGTACCCAATCACCGATCACAATTTCTAGACCTGATCCGTCGCCTGGCCCTGTGATATCGGCCAACATGACATCGGGCACTGAGTCCGGTCGCGGGCCTTCCTCCGCCGGGCTCTCGGAGATGCTGTTAGAGAGGGCAACCCCCTTCGAGCGGATCCCGCGAATCTGGAGATCGATTGACAGGATGACGTTCTCGCCAGCGCCATTGACCGGTGCACTGAGCAAGTCTCCATTGCCGAGCTTCCAGCCGCCCCGAAACCGGGGACGTCCAGACACCCAAACCTCGGGAAAAATTTCTCCACCCTGTTTGGAAACTTGAACATCTTCGAACTCCACGATCGTGGTTGCAAGGGTGCTAGCGCCCAGAGGCAGCCCGGCAGCCAGCAAGAGAGCGACCACGATGCCCCAGGCTCTGCTCCTACCCAGCGGTCTCCGACCGGGCAACCAGAGATCAACTAGCCAGAGAGCAATCAGCGCTGAGATGAAGACAAACGGAATCAACCAGCTGGCGGTTCGAACCCGCACATAGCTGGCAAAGAAACGACCCGTGTCAGAGCCCAGAGAGGCCGACAGATGGTCGATGATGTGACTTGTACCGTTGGCCAAATTGTAGGCCCACGCTGGCAACACAAGCCACACAAGAGCGAGCGACAATGCCGTAAGGCCCAGACCCATGATGACCATTCGATTCAGACTTCGCAATCCGGTCGCAAAAAGCGGAATTAGCGTCAGAGCCATCAGCGGTAGCAATACGATGCCAAACCGAAACGGAGGTGCCCATGCCCCGTACCACTCCAAACGGGGTGTCACAACTAGAAGATAGGGCACTATACAAACAGCCGCATCGAGGGCTAGAGGTGGCCGGCGGGCGATCATCAATGCAAGAGCCGGAACCAAAAGGATCCAAAGCGGATTGCTGGAAAACAGCCCAAAGGCACAGTCGAACAGCAGCCCGAGGCCACCCTTGATGTACTCCGCGGACGGTCTCTCTTGAATCCGTTTGAGAGTGCTCAGGCTGTGGTCCTTGAACGTCTGATCAAAAGCGACAAAGTTGTAGGTCAGCATCGCGCCGATAGCAGCCAGGAGAACCAGAGCCACTACTACCACCTCTTTGCGCCGAGGACCCAACTTCCAAAACGCCAACAGAGTCAGCGGGCCTGCCAGCAGGAGGAATCGCAGCTTCATCAAGGGCAACAAAGCCAGCACTACCGCCAGCTTCAACCAGTGCTTTTTTGAACTGCCCGTTGCGGTCTCGAGTGCGTAGATCTGATCGAGAGCGAGAAGCACCAGCAACGCGGCAGGCACCTCGGTCCAGACCTGATAGGAGTAGAGCAAAAAAGGCGGACTCAGTGACAGGAGCGCCCACGCCGCCACTGAAGCTCGGACGTGGTCTGGAAACAGTCGTCCGGCCAAACGCATTGTCATCCAGGCAACCAGGGCAGAAAGGACCGTCATGGTCAAGAAGGCGCCCCACATCCCACCGATGCGATAGCCAGGCGTGAGTATCAAGGGCAGCAACAGATTGTGCCGAGAGTAGATCTGTCCATCCCGAGGCCTGGGGTCCGCCCACTCGGGCTCCAACTCGCGCGACATGAACTCGAGTGAATGCTTCGCCTCGTAGTTGTTGCTCAACTCGGTGTCGAAATCGTAGGCCAAGCTGTGGGTGATCAGCAGATAGTAGGGCTCATCGCCGTCGGGCTCTCGGTGTTCTGTCGCCCAGGGCAAAATGGCAACATAGACCACCAGAGGTAGCACAAAAAACGGCCACGGGGGGCGCACCGGAAGCCTATTGCCGAGAACAGAGGCCATTCTCCCAACCAGGGCTATGACGTGATGAGCGAGCAAGAGAACAAGGCCTGCGGCGATCAGGTAGTCGACCAGATCGGGGCGGACCACCAAACCCAGCGCCGAGCGGCTGCGAATCAGAAGCAGGAGAAGGGTAAGGATCGCCACTTCACTGGCAAGGGTTCTAGTTGCCAGGACACTGCCACCTCGCTGACGCACCCACCGGCCCACCAACCACAGGGCTACGACAACTCCTGGGAGAACCACCAGGGTCCCGGAGAAGCTGTTGCTCATACAGGCAGACTATCAGTGAGTCTGCCCGGGGTCCTGAAAGCGCGGATCTTCGAGAAAACCCTGGTCGGTCAGGCTCTCGAGAAATGAGATGAGCTCCTGGAGCTCGACAGGGGTCATGTCAAAGCCGCTGATCTCCTCACTTTTGTAGGGATTGTCGCGACCGATCTCTGTTAGCGCACCAATATGGAGCGAGCGACCACCGTTTGAGTAATGCGCGATCATCTCTCCCAAGGTCTCTACACTGCCATCGTGAGAGTAGGGCGCAGTGATGGCGATATTTCTCAGCGTTGGCGCCCTGAAGTGCCCCATGTCTTCGGGGTTCGAGGTGTGTTCGACAAGACCCTGGTTTCCAGGCGGATAGGCACCGGTCTTGCCCAAGTTGTACAAACCAGTATTGTGAAACTCAGGGTGAGTCGGCGAGCCGTCGACATACTGAACCGGTCCAGAAAGGTTAAATCCGGAGTGGCACATCGAGCATTTGAATCTATCGGAGAAGAAAAGACGCATGCCGGCTCGAGCCTGATTGGAAAACCCCTCGGTCTCCCCCCAATAGACATAGCGATCGTAGGGTGAGTTCCCCGAGATCAGAGTGCGCTCGAACGACGCGATGGCCCGAACCAGATTCTCGAAGGTGATCGGATCGGAATCGTCTGGAAAGGCCCGTCTGAACAGACGCTCGTAAAGGGGTTCGTGGCTCAGACGCGTTAGCACCTGTTGTTTCATCCCTGCGAGCCCAAGCTCGACGGGGCGCTCGGAGAACATCGGGGTCAGCATCTGTTCTTCGAGTCGATCGAGATCCGGATCGGCCCAGGTCAGGGTGACGCCATACGCTACATTTGCCAGGCTCATTGCGCTTCGGGGATGTTGCTGCCCCGTGACCCCGACCGCTTGTTCTAGCCCATCGGCAAACGCAAGCTCCGGCTGATGGCACGATGCACACGAAAACGTGCCATCCACCGAGAGCCGGTTGTCAAAAAAGAGACGTCGACCAAGGTCGACCTTGGTCTGTGTGATCGGATTGTCGTGCGGGACCAGCGGCACCGGAAAGCCAGCCGGTAGATTCCATTCGAAGGCTTCAGCGACAGACACTTCCGCCTTTTCCGAGGCTATCGATCGGGGCGAACAACAGAAAGTAACAAAGGTCGCCAGCACGACAGCCTCTTGCAGGGCCCTCCACGAGACATGCTTCATGGAGCCGAAATCCTCAGTTGGCGATCGTCAGTCCGAGGTCCAGTTCGACTCAGAGCCGCCGGTAAAAAGGCTCGCCGTGTTGCCCGACACCTCGGCTCTCTCCTCGACCCAACTCGTAAACTCTTCGACCGTCGACGGTTCGAGAGCGCCAGGATTGTCTTGACGCTCCTCCACCCACGACTGCATCGCCGTCATCAACTCATCGGCGCGCTCGCGATCTTCTCGAAACAGCTGAAGATAGGCATCCTTGGCCTCATTCAATCGATCGAGCCCGAGATAGGCTTCAGCGCGATACTCGATCGCCTCGACATAGCCTGGGTTGATATCGAGTGCCTCGTTGTAGGCCACCAACGAGCCATCGTAGTCGCCGGTTTTTCTCAGCGCATAACCCAGGCTGCCAAAAGCCTGGTACATCTTTGGGTTCTCCTCGGTAGCGGAGCGAAATGCGCGGGCAGCCTTTTCGTACTGTTTGTCGATCTTGGATGCAAGCCTCTCGCGAGTCGCAGGATCGGAGCTCTCCATCTCCTTCTCCAACTCCCAGGCCTTGTCACGAGCCTTCAGGCCACGTTCATAGGCCGCTGCCGCCGCATCCACAGGATTCGTGCTGGGTGGCGCCGAGGAGCCACCGGCAGCTTCCAAGCCCGGCACGGCTATGGCGAGAACCATCATGAGTACGACGGTCAGGGATGTCAGGGTTTGGATGCATTTCGTCGTTATCATGCTCACCTCACTGCCGAAATGGTACGAGTTGACTGGGAACATAAATACGTTTCACGCTTCGCGGGAGACTTCTCGGGGAGTTTCTATGGGGATTTCTCGGGGGATTTCTCCGCTGGCCAACCCCTAGACGCGTGAACAGGTCGTAGAAAGCGATCAGGCAAGCTCACTGGCATCATTCAACAGATCGTCTGCTTCGATCTGAGGTTGAATACCACGATTGAGACGTCGAATCTTTACGTCCCGCGCTTGAAAAAGCTCTACAAGCTTCTCGATCGCGGTCTCAGGATTACCCTCGCCGCAAAAGAAGATATCGGCCCCCACATAACCGTGCTCTGGCCAGGTGTGCACAGCCATGTGGGACTCGGCAAGAGTGGCCGTAGCGGTGACGCCGTAGGGGCTGAACTGATGTACACAGAGCTCGACCAGGGTGGCACCACAGACCGCGACCGCCTCTTCAACCGCCCGCTGGACGAACTCCTTGTCGTTCAGCAACTCGGCTGGAGACCGCCAGGCATCCAACACCAGGTGTTTTCCGAGATGCTTCTGTCGAGTCGGTATAGACAGCAGTGTTCTGTCAGTCACTACATACCCCCAAAAACACGACCTGCGTTCCGCGATGCAGGCCGTAACCCTACACCATGGTCTGGTCCGGGCGCAAAAAGGCACCCAAACCAACTCACTCCCGAGGCGCTGGTTTCAAATACTCCTCGAATACTGGAGGCTCTAGATCGGTGCGCTCCAACAACTGCAACGCGGCTTCAATGACCTGATGCTGCTTTTCCGGCTCATCGGGTGAGTCGAGAGGATAGCCGTGTAGAAACGGCACCAGCAACGCTCGTGGTGGACCGACTTTCTCGGCTGCCACCCGAAGCAGTTGCAGTACTACGGTGCTGATTCCATTTCTTTCGAGCTCGGCTGCGATCAGACTCACGGTCTGGTTGCAAATCGGTCAGACCGGGACCAGCAAGGCGATATCGACCCCGTCCTCGACCATCAGCGACACCGCTTCAGGCAGATGGTCGCGAAGCAAGCGTCCTGGAGCCGTGATCGAGCCCATAAACGAAAGGTGTCTGTCGTTTAGAGATCCGATGCGACCTGTGGCGACAAGCTCACGAGCCCGATCGAGAGGGAGCGCCAAGTTGGGATCTTGATGGAGACCCGAATGATCGTAGGATTCACTTCTATGAGTGTCGATCAGGGTCTTCAGCTCTATGTCGCTGGATATGACTCTGTAGGTCGGATCGCCACCGCGCACCGACTCGTCAAAGGGTTTTTGATCAGCAGCAACCAGACCGGCACTGCTGACCAGAGCAAGCCGACTCTCCGACAGCGGCTTTTTCAGAGGTGCCCAGGGCACTGATTTGATCGGTCGCCAGCGGTATGTCTTCAGAAACAGCTTGACCGGAAGCGTAAATTCGTTCAGATCGCCCATCGTTCCGAGGACGATCCTAACTCCCTTTTGGCCCGCTGAGGAGGGTCGTCTACCGGTCAACCCCTATCGGTTTGAGTCTCGAGAATTGCAGAGACACTCGAAGCCGTCGAAACGGCGTAGGGAACAAACGCCGTCAAAACCATCTTCGCTACCCGAGCACCCGAGACCCCACCACCCAGGATCGCATCGCCATGATTGATAAAAATCAGAACAGCGCCCACGATCACTGCGTATTGGAGCGCTCTTGTGACGACCGGACGGCTTGTTGCCACTTCTAACCAACGTTTCATGCGATTGACTCCTTGGTCTCGGCGCTCAGGGGGTAGAGGTGTCCGCGAATTGGTTTTCGGCGGGGCCATTTCGCCAAGCCCAATGTACGGTACTGCGTCGGATCAACTCCTGCCAGAGATCCAGCGGTGCCTTGTCAAAGACCATCGATATCTCAGCAGACAGAACCCGCCAGCCTCCTCGTTCGATCTCTTGATCGAGTTGACCCGCCGACCAGCCGGCGTAGCCGACGTAGAGACGGAACTCCCCTTGATCCGACAGCACACTCTCCAAGGCACTACGGCTGGCAGTGAAATAGAGATCCCCCATGACCAGACGCCCTTCTGCAAGATCACCCCCCGATCGGGCCAGCATGACCAGTTGCCACTGGGCTACCGGCCCCCCGAGCCAAATCCTGTCCGGCCTGTCGGACATCGCCTCGAGCTCCGGCATTACCTCCGACACCAGCTTGTCGGTGGGGCGGTTGACGATCACACCCAGGGCCCCTTCGCTGTTGTAGTCGACAAGCAACACCACCGATTCGGCAAAATTGGGATCCAAAAGATTCGGACCGGCGACAAGAAATTTCCCCGTGGCTGGGGGCTCTTGAATCACCGTCGGTTTCTTTGGGGCATCGAGTGTCCTTCGAGCCTCGAGGGGAGGTTGCGCTCCGACAGCAGCCGGCAAGACCGCGAGTCCGACCAAAGCCCATCGAAGGACTGCTAGCGGTGTCGTCATGCCGGAACCGGATCCTGTGGATAGAGCTCTGGGTTCTTGAGACTGACTAGCGCCAGGACCATACCGTGTTCGTAGAGTTCTCGGCGATCCATCGCGTTGTGGGTCAGCAGCCCGATCGCACCTTCCTTCTGTTTCGAGTTCTCTCGAACAAAGATCATGTCGTTGGCGTCGCCCAACTCTTTCCCCTGCCGTACAAGCTCGGCGACGCGAGCGGGCAGAATGAAGCCGCCCGTGCGGCCTATTCCTGTCTGATGGTCTGATAGCACTACAACCCAGGCAAAGGCCACCATCCCCAGGTCGACATCTTCGATACCGCCCTCGATCCCGACCCAAAAATCGGCGTCGGCATTACCTCTTTTGGCCACCTGTGCCCGTTGGGTGGCACCGAGAAGAGTCTCTTCATCGCTCATCGGCTGAGCGCTCACGCCCGATGAAACCGAAACAGACTCTATGTTGAAATCGAGCTCCGGATACATGCGTCGGAATCCGCCAAGTGCCGCATCCGCCTTGACCGGATTCTTCGACGCGACGACTATGGTTGGCGACAGATTTCCCTCCTCGCGAGCTCAAGAGTCTTCGAGCTCGACACCCAGACCGTCGGCGATGCGATTGACAAACGCGAAGTAGGCGACGATGGCACAAATATCGTGAACAGCGCGGTCCTTGAAGCCATTCGCTTCGAGGCGTGAGATATCCTCTGCCGAGACCTCGAACGGCTTGACCGTCAGGAGCACCGCATAGTCGAGCATGACTCTGTCGGCGGGATCCAGATCGGCCTGGCTGTAGTCGGAGGTCAAGGCAGCTAGTAGCCTCTCCTGCGCACCCTCATCCATTTGTTTTGCTGTCAGTAGTCTACGGAGACCCGCCCCGTGATGGTGGATTCAGTAGTGACATTTGTTGGCGGTCGAGACAACAACCGCGATCATCTCGCGCTGAATCCGTGTCAGCGGACCTTGCCCATACATGAGCTCACGATAGAGGTCATAGTGACGACGAATGACTTGGCTATGAACTCCATGGATCTGAATGATGTTGTCCCGGTCGGCCACTTGGTCGCACTCGGGAATCTCGTCATATGGGACATAGTCGATGAAAGCCATCATCGTTCTCCTCGTGGACCGACTCGGTTGTGATTGTAGGCACGCAAATCTACTTCTTGATTTGTTCGGGCAGGCTCGACCCGTCGTCCAATCTCTACCGGCTGAACGTCTTGGTGCACTTGAAAGGTTGTTGGTCAGGTCAGACCGTCAACTGAAAGCTCTGCTGCTGTCGCACGCCTTCGTCGTCCTGCCAAGAGACTGTCGCCAGAAACCGAATTCCAGTACCCGTTGTCACGATGGCTGCCAGCGAAGCCGCTTCATCGGGTCCTAGCTCCTCTAGGGGAAACTTTTTAGCGACCTCGCCGCTGACTACCGGTGAGTTCTTGCCGTTTTCAGATCGCACCTCGAGGTGAATGTCGCGGGCGACAGATCCGCCGACATTCTGAATGACGAATCGTCGATCTCCACCCACGCCGGTCAACCCGACCTGTACATCTGCTTTTTCACTCATAACCAACGCCATGCTATCAAGCTCCAGTAGATCCGCTGGAAACCCAAACCTCTGTCATCATTCAATACCTCTCGCGTCATTGGGCAGGGCTCGTTATTATCATCTATCACTACCCGACACGAAGACCAAAAGGGGGTACGGTCGATGGTTAGGAACAGGATGTCTTTGCTCTGGAAAGAACGAGTGAAAACTCTCGTTGCTGCTGCCGTTCTCACAGCGTTAGGCCTTACGGCTGTGAGCGCTCTCAGCGCGACTGAGAGCTCGGCGCTCGAGACTGCAATCGTAGACGTGATTCAGAGGCAAGCAGAGGCGTGGAATCGAGGCGATCTCGAGGGTTTTATGGATGGTTATCTCAAAGGACCTGGACTGGTGTTTACCTCAGGCAGTCAGGTTCGTCGAGGTTGGCAGATCACCTATGACAAGTACGAACAGCGCTACGGTACGTCTCCGGAGACCATGGGAAACCTACGATTCAGCGATCTCGAGGTTCACCCGCTTGGGGACACATCGGCTTGGGTGTTGGGACGATGGGACCTTGCTGCACCTGACACAGAGTCCGGGGGCATTTTCACTCTCGTGATGCAGCGACTCGATGGCAATTGGGTTGTCGTACACGATCATACGAGCTCGGATCCAACGGATTGAGATGTCGAGTTTCGAGGACGCTTTTTCCCAACCATACCGCTGCACTCGTCTCTGTAATCGCGGGTCCATTTACATTACTCCTGGGCGCCTACTACTCGCACCTCGCGTTGCACATCCATCGGCCGAGAAAAGACGTCCAAATAGGCGCAATGTTTGTCTGCTTCGTCGACAAAACGATAGATCTCGTCTTCGGACGCGTCGGCCCCGATGACCACGGTGTATCTGACCTGTCGATATCCCGGTGGCTGGTCGATCGTGCCGTAGGTTCCGTTCGAGTCGTAATCGACTTGGACTTCAATCTCGAGACTGGAAATCTCAAAGCCCTTGACAGCCGCGTACATGGCGTAATTGATTCCAAGACAACTGGCCAAAGCCGATCGCCCATAGACCCCGGGGTCGGGGGCTGCGCCAGTGCCGCCCGATTTCTCGGACATATCGACATTCATACTCCAGGCACCATCCTTGACCTCGAAGTGAAGACCCTGGGTTAGCATCGCCCGGGTCGTGGCCGTTCCGCGGCCTACCGAAGGTCTAAGGCCAAGAGCCTTCTTGTTGCGCTCGAAGGTGCTTTTGATCCGTTCTGTCGTGTCCATGCAAAATCCCTTGCAAGTCTATTTGATGAAATAGCCCGACACTCGCCATTTGCCATCTTCGTCGAGCATCGGCGTAATCGTTTCGACCGCCGACTTCTTGTTCTCAAACGAGGTATCGGTCTGAATGACGACATATTCGCCGTCTGGGGCACCCGGCGCTGTTGTCATGTATGTGGTCTTCTTGACCTCCCGCGACAGCACGTTGCCCAGCGGATTTCGTGCCGCTGACATCTGCTGCTCAAAAGTGTCCTTGCTGACCGCGCCCCTAAGGTAGGACGCAGCCTCCGACCAACTCTTTGCAAAGTCGCCACCATCGACAAGCTCCAGCCAGGCTTCGGCCGCGGCAACAGCCGACTTCTCGGCTTCCTGATTGCTCTCGGCCACGGCGAAGCCAAGAACACCAACCAGACAGACAATCACCAGAACCCATATTCGCTTGGTCATGACGCCTCCTCAACCCGCTCGGGCACCGTTGGGAACCGGCGCCTCGGGCGAAGCGAGAACCGGATCGATGCCATCGGGATAGCCAATATCCAACAACATACCTTCAGATACTACTCCTGCCATCCTACGGGGTGCGGGTTTCATGGTCCGTGATTTCCAGGATGATGTTGGTGTTCCTGAGACTGGTATCCCCGCATCTGATTGTAGGAGTCGACCTGATCGACCGTCAGCAGGTTCTTTGTTTCGAGATGAGCGGCAAGATGCGCGTTTCGAAGCTCTCCTTGAAGAGAGGCAAGCTCGGTGAGGTAGCTTTGCAGGCTCTGTTCGTCGATATCACCGTCAACAAAGAGCTCGTCTAGTTCTGCCTCTCGCTCGACAATCTGTTCGCCCAGATCCACCGCGGTCGAGTGCATGCCGTTGTACACATCTTGCACATCTCGTCGCTGTTCAGAGGTCAGACCGAGCTCGTTCGACAGCTCGAGGACATGCTTGGGCCCGGGGAATCCATTGAGCTCGGCGGCCAGTGCCAGACCCATCCCGTGGCCCTGCTTGTACTCGGCAATTTGCTCCGGGCTGAGCGCCTTGATCTGTCGTGTCTCGAGACCTGCATAGGGTGCCTCCTGGGCGGTCGAGACCAACGGAACGACGGCAGCGACCATGAATATGGAAACCAAAATCTGCGATCGAATCATCTACCTCTCCCAAAAAATGCCTTGTCAGCAAACCAGCTGCTAGCCACCATCCACGGTCTTCATCTGATGCCATCAGCCACAGTAACTCATTTCGCTAGTGAGAGTTCTTGCCCAGGTCGATCAATCGCATAGACCTTGTGCTCGTAGCCTGCAAACAAAGTCAGTCCCCTCTCTACCATCCCGATCTTGCGGGCCACGGCCAGCGAAGGTTCGTTCTCAGGACGAATCAAGGTAATGACACGTGGGTAATCGGTCTGGGCAAAGACCCACTCGACACAAGCCGCTGTCGCCTCCGACGCCACTCGGCGCCTCCAATAGGCCCTGTCGACCAATCCAGGCTTCAGATTCCTCACGTGCCAGCGGCAACCGGCTCTGGAGCAAGCTCATAGATGTTGGTAACACCGATGAAGTCACTCCGGTTGTAGAAGGGCACCAAGATTCGAACATAACCAGAGCCCTCGAACCGGTCAATCTCGATCCAGGCCTCGGGTAGTTGAGGTGATTCGAGCACGTCGACCTCGATCGGCTCGCCCTCTGCTCGCCACCGCATCGCAGGAAAGCCGAGATTCGCACCCCAGCCCCGATCGAGTAGGTCACCATGAACCCATGCCTTGCTCCAACGGCCAACCAAGTGCTCAATCCTATGGTGATTCTCTTTGCCTGGTGCCAGGCTTCCATAGACGGCCAACCGCTCGGAGCAGCGAAACCTCTCCTCGACAGCATGCTCCAGCAGCTGAGCCCCTTTGTCCAAGCCACCCTCACGGCGGTGGTGATTGATCCGGACAAGCCGGGTATCAAGAGCGTCTGTGTCAGGAGCTTTCATGGAGCGACCAGTGTGAGCCACTCGGTTCTGGGCTCATACGGTGAGGAGGTCGACTCCACGAGCTTCATCCTAATCTGGATCGCGGTGCACGATATCGGGCGAGAAAGCAGGTAGGCAGATCGCAACATACCGAGCTCCGCCGGGTTCGGGACTGCTGTAGCGAACCCACTCCCCGGGCTCCGAGATGATCGTCTGACCGGCACGAACGTCGGTCACACCGCCCTCGTGCTCGACGCGCACCATACCGTCGAGAACCAGGGTGATCTCTTCAAACTCGGGCCGCTGACCTGGCTCGACCCATCCTTCGGGCGAATCCATCCTCGCCACGCTCAAACTCTCGTGACCCGAGCGCACCCGACCGATGAACTCTTCAATTTTCTTGGGTTTGTTGCCAGCAGCTTCGACTACAGCAGGCTGATCTATCAGTCGCACCATAGAGCTCCCTCCGAGGAATCAATTTCCTATTCATAAGCAGACCCAATGATATGCGGACTGATCCAGGGCACGCCGGGCGGGTTGGGTAAGTTGAAACTTTCGAGCTCGAGCGACGAGAACCCCGCCTGGCGAATGTGTTTGTCGGTCTCGCGGTTTACCCGACAGCCATCGCCACACAGGTACCAGACCGGGAAGACCAATCCCTGCATTCGCCGCATCGTGGTGCCGGTGCGAGCTGCCACATGCTCAATAAACAAAAAACGTCCACCCGGTTTGAGCACTCTCCGGATCTCACTCATTACTTGGTCGACATCGGGGACCGAGCACAAGACGAGAGTGGACACCACGACATCAGCAACGGCATCGTCGACGTCGAATCCTGCAGCGTTCGCAGTGTGGATCTCGGCCTCGATACCAGCGTTTTGTGCTTTTTCGAGCAACTGCTCATGCATGTAGATATTGGGCTCGACCCCGATCCAGCGACAGCTGTCGGGCAAAAACTTCAGATTCGCGCCGGTCCCGGCGCCGATTTCGACTACGGTGCCCTCAACATCGGCAAAAAGCTCGCGTTTGCGAGGCTCGATATATGCCTCGTACTTCGACACAGAGCGATCGTAGAACCTGGCGAACAGGCGGCTGTAGAGACCCGGCTTGGGTGGGCTAGCAACCGACCGCTCACTCAATGACGACCTCCCTTTCGATCAAGTCGATGTAGGCCTGCTCGATCAGATCGGATGGAGATACACCCAGGCGAGCCATGAGACGCTCGGCCATCTCGATTCCAGGCTGGCTTGCTTCTCCAGGTCCGAGCATGACCTCGAGCTCCATGAAATCACCCAACCCCTCGACATGATCGAGGTGGATCCGGGTTCGATCGACTGTGTATAGCTCGCGCTCTTTGCGAACCACCCCGCGCACCCCGAGAGCGCGGCTCAGCGCCTCCTCGAGTCCCAAAGCATCGTCAACCTCCACCTTGATGTAATCGGACCCGGTCGGCTCCTGCGTGTCGGGGCGCTCATACTGAATCAACTCTGCTGTTCCGTCGGCAAATTTCCGAAGCTTCAAACGACCTTTACGGCTTTGGAAGAAGACATCTTCCTGCTGAATTGTCTCCGGCCCAGAGTCGGAGATCGACTCCACGAGCTCCCGAAACCTCGCCGGGTTGGGTACTCGGGCCTTGATCTCGATGTTTCGCGCCATGGGCACAGACACTATCGGAAATTGGACCAGCGAGGCTAGGCGAGCTGTCGGCTGCTCTGCCAGGTACCGCCTGGGAGAGATCGGGGACATGTACCCTTTTTGCCCCCTCGTTCCCTGGGCGGCGAGGCGTGAGTTGCGACGCTAGCCGAAGTGGTCGGAGAGCGGATCCCAGAAAGGTCCCTCGAGACCACATTTGGCAAAGATTTCTCGCATCTCCTCTGGACCGGGTCGCCGCGCTTCAGGTGTCATACGGTTGCCGTACCACGCCTTCGAGAGATTCCATAGTTGATCGAGCTCGATCAACGGTTGCCTCGGTGTGAAGTTGGCCTCGCACCACTCGTTGACCATTTCTTCCGACCGGAAGAAGAGCATGGTTTGTCACGTATAGACGATGTCGTCCCACCATTGAGCGGCGGGAACCGCGAAGTGAATGACGCAGGGCACCGGAAATGGCCTACCCTCGAGCACGATATGCAGAGGTTGCTTCGACTGCTCACACCGGGAGTAGATTTCCGCGTTGGCATGGAGCGCGGCTGGAATCCCAAGCGCATCCCACGCACAGTTGGCGAAGTACTCCTTGTCACCTACCCGCACCCGATGTTGGGTTGGGATTCCGGCAAAGGGCGGAGCCATCCGTATGGTCTCGCCATCCGGATTCAACACCAGAACACGCTGGTCCGCGAGGCGTCCATATCCCTCGAAAATTTCCTTCTCGGGTGCGCTGAGTGCACTGGCCATCTCGAACACGGTCGGCGACTTGGCCGACTCGGCGAAATGCCCATAAATCGCCATTTTCAGATCGGTATCAAAATCCATCTTGACCTCCAGAGTGACTTAGATCGTAGCATCCAATTCGACCGAAACCACTACTGCAGAGCTACGTACTTCCTAACGCAGCTAGCGTTGCCTCGTAGGAGCGCAATAGCTCGTTCTCGATGACAACCAGAAGCTCGAAAAAACCCGCAAAGTTCTGAAGCTTCTGAAGTGGAAACTTTTTCAGGGACCCTGGTACCGATCGACTCACAAGCCAACTCCATATTTGTCCCGAAGAACCGCCATGTGATGTGCCTCGTGCCCAGCGATAATAAAGGCGATCGCCCGCACCGAGATCGGTACCTCGTTTGCGATACCGCTGCGGCTCCACCCTTGTTCGTCGAGACTCTCAAACAGAGCGATGGTGGCGGAACGAATTGCGACGAACTCCTCCGCCAGGCTGTCGATGGCGCGGGAGTCGAAGTTCGCGCCGGTTACATAGACGTCCTGATCCATTCCTGGAAGCGGCTGGCTCTCGCCACGTGCGATACAGAGCGCCCGGTAGACGAAGACCCGCTCGGTGTCACAGAGATGCCCCACGACCTCCTTGACGCTCCACTTGGCAGGTGCGTAGCGGAGAGTCGCCGCTTCATCAGAAAGACTCATCAGAGTCGCTGCGGACTCGGCCTGCTGCTGCCGAAGGGCACTAAGCACGTCAGCTTCTTGGATTCTGTCGATGTAGGCAGCGTAGTAAGGGTCATACTCGTCGGCATGAGGTCTTTCGGTCTGAATCATGAGGTCAGGGTCTACATCCCTTCCAGATAGGCCGGACCGCCCAGTTGGTCGACCTGTTTCTGGATCCATGCTACACGCTCCTCGACGTACGGCGAAGGCTTCAGCACCGACATCCGTTTCGGGCTCGGCAGCACAGCCGCCATCAGAGCCGACTGTCGGGGGCTCAGCTGGCTGGCCGGTTTACCAAAGAGCTCACTGGCCGATGCACCGACGCCGAATGTGGCAGGTCCAAACTGAGCCAGATTCAGGTAGACCTCGAGAATTCTTTGCTTCGGCCATAGCATCTCGATAAAGACTGTCAGGTAGGCCTCCAGTCCTTTGCGAACCCAGCTACGCCCGGGCCAGAGGAAAAGGTTTTTTGCAACCTGTTGTGAGATGGTGCTAGCGCCACGGACCCGCTGATCGCGCTCCCGTACGGCCTTTTCGATCGACTCGAGGTCGAACCCGTTATGGGTTGGAAAGGTCTGATCTTCGGAGGCAACGACCGCTATCGGTAGATTGGGTGAGATCTCCTGCCAATCGACCCACTCGATAGCGGCCTGACCACCAACTGCGCGAGCGTGGATTACAAAAGCACTGATAGGAGGGGAGATCCAGCGCCAAGGCAGCACCAAAACGACCGTGAGGCCAATTCCAAGCACGATCGCGGCGCCCGCCTTCGAGAGTGTTCGCCACAGAAAACTGGGTCGCTTTCGTCGCTTTCGTTTCTTTCGTTTAGTCAGGACAAGTGCTCCTCTTTGCTGGGGCAGAGCTTACTGGGGCAGAGCCGGAAGGAGCGCAAATCCATCTCCTCAGCCCGGTGATTAGAGAACCTGGTGCCTCCAGAACAGCCAGATGATATGATTCTTATCGTACTTGCCAACAAGTGCCGTACTCAAAAAGAATCGTCTCATCGGAAGAGATGTCGTGGCGTTGGCAATACACTCTCTTTTAAAGCACTGTGCGGCCCAGCGGCCGCAATTTGACGCGGTCTAGTGGCCGCAAACGCGACTGAGTTGTCGCTAATTGATGCGGCCCAACGGCCGTAGGGAGGGAAGAGTAATGAACCCAAGCAGAAAAGCAGTTTTGATTTTGTGTGTCGCGTTGATCGGCACCATCGGCATCGTAGGTAATGGTTTTGCCTACGACGCAGAACAGCTCGACGCCAAGGTGGCGGTAAGTCTCGAAGAGTTTGGCGATGAGTTCAAGAACTCACAAGATGTCATCGACAACTCTGTCGGCATCCTGGTCTGTCCAAAGATCAGCAAGGTCGGCCTCGGAGTAGGACTCGAGCGTGGTGCTTGCGCGCTCCAGATCGACGGCAAGACCCACGAGTACTACCGGGCCGCGTCGGCTTCCGCCGGTCTTACCGCCGGAATCCAGTCGTACACCCAGATCATGGCTTTCAACGAACAGGATGCGCTCGATAAGTTTCGTAATAGAAGGGCAGAGTGGGAAGTGGGAGTCGATGGATCTGTTGCCGTAGCTACCAAAGGCGCAGGAGCGACCATCAACACCTCGACGCTCGCCAATCCGATCGTGGCCATCGTCTTTGGCCAGAAGGGTCTGATGGGCGATCTGTCGATCGCGGGCTCGCGTTACAAGAAGATCGGCACGGCTGCGGATGTGGAGAAATACGGCATTCCGCTTCATCGCTTTGTGGTGACGGCTGATATATCGGATCTTCAGGGTAGCAATGCCCAGACCGCCCAGATGACGATCGACATCGACGATTGGATCACCGATGCCGAGCGCGCACGGCTGATCTCGCTGATGCGGGAGCAGGGCGCGGTCGACGTACACAACGTGCTGGCCGAGTGGGGCCTCGCGGGCCTCGTCAAACAGCCCGGTGACAACACCGAGATGCAGTATGCCTATGCAGTCGATAGAGGTGAGGATGCCGAGTACCGCTATCGCGTGGTCATGGTCAGCACCAATCCGATGGGCTTTGCCTCGGCCAAGCAGATCGCCAAAAGGGTGGAAGACAATTTCACCGTTGTCCAGCTCGATCTCACCGAAAAGCATGTCGGCACGGGTGTGATCGTGATGGGACCGAAGGTTGGTTGGGATGAGGACAAAGATCGAGTCACGATCGATCAGCGGACTCTCAACCCGATCGAGTTGACCTCGGTCAGCTACAAGAAAATCGACTAGCTCGCGAGCTCAGTCAAAAGGTTCAGAAATAGAACCATCGCGGTACAGGAGGATCTCGAATGCCCCCTGTGCCGCTTTTCTTTTTCTGCTACAGGCTAGGCAATCTCTACTGCAGCGGCTCGGCTAGCCGCACCCAGATCACTTCGGTGTCGTTGGGTATGCCCTCACCCCGGGAACCTGTGGTGTCGAAATTGTTGTCGTTGGCGATCAGAAGGGTCGCCTTGTCGATGATCTCTATGCTTTCGATCGTCACAAAAGGGAAGGTAAAGAGGCCGTCGTTGCTGGCCAGATGATCTGGGTCCTGGATATGAAGCAGGTCGGCGACCTCGGTCTTCTCGACTGAACCGTTCTCCTGTGTCACCTCGAGATCGAACCGAAAAACGCGCTTGAACCGTGCCAGCTCACCGTCGGCGGCGTCGCGCTCGATGACCAGAAAGCTCGAGTCAGCAACGTGCGTGAGTTCGCCGACCCTGTGACGGTCACCTGAGAGCCGATACAAATGGACCGCACCGTTGAAAGATCTCGACTCCAGGTCGAACTCGAAGATACGCAGAGTCCTGTAGGGATCACCGAGCACACCCTTCTCCAGCATCGCAAAGAGTGTCTTTCCATCTGCACTGATGGCCAGGCCCTCGAACCCCCCCGACAGCGCCACATCGGCCATCGCGGCAAACTCTGGCGCGGCGCCCTTCGCCAGGAGTGTCGGACTCTGGGGTGAGCGAAAGACTCGAGTCAGATATTGGCTTTCGCGGATCTCGATCGGATAGGGCGCCTCGAGAAGGGTTCCATCGGCACCAAAGTGGAGCAAAAAGGGTCCAAACTCATCGCCGATCCAGAAGCTTCCATCCGCAGCAAGCTCCATCGACTCGGGATCGAAATCGGCGCCGGTGAGAAGCCTGTCGACACTCATCTCATGGATGATTCGAAACGGCACCTTGCGGTCTCGATCATCGAGCTGAACGAAGCTCTCGAAATCAATGGTTGCCACCTCTTTTTTGGAACCCTCTCCTGAGTCGATCGCCATGCGATAGATCCGCAGCAGGTAATCGGGGCTGTTTGCCCGGCCCCCGAATCCGTTATCGGTGAGAACGAGAATCCGATCTGGCTTCTCGAGCCATCGCATAGAACTGAACCCCTGGACCGGCTGGGTCGGAAACCGAGGCTTCTCGTAGCGATTCCCTTCGTTGTCGAACTCACCACAGGGAGGTCCCTCACTCCAAGTCGCCGCCGGCAACACAGCGCTGCCGATCAGGGTCGTTCGGGGAATCTCCTCCGGGGATCTCTCAGAACCGGCACCTGCGGGTGAGGCCAGCAGGAGACCTACGATCAGCGTTGCCGCAGAGGCGGAACGTATTGTTTTTCGGGCGATTTTTCGGAATCTTATCAACCTGTGCCACTCAGCCAGACCAGTGCAAGAGCTACAGCTCCGGGTAGAGCTTGGATCCAAAGGATAGAGCGATTTGCTGTCGCCGCTCCAAAAAGTCCAGCGATAACCACGCAGCTCGAGAAAAACACCTTGATCCAGAAGCCATCGGGACCCGCCATCAGACCCCATACGAGACCCGCAGCCAAGAAGCCGTTGTACAGCCCCTGATTGGCGGCGAGGGAAGCGGTAGCCTCGGCCATTTCGCGACTGAGCCCAAATATCCGGCGCCCGATCGGCCTCTTCCAGAGGAACATCTCGAGAACCAAGAAGAGCACATGAAGAAATGCTACAAAGCCAATTGCGATATTCGCCAGGGTCTCCATTTCGCGGTCTCCCTCGAGTCAGTCTACTCGCCACCTCGAGACTGCTGAAATGGCAGGGTTTCGTCGTTGGCCACTCCACGACAGACGAACTACTCCGCTACTTCCTCTTGGGTACATAGAGATCGGTGATGGTGCCTTCGAAGGCCTCTGCCGCAAACGCCACCGTCTCGGACAACGTGGGATGGGGATGGATGGTGAGCGCTATATCGGCGGCTTCGCAATCCATCTCTATAGCCAGGGTGAGCTCGGCGATCAGATCCCCGGCAGAGGACCCGACAACTCCGCCACCCAGAATCCGCTGGCTCTTGGGGTCGAAAAGAATCTTTGTGAGGCCGTCGCTGCGCCCCATTCCGAGTGAGCGGCCACTAGCCGACCACGGGAACGAGCCTTTCTCATACGCAATTCCTTCTAGAGCTGCAGCGGTCTCGCTAAGACCAACCCATGCAATCTCGGGATCGGTGTAGGCGACGGAAGGAATCGCACGGGCATCGAAACCACTTTTGAGTCCGGCCGCCACTTCGGCGGCAACCTTGCCCTGATGGGTCGCCTTGTGTGCGAGCATCGGCAGACCCGTCACGTCACCGATGGCAAAAATGTTTGTGATGTTGGTGCGCTGTTGCTTGTCTACGCCGATAAATCCATGTTCGTCGACCGCTACTCCTGCGGACTCAGCGTCGATCCGATCGCCGTTGGGGCGTCTGCCAACCGCTACTAAAACGCGATCAAACATCGCCGGTGCCGGCTCTTTTCCACCAGCAAACGTGACCTTGAGCCCACGCTTGAGCGGTTTGACACCCACGACTTTTGTATTCAGATGAATGTCGGCTTTGTAACGGCGCTTCAAGCGACGCTCGAGCGGCTTGACCAGGTCCCGATCACAGCCGGGGATCAGACCATCTAGCATCTCCACGATCGTCAACTGGGAGCCTAGTCCGCCGTAGATAGTGGCCATTTCGAGGCCGATGATCCCGCCGCCGATCAGCAATAGTTTCTTGGGGATCTGCTCGAGATCGAGAGCCGCAGTCGAATCCATGACCCGCGGGTCATCCCACGGGATACCGGGAATTTTTATGACCCTCGAGCCCACGGCGATGATTGCATTGTCGAACGAGATCATCTTCGAGCCACTCTCTGACTCGACTGCGAGGGTTGTCGGGGAGGTAAACCGTCCGGTTCCCTGAACAACCTCCACATGGCGCTGTTTTGCAAGTGCGCTCAACCCTTTTGTGAGCCTCCCCACAACCGAGTCCTTGAAACCACGGAGCCTTTCGAGATCGATTTTGGGCTTTCCAAACGCCACCCCTTGCGACTCGAGATCCTTGGTCTCTTCGATTACCTTCGAGACGTGCAGCAGAGCCTTGGAGGGAATGCATCCCACATTGAGGCAAACCCCTCCGATGATCGGATACCTCTCGACCAATACGACCTTCTTGCCAAGATCGGCGGCCCGAAAGGCCGCGGTGTATCCGCCAGGGCCCGACCCCAAAACCAACACCTCGGCGTGAAGCTCGGGGGATGATGGGCTCGAAGGACCGGAAGCTCCCGGGTCTGGAGGCACCGAGGGTTCGGCCCCCGGAGGAGATGGCTCTGGAAGAGATGGCTCCGGAGCACTAGGAGGCTCGGTGCTAGCGGAGTCTTGCGCCGATGAGGGTTCGACGGCCGGAGCCTGAGTCTCCTTCTCGACGGGCTCGAGGGTAAGAATGAGATCGTTCTGGCCAACATCGACCCCGACCTCGAGGTGAACTTCCTTGACCGTTCCAGCGACAGGCGCCGGAACATCCATCGAGGCTTTGTCGCTTTCCAAGGTGATCAGGCTGTCGTCAGAGTCGACCCGGTCTCCTGGTGATACCAAGATTTCGACAATCTGTACTTTCTCGGCGTCCCCAAGATCAGGAATCCGAACTTCAATCAGCTCGCTCACAGCAACAAACGCCTCAGGTCGGAGAGGACTGCTGAGAGATAGGTGGTAAACCGAACTGCCAGGGCGCCATCGATAACCCGGTGGTCGTACGAGAGGGAGAGCGGCAGTATGAGTCGCGGATCCCACGACTCGCCGTTCCAGACCGGTTTTCGCTGCGTCCGCGACACCCCGAGAATGGCAACCTCGGGAGCGTTGACAATCGGTGTAAAGGCGGTACCTCCGATGCCACCCAAACTGGTGATCGTAAACGAGGCGCCTCGCATCTCATCCAACTTGAGCTTGCCTTCCCTCGCACGAGCACTTATGTCGCCGAGCTCACGGGCCAACTCGAAGATACCCTTCTGATCGACGTCACGAATCACCGGCACGACCAACCCCTGGGGCGTGTCGACCGCCACTGCGATGTGGTAGTACTTCTTCAAAACAACATGCTCTTCGTCCGGGTCGAGCGAGCTGTTGATGCGTGGGTACTCTTTGAGAGCAGCGACAGAGGCCTTCATCAGGAAGGCCACCGGTGTCAGCTTGAAGCCCTGGGCCTTGGCCTCTTCGGCGTGGGCTTTCCGAAAAGCCTCCAGATCCGTCACATCGGCCTGATCCTGTTGAGTCACATGAGGCACATTCAGCCAGCTGCGGCGTACGCTGATGAGCGACAGCCTCTGGATTCTCGTCAAGGGCTCCCTCTCGATCTCACCAAATTTGGAGAAATCGATCACCGGCATCTCGGGTAGCCCCGAACCTCCCGCAGTACCAGGTTCAGACATCACTTTCTTCACAAAGCCCTGAACGTCGTCCTTGACGATCCTGCCTTTTCGACCTGTCCCCTTGACCCGATTCAGGTCGACACCGAGCTCGCGGGCAAACCGCCGCACCGCCGGGCTCGCATAGACGGTGGAATCCGGGAATTCATCGATCGGGGCGGGAGATGCAACCTGGGAGTCCGAGGTCGAAGAAGAAGAAGGCCCTGCGGCCGGAGCATCAATCTCCTCTGACTCGGTTTCGAGCTCGAGCGCAGTCTCCCCTTCAAGCTCTACTGCGACCTCCGCTGCGACCTCTGCTGGGGAGACCTCGAGGGTGAGGATTACGGCGCCCTGGCCGATCTTGTCTCCGGTCTTGACCTTGAGATCGATCACCTTGCCCGGCTTGGGAGACGGCACATCCATGGTGGCTTTGTCGCTCTCGAGCGTAATCAGGGGGTCTTCGACTTCGACTCGATCACCGGCAGAAACCAATACTTCGACCACATCGACTTCGTCGAAGTCGCCGATATCCGGAACTTTCACCTCTTCGATCAAACTGTCCACGGATCAGGTGCCTCTGTGTCGATATCGTACTTCTTGATGGCTTCCGCGACCTTTTTCGCCGGCATCGTACCCTCGTCCGCAAGTGCCATCAGCGCGGCCACGGTGACTTGATAGCGATCGATCTCGAAGAAGGCTCGCAGCTTGGTTCGGGTGTCACTTCGGCCGAATCCATCGGTACCAAGGGTAAGGTAGGTACCGGGTACGAACTGACGAATCTGATCGGCGAAGGATCGCATGTAGTCCGTCGATGCTACGACGGGTCCTTTATGACCCTTCAAACACTCCTCGACATAGCTTGTCTTGCGTTTTGACGTCGGATGGAGCCGGTTCCAGCGCTCCACGTCTATGCCATCACGTCGCAGCTCGGTAAAGCTCGGCACACTCCAGAGATCCGAGTCGACCCCAAAATCGTTCTCGAGTAGATCGGCTGCCGCAATGACCTCCCGTAGAATCGATCCGCTTCCTAGCAGCTGAACTTTGGGTTGTGAAGACCCTGACTTTGAAGACTTCGCTTTCGCCGTCTTCCTCGCTCCCGACTCGAGTTGGTACATCCCCTTGCGGATACCTTCCTCGACGCCTTTGGGCATCGGCGGATGGGTGTAGTTCTCGTTCATCAGCGTGATGTAGTAGAAGATGCTCTCATTGTCGACATACATCCGTCTCAGACCGTCGTTGATAATGACCGCCAACTCGTAGCCAAACGTGGGGTCGTAGGAAATGCAATTTGGGACTGTCGCAGAGAGCAAGTGACTGTGTCCGTCCTGGTGCTCCAACCCTTCGCCGTTGCGAGTGGTCCGCCCCGAGGTTGCACCCATGAGAAAGCCCTTGGCTCTCATGTCGGCACCGGCCCAGATGAGATCTCCGATTCGTTGGAATCCAAACATCGAGTAGAAAATAAAAAACGGCACCATGTGAATGCCATGGTTGGCATACGAGGTGCCCGCCGAGATCCAAGACGACAGGGAACCGGCTTCGGAGATTCCCTCTTGCAGGATCTGCCCCTGCTTGTCTTCTCGGTAGTAGGCCAATTGATCGGCATCTTCCGGCGTATAGAGCTGCCCGGTCGGGGCATAGATTCCGACCTGTCGAAACATTCCTTCCATACCGAAAGTACGGGCCTCGTCGGCCACAATCGGGACCAAGTGTTCCTTGATGCTCTTGTTTCGGGTAAGCGACATCAATAGCCGAACAAAGGCCATCGTGGTGGAGACCTCTCGCTCTCCACTACCCTCGAGCACCACACTGAACGAAGACAAATCCGGGATGTCGAGCGGCGGCGCTTTTGGATTGCGGCTCGGCAGATATCCACCCAACGCCTCTCTGCGCTCGCGGAGATAGCGCATGGCTGCACTGTCTTCGGCCGGCTTGTAGAACGGAAGATCGTCGACGCTATCCTCTGTGATCGGAATATTGAAACGGTCTCGAAACTGTCGCAGGGCGTCCTCACCCATCTTCTTCTGCTGGTGGGTGATGTTTTGGCCTTCACCTGCCTCACCCATGCCATAACCCTTGACGGTCTTGGCCAGGATGACCGTAGGTTGGCCCTTGTGCGCTAGCGCCGCCGCGTAGGCTGCATAGACTTTCTCTGGATCGTGTCCGCCCCGCTTTAAACGCCAAAGCTCTTCGTCGGACATGTCGGCAACCATCTCGGCGAGCTCGGGATACTTGCCAAAAAAGTGCTCGCGAATAAAAGCCCCATCCGCAGAGATATAAGCCTGGTACTCACCATCGACCACTTCTTCCATACGCCGGCGAAGCAGCCCGAGACGGTCCTCTGCAAGTAGCGGATCCCAATTGGCGCCCCAGACAACCTTGATGACATTCCAGCCCGCACCGCGGAATACGGCCTCGAGCTCCTGGACGATTTTGCCGTTACCACGGACTGGCCCATCCAACCGCTGCAGATTGCAGTTGATGACAAAAATCAGGTTGTCGAGTTTCTCCCGTGAGGCCAGCGAGATCGCGCCGAGTGACTCAGGCTCGTCCATCTCACCATCCCCCAGAAACGCCCAGACGGTGCGGCCATCGGTATCGACAAGCTCGCGGTGGTGGAGATACTTCATGAACCGGGCCTGATAGATCGATGTAATCGAGGTCAGCCCCATCGACACGGTCGGAAATTGCCAGAACCCGGGCATCAACCAGGGATGAGGATAAGAAGACAACCCCTTGCCATCGACCTCTCTTCTGAATCTCGCCAATTGGTCCTCGCTGAGCCTGCCCTCGAGAAAAGCTCGCGCATAGATCCCCGGCGAGCTGTGGCCCTGGAACATCACGAGATCGGACCCGTTTTCGGCGTCTGGTCCTCGAAAGAAGTGGTTGAAACCAACCTCGAGCAAGTTGGCTGCAGACTGATAGGTGGCGATATGGCCACCGAGGCCAGCGTCCTCTCGATTGGCACGAACTACCATCGCCATCGCGTTCCAACGAATGATGCTTTTGATCCTACGTTCCAACGCTGGGTCACCTGGTCGCTTGGCCTCCTGATGAAGAGGAATCGTATTGAGATAGGCCGTGGTGGCGTTGTAGGGAAGATAAGCCCCGGAGCGACGGGCCTTGTCGACCAGGGACTCGATCAAGAAATGGGCCCGCTGAGGCCCATCCCGTTCGATGACCTCTTCGAGAGCTTCCTTCCACTCGCGGGTCTCCTGGGGATCTACATCAAGCTCGAGAGGATTGCTATCGGCATCTGTCTTCATAAGTGGGAGTCCTCGAGTTGGGTGAACTCGAAATGACAACGGAGCCATCTCGAACCGCGAAGGGTTCGCGTATTCTACGTCACCCGAGGGCTTGGAAGCCTTAGACCACACTATTCATGAGTCGCGCGGCTCATAGATACTGTGGGTTGGTATCGCGCTTTGGCAAGTAGAATCTTGCAAGAATGTTTCACGCTGAGCGAATGCGAAAACTCGCAATCAATATTAGCCTGATTGTCGCGGGGGTGGCAGTGGCCCTTATTCTGGCCGAGATCGCCCTTCGGTTCACACGGCCCTCGCTCGGTGCTACCGATACGAAGATCGACACACCTCGAACCCAGGCCCCCCCATCGAGTCCGGGATGGCCTCTGTTCCGTGGCCACGGTGGTGACGATTTCGTTGTGACACCCAAACAAGACGCTCGGCGTATCGTCATCGTAGGAGACTCCTTCACCTGGGGAGACGGTGTCGAAGCAGATGAGGCTTACCCGGTCGTTTTAGAAAACATGCTGCGTGAGCGCCGCGGCGAAGAAGCCATCGAGGTCACTAGCTGGAGCCGTCCTGGATGGAATACCTGGCGCGAGTGGAAATCCCTTCAGCCACAATTGCCCATGCTCGATCCTGACCTGTTGATCATCGGCTACTGCATCAATGACGCCGAGCCCCTCAACAGACGTCAACTCATGGAGCTTCGCAAAGTGATGCGCACAGCTCAGCACGAGCCGTCGTCTCCCTTTGTAACCTGGTCTTACAACCACACTCAGTTAGGAGCGCTCCTTTACAACTTTTTCGAAAATCGACGGGTTCGCAAAACCGTTACTGCCTACTACCAAACTCTCTATGACGAAGGACGCTCGGGGTGGGTTCGAGCTCAAGACGCTCTGGTTCTGTTCTCCAAGCTGGCCAAGCAGCAATCGTTTCCTGTCCTGCTGGTGGTCTTCCCGATATTCGACTCCGAGCTCGATTACCACTATGGGTATCGCAATCTCCACCCGGTGATCGAAGCTGCGGCAACCAGGGCCGGCATCGAAGTGCTCGACCTGCTGCCTGCCTACGAGGGTTTCGACGGGCGCGATCTCGCGGTTGTACCCTTCAGCAATGCCCATCCGAGCCCGCTAGCTCATCGTGTCGCAGCCGAACAGATTCTGATTCGACTGGAAGATCTATCCACCAAGCATGAGCTCTGGTAGCTCGCTCGAGTCGATCTCTCGTACTCGTATTCGACTCCCCTCGGAATCCGACACATCGAGCCAGGCGACAAAGAGCTTGCCGTTGTCCTCGATCATTCGAGGGACACCACTCGAGCGAGAAGGGCTGGTCGTGGCGACCACCACCGCATCGCCGGTCTGACCCGTCGATGCCACACGACGGAGACGAAACTGTGCTCGATCGTCGACCGTTGTCAACCAACTGACCACGGCCTGATCAGGACCATCCATGACGATGTCGACGCGGCCCAGGGGTTCGAGGTCGTCGATCAAGACGGGAGCTCCGAAATTCTTCCCCGCGTCAGAAGAAAAGGCCGCTTGAATTCGTGGTCGATCCCCGGCGGCGGTAAACCAGGCAACCGCGACGCCCTCGGCCTCCGAAGCCACCTCCGGCCCGTTGACGGGACAACCCGGAATCTTCCAATTGTCACGGTTGACATACGCGGTCTCGCTCCACTCCCCGTTCTCTCGACGTACGACGCCAACATCGCGAATCTCATCCTCATCGCGATCCCGGAACACCACCAATGGACCGGCTGCGGTCATGACGGAATCGGTAGAGCAACATTCACAGGTTCGTTGATCGAGTACTTCTGCGGGACCCACCGATCCATCGATCAGGGATGTCCGCAGCGACATCGGCTCGCCGCTGACCATCTCCCGACCATCGAGCCAGAAGGCACGAATCCCGTTGCCCTCTGGGAGGTAGGTGACAAAACCGTGCTCGGTAGGTGTGTTGTCGTCGTTGAGAGGACCTATGCGATTCCAACTCTCACCACCATCCGTCGATCGGGCGATAAGAATCGAATAGGCGTAGGTATCGGCAGCGGTCTTGGCCAACCAGTGGGCATAAAGAGAGCCGTCAGAGGCCTCGATGAGGCCGGGAATGTCCGCCCAGTTGGCGAAGAAATCGGCCCCTTCGGCGATGGTTGTCGGTGGGCTCCATTGCTGACCCTCGAGTCGCGACATCAGAAATCTATGCGCGGTGGGCCCACCCTTAGTGTCGATTCGCTCCAACCAAGACGCGATCAGATCGCCATCCGCGATGGCAAGATTCGCTGCCAACGTGGTCGATCCTGCGGGTGGATCGATCGACCGCCCCAGAGGGGTGACCTCGAGATGGAGCGCGCCAGTACTTGCTTGAGCCAGCGGTGGTTCTGTCTTCTCGGCTTTGGAGGTACAACCTATCGCGCCCGCCAGCAAGCAAGCTGTCGCGGCCAAGCCCCATGCCCCCCGAAAGCCGGCCGAGCTCGATCTCACTACTCTGCAGCCTCGAGTGTCACCACACCGCAGGCCAGTCGTGCGCCGGCCGCTCCGGTGGGTTGAGTCTCCAAGTCGTCTTCACCCTCGTGCAGGATTACGCCGCGACCTACGACCGAATTTTCACCCTCGGCAACCGTAAGCTGTTCCGAGCTGACCTCGAGATGGCCGATGCCATCTTCTCCGATCTCGATGTTGCCGAGATCTCCGCCGTGGCGTTCGGCGTCGGTGGGTCCACCATGCGGCGCCCCCGCGGGGTTGAAGTGGCCGCCTGCAGACTTGAAATCCTCCGAGCTGCAATCGCCCACCTCGTGGATGTGAAACCCGTGCATGCCCGCAGGTGCACCTTCGACTCGAGCATGGATCGACACACCGTCAGCAGTCTCGGTAAAGGTGATCGTGCCGGTGGTAGTGCCTCCACTACGAGGTTGTAGAGCGGCCGATGCCACGAGAGCCACTTCTTCTATGACCTCGACTTCGGTCTCAACCGGTGCTTCCGACTCTGGAGCGGCTGTTTCTTGTTTGGGAGCACACGCTCCAACTAACATCAGACCTGCAATCGTGACAAAAATACTTCCTGTTTTCAGCATGACTCGTCCTCCGAGTATCTTGATTGGGAATCGAAGTTGGGATTCTAGCGTGAATGCTGACTGAGTGTGACCCTGTGCTAGCCTACCCGCCGATTTTCTTGTTTTTTCAACCTGTTGTCGGGAACCTTGCGGAGATCGATATGAGAACGCGACTGAGCCTCCTAGCCTCGCTGCTTCTGATTGCCATCCCACTATCTGCCCAGCTCCCTTCGCCAGAGAGTTTTATCGGCCACCCGGTTGGTGCCGATCGGCAGCTGGCCCCATATGGAAAAGTTCTCGAGTATCTTCGCCTGGTCGCTTCAAGCTCCGATCGGGTCTCCATCGACGAAGCCGGAAAATCCACTCTGGGCAACGACATGGTGGCAATGGTCCTGACATCTGAAGAGAACCAGAAAAACCTGGAACGCTACCGCGAGATCGCGCGGCAGCTGGCCAACCCCGATCAGTTGTCGGCAGAACAAGCCCGAGCATTGACCCAGGAGGGCAAAGTGATCGTGCTATTTACCTGCACGATTCACGCGACCGAGGTCGGCTCGACCCAGATGGCCATGGAGTTCATCTACGACTTCGCCACCACTCGAGACCCCAAGAAGAAGGAGTGGATGGAAAACACGATTCTTCTTCTCATGCCCTCGATCAACCCTGACGGCCAAAAACTGGTCCTCGATTGGTACAACCAGCACCTGGGAACCGACTACGAAGGTAGCCCCATGCCCTGGCTCTACCATCACTACGTTGGCCACGACAACAATCGCGATTTCTACATGCTGACGCAGAAGGAGACCCAGGTCGTCAACGACCTGCTCTACAAGAGATGGTTTCCGCAGGTGTTTGTAGATGAGCATCAAATGGGCTCGACCGGCGCTCGGATGTTTGTCCCCCCCCAAACCGATCCACTCGACCCAGAGATCCACTCCTTGATCTTTCGACAGGCAGACCTCATAGGCACCAACATGAGCTATCGCCTGGAGGAAGCCGGCAAGGAAGGGGTTGGTCACAACATGATCTTTGACAGCTACTGGCCAGGGGGCACTCGCAACACGGCGTGGTGGAAGAACGTGACCGGTCTGCTGACCGAGGTTGCCAGTGTTCAGATCGCTACCCCCATCTATATCGATGCGGGCGAGCTGACAGGCGGGCAAAAGGGGCTACCGCAATACAAGCGTCGCTCGAACTTTCCGACGCCCTGGGAGGGAGGCTGGTGGCGACTGCGAGACATCATCGATTACGAGTTGATTGCCACCTGGGCAACGGCTGAGACCACCTCGCAGTACCGAGAGGAGTTCCTCGAGAACTTCTATCAGATGGGCCTGGAGGCAACCCGTGCCGGCGCCAACGAAGCGCCCTATGGTTGGATTGTGCACCCTGAGCAACATGATCCGGTAGCAGCGGGAAAGATGGTGCAGCTTCTGAGGCGGCACAGTGTTCGCGTTCTGGCGGCCGATCAGCCACTCGAGATTGGATATACCACCTACCCGCCAGGAACAACCGTCATCCCCGCCGCACAGCCCTACCGCGCCTTTTTGCTCACGATGTTGCGAAGACAACGCTATCCCGAGATCATCCCCTATGAAGGCGGACCGATCTACCCACCCTACGACGTTACGGCATGGTCGCTACCCGAACTGATGGGTGTCGATCTGGTCGAGGTGGATACACCGTTTTCCACCTCGGGTTTGAGCTCGATCGAGAGCCCTGTCTGGCCTGAAATTCAGGTCGAGTCTGCAACCGGAGGCTATCTCATCCCACACAGCGCCGACTCGGCGTTTGTGGCCATGAACCGTTGGCTTGCAGACGGCAAAGAGCTGTTTTGGTTGCTGTCGGATTACGAAGGAGGAGCTCGCGGTGATATCTATCTGCCCCCGAATCAGGTGACTGCTGAGGAGCTGAGTGCTACTGCTGCCGAGCTCCATCTTCCTGTGCAGAGCCTGATGAGCTCGCCTTCTGGCAACCATCTCAGAGTCCACCCCAGCCGGGTAGGACTGTACAAGCCCTGGGTGGCAAGCATGGACGAGGGGTGGACACGATTTATCCTGGAGAACTACGAGTTTCCTTTCATCAACCTGAGCAACAGCGATATTCGTGACGGTTCGTTTCGAGGCAACATCGATGTCCTTCTGTTTCCAGATGTCAATGAATCGATCATTCGAACTGGCGAAAGAGAATCAAACGGCAAGGGCCCAAGACCTTCACGGCTACCTCCCTCCTACTCTGGCGGACTGGGTCCGGAAGGGGCGGAGGCAATCAAGAACTGGGTCCAATCGGGAGGTACGGTTGTCGGACTCGACAACTCCACCGCCTACTTGATCGAACTGTTTCAGCTACCGGTCACCAACGTACTCGAAGAGATCGATAAAGAGAGTTTTTCTGCTCCTGGCACGCTATTGCGCATCGAAGTCGACACCAAGCATCCGCTGGGATTCGGCCTCAGGCAGCAGGAGGCCGCCTACTTCGCTGGCTCGGCCGCCTTCCAAACCTCTGTTCCCGACGCTCGATTCGAACGACGTGTCGTGGCCCGCTACCCAGCCCACCGTGATGACATCCCGATCAGCGGCTACATCCGTGGTGCCGATCTACTCGAGCGCAAAGCTGCGGCTGTCGAGTTCGAAGTCGGCCAGGGAAAAGTGGTGCTGATCGGATTTCGGGCTCAACATCGCGCCCAAACGCTCCGCACTTTCAAACTGCTGTTCAATTCGCTGATGCTTCCAGGGCTGGAAACTGTCGATCTTGGAGGACGGTGAATCGAGTCATCGCTCATCAGTGGCAGCAAGCTCGGTAATCAAGCTCTCGACGACTGCAAAACCGCCTCGCCAGAAGGCCGCATCGGTAATATCGACACCGACCTCGGCTAGAAGCGATTCGGGCCGGGCCGAGCCACCGGCCGACAACAGCTTGAGATAACCCGGCACGAACGCCTCGCCCTCTACCTTGTATCGTTGGTAGAGAGCCAGGACCAGAAGCTGGCCAAAACAGTAGGCATAACAATAGAACGGTGTATGGTAGATGTGCGGGATCATCATCCATTCACGCCGAAATTCCCGGGGAATTTCGATCGAGTCGCCAAACTGATTTTCCAGCGTTTGCATATACAGCTCGTCCAGCTCCTCAGCTGTACCACCGCCCTGAATCGCTTTGTGGGCGGCCAACTCGAAACGGACGAAGTAGGCCTGTCTGAGTACGGTTGCGTAAATGTCATCGACCGCGGCAACTAGTAGCTCACGCCTTACCAAAGGATCTTTCTCCTCGGCGAGCAATCGGTCGGTAAGGAGCATCTCGGAGAAGACAGATGCGGTCTCGGCCAGGGGCAGCGAAGCGTGTTGGGTGAGAACCGAATGATTTTCAGCCAACATACTGTGGATCGCATGTCCGAGCTCATGTGCCAAAGTAGCGACATCCCGCACCCGGCCGGTGTAGTTGATCAGCAGCCAGGGTGTCTGAGAGGGAAGCACTGTGGCGCAGAAAGCACCCCCCTTCTTGCCCTTTCGAATCTCGCTGTCGATATGGTGCTCTCGAAAGACACGCGCGGCCTGCTCGGCAAGCGAGGGATGAAAATCGGCCATGGTATCGAGCACTAGATCGACAGCCTCTTGGTAGTCGACCCGTCGCTCGGATGCGGTCAGCGGAGCGTAAAGGTCGTATCGGCTCAGCCTGTCGAACCCCAACCACTTCGCCTTTAGCCGGAAGTACTCCTGGAAGATGTGATTGTTCTCACCTACTACATCAAGCAATGTCGTGACCGCTGCATCGGGAACGTCGTTGGCGATGTTTCTGACCGCGATCGGCGATGCGAACTTGCGCACACCAACATTCTCGCTGTACCAATCTCGCACCCTGTGTACATAGATCTGGCCTAGGATTCCCTGCTCTTTCTTGAATACGCGGTAGAGCTCACGATAGGCGGCCGCACGAAGCTGAGACACGGGCGAGTGAACATAGCCCTGAAGCTCGTCACGAGTGAGCACCTGCTCCTCACCATCGACGTCGATCTTGAACTCGAGACGATTTGTCAGCATCGAGTAGATGGTCAAAAGCCCATCCTGACCATCGGCATCCTTTAGATTGATAATCTGTTCGGTCGGCTCGTCCAGTGAAAAGGGTTTGAACCGGCGCAGATCCTCGAGGTACTGTCTGAAGTCCGGATGCTTGGAGGCTGCGGGAAGGAGAAGCTCGGCCGCGTCGTCATCAAGCTGCTTCCACCACAAGGTAAAAAACAGCATCCGGTTTTCGACACCCGTCAACACCTGCTCGATGCGATTCCGATAATCGAGCGCGGCCTGACTCTGTGTATCGGAAGAGAACCACAGGCTGCCATAGAACCCTAGAACGATCAGCTTGGATACGAGAGTCTCGTAGTCTTCGAGCAATTCGACCAAACGGTCAGGGGAAAGCTTTGGAGACAGCTCGGTTCGCCAGTTCTCGAATGCCCTGACTGAAACCTCCAAATCTGCGATTCGGGACGAGACGACGGTCTCGCTCGCCTCGGGCAAAAGTTCCGAGAGATCCCATCCCTCCTGGAGTAGGGACTCGAGTTTGCGGGCGTCTGTCACAGTCATGGCCAAGCGATCCGGGATGCTCGTTCGTACTCTGTGCTACGCGATCGTGTCGCTGGTGGATCTACTCGGTGCTGACGGTCCTGGCGCGGCCCTTGAGAGCAGCCTGGAGGGTATGCCAGGACAAAGTCGCACATTTGACTCGCACGGGGAACTCCCGCACACCTGAAAAGACTGCCAATTTTCCGAGCTCGGCACCCGCCTGAGCTGTCACACTCGGGTCGCCAGTCAACAAGTCGTGAAAGCTTTCGAAGAGAACTTCAATCTCGGCAACCGTCTTCCCTCGGATCGCCTCGGTCATCAGAGACGCCGAAGCGGTGGAAATAGCGCATCCAGAGCCCTCGAATCGTACATCCTCGACCCTGTCTCCGTCCATCTTCAGGAAGACCTGGAGCTCATCACCACACAAGGGATTATTACCTTTGGCGGAGCCATCCGAGTCAGCGAGCGGGCCGTAGTTTCGCGGCTTTCTGTTGTGATCGAGAATGACTTCTTGATAGAGATCCATCAACTCCGACATCAGCCAAACACCTCTCGAACCCTGGTAATCGCCGCTGCAAGCCGCTCGGCCTCTGATCTGGTGTTGTACAGCGCGAACGAGGCTCGTGTCGTGGCCGGCACATCGTAACGTTTCATGACTGGCTGCGCACAGTGATGTCCCGCTCGAACCGCAATCCCTTCGCGATCGAGGATCGTGCCGACATCGTGAGCGTGAACTCCTTCGAGGACAAACGACAATACGCTAGCCTTTTTCGCAGCGGTTCCGATGATCCGCACGCCTGGGATCTGTTCGACAAGCTCGGTAGCATAATCCAGCACACCACTTTCATAGTTGCCGATGGCGTCCATCCCAAGATTCGACAGATAGTCTACCGCTGCGCCGAGAGCCACTGCACCCGCGATGTTTGGAGTTCCGGCCTCGAACCTCGCCGGCGGATCGGCATAATCCGATCGTTCGAATGAGACAGTGAGGATCATTTCGCCGCCACCCTGGTAGGGGGGCATCGACTCGAGAAGCTCGCGACGCCCATAGAGACCACCAATCCCGGTTGGTGCAAACATCTTGTGCCCTGAGAAGGCAAAGAAGTCGCAGCCGAGATCTCGGACATCGACTTTCAGATGAGGCATTGCCTGCGCTCCGTCCACCAGCACCGCTACACCCCTCTCATGGGCCAGATCGACGATCTGTTTGACAGGATTGATGGTTCCCAGCGCGTTCGAAACGTAGCCGACAGCGACCATTCGAGTCTTGGCGGTGAGCAGCGCTTCGAGCTCCTCTATGATGATCTCGCCGCGGTCATTGATCGGCGCCACTTTGAGCACCGCGCCTTTTTCCTCACATAAAAGCTGCCACGGCACGATGTTGGAGTGGTGCTCCATATGGCTGATCAGTATCTCGTCGCCAGATCCGATCTCTTTGCGGCCATAGCTCGAGGCAACCAGGTTGATCGCATCGGTAGTGCCACGTACAAAGACGATCTCGTCTTCAAACTCAGCGTTGATAAAGTGCTGAACCTTGGCTCGCGCCTCCTCGTAGGCGTCGGTCGCCTTTTGAGAGAGAAAATGGACTCCCCGGTGCACATTGGCGCACGATTCGCGATACCACAGATCCTCAGCTGCCAAAACCGAAGCCGGCTTTTGCGTCGTAGCTGCGTTGTCGAGATAGACCAACGGTTTGTCGTAGACCTCGAGCTCGAGTGCCGGAAAGTCGGCCCGGACCGCTTCGACGTCGAAGCTCTCGGCTGACGCCTGTGTGGCGTCATTGGTCTCGACTTCGTCAATCGTCGCCATAACTGACTCCTGCTTGGCTAGACTGCCTGGCGAACGATGTCGCCCTTTGGTAAGCGTCGAAACAGGAATTCCTCGAGATCCAGTCGCACCTGATCCACCTTGATGCGCTCCACGATATCGGCAGCAAAAGCATATGTCAGAAGAGATCGAGCTGCCTCCTCTCCGATGCCCCTCGATCTGAGGTAGAAGATGGCGAGCTCGTCTAGCTGCCCAATGGTCGAGCCGTGAGTGCATTTGACGTCGTCGGCAAATATCTCCAGCTGGGGATTCGAATTGCACAAGGCATCGTGTGATAGCAGCAGATTGCGGTTGGTCTGTTTGGCATCGGTCTTCTGTGCACCTGGATGGACGTAGATACGACCATTGAACACCGATCGCGAGTGGCCATCCAGAATTCCCTTGTACAGCTCGTGGCTGTCGCAGTGAGCGGCTACATGATCGACACGCATGTGATTGTCGACCAACTGATTGCCCTCGACCATATAGAGGCCATTGAGGGTCGCTTCACTACCCTCTCCGTCCAACACGGCATTGACATCGTTACGCACCAAGCCGCCACCCCACGAGATCGAGTGCGATGAAAAGTTGGACGAACGACCCAACTGGATTTGAAAGGTGGCGATATGGGAAGCATCGACCGACTCGCGCTGGAGCTTGTAGTGATCTACAACGGCGTTATCCTCGACCACGACTTCGGTTACCGGTGAGGTCAGATAGCTACCCTTACCAGTGCTTATGAACTGCTCGACAACCGTTACCTGGCTGTTTTCTTCGGCAATAAACAAATTGCGGGGAAATACCGCGTAGCGCTCATCGCCAGAGGGTGACACGGTCAAAACGATATTGATCGGACGCTCGACAATTACCCCCCGGGGCACATGCACAAAGACTCCATCGCGGTGTAGTGCCGTGTTGAGAGCTACGAACGGATGTTCGTCAAAGCGTGCAAACCGCCCCAGATAGGCCTCCACTTTCTCTGGAAAGCGCTCCAGCGCTTCCATCAAGCTACAGACCGTCACACCTTCAGGAAGCCCGGAGAGATCCGACATCTCGGTGGCTATCTGCCCGTTGCTTACGACCAACTGAACACAGTCAGCGTAGCGATACCGAGCCAGTGAGGCAGGATCGAATCCATTGACGTCCGGATTCAGCGAATAATCGGTCCGAGCAATCGGCGCCACGTTTGTGAAGCGCCAGTCTTCTTGACGAATCGTCGGAAACCCGAGGTCTACGAATCGAGCAATTGCATCTTTGCGCAGCTTCTGAGTCCACTCGGGCTGTCCTGCAAACTGTCTTTTCTCGAGCGTCTCAAACTCGGCCACATAACGATCGTAACCAGTCTCTTTCAGGGCCATTGTCATTTCTTGCTATCCCCCTAGACCGTGGCTGGCTCGCCAGCTTGAACCTGTTCCTCGAGCCAGGAATAACCCTTGTCTTCGAGCTCCATTGCGAGCTCCTTGCCGCCGGAACGCACAATCTTCCCATCCATGAGCACGTGTACATAATCGGGGACAATGTAGTTGAGCAGTCGCTGGTAGTGGGTGATCACAACAAAGGCTCGATTCTCGTCTCGAAGGGAATTGACTCCGTTTGCGACGATCTTCAAAGCATCGATGTCGAGACCCGAGTCGGTCTCATCGAGAATCGCCAACACTGGATCGAGCACAGCCATGTGGAAGATCTCATTCCGCTTCTTCTCTCCGCCCGAGAATCCATCGTTGACCGGGCGGTTGAGTAGTCCTTCATCCATTTTCACCAGCCCCATCTTTTCGCGGACATACGTCAGGAAGTCCATGGCATCCATCTCATCTTCACCGCGATGGGTTCGGATTGCATTCAGCGCCGCCTTGAGAAAGTAGACGTTGCTTACACCCGGAATTTCCACTGGGTACTGGAACGCCATGAAGACACCCTCTCTGGCTCGCTCCTCAGGTGCCATCTCGACCAGATCCTGGCCCTTGTAGAAAATCTCACCCTCGGTGACTGCGTACTCTTCTTTTCCTGCCATGACCTGTGCCAACGTGGATTTTCCCGAGCCGTTTGGACCCATGATCGCGTGAACTTCCCCCGCGTTGACCGTAAGATTGACACCTTTGAGAATCTCCATATCCTCGACTTTCGCATGCAGATTCTTGATTTCCAACAAACTCATATCCTTATCCCTCATAGCTCTCGTGTTATCTCTCGTCGCTTCTGATGCCGGCTTTGCCGACTCGGTGGCTGGCCAGATGGGCCTCTTTACCCGACGCTGCCCTCAAGGCTAATTTCGAGCAGCTTCCTCGCCTCGACGGCAAACTCCATCGGCAGCTCGTTAAAGACTTCTTTGCAAAACCCATTGACGATCATTGAAACCGCATCTTCGGTTTCGATGCCTCTCTGATTACAGTAGAAAATCTGATCCTCACCAATCTTCGATGTGGAGGCTTCGTGCTCCATCTGCGCCGTCGGGTTATGTACGTCGATATATGGAAACGTGTGAGCTCCACACTCATCGCCGATCAGCATCGAATCACACTGTGAAAAATTTCTGGCGTTGTCGGCACTTTGAAGGATTCTGACGGCTCCACGATAAGTGTTTTGGCCACGACCAGCCGAAATACCCTTCGAGATGATCGTCGAAGTCGTGTTCTTTCCAACATGAATCATCTTGGTGCCGGTATCAGCCTGCTGGCGACCTTTGGTCAGGGCAACGGAATAGAACTCGCCAACCGACTCCTCACCTTTCAAAATACAACTGGGATACTTCCAGGTGATCGCAGAACCCGTCTCAACCTGAGTCCAGGAGATCTTGGCTCGCCGGCCAGCCGCCAGGCCACGCTTGGTCACAAAGTTGAAAATCCCGCCGACGCCAGTCTCCGGATGGCCCGGATACCAGTTCTGGACTGTCGCGTACTTGACCTGTGCGTTCTCGGCCACATAGAGCTCGACTACAGCTGCGTGTAGCTGGTTCTCGTCACGCATCGGCGCGGTACAACCTTCTAAATAGCTGACGTAGGAGTCCTCTTCAGCCACTATCAGTGTGCGCTCGAACTGCCCGGTGTTTTGAGCATTGATCCGAAAATACGTCGAGAGCTCCATCGGGCAACGCACGCCTTTGGGAATGAAGACAAATGATCCGTCAGAAAAAACAGCTGAGTTGAGTGCGGCAAAAAAGTTGTCGTTGTACGGCACTACCGATCCGAGATACTTGCGCACCAACTCGGGATGCTCTCGGACGGCCTCGGACATCGGGCAAAAGATCACGCCGGCGTCCGCCAGACGCTCTCGAAAGGTCGTAGCGACAGAAACGCTATCGAATACTGCGTCGACTGCTACGCCCGCAAGCATCTTCTGCTCTTCCAAGGGAATACCCAATTTTTCGTAGGTCCGTAGGATCTCGGGATCGATATCCTCGAGCGAGGCGGGGCCATCCCCCTTCGACTTGGGCGCCGCGTAGTAGGAGATCGACTGGTAGTCGATTGGATCGTACTTGATGTTCGCCCAAGTGGGCTCCTTCATGGTCAACCAATGCCGATAGGCTTTGAGACGCCACTCGAGCATCCACTCGGGCTCATCCTTTTTCGCCGAAAGTGCACGAATGACATTTTCGTCGAGACCAGGTGGGAACGTCTCCTGCTCAACCTCGGTGACAAAGCCCGCCTCGTACTCCTGGGCTACTTTTTCTTCGAGGATTTCAGTCTCGGTAATGGACATGCTTTCTCCCTCACAACTGAAACTACTGGTGTGCGTGATCGGTCCTACGGCTTTCCGAATTGCCAGAACCCAGCGTCACGAGGACGGGAGACAAGGGCTGCCCCATCTCATCCAGGGTGATCTGACCCAGGGCCTGTCGAACAGCTTCATTGATCCTCTGCCAGTTTGATCGCACCGGGCAGATCGGCTCTTGCGAACACGCTCCTGGAGTGTCGTCGACACACTCCGTGATCCCAATCGGACCCTCGACCGCCTCGATGATCTGCGCGATCGAAATCTCGTCGGTGGAACGAGCCAGCAGATAGCCACCCTTGGCGCCGCGATGCGAATTCAAGATCTCCTGACGTGTTAGTAGCTTCAAGATCTTGCTCACAATTGGCTGCGGCAAACCGGTTGCGGAGGCAATCTCCGTTGCATTGAATCGCTGCTCCGGAGTATTTGCCATACGTGTCAGCAAGACGATGGCGTAGTCCGCCTGTTTGGTCATTCGCAGCATGAATCCCCCACCTTCTTCGAAAACAGGACTGATTCGGTCCTATTTGAGAAAACACATCATACCAACAGCGAATTCCCTGTCAAGATCGGGTTACTAATCGGAATCGAGAACCGCTCGAAGTAGCCGGGCCAAGAGGTCAGTCGAGAAGGGTTTCTGCAGAAAGTTGGTCGAATCCATAACCGGCTCGGTGTCTGAACCACGCACAGCTTCCTCACTGTAGCCGGACATGAAGATCACCTTGAGCTCGGGCCGCTGTGCCTCCAATCGCCGCGCCAGTTCGAATCCTCCCATTCCAGGCATGACCAGGTCCGTCAGCAGTAGATCGAAGCCGCCATTGAAGCTCTCGGCTTCGACGATTGCAGCTTCTCCCTCCGAGGCTTCGACGACCCGATATCCTTGTGAGTCCAAGAATCGGCGCAAAAGACTTCGAACAGCCGCTTCGTCCTCGACCAACAGGATTGTTTCGTTACCACCCGGCAGCTCGGACGGCTCAGCCCTCTGAGCTGTCTCCGCAACGGGCTGGTCAATAGCTGGCAGGAAAATCTCAAAAATCGAGCCCCTCCCCTGCTTACTCTTGACCCGGATGTGGCCGTTGCACTGTTTGACGACACCGTACACCGTCGACAAACCCAGACCTGTTCCTTGGGAGGCCTCTTTGGTGGTGACAAAGGGCTCGAAAATTTGATCCCGTACCGATGGATCGATCCCAACTCCAGTGTCCTTGACTCGTAATACAACCCATGGTCCATCCTTGGATTCCGGGGCTTGAATCGTCGAGCTGTCGTTAACTTCTACCTTCGCTGTTTCTATTCTCAGCGTCCCGCCGTCAGTCATCGCATCTCTAGCGTTGAGAGCCAGGTTGAGAAGCACTTGCTCGATCTGGCTTTCATCGGCGCATATGTTTGGCAGGTGGATGTCAAGGCTTGTGATCAGTTCAATCTGCTCCCCGATAGAACGTCTAAGGAGATTCTCTACGGCCTCGATCACCCGGTTCAAATTCAAAGCGTTCGGTGACCCGACCTGCCGTCGACTCAAGATCAGAAGTTGGCGAGTCAGCGCAGCAGCCTGCTTGCCTGCCTGCTTGATCTCATCGACCTCATGGACCAGCGGACTACCAGGCTCGACAAGAGTGCCCAACAAGTCAGCGCGGCCGTTGATCACAGTCAACAAGTTGTTGAAGTCATGTGCCACCCCGCCGGCAAGACGGCCCACGGCCTCCATCCGCTGTGCGCCCTGCAGCTGCTCTTCCAGCTGGCGCTGCCGCGAAACGTCTCGAAGCATGCCCCGATAGGCAATCACCTCATGCTCAGAGTTTCTGACGACCGAGGCGGTCTCCTGAACGACGATCTCGCTACCGTCCCTTCGCTTGAGTCTGAGCTCGAAATCGCGACACCCACCATGCTTGTTGAGCATCTCCACAACTTGGTCTCTCTTGTCAGGATCAGCATACAGATCCTTGCCGACATCCACGTTGAGCAGGTCTTTCTTGTTGTCGTATCCAAGTAGCCTCAAACCGGCCGGGTTGATATCTATCATCCGCCCATCGGGTGTGCTGATAAATATCGTGTCCTGGGAAACCTCGAACAACTCCCGATACTTCTCCTCCGAGGTCTTGAGCGCCCGGTCCGATTCCTTGTGCGCTGTGACATCGCGTCTGGTGCCCCAGATGCGCAGCAGATGGCCGTCCTCCGTGATACCGGTCAGCGAGTTGATGAAATACTGTCGTCGCCCTCTGTCATCAACTTCGCTCGACTCGGCGTCGGCTAGCCTATAGTCCCGTCGAATAAAGGTTCGAAGATGTTCCACGTTGTCGGCATCGGAGCGGGGAAATATCTCGTCGAGTCGGGCATCTACAAGAACCGAGGCCGAGGTCAGCCCAAACATCTTGGCGAAGGCATCGCTGCATTCAGCAAGAGATCCAAAACGGTACAGGTGGTCGATCTGCTCTTCCTCTGAGGCTTCGATCGAGACGGGTTGAGCAAGCTCGATCCGCCAGATTCCTTCAGATGTTTGAGCCAGAAAGTCCTGATATCGGGCCTGGCTCATCTTGAGGGCCTGTTCCGACACCACGAGATCCGTTACATCGAGCGCTACCCCCAGGGTGCCGACCACCAAACCCTCGGCATCACGAAGGGGTTCGACCACGACGCGGTATCGATATCCGCCCCAATCCTGTTCAAAGCCAACTTCCTGACCTTTCAGTGCCTCGAGGTGAGCCGCTATTGCCGGAAATGATTTGTCGTTGGTGCCAAAGAAATCATAGAGCGTCCTACCGACCGCCTCTCCTGGTTTCAGCCCAAGATTGGCCAACCCGGCGCCAACGCTGGAAGAAAACCGTAGTTCCGAGTCGGTCGTCCAAACCACGGCGGGAAGTTGCTCGAGCATGACGCCTAGACGGGCTTCGGTCCGCCTCAACTTCTCCTTGGTCTCCCAAAGCTTTTTCGACTCCTTCTGTCTCGCGGTCAAAAGTCGACCAAGTATCAAGACAAAGATCAAGGACAAGACGATCGAGATGACTATGAATACTGTGAACAGTGACAAGAGGTTGACTCCACCTACATTTCAGCCCGCCGGGGTGTCTTTTTTGCCAGCGGCGCCTCTCTAGGAACTGGCTCCGGTTGGCGCTGCGGCGAAGGACTGAGCAGCACCGCCGCCCACTTCAACTGCTCGCTGTTGGTTAGCGCGATCTTGAAAATCACGGTCAGAGGAACGGCGAGAAGCATTCCCAGTGGACCCCACAGCCAGCCCCAAAAAATGAGCGAAAGAACTACCACGAGGGTCGAGAGACCGAAACGACGACCCATCAGCCGGGGCTCGATCACGTTTCCCAGGAAGAGATTGATCGCCAGGTAGCCGGCCGCAACCACAATGGCACGGCCACCTCCATAATGGACAAGAGTCAGAAGTACCGGCGCAATCGCCGCCATGATCGATCCGACGTTGGGTACATAGTTGAATAGAAATCCAACCAGACCCCAAAGAAGAGGGAATGGTACGCCGAGAAGAGCAACCCACACGCCGATCAAAAGCCCCGTCGCCGCGCTCACAATTGTCTTGAGCTCTAGATAGCGTTCGATCTCCTTCACGATAATTTGGAAGTACTTGGTTGTGGCGCTCTCCGATCCGAGCGCTGCTGCCAGTTTGTCCCGAAAACCGACTGTCTCAGGGAGCATGAACACCATGGCCAGAGCCACGAGAGTGATGAATGACATCATCGAGGCAACACCCCGAACGGTGCCACCAAGGACCCACCCCCCCATATCGAACATCGACTTGGTATCCAGTCGGTCGAGTGTTATCCACTCGGATAGATGGACGCCTCGCTGTTGAAGAAAGGCAAGACCTACTCGAACCTTGACTTCGAGCAACTCCAAGTAGCCGGGAGCAGCAGCGAGAAACGAGCCCGCGGTGCGGCTGATGATGAGGACAAATGCCGAGACCAGTCCCAGCATCAGGAGCATCGTGACAGCGACAGCTAACGAAAATCGAACACCGCGTCCCTGCAACCAGGATAGAAGGGGCAAACTGAAGATTGTCAGCAGCAGAGCCAGGGCCACCGGAAGCAAAATCGGAGCTGCAGCCCTCAGACCCGCCATGATCACGACCAGCGAGGCGCAGATCACCAGGGTTTTGAGGCCTGAGTTGTCTTTGATTGTTGACACAGTCTCTCGAAATCCGACTGCCAAACGCGGCCAGATAGGGCTCCAACCTGGCGTCTCGGCGACCTAATTCCGCCCGACTGACAGGTAGGAAATTCTACTCAAAGGGGAATGCCCAACGCAGTTAGTTGCGCCACTGCCTGTCCCTGCCAGTCGCGGTTGGCAGCCGGGCTTGCCGGGCTAGGATGAAGAATTTGCCCGATCCGAACGTCCAGATCGCTCAGAGCCTCTGTAGCCCGCTGGTTTGCGAACCGGCCCACCCCGACGACCCACTCTGGTTGTAGCAGTCGAATGGTCTGTCTCAAGGCCGTGTCACAAACCTCGAGCAAAGATCTTCGCTCCACCGCAGAAAGCCTGTCCGGTGTGCGGTTTCGGCCACTCTCTTCCATGAACATCAGGGGGCAGTAGTTGACCACAAAGAATCTCTCGAAAAAGGCGTCGGGCGAGCCAAACTGCTCTTTGGCCCAGCCCCAGAGTCGGCCGCCGCTGACCTCGCTGCGACTACAGGCAAACCCTTCAATCGGGCGTTTCGGATGCTCAATGCTAGGCCGGCCCACTGCAGATTTGATGCCCAGCCAGTCAGCGACCAGAGCGACCTCGCCAAACGGTATACCTGTCTGGGCCATGCCCCAGGGGCCGGGATTCATCCCTAGCAAGACCGTCCGCTTCTCGCCTCGGCTGCCGTAGCGCACGAGATACTCAGCGTGGGCTTCCCAAGCGTAGTCGAGAGGATTGTAGACGTGAGTCACCGGAGGACCGAACTCGATCTCTGACACTCGGGCTGAGAGTTGGCGAGCGATCTCGAGCAGGCCGGCAGTGGCTGATTGAGCTTCAGGTTCCATCAATATTCGCCTCTATCGAATCATCGCGCACTCACGGCTATAATCCCCTCAGGACACCCTCTGTATGAAACCTCTCCCCAGCCCAACGAGATCTCTTTCTCAGCCAGAGCATTGGCTCAGGATCCTAGCCGATTCCAACCCCACGGCAATTTTTGTCTGCCGCGAGTCGATCTTGTTCATCAATCGCGCCGCTGCCATGCTCACGGGCTACAGCAAATCCGAGCTGACAAGCATGGGCTTCAAGGATCTCCTGCGCCCTCGGTCGAATCGAAACGTTCTGACTCTCGTGCGCAAGGACGGTGTCGAACGACAGATTCGATGCTCCACCTCCTATGTTTCTTTCGACTGGCAACCGACTTCGGTGATCTTCGTAGACGATGTCACCGAGCATGTAATCACAGAAGCGGAGCTCTACGAGACACGGGAGTGGCTCGGCGCAGCTCAACGGGCAGCGTTGTGGGTCGCATGGGAGTGGCACCCCGATACCGACGACCTTCACGTCTCTGCTTTCGCCGACCAACTCTTCAATCTGGATGTCCAGGCGACAGCTCCAACGGGGCAGGACTTCTTGGCCCTTATCCACCCAAAGGATCGAGATCGTTTCCGAAGGGCTATGGAAGAACTGGTCAAGTATGACAGTGATCTGGTCAACGAGATCCGATGCGTCACCCCAAACGGAGAGATCCGTTGGCTGTCAGAGAGCGCAGTTGCCATTCGAAATACCCGCGGACAGGTGCAACGTGTTGTCGGCATCGCCCACGACATCACGCAGCAAAAAGTGGCCGAGAATGCGCTGTTTCAAGAGCAGGATCGAGCGCTAGTCACACTTTCTTCGATCGCCGATGGCGTAATCCGTGCCGATGCCCGCGGAATGATCGACTATCTAAACCCAGTTGCCCAGCGACTGACTGGCTGGTCTCTCGCCGAGGCCTACGGTCGACCCGCTGCCGAGGTCTACCAAGTGGTCGATGAGGAGACCGGCATCGCCATATCCGGACCGGTGGAGCTCTGTCTCGAGGAACAACGCGAGATGATCTTCCAAGGACAACGGATTCTTCTCAGGCGAGACGGCAGCCGTTTCCCCGTGCACGACTCGGCGGCACCAATTCGCGATCGAAATAATCGAATGACTGGAGCGATTCTGGTTTTCCGGGATCTTTCGCAGGTGCGGCGTGTCGAGGAAGAAATGCATCACCTTGCCACTCACGACCCTCTGACCGGTCTTTTGAATAGGCGTCACTTCGAAGCCTCGATGCAAGAGATCTACTATCAGAGCAGCGGCTCGCTGTCGCGACAGGCGCTCTGTCATTTGAATCTGGATGCCTTCAAATTGGTCAACGACACCTGTGGTCAAGCGGCCGGAGACCAACTGATTCGTCAGATCGCAGGCCTGCTACAAGAGCGCCTCAGTCAATACGATCTGCTTGCAAGACTGGGTGGCGATGAGTTTGGCATTCTTTTTCGCGAGTGCTTGCCCAGCGAGGCCGACCAACGCGCACAAGACATCTGCGAGGCCATCCACCATTCGCGTTTTCGTTGGGAAGGCAAGACGTTTACTCCTCGTGTCAGTATGGGTTTGGCATTGATGTCGTCGGCCTCCACCGGGCCCGATGCCCTTCTCAGCGCCGCCGCCGCCGCTTGTTTTGTCGCCAAAGACCGCGGTGGGGGTCGAATCCATGTGTTTCAACCTGGCGACACTGCGATTGCGGAGCACCAAGGCGAGATGCAGTGGATCACACGGATCCACCAAGCTTTCGATGAAGATCGATTCTGTCTGTGGCACCAGACGATTCAGCCGCTCAACAGTCAGACTCCAGAGCCACCCTTCAGCGAGCTCTTTATCCGACTGATCGACGAAGACGGCAAGGTGATCACGCCGGGGTCCTTTGTACCGGCTGCCGAGCGCTATGGCCTGATCGACTCGATCGACCGTTGGGTGGTGCGTAACGCGTTGAATCTTCTACTCAACTACAGCCACCCACTGATGTCGAATCAGGCACGGTTCGCCATCAATATCTCGGGCAAAAGCCTCGGTGCCGACGGCTTCCTGGACTACATCATCGACGAGTTCGATCGCACCGGTGTTTCGCCCGAAAGAGTTCTATTCGAGATTACCGAAACCTCCGCCATCGCCAACCTCCCCAACGCGATGCGATTCATTTCAGTGCTCAAAGAGATCGGCTGTCTCTTTGTGCTCGACGATTTTGGCCAGGGCTTGAGCTCCTTTGGCTACTTGAAGAACCTTCCACTCGACTATCTCAAGATCGACGGCGAGTTTGTGCGTGAGATGGTCGATGACCCCATCCAGGCCGCCCTGGTCAACTCAATCCGCGAGATAGGTGAGGTCATGGGTTTGCGCACCATTGCTGAATCGGTCGAGGACGAGGCTACCCTCGATGCTCTATCCGAGATCGGTGTCGACTATGCCCAGGGCTACTACCTTGCCCGGCCCCAGCCATTCGACGCAGCCCTGCCACCCATGAACAACTTCTAGCGCATCTGCCTCCTGGCGGGATCCCTTGATATATTGCTACTGCCTCTAAACCGGGCTTCTTTCGATTGAAATCCATTTTCGAGATCACCCATAGGGAAAGACCGAGTCATGACGATCGCAAGCAAGACAACGGATGCACCGACAACCAACTCCAAACTAATATCCTGGGTCGATGAGGTCGCAGCACTGTGCGGTCCCGACGGCGTCCATTGGTGTGATGGCTCCACAGCAGAGTACGACTCGCTTGCTCAGTTGATGACGGAGACCGGGACCGCAATTTGGCTCGATTCCGAGGTGCGGCCACGAAGCTTGTTTGTCCGCTCCGATCCAGCTGATGTAGCCAGGGTCGAGGACCGTACATTTATTTGCTCGGCCAGCGAGGGCGATGCCGGGCCGACAAATAACTGGGCCAACCCAGCGGAGATGAAGGCCCATTTGAGCGGTCTGTACAAGGGCTGCATGAAGGGCAGGACGATGTATGTCATTCCCTACTCGATGGGTCCTGTTGGCAGCCCAATTGCCAAAATAGGGTTCGAGATCTCCGACTCGCCTTACGTGGTCTGCAACATGCACATCATGGCTCGCGTCGGTTTCAAGGTCCTCGAAGTTCTGGGCGATAGCGAGGATTTCGTACGTGGAATCCATTCGATTGGATATCCCCTCGACGATGACAAACAGGCCGATCTGCCCTGGCCTTGCAACGCCGAGAGCAAGTTCATTTGTCACTTCCCGGAGACACGAGAGATTTGGTCGTTCGGGTCGGGATACGGTGGCAATGCACTATTGGGGAAGAAATGCCACGCACTTCGGATCGCATCCGTGCAGGCCCGCGACGAAAACTGGATGGCCGAGCACATGCTCGTTCTCAGACTGACCAGCCCAGAGGGCGAGATCAAGTACATCGCCGCCGCGTTCCCGTCCGCCTGCGGCAAGACCAACCTAGCGATGATGAACCCGACGATCCCGGACTGGAAAGTAGAGACAATCGGTGACGACATCGCCTGGATGAAATTCGGTTCCGATGGCCGTCTGTATGCCATCAATCCAGAAGCAGGTTTCTTTGGGGTAGCTCCGGGGACGAGTATGAAGTCCAACCCGAACGCCATGCTGACCCTCAAAGAGAACTGCATCTTCACCAACTGTGCTCTGACCCCTGAAGGAGATGTCTATTGGGAAGACATGCTCGACCAGGAGCCGGACCGGCTTGTCGACTGGCTTCGCAGGCCATGGCAACCAGGCTGTGGGCGACCTGCCGCGCACCCCAATGCTCGATTCACGGCACCGGCGAGCCAGTGCCCGGTGATCGCCCCTGAGTGGGACGATCCGGCCGGCGTACCGATTAGTGCGATCCTGTTTGGTGGTCGACGGGCGACAACCGTGCCCCTCGTTACCGAGGCCTATGGATGGCAACACGGCACCTTTCTAGGCTCGATCATGGCCTCGGAAAAGACTGCAGCCGCGGCCGGTCAGGTCGGTGTAGTGCGCCGAGATCCAATGGCCATGCTGCCCTTTTGCGGCTACCACATGGGCGACTATTTCCGTCACTGGTTGGAGATGGGAACTCAAGGTGGCGCCAAGGACCGGGGCGAATGGGGCAATATGCCTCGGATCTTTTTTGTCAATTGGTTTCGCAAGGACGACAACGGCCGATTTCTGTGGCCCGGCTTTGGCGACAACAGCCGCGTGCTCGAGTGGATTTTCAAGCGTTGTGACGGCACAGCCGGCGCTCAGGAGAGTCTGATCGGATTCCATCCAACCGTCGATTCTCTGGATGTCGAAGGTCTGGATATTTCCCCCGAAGACCTCTCCGAATTGTTGAAAGTGGACCTGGAGAGCTGGAAGCAAGAGGTGGAGCTTCTGGACGACCACTACGAACAGTTTGGAGATCGTCTTCCAGAGGAGCTGCGGCAGGAGCTCAACGAGTTGAAGACGCGTGTTTCCGAAGTGTCGAGCCAGAACTGACGATCCCGAGAGCCAGGCTCCCTAGGAGCCCGTAACGCAGCTACGCGGGTTACTCGGACGGGCTCCTAGCCACCGAAATACGGTAAAATGAGGGCGGTGTCTGTGATCCAGACACGCCATTGAACGATCCGCAAAACCGGATCGCAGAGATCACCCCGCAAAGAAGTCTGAAGTGATGCCTTAGGACGTCGTTTCGGCTGGAGGAAGAAATTGTGAAAATCGACGGTAGCAAGGTTCTGGTTCTAGGCGGCTATGGCTTAGTGGGCTTGGCGGTCTGTCGTGAGCTTCTCGAGCGAGGCCCTCGGGAGCTACAGATCCACAGCTTGCGTGAGGAAGAATCAGAGGACGCTCGTCAGCAGCTTCTGCCCACAGCGGGGCAAACCGAAATCTCCGTATCGAGTGGTGACATCTTCGGGTTGAACGACGGAGAGACGCGGCGAGAACAGATCTGGGCGCAGCTCAGACAGCTTCGCGACGAGGATCTTCCTTCGTATCTTCTCTATAGCCTTTTATCGGAGAGCAAACCCGAGATCGTAATCGACTGCGTCAATACCGCCACCGGAATCGCCTATCGTGATGTCTACAGCGCGAGCATTGCTGCGTGGAAGGAGTTGACCACCTCGGGCCTGGGCGATGAAGCTGCTGAGGATCTTCTCGAATCGCTCTACATTCCCCGTTTGATTCGTCACATTCAGGTGCTCTATCGCGGCATGAGCGACGTCGAGACCCGGGTCTATATGAAGGTAGGGACCAGTGGAACCGGTGGCATGGGGCTAAATGTTCCGTACACCCATTCCGAAGAGAGACCAAGCAGAGTGCTGCTATCCAAGAGTGCCGTAGCTGGGGCTCACTCGCTACTTCTTTTCCTTATGGCCCGCACACCCGATGCACCGATCACAAAAGAGATCAAACCTGCTGCTGCGATCGCTTGGAAATCGATCGATCACGGTCCGATCTACCGAAACCGCAAACCCTTGATGATGGTGGAGGCAAAACCTCGGCCTGTAGGAGAGGTTTTCTCGACCGTCGATCCATCTGCCGCAACGGTGACCGACAAGCAATTGGAGACGGCTTATATCGACACCGGAGAGAATGGCATCTTCAGCCTCGAAGAGTTCGCCCTTCTAACTACCGCTCGCCAGATGGAGTTCGTGACACCAGAGGAGATCGCTCAGTATTTGATCTTCGAGATCGAAGGCGGCAACACCGGGCACGACATCATCAATGCCCTCGACAACGCGGTGCTCGGCCCCACTTATCGCGCCGGTCTGATGCGTCACTGGGCGCTCGAGCGAATGCTGGAGTTCGAGCAGCAGGGCGAAACCAAAAGCGTCGCCTTCGAGATGTTGGGTCCTCCCCGCAACTCGAAGCTTCTGTTCGAGGCCCATCTGCTACGCGAAGCGTTCGGTACGATGACCGCGGTGAGAGAGTCGACTCCTGAGGAGATCACCGAGGCCTTGAACAGACTCGTTGTGGAGAAACCTACGATCGCCAACGAGATCGTCTCAGTCGGTATTCCGATTCTGCTGGCATCCGGCGAGATCCTGAGAGGCGAGGAAGTCATCGTCCCCGCCGATGCCCACGCAGAGACAGTGACCCCCGAGCTCCTCGAGGCCTGGGTCAAAGATGGCTGGGTCGATCTGCGATTGAAGAACTGCAAGAAGTGGCACGATCGCTTCTGCACCATCCGCAATGAGGTGGTGGCGATCCCCGCGGAAGATACCTCGAGTCGACATCTGCGCACTCGCCGCTTTTGGGACGAGAAACGACGGGTTCAACCGGGCAAGATCGTGGGTTGGATCTTGTCGGTGGAAGAGCAGGGCGCACGGACGAAGCGGTAGGCGGAATCGCGGGGACAGGTACTAGTTACGTGTCCACAGGGATTTCTGTGCCCGCGGGCAATCTGGGGCTGTGGATGTACAAACTTCACTCCACGCTCAGTTTTCCGATCCGGCTAGGCTGCGCCGGGACTTCGACGAGGGCGATTCTGAACTCGCTCGGGAAAGATCGGGGACATGTACCGTCAGGTAACGTGTTCCCCTGATCTTTCCCTCGCTCAGACACCCGAATCGCGTTATTCCTCGTCTAGTCCTTGCTCGCCAAGACGGATACTCGTAGAACCTCGAAGTTGCGTTCAGCCTGTACATCCACAGCCCATCGTCGCCTCTGAGCACCCGGTTCATTGCTGAAGCCGAGCGAGGCAGCGGGAAGCAGCCGAGGTGACCCTGATCCGCTAAGCTGTCTGATAGGCAGGGGCGATGACTCCCCAGGAGGAATTGCGATGAGGAAGTATCACCATCTGGGAATTCCAACTCAGGAAAAGCGGCCGGGTGAGGTTCATCTGGAAGATCTGAAGATCTATGTAAGCGGATTCGATGAGAGTCCCTACAACATCGAGTGGGTTCGATTCGAAGAAGACGCACCCTATCCCGACCTCGTTAGAACCGTGCCACATATCGCCTTCGAGGTCGGGAATCTCGAACAGGAGATCGAAGGCAAAAAGATCCTTATCGAGCCGAACAGCCCGAGCCAAGGAACCATCGTCGCTTTCATCGAGGACAACGGCGCACCGATCGAGTTTGTTCAGATCGAGCCCGAGTCAGGGGATGCAGAGGACTGTAGGAACTGATGCAAGTCCTAGGCTTGATGCTCTTCTTCGGTTCTGATCAGCATCGGGCTGTGGGCTGTCACAGTGAAAACGATCGACGACGTTTGGCTGTTCCTTCCATTCCTGTTTCTCGAGCCACTGCTGAAAGCTTTTCTCTCTTGAAGCCGCACTTTTTCCCGGCATCTAAACGTAGATAACTCCTGAACCTCGATGACAGACCTGGAAGCCTTTTGGTGAGATGATTGTGCCGAGGGATCTAGATAGCAGGAGGAGGAAACCATGGCATTCAAGAAACTCGGAAACTCTGATTTGGAGATCACACCAATCGGGATGGGTACCTGGGCCATCGGAGGCGATTGGGCGTTTGGCTGGGGACCCCAGGACGATGCAGATTCGATCGCGGCCCTCAGGCGAAGCGTGGAATCCGGCATCAATTGGATCGACACCGCACCCGTCTACGGATTCGGCCATGCGGAGCGGATCGTCGCCCGAGCTCTCGAAGTCTTCTCGGAATCCGAACGGCCACTTGTCTTCACAAAGTGCGGAATAATTTGGGATGATGCCAAAAACGTAGGGCACAACCTAGGGGTCAAATCAGTAGCTGCGGAGGTAGATGCCAGTTTGCATCGACTGGGAACCGATGTACTCGATCTCTGCCAGATCCACTGGCCGGCGTTTCCTCCAGGAGCTTCTGATGATGAGATCGAGGAGGGCTGGTCGACGCTTGCGGAACTGAAGGCGCAGGGAAAGATCCGACAGATTAGTGTCTCAAACTTCGATGTAGCGCAGATGGAGCGCCTTCGGTCAATCGCACCGATCACTTCTCTTCAGCCGCCCTATTCGATGCTGATGCGTCAGATCGAGGATGACGTGCTTCCCTTTTGCGAGCAGAACGGCATCGGCGTGATCGGATACGCGCCGCTACACAACGGCATGCTCAGCGGCAAGATGACCAGGGAGCGGATCGAAGCAATGCCCGAGACCGACTGGCGTATCAACGTGAACCCAGCTTTTATGGAGCCTCACCTGTCGCGCAACCTGGAGCTTGTGGAGGTGTTGAGAGGAGTCGGGGATCGTCACGAACGATCGGTCGCCGAAGTAGCAATCGCGTGGACGCTTCGTCTTCCTGCGATCACGGGCGTCATCGTCGGCGGCCGCAATGCCGGCCAAGTGGACGGAGTCGCTGGGGCTTTGGAGTTCCGATTGAGCGATGATGAAATCGCCGAGATCGACTCCTGCCTACCCGCATCGATCGACATGATGCAGCTGGCCTGAGGCAATAATCCGTCTGTCAACACCGAAAACAGACCCTTAGCTACCAGGCACCTAAACACCTAACCCTAGAACCTCGAGGGTCGGACTCTAAAGGATTAACACCCTGTCAGAACATCGAGCAACCATCGAGTGGTCAGGCGGATCGTCGGATTTCACCTACGACGCCTACCCACGAGATCACCAGAACCTCTCGACTTGCTGGGCAGCTTCGGGCATTCTTGTGGATGTAAATCCGGGTCCCCCTTCCGAGACTGATCGGTTTCGCAACCACCAGCCTCGCCGAAGAGGCTCGGATGGACAACCCCTATCTGTGAACAACCTCCTGGGAGATCACACCTAAGCCACGTTCAGGAGCACGCCTACACCGCCCAGATATAGCTGGGTGCTTCTGCGCCGGTCATAAAGAGGAGATCGAGAATCGAGACATGCGGATCGAAGCCGTCAAAGGGCTGCGGATAGTCGGGATAGTCATACCGAAAATATTCGACTTCGATGCCCGCTTCGCGAAAGAGATCTTCATCGAGGTAGCTCTTTGCCGACGGCCCGGTGATGTAGTGGTCCGCGTCGACTCGTTTCAAAATTTCAAGTAGACGGCTGCTCCGACCTCCCGAAACCGACATCGAGGATGACCGAACGAACTCTGTATCGACAACACCGAGCTCTCGAGCAATTGCTGTTGTGTAGTCGATGATGAAATCAACCAGAAGACTATCCCGCCGCCCATACATGCGCTCGAGAAGCTCTCGGTACTGCTCGTAAAACGGCGCTCGCCCGTACGAGGCCGAGAGACTCTTGAGATGTTTCTGACTCCAATTCTGACCCCAGTCGATCTCCACCTGATTGATCCGGAGAGCCTTGGATCGCAGGCCCTTGCTTCGAATCGGCACCGTAAGCCAGAAGGTGCCATTTGGACCTCGAATGCGATTTCGGTTGCGCCACCCTCTAGCATCGAAGGCCACATCGTCGTAAAAAACGAAGGTGTCGGCTTCCTTGACCTGATGAAAGTAGCCCCGCCAGGGTATGTACGAAGGCTGGAGGATCACGCACTTCATCGATCTCTTGAAGTCCTGGTCATTCGTAGACACTCCCGTCTCCAGGGTTTCTCGGCTCGAGGCGCCATAACTCTATGCCTGGAAACGTGATCCGCTCAGAAGACTCGTATGAGTCCGCAAGCATTCTTAGACAACGCTGACTCGACGCGTTCCAATCGCGACCGGAAACTAGCCAAATCCGCCTCGAAAAGTCAATCGCATCTCTTGGACCTGCCTGGCTTCCGCACCCCAGCACAACTTCAAGATCCGGATAGTCGCCATAGTAGGGCATCGCCAATTCGATCTGGCCAGCAACCGCAATCTGGGTTGGGCCGGTTTCCACCGAGCGAACATAGGCCACGGCTCCCCTGAGATCGGTTTTGTCGTAGACCTCTTGAAAATAGAAATGCATAAGCGAGTAAGCGCTAAGGGCCGCAACGGCACCGATGCAAACCCATTTGGCTCGCTTCCCGAGCGACATAATGCCGACTGCCAGCACCAACTCGAATGCTGGTAGCGAGGCGAAGGTGTAGCGAACCTGGTAGGTCACATTCGGAATCATCAAGGCACTCATGAAGACCAACAGGGATGGCACGACCAGCCACGGGAAGAGCCACGAGGCCAGCTGCTCTTGTTGTTGAACTCGCCTCAACCCGATCAGAGC
>CAXMQZ010000011.1:0-9180 GCA_964195975.1 uncultured Polyangiaceae bacterium | reverse complement strand
AACCGACCGGTGTGGCACTGGAATCGAGCCGGCGGGCGAGGATGCTCTGCGAAGAGCCGTCCGTACCGGGCGATCGAAAGCTCCACCAGGTTGTGATAAAGGTACCGTCGGGAGCTGCCGCAATGGCCGGTTCGAGCTGCCGATTGGTTGTGTAGCTATTCACCTGAAACTGGGGACCCAGAACACCCGTGGAACTCAGGCGCCGTCCCTGGATGCTTTCTGCATCAGCGTCGGTGTCATCAGAATTATCGCTCTCCCAGACGATCACGAAGTTGCCGTCGGGATCGGAAGTCACACGGGGAAAGACTTGATCTCCGGTTGTGTAGCCGTTGACCATGATCTCGCCCCCAACCGGTTGACCATTCGTGCCAAAGCGCTGGGCATAGATATTTCCCAGATCGGGAGCTATGTCACCGTCGTCGCTGTGCCAGACAACAAGAAAGTTTCCGCCAGGAGCCACCGCGATATCGGGAGATCGCTGATCATCCTCGAAGGTGCTGTTGACTTGGAATTGAGCGCCGACGGGGTCACCGTTGATATCTCTTATTTGAGCCGTAACGCCGGCTCTGCTCTGGTCCGGTAGACCGGGAACTTGAAACTCTTCCCAGACCACGATGAAGTTTCCTCCGGTTTGCACCCCAACGCGCGGAACTGAAGCAAAGGAGCCTTGATCGGCGGTACCGACCACAAACTCGTCGCCTTCGGGTATCGGATCGTCTTGCGCGACGGCCGACACGGAGGGTCCAAATGACAGCGTCAGGAGACCGATCAACGCTGAGAATCTGTAGTGCCTGGAGAAATTCCTAGAGAAAACAGTGGGACTATGAGTGGTGGCTCTCATGACAATACTCCTTCCGTTGCCTGTTCCTTTTCCGGGCCCTTCACACGGTGGTTCCGTGCCGAAGAGCCGTCGAACCTCGCATCTCGAGGTCCACCGACAGGATTCAGGTCCTCTATTTGATACAACGGAAGACGGTCGAAAAACCCGCCACGATTATTTGGTGACTTGAGGGCGCGAACGAGCTTACGGGTCGGATCTTGCGACTTATGCGGTCGCGGTCGAGGAACTTCTCGAGATTGGAGGGGCTACGGAGTGCCGAGGCTACGACTGTTCGTGAGCGCGAACGATCTCCAAAATCTTCTCTTCAGATAGAGTCGAGTCCGACTTTTTCGCCACCGCGAGCACCTCGTCGGCAAGGCTGCTCTTGTTAGGCAGACCGCGGGTACGGAGATAGTAGATGACATTGGACAGACCGGACATGGGACCCACTTCGATCTCCTGCTCACGTCCAATCCATCCGGCCGGCACCCCCGAGTAGACCTGGTCGGCAAGCCAGGCGTCACCCTTTTTTTGTGCTTTGATGACCGCAGCTGCGTGAACTCCGGTGGCGGTGCGAAAGGCATCGCGACCGATGATGGGGCAATTGATCGGGATCGGAATCCCGGTGCTCTCTGAGGCGAGCTCGACATACTCGGGCAGCCGAGTGAGATTGTCGTCTCGAATTCCAAGCAGCTTGAGATTGACCAACAGTTGCTCGATCGGGGTGTTGCCGACTCGCTCGCCGATACCCAAGGCCGTGCCGTGCACGCGGGTCGCGCCAGCCTGAATTGCGGCGAGTGTGTTGGCCAGGTCGAGACCTCGGTCGCGGTGACCATGCCAATCGATACCGACGTCTGCTTCGAGCTCGGCGATAAGTTCTTTGACCCAGCTGACCAGGTTGAATACGCCCTCGGGAACCCCGGCGCCCACGGTGTCGCACAGGCAAAGACGTTTGGCTCCGGCCTCGATTGCGGCGGACAGGAGCACCCTCAGGTGCTCCGGATGCGAGCGTATGGTGTCCTCGGTGACATACATCACCGGCAGTCCCTCGCCTACTGCAAACTCCACCGCGTCGCGGGTAAATCGAAGGATATGGTCGAGATCCCAGTCTTCGGCGTACTGACGGATCGGGCTGCTACCGATAAAGACACAGGCCTCGATCGGCACCCCCGTCTTCTGGCTCACATCGGCAATTGGTTGGATGTCGATCATCAGGGTCCGGGCTGCGCAGTTGGGTCGAATGCTCAAGCGATTGTCGGCGATTTCTCGACACAGCCGGGTGACGGACTCTAGCTGGCGGCGTCCGGCACCGGGTAGTCCGATATCGGCGGTCTCTATGCCCAGGCTCTCCATCAGGTGAAGAAGCTCGACCTTGACATTCAGCGGTGGGTCTATGACAGATGGGGACTGCAACCCGTCGCGCAGAGTCTCGTCGTCGAGCATCACGCTCCGAGGCCAATCGACCTTTCTGGGGCCTTCTTCGTCCCAATTGAAGATCAGATTGTCTGTGTCCGGCTGAGTCACGACTCCTGAGCGACCTTGTTTCGATGAATATTGTTGGCCAGAGCGAACTCGCGAGTGCGTTTGAGCAGCTCCTTGGCCTGATCCTCATCGCCCTGCTCCTGACGCAGCCGCGCCAGGTGGTAGAGACTGCTGACCTCGCCAACCGCGTCGTCGAGGTTTCGCCGATACGAGCGTTCGGCCTCGTCGAGCTCGTTTCGACGTTCGTGTACGACCCCTATGTGATAGTTGGCCATCGAATATTCCGGAGTCAGCGCAGCAGCTTCTTCGAAGTGCTCGAGCGCGTCGTCGAGCAGACCCGCGTGGAAGCGGGACAGGGCCAATCGGTAGTGTGCCGCGTTGTAGTGTGGGTTGATCTCCAGACACTGACTGAATGCGCGAATGGCTTCGGGCATGTTTCCCCGGTGGTACCAAGCGACGCCCAGGTCGTAGTAGCACAGCGTAAACGACGGAGCGTGCTCGACGGCCTTCTTGTAGCGCTCGATTGCCAGATCGAGAGTGCCCTGGTGAAAGTAGAGGGTGCCCAGCAGGTGGTTTGCGGTCACGTGGTCGGGGTCGGATTCGAGCAAACGCTCGAGCTCTTGGCGAGCATCCCTGCCCCGGCCCTCCTTCTCATGCTCGAGTGCAAGAAGAAGACGCTCGTCGACATAGGCGTCGCGTAGAAACATGCCGCACTCGGCGCAGAATTTGTCCGCTGCCGCTGCGACACGACCGCAACGAGAACAGCGTAGGGAATCTTCAAGATCGGTGTCAGTCATCGCTTGATTTCTCCTTTCGATCAGGCGCGTTTTGAGAAAGCGCTTGGCCGGTGAAAGGGACCCGTAGAACTCCCCTCTATCCTCTCACGAAGAGGCCTTCTGTAGGGCTTCCAAGACCTTCTCCGGATGGCTTTCAGCCTTTGGGACCTTCTTCCAATGCTTCTTGACCTTACCGTCTGGACCGACCCATACCGTGGACCGGATCACTCCGGTCACTTTCTTGCCGTACATCATCTTCTCTCCGAAGGCGCCGTACTCGGTCATGACCTTCTTGTCGGGATCCGAGAGCAGGGTGAATGGAAGCTCGAAGTCCGCGATGAACGTCTGATGGGCCGAAGCGTCATCTGGCGAGACACCGAGAATCACGGCTCCCAGATCTCCGATGTCGCGATTGAGATCGCGAAAGCCACAGGCTTCCTTGGTGCATCCTGGGGTGTTGTCCCGAGGGTAGAAGTAGACAATCACGTTTTTGCCCCGAAAGTCCTCGAGCGAGACGCTGTTTCCGTTCTGATCGTTCAACGTGAATGCTGGGGCCGTCTTTCCTTCTTCTATAGCCATTGAAACCCTCCCAGAAGAATCCGATTGCTCGTGTCTAGCTTCTTGATCCTCGCAGGAATGGTGTAACCATTCCAGCCGAAATCAGGTCTAGGAAGACAGATGCCGGGACAGACCGCGCTCAGCCCGACGCAAGATTTTGCCAACACTCGAGAGGTCGCAGACAACGTTTCGGCAGCCTTGAGCGTCCAAGGTAGAGAGGCAGAGAAGTGTTGATGGACAAAACAAGTCGATTTGCGGACGAAAGCAGCCTCGAAAGCAGGATATCTGTCAAGAAATCTCAGCCTGGTGCTCATATTTGCATCTCGGGGGCGATAGGTGAGCAACCTTGGTCCATGAAATCGCGTAATTCTAGAGCGATGAAAATGATGCGCGGATCCGGGGCGATCCGAGTCTTGGCCTGGATCGATGAGGTCCACGACCGGCGGCGTTTGCGGGCCGAGTGTTCAACGGCGTCGAAAAGGACATCCAAGGCATGAATCTGACCAAGTCATCCCTTTCCAATCCAGCCGGTGTGGCCGTTGGTGTAGCCATAGTGGTGGTTTTTGGCCTGTTTAGCTTGACCCGGCTCCCATTACAACTGTTTCCCGATATTGAAGAACCTCAGCTCGGAATCTGGACGGGTTGGCGAGCCGCGTCACCGGCCGAGATCGAATCCGAGATTCTCGAGCCACAAGAAGAGGTATTCCAAGGAATACCGGGTCTCAAAGTGATGAGTACCAATGCCAATCCAGGTGGTAGTTGGGTCAGCCTCACTTTTGATCTAGAGACCGACATGCAGGCGACACTGGTCGATGTCATCGGGAGAATCAATCGACTGCCTCCCCTGCCGCGAGACGCGGATCCGCCCGTTGTGAACATGGGTGGTGGCGGTGGCGGTGGCGCCAACGAAGCTCTGAGCTGGTTTTTTATCCAGCTTTTGCCTGGCAACGACCGTCCTATCGATTCTTATGAACGTTTTGTCGAAGATGTCGTAGCGGCACGGATCGAGACCGTTCCGGGTGTCGCAGGTGTCGATCTGATGGCCGGTGCCGATCACGAGCTACAGATCCGCTTTGATCCCTATCGAGCCGCCGAGCTCGGTGTTCAGATTCCTCAGGTGGCAGCGATGGCCGGAGGCGCCAGAGATGTTTCGGGTGGATTTCACGACGTCGGCCGGCGTCAGTACACGCTTCGTTTTGTCGGGCGATACACCCCAGAAGAGCTGTCGGAGTTGGTGCTGGAGTGGCGCGATGGAAGCCCGGTCCGCCTGGGTGATGTGGCAGATATCTCGATTCGGAGAGGAGACCGGGACTCGATTGCGGTGCAGAACAACAACTCCGCGATGGCGATCCGAGTCGACCGCGAAGTCGGAGCCAATGTGCTCGAGGCCCTGAACGGCGTCAAAGCCGTGGTCGACGAGCTTAGGGAAGGACCTCTCAAGGAACAGGGTCTGACCATCGCACAAAGCTTCGATGCGTCGGTCTTTATCTACCGGGCCATCGGTCTGGTCAGCAGCAATCTAGCGATCGGTGTAATCCTGGCGATCGGAGTGCTCTGGTGGTTCCTGCGGCAGATGCGAGCCACGCTGTTGGTGGCCACCGCGATACCGGTTTCTCTGCTGGCGACCTTTATCGTTCTCAATATCACCGGTCGCTCACTGAATGTCATTTCGCTCGCCGGTCTGGCCTTTGCCGTCGGGATGGTGCTCGACGCCGCGATCGTGGTGTTGGAGAACATCGTCCGATTGCGGGAGGAGGGTGTTCCTTCGCAGGAAGCTTCTCTGCGCGGCACCCAACAGGTTTGGGGAGCTTTGATGGCTTCTACGGCCACCACGGTCGCCATCTTCTTGCCCGTGATCTTTCTCAAGGATGTCGAAGGTCAGCTCTTTGCCGATCTGGCCCTGACCATTGCCATCGCTGTATCGATTTCGCTGATCGTAGCGGTGACGATCTTGCCGACGGCAGCCAGGAAGTGGCTGGGAAGAAGAGGCGTCGAGGACAAACATGCCGCCTTTTGGAGCGGGCTAGCGGAGAGGATCACCTGGTTGACTGATTCTCCGCGCCGCCGTTATCTGCTGATCGCTGGTCTGATGACAATTCCGATCGCTACGACGCTGATGCTCATTCCAAAGCTCGATTATCTGCCGCCGGTAAAGCGCGATGCGGTCGATGCCTTTGTCAGCTTTCCCCCCGGGGCCAACATCGAAACGATCGACAAGGAGCTGGTGGTGCCGATTGTGGAGCGGATGCGTCCCTACATGGCAGGCGAAAAAGAACCGGCGCTCAAGAACTACTACATTCTGGTCGGCCCTTGGGGCATGAACATCGGTGCCCGGGCCAAGAAACAGAGTGATGTGAAGGAACTGGAGCGACTCGTTCGGGACGAGATTGTTGCCGGGTTCCCGGACACACGCGCATTTGTTTACCAGGGCAATCTGTTTGGCAGCTTCAACGGCAACCGCAACATCAGTGTCTATCTCCAGTCCGCCGACACCGAAGTGCTACTCGATGCTGCTCGAGAGGGCCTGGATCTGATCGCGGAGGCCATTCCCGGCTCGCAAACCCAGGCCTGGCCTGGTACCGAAATGGCAGAGCCCGAGCTGCGATTTCACCCAAATGATCGACGGATCCAGGAGGTTGGTTGGTCGCGCAACGACGTGGCCGGAGTTATCCGAGCTATGGGCGACGGCCTCTATGTCGGGGAGCACTTCGACGGCGAGAAGAGGATGAACATCATCCTACGCGCGGAGGGTTGGGAGACTCCGGAGGAACTGGAATCGATGCCGTTCATGACCCCTTCCGGTGCCGTAGTTCAACTGGGTGAGCTGATCTCGACCGAGCGAACCGCGGGACCGACCCGTGTGTACAGGGTCGATCGGCGCCGCACTGTCGCACTGAACGTGACGCCCCCCGACGGGCTCTCTCTGGAAGAGGCGGTTGCCACGCTCGAAGATGTGGTCGAGCCTCAGCTTCGGGCACTGCTACCCGAGGACGGGACGATTTTGTACGGCGGTAGCGCCAATGCTTTGGCGGAAGCCGTCAAGAACATGTCCGAGAACTTCCTGATCGCGCTGCTTGTGCTGTTTCTATTGATGAGTGCCCTGTTCGGGTCGATGAAAGACAGCATTTTGGTCGTGCTTTCAATTCCGCTGGCAACGGTTGGCGGTGTGATCGCACTGCGTCTGTTCAACCTGGTTGTTTTCCAGCCAATGGATCTGTTGACCATGATCGGCTTCATCATTCTGTTGGGACTGGTGGTCAACAACGCGATTCTGCTCGTCCACCAGACCCGATCGGCTGAAAAGGAAGGGCTCAAGCGTCGTGATGCTGTTCGCCAGTCGTTGCGGCTGAGGTTGCGACCGATTTTCATGAGTACCTTGACCAGTATTTTTGGAATGTTGCCTCTTGTTCTGCTGCCCGGAGAAGGCAGCGTGATTTACCGTGGACTCGCCGTGGTAATCGTCGGGGGCATGAGTGTCAGCACTATTTTTACCCTGGTCCTGCTTCCGAGCCTGTTGAGACTCGGAGAGGGGGCGCAGATAACGCAGCTCGATCGGCGCCGTGAGTATCAGCCGAAGGATGTCGAGCTCAGACGGGCCTCATGAATAATGCGGGCTAGACCAGTTGGATGAATTTCAAGGAGAGACCGATGCCAAATCGATACCGACAAATGAGAATCTTGATTCCGGCACTCGTGGGATTGGCAGCCACACCCGTGATCGGTGCGGGCGAGGCCCCCCCCTCCGTGCCCGTGCAGGTAACCGAGGCCCTACTCAAAGAGATGGCGCCGTCCGTATGGGTCCCAGGAACGGTCGTAAGCCGAAGCGACGCACGAATCGCGGCCGAGATCCCTGGCCAGTTGACCTTTGTGGCCGAGGTCGGAGATCGAGTCCAGGGTGGCGATGTCATAGCCCGCATCGAAGATAAGGCGTTACAGCTACAGCTCAAAAACGACGATGCCACGATTAGACGGTTGCAGGCCAACCTCGAGTATCTCGACCAGCAAGTCGAGCGCATTCGGCGTCTCACCGAGCAGCAAGTCGTAGCAGCGAATGACTTGGAAGAGCTACAGTCGCAGTACGAGACCGCTCGCCAGGAGCTGGTTCAAGCAGAGGTCGGAAAAGAGCAGACCGAGTATCGACTTGAACGCACCAAGGTTCGTGCACCATTTTCTGGACGAGTCGTAGAGCGACTTCAACAGCCCGGTGGATATATCGGCGTCGGCGGCGAGATTGTCCGCCTTGTCGATACCAACAGTGTCGAAGTGCGGGCTCAGGCGCCGCTGTCTGTAGCACCCCATCTGCGTGAAGGGATGAGCGTTGTGATCAAAGGCCAGGACCGGGAAGTAAACTCCGAGCTTCGGACCATTGTTCAAGTCGGCGACGAGCGCTCCAGGATGTTCGAGGTTCGTCTCGCGATTCAGGGTGAGGCCTGGATCATCGGTAGTCCTGTGCGAGTGGCTCTACCCAACAACAGCCCTCAGCGGGTCGTGGCGGTGCCGCGAGATGCACTAATTCTGCGCCGGGACAATATCTATCTATTCAAAATAAGCGATGAGGGTAAGGCCGAGAGAATTGATGTCGAAACCGGCGTTGGACATGCGTCACTGATTGAGGTCATTGGAGATGTGGCGGCCGGGGACATCATCGTGATTCGTGGCGGCGAGCGGCTCAAGTCGGGACAAGCTGTGGAGGTTGCCGTGAACGACACAGCGGCCCCGGCCGGCTGAGTCAGTCGAAATCGGCGGACCGGCTGCGCAGCTCGGCCACCATAAAGCCCGCGAAAACTCCGTACTCGAGCCACAACCACCATAGCTGTTCTGTCTGGTAGTAGTAGACCAGGTACGAGAGCAGACTGAGCGCGGTCAGCACACACCAAGAGCGGTTTCCGATCAGAACGGCAAACGGCAGCGCCCAGATTAGATACCAGGGCATTACCGCCGAGTTGAGCAGCACCACGGTTGCCAGCACTAGAAAAATGGCACTTATGAACCGTCGCTCGGTTCCGGTTGATCTCCAGGTAGCCCAGCCGATCACCGCCAAGGTAGCGGCTTTTGTAACCAGGTGGGTCCACGGGTCGGGGCTATCCACTCCCGCCCACTCGAATAGCTGCCGAATCACAGCCCAGGGGCCCGAATTGAAGCTCCATTGCTGCGAGTAGGCCGAGAGACCCTGCGCCAGCTGGCGCATTCCGCCCAGCACCGGTAACGTCAGCATCAGAAGCGATGCTGGCAGGACCCACCAGGTTTTGATCCGGGAATGCCGCCAGGCAAGCGGAGCCAGTGCTAGGGTACCGATCTTCGACAGCGTGGCCGCAGCCAACGCAAACTGGCCACCGATCTCTTTGCGCTGAGCGAGCAGGTACATGCTTGCAACCACGAAGAACACCATCAGGGAGTCGACGTGGCCGCTGCCGGAAAACTCCTTCAGCACCAAAGGGTTCCAGGCGTAGAGCAACAGATAGTGAGGCGGACGCCCCAGCTTTCCGAGCCAGGCTAAGAGTAGAAGACAAGTTCCGAAATCGGCCAGGACCAGGCAGAGTTTCA
>CAXMQZ010000010.1:0-19815 GCA_964195975.1 uncultured Polyangiaceae bacterium | reverse complement strand
CTCGCTGGCGGCAGCGTCATAGCGAAGCCTTACTGATCGTCGACCAGTTCGAAGAGCTTTTCACGCTCAGTTCCAGGGAGACACAGGCCACGTTTACCGAGTTGTTGGGTCGATTGGCACTCGAAGCCGATATTCATGTACTGGTGTCGATGCGAGACGACTTCCTGCTGCAATGTCATGGCCACGAGGCGCTGCAGCCAATTTTTGCCGAGCTGACCCCCCTGGCTCCACCCAAGGGTCCGTCGCTGAGACGAGCGCTGGCGCAACCGGCTCTCCTTTGCGGTTACCGGTTCGAGGACGATCAACTACTCGACGACATGCTGGCTGAGGTCGCCAATGAGCGTGGCGCGCTACCGCTTCTGGCCTTTGCGGCTTCGGCGCTGTGGGAACGGCGGGACCGGGAGCGGGGCCTGCTGACACGCCAGGCCTATGAAGAGATCGGTGGCGTCGCCGGAGCGCTGGCGCGACATGCCGAGTCGACCCTCGAGCAGATCGGCTCGCCCCGACTTCCAGTAGTACGCGAGCTCTTTAGCCACCTCGTTACGAGTCAAGGCACTCGGGCGGTGCTCGATTCCGAGGAGCTTCTGTCGGTTTTCGAGGACCAGAAGATCGCCGCGCAGGTTCTGCAGCAGCTCATCGAGGCGCGGTTGCTGACCTCTTTCAAGCACAGGGGTGAAGAAAACGGTAGCTCCGCCGGGCGCCGGGTCGAGATCATTCACGAGTCGTTGCTCGAGGCATGGCCGCGGTTGGTGCGCTGGCGGACTCAAGATGCCGATCAGACACAGCTTCGTGACCAACTACGCCAGGTTGCCCAGGTTTGGGAGGAGCGCAGCCGAGCCGACGATCTGCTCTGGACCGGCACCTCCTTTAGGGAGTACGAGCTTTGGCGTGAGCGCTACAGCGGTGGCATGACCGCCACCGAGCAGGCCTACGCTGAAGCGATGGAGACGCATGCCGCTCGCCAGCAACGCCGGCGTCGGCTGGCGGTGGGAGCTACGATGGCTTTCCTGCTCGTGGTAACAGTCGCGATCTCCGGTCTCTGGTTGCAGAGCCGTCGCTCCGAGCGCGAGGCCATAGCGCAAGCGGCTCGGGCTGAGGCCAGCAAGCTCTTTGCGATCGGGCAGCTCGAAGCCGAAGATCATCCGACCGCTGCATTGGCCCACGCCATCAAGAGCCTCGAGCTGGCGGACAGCCCGGAGGTCCGCAAGTTCGCAGTGGAGATGCTGTGGCGGGGACCGACAGCTTTTGTGCTCGGGACCACCGAAGACATCCCACCTCTATTTGCTCTTTTCAGCCCAGACGGTCGATGGCTCTTGGAATCGGGGCTCAATGGTCGACTTCGGTTATGGGCAAGCGATAGCGGTGAGCCCCGATTTCTCGACGGACACGAGCTGAGTTTTGTCCTCGGCATGTTCAGCTTCGATTCTGAGTGGATCGTCTCGCACGGTCTAAGGACTTCGCGAATCTGGGAGCTACCGGACGCCAGCCAACGCTGGCAGCTCGATCGAGATTACTTGTTCGCGGAAGTTTACGAGGATCGCATTTTGGCCTGGAGCCCGGTGGAAGAGGGTCGGGACGGTATTCAACGGCGTCTGATCCGGAGTTGGCCGCTAGCGGGAGGTGATCCCGAGTCTCTCGGTGTGTATCAGGTTGCTACACCAGTACGGTTTGAAATGTTTCAGAGCGTTCCTGCAAACCAAAGCCTCGTCTACAGCTCGGATGGGGCATTGTATGAGCTCAGCCTGGAGGCCGACGAGACGATCGAGCCGCGGCAAATCGTAAGCGGCGACGATCCACTGGCCTCCTTCTACGCCCGTCCGCAGGGTGATCAGCTGGTCACGGCTCACCTTTCAGGAGCGCTCGGACTATGGTCACGTCCGATCGATCGCGACAAGTACGTCATCGACCGAACCTTTCGCGGCGATCCGAAGGATCCTGCCACCTTCACGACTCTCGATCCCGGGGGCAAATGGCTGGCGGCGGGGAAGAGCTCGGGCGGGTCTGTGGATCTCTGGGATCTCGGGGCACCTTCGGGTGCGGAGCCCCTGGTGCTGCGTCATGGAGCGGCTTCCCGGATCCAGTCGGCGGTCTTCAATCCGGTCGACAGCTGGCTCAGCACCCTGGACCAATTCGCTCTCACGTTGTGGCCGGTGAGTCGCGACTATGCTCGGGTTCTCAGCGTCCCCGAGGACGATTTTCGAAATGTCGTATTCGACCCCGATGGGGAGTGGGTCGCGGTGTCGTCGACACAAGAGGTGAGTGGGTCCATCTGGATCTGGGATCTGGCCGCCGGTGGCCAGGGCCGGCGCAAGCTCCTCGAAGAGGTCTGCGAAACCGGAATGATGCGTTTCGATGTTTCACCGGACGGCGAGATTCTCCTGGTGAGCTCGCCGTGCGGTGCTCCTCGCCTCGTTCCGGTGTCTGGTGGGCCGGTACGAGAGCTACCCGAATTTCTCGACGAATCAGGTGGTGGTAGCAGTGCTGTCGCCTTCGACGCCAGGGGAGAACGGATTGCGGTAGCTCGAGGGGCGGAACATATCAAAGTGTGGACGCCAGGCAGAGACGATATCCAAGTTCTCGATCCGGGCGAGCAGTGGCCGATCCTCGGTCTCGCATTCACACCAGACGGCGATCTACTCTCGGCAAGCATCGGTAGCGGCCTGCGCCGTTGGAATCTCGACAGCGGCACCTCGGAGCTGCTGTTGGAAGGCACGATCGTCAGTGTGAAGGTCAGACCCGATGGCCGCTACGCAGTAGTGAGCCGCTCGACTCATCACAACATACCGGTCGGTGAGGTGCTCATCTACGACCTCGAGCAGAAGACCCACCGGGTGCTGGAAAGCCACGGTAGCGAGGTCTCGATGCCGATCTGGCATCCTGACGGGGAACGGATCATCAGCCCCAGTCTCGACGGCACCATTCGCGTAGGACCGATCACCGGAGAAGAGCCACACTTACTCCCGGGTCACAAGGAGATGGTCTGGGGTGTCGATGTCGATTCGAGCGGCCGCTGGATCGCCTCGGCGAGCACGGATGGCACGGTACGGATATGGCCGATGCCCGAGGGCCAGCCGCTGCACTCGCTGCCACAGGAGGAGCTCATAGAGAAACTCGAGACTTTGACCAACTATCGGATGGTCGAAGACGGCGAGAGCTCGACCGGGTATCGAATCGATTACGAGCCCTTTGCGGGCTGGAACCAGGAGTTGCCCACCTGGTGAGGAGGTCATGATGAGGATGCACAGAGTTTGGAGCCGGTTGCGCTTTGGCCTTGGAGTCTTGGCTCTCTTGGGAGCTTTCGGAAGCCCGCTACTCGCTCAATCCGACATGGCCACCGGAACTCTTCAGGGTTGGGTGACCGACACCGAAGGCGCGGTTCTGCCCGGCGTGACGGTGACCGCAAGCAATAGAGAAACCGGGTTTGCGCGCTCACAGCAGACTGACAGCGACGGACGATTTCATATCCGTTTGCTGCCACCCAGTACCTATACCTTGGGCGTCAAGCTGGATGGGTTTGCCCCCTACCAGCAGCAGGGGATCCGAGTTCAGATCGGCGACGTGTCGACCCTCCGCATCCGTCTCGAGCTGGCGACAGTGATCGATCAAGTAACGGTTACCGGAGAAGCACCGTTGGTCGAAACTGCCCGACCTTCAATCACTACCACGGTGAGCTCGGAGTGGGTCGAGGCGATGCCGATAAACGGCCGCAATTTTTCGGAGCTGGTCGCGTTGATGACACCGCAGGCAGTGCCGGGTGGATTTGGTCGGCTATCTATCGCCGGCGATGAAGGCATGCACAATTCCTTCAACGTCGACGGTGCCGACGCCAACAGTGGGTTTTTTGGCGAACCCCTGGGAGGCGCGCTTCCGCCCTTTACCTACAGTCAGAGCGCGGTGCAGGAATTCCAGGTGTTGCGCGCCAGCTACAACGTGCGTTTTGGAGGTGCCTCGGGAGGCATCGTCAACATGGTCACGAAATCGGGGACCAATATCTACCACGGTGGCGTAGTCGCTTCGTTTCAAGACGATAGTTTTACGACCACCGATGCCCTGGGAGTCGAGCAAAACGACTTCGAGCGCCTACAGGCCGGTTTCAATCTGGGTGGGCCGATCTCGCGCGACAAGGCGCATTTTTTTGTTGCTTACGAGGGGCAACGCAAGGATGAGAATAATCGTGGTGAACCGATCGGTCTGCCTCCAGAGCTCGAGCCGGCCTTCAACGCCAAGCTGGCCTCGCTGGGAATCGACCCCCGAACCGAGTACGACTTTGTCGGCACAAACGATGTCGATGTACTTTTGGTGCGGCTCGATTGGACGGTCAGCGATCAGCACCTGCTCTGGTTTCGCAACAATTGGATGGACCAGCGTGGTGAAAACCGCACATTTGCCTTTCTCACCGCTGGGAAATCGAACCGAGGTACGGCGGCGAATAGCTTCAATTCGTCGGTTCTGACCCTCAATTCCGTTTTGGGAAGGCGCAGCTTCAACGAAGCGATCGTTCAATATGTTCCATCCAGTCGGCCGAACACTGCCAATCACCTAGCGACACCCCAGACCTCGATCAGTTTCTTCGACGCAGTCATCGGGCAAAGCTTTATCCTGCCCAACGATCTCGACGACGCTCGACTCCAGCTGCAAGACAATTTCACTCTTCAGCAGGGAGGCCACACTCTGAGGTTCGGTGTCGACTACAGCTATATCGATTTCGACAATTTCTTCCTTTTCAACCGCGGTGGTTTTCACCTCGTGCCGTCCTACGAGGAGTTTGTCAAGGAGCAGCCCTGTGTCGAATTCAATGGCTTTCTGCCCTGTTTCTATCAGCAATCGTTCTCACCGACCGAGGGTCGGCTGAGCTATGAAACGCACCTTCTCTCTCTCTATGCCGGCGACGAGTGGGCCGCCAGCCCCAGTCTTACCTTGGAGTACGGTCTGCGTCTCGATTATCAGAACAACCCCTCGGCGCAGAATCCGAATCCATTAGAGCCGCGTACGGCTAACATTCCGGATGACACCAATCTGGCGCCCCGCATCGGCTTTGCCTGGGATGTCCGCGGCGATGGTCGATCTGTGTTGCGGGGTGGCGCTGGGATTTTCTACAGCTGGACTGCGACGTTGGTTCCCGCAACGAGTATCTTGAACAATGGGGTCAATTCCACGAGTGTATTTCTAACTCAGTTCAGCCCTTTTTTCCCGGGTTACCCCAACCGGTTGCCACCGGAGTTTGGTGAGCTGGGTCTGCAACCGCCCGACATCAATTTGATGGATCCTGATTTCGAGAACCCCGAAACCTATCGGTTCTCGCTCGGCTACGACCAGGCCGTTGGATCGGACTGGAGACTCGGGGCCGAGCTGACCTATTCGGAATCAAAACATCGGGTCCGGATGTGGGACGTGAATCTCGATCCGACACCGGTCGGTCTCACTCCTGATGGGCGACCGATCTACGGCGTCAACAACCCGTTCCCCAATCAGGCCCGTCTCGATCCGAATTTCAACCAGAAGCTCCAGTTCACCAGTGACGTGGAGGCCGAGTATTTCGCCGTGGTGTTGACGGCTTTTAAGCGTCTGAGTCGCAACTGGATGTTTGATGCCAACTACACCTACGCGAGATTGAAGGATCACGACACCGCCGAGACCGACCTTTTTGCGATATTTCCCGAGGATCACTACAACCTCGAACAGGATTGGGGCTGGTCGAACAGCGACGTCCGCCACCAGGCGGTGACTTCGGGTACCTACTCGGCGCCCTACGGATTCACCTTCTCCTTTTTAGGTCGATATCTGAGCGGCTACCCGTACACAGGATTTGCAGAGAGCGATCTCAATCACGACAATTTCTTCTACGATCGGCCGGGACCCGATCCAAACCTGGGGCTGGACAGCCATCTCGACCGCAATAGTTTTCGGACGGATGGGTTTTTCACGCTCGATCTGCGTCTTGCGAAGTCTTTCCATCTGACCGGCCCAAACCAGATTCAATTGATCGTTGATGTATTCAACGTAACGAATCACGACAACTTTCCGGCTGTCGACACCAATTTCACCCGTCTCGGTGAGCTAAATCCCGATTTTGGCGCGCCCTTGGTGGCCGGTCTTCCGCGCACCTGGCAGGTCACGGTGCGGTACAGCTTCTGACGGTGACAGGACACAGGGGTAACAGGGGACATGTACTTGTTACGTGTCCCCTGTTACCCCTGTGTCCTGTCACCGAGCCTGCCAGTTCTCGACCTTCAACCCTGGGATCCGCCTCATGTGATCCACGTTGTCCGTTACCAGGGTCGCCTCGAGCGCGACGGCATGAGCCGCGACAGCGATATCGAAGTCTTCGAGAGGAAGGCCCCGCCGTTCGAGATTGGCTTTGACTCGCCCAAAGGCTCGACTGACCTCATCGGACCACTCGGCCCGAGTCAGCTCTGCCAGGAACTTTTCGAAGCGCTGCTTCAGGCGAGTCTTGCGACTGGAGCGTGACAGTCGCGACAAGCCGTACTCGATCTCGGCCACGACCGGCTGTGCCAACAGGACGTCGGTCCGAGATTTTGACAGGAGCTCTCGCGATACCGATGGATCCCCTTTCATCAAGAAAGAGAGGGTGTTCGTATCCAGAATGTACTTCATAGACTGGGGTGGGATTTGCGGGTTCTATTAGTGGCAATAGCGTCGATCATCTGCTCGATCGCCTGATGGCTCCCAGAGTCCTTCGCCGCCGCCGCGAGTGTCTCCAGAAAACTCGGACTCCAATTCATCTGTTCTTCAATAGCCTTTTCCAGGGCGAGGATGATGAATCGATTCCGACTCATACCCAACTCGCCTGCTCGATGATCGACGATGTCGAGAAGCTCGGGTGGTAGATGCACGGTTGTTGCCATACGAATAGAATACGAATATATTCAGATAGAGTCAAGATTTCATTCATAAGAGCGTTCATAAGAGAGTGAGACGAAAGTCGGGCGCGGAATCGCTCCGAGAAGGGGGACATGTACTCGTTACGTGTCCCCTTTCTCGCAAGCGTGCCCTGCCACCGGGTTCGTCGCGCTAGTATCGGGCACGATGTTTCGAGAAGACGCACGGATTTTTCGGCTCAAGCGCTACCCAAAGCTCTGGTGGCGGACCTGGCGCCAGCCCGACCGCATCACCTATCACGGAGTGAAGCTCGATCTCGGCTATCATGTGACGCCCGAGATTCGCCGCGACATCTACGCGGAGCGCTACGAGAGAGGGGAAGCGCGTTGGCTGATGTGGGAGCTCGAGCCGAGCGACATCGTGATGGAGATCGGCGCCGGCATGGGGTTTGTCTCGACACTCTGTGCCCTGCGTTTAGGCTCGGAGCGTGTCTTTGCCTACGAGGCGAACCCCGCCCTGATCCCGGTGGCCGAGGCGACCTACAAGCTCAACGATGTTCAACCTACGCTGATCAACGGCATTCTGGGCAGCGAAGACGGCTCGGTCGAGTTTTATGTCGAAGAGGATTTTGTCGCCTCGTCGGTCCACCGCCGCTCAGAGGAGGCGACTGCGGTCTCGGTGCCCAAAATCGATGTCAAGCGCGAGATCGAGAAGATCAAGCCGACCTTCATGGTGGTCGATGTCGAAGGGGCCGAGTACGATCTAGTGCCGCTGATCGACTGGAGCGAGATTCAAAAGGTCATCATCGATCTTCATCCCCACGTGATCGGGGAGGCGAAGACGGCCAAGGTTCTCGCCGTGCTCACTCACTCTGGCCTCGAGATCGATTCCCGGATCTCGACAACGACCAAGAAGCTGTTGCGGCGTCAAAGGGACACGTAACAAGTACATGTCCCCTTGGCTCGTGCACACCGTGGTCCGGCGTCACGGGGACAGGTAGCAGGTACATTTTTCCCCTTGGCTTCTTAAGATCGTTCGCGGAACCAATCCGCGGTCCGCTGCAGGCCGGCGTCGAGTCCGATTGGCTCGGGCAGATCGAGCTCGGCGCGGATCTTGGCGGCCTCGATCGAAGAGCGGAGCTGCTCACCAGGTTTTGCGGGAGCGTGCCCAGCCTGCAACTGACTGCCGGCCGCCTGCCTCAGACCCTCATACAGATCGACCACCGTCGTCTCGACTCCGGTGCCCACATTGAAGGTGTGAAAGCCAGGGCGACCGAGAGAAGCAAGGTTGGCTCGCACCACATCTGAGACATGGATGTAGTCCCGGGTCTGTAGCCCATCGCCATTGATCGTGGGTGCCTCGCCCCGCAGCAGTCGGGTCAAAAAAATCGCTACCACCCCTGCTTCGCCGTGGGGGTTCTGCCGTTCGCCATAGACGTTGGCGTAGCGTAGACAGGTTACGTCGAGGCCGTATTGTGCGTGGAAGTAGAAAAGATAGCGCTCTCCCGCGAGCTTCGAGACCCCGTAGGGTGAAAGCGGACGTGCTGGATGATCCTCCAGCGCGGGGAATACATCCTGCTCACCATAGATCGCACCGCCGGTCGAGGCAAAGATTACCTGTTTGACCCCGGCTTCGATTGCCGCGCCGAGCAAGTTGAGCGTGCCGAGCACATTCACCGAAGCGTCGAAAATCGGGTCCTCCGTCGATCTGCGCACATCCATTTGGGCAGCGTGATGGATCAGGACCTGGGGCTTCTCTTGCTTGATCAGCTCGGCCGCCTCCGGCGAGCAGATATCGAGCCTTTCGAGCCTTGCATCCGGGTGGACATTCGACTCCAACCCAGACGACAGGTCATCGAGCACAATCACGCGATGGCCTTTCCTGACCAATCCATCGGCAACGTGCGATCCGATAAAGCCGGCTCCGCCCGTGACCAGTACCGTCTTCGTTTCTTCGGTTCCGTTCGTCATGACTACTCCTGGTAGAGCTGGCGATAGTACTCGAGACAGGTCGCCAACCCCTGCTCGAGGCTCTTCGTGACCTCGTACCCCAAGGCCTCGTTGACCTGGCTCAGATCTGCCAGCGAATGTCGTACATCACCCGGGCGTGGATCGGAATGCGTCGGTTCGAGATCGCTCCCGGCCAGCGTCGCGATGACTCCAGCGAGCTCATTGATCGTTGTCCTGTCGCCGGCGGCCACGTTGTAGGCTCGGCCGCAATCCTCCTTGGGGCAGGTGAGCGCCAACAGGTTCGCTGTCACGGCATCTGAGACATGGGTAAAGTCGCGGCTCTGCTCACCATCGCCGTAGATCGCTGGCGATTCACTCGCCAGAAAGGACTTGAAGAACTTGGGAATCACCGCGGCGTAGGCTCCGTCCGGGTCCTGTCGCGGGCCATAGATGTTGAAGTAGCGCAGACCGACGCTCTCGAGTCCGTAGGAGCGAAAGAACACGTCCGAAAGCTCTTCGCCGATCCGTTTCGAAGCTGCATAGGGCGACAGCGGACGCCCCTCTTGACCCTCTCGCTTGGGTAGCAGGTCGCTATCTCCGTAGACGCTCGACGAGGAGGCGTAGACCACCCGCTCGACTCCACCGTCGCGGGCCGCGGTAAGAATATTCGCCGTGCCTTGCGCATTGACGTCGAGGCTGGTTGCGGGGTCTTTGACCGATCGGGGAACCGAACCGAGGGCCGCCTGATGAAACACGTATCGTTTCTGATTCAGACTTTTCTGGCAGGCTTCCAGATCCCGGATGTCACCCTCGATGAGCTCGATACGGTCGGCGCAGTGCTCCAAATTGGACTGCTTTCCCGTGGAGAGGTTGTCAAAGACAGAGACCCTGGCTCCAAGCTCGAGCAGCCGATCGACCAGGTGGGAACCGATAAACCCGGCTCCACCGGTCACTACTACCGGCACCGACTCGAGGCTTGGAAGGCGACCCTCAGGCATGGATGACCTTGGGATGTTTGGGTGGGTAGATGCCCCGGGTGTCGACCACCAGCTGGGCATGCTCCAGAATCAGCTCATAGTCGACATCGGTATGGTCGGTTACGACGATCACGGCATCCTGTGCCGCCAGCAGCTCGGGCGTCAGCTCGACTGATTTCTGGGGTTCGAGATCCTTCCAGGATCGCATTCTCGGAGCGACCGGAATATGGGGGTCGTGATAACTGATCTCCGCGCCCAGCCTCTGAAGCAGTGCCAGAATCTCGAAGGCAGGACTTTCGCGCGGGTCGGCAACGTCCTTTTTGTACGCCAGACCCACGATCAAGACCTTGCTTCCCTGCACTGGTTTGCCATCTCGGTTGAGACCGTCTTGTAGCTTCTGGGTCACTCGGCGGGGCATCTCGACGTTGACCTCACCGGCAAGCTCGATAAAGCGAGTCGAGATTCCGTACTGGCGAGCTTTCCAGGCGAGATAAAAGGGATCGATCGGGATGCAGTGACCACCCCAGCCCGGGCCGGGGTTGAAACGCATAAAGCCGAACGGCTTGGTCGAAGCCGCATCCAGCACCTCCCAGATGTCGATGCCCATTTCGTCGTAGACCAGCTTGAGCTCGTTCACGAGGGCGATGTTGACGGCTCGGAAGATGTTTTCCATCAGCTTGGTGGCTTCGGCCGTTCCGGCGGTCGATACTTCGACGACCTCGACTACGACCTGGCGGTAGAGCGCGCTGGCAAGTCGGGTCGAGACCGGTTCGAGACCACCGACGACCTTGGGTATGGTCGACGGATCAAAGTTGGGGTTGCCTGGATCTTCTCGCTCGGGAGAGTAGGCGAGGAAGAAATCCTGGCCACAGACCAGCCCACCTTTTTCGAGCTCGGGTCGGAGGAGCTCCTCGGTCGTGCCTGGATAGGTCGTTGATTCCAGAATCACGAGTTGCCCTGCGCGTAGCGTCGCGCCGATGGCTTCAGCCGTCTTCTGGACATACGACATGTCGGGCTCGCGATTATCGGTCAGTGGGGTGGGCACGCAGATGATCAGCACATCGGGCTCGGCGAGCCGAGCGAAGTCCGAGGTCGCTTCTAGCCGACCCTGATCAACCGCTACGGCGATCCGATCCGAGTCGATGTAGTGGATATAGCTCGAGCCTTTGTTGAGCTGATCGGTTTTGTTGTCGTCGACGTCGAAACCGAGAACGTTGAAGCCGCGTTCCAGGAATGCGAGAGCCAGGGGCAAACCGACATAGCCCATGCCGATGATTCCGACAGTGGCCTCATGAGCCTCGATGCGAGACAAAATCTTAGTCGTCGAGTCGTCGAGCTTTGGATCAGCCACCACTACCTCCTGTGGGACACGATCGGTCCGGTCGAACCCGACCGTCGATCGAGATCCGATCGGTGATCCCTTCGCAGGTCCAGTGAAAAGGGGGTAAATTCTGTTGGGCTTCCATGGTCTCTCCGATGGCGATTCCTTTCGTCCACTCACGTTCGCGCGGGGTCAGCTCGACCCGACAGTTCTGTGGATCTTTGACCTCGACGAGCCGAGCCACCGATTGAGCAATGCGGTCGCCATAGACGTCGGTCACGGTAAAGAAATACTCGGCAGCTTCGTGCTCCTGATTCGACAACCATTCCTCGAACCAGCTGCGGCCACGCTCATCGAGCCAATCTCGGCTGGTGATTCCCGTCCACCAGGTGTCGTCGAGTGGTTGCTGCGCACGATCTGCCGGCGCCGGAAACAGCGTGCCGTAGACAGCATTGCCGACGCGATTCATCTCGACGTAGTAAAAGCTTCCGACCGGATTGAGCCTCCGAAAATAGAGGCGAACCGCCGAAACATTGTCGTCCGAGTCGAGCTGGAGGGTTACCGGGGCATGTCCACGGTTGGGTAGACATTGCGGAGGCTCGATTCGCATCACCGGGATCGACTCTTCATTGTCCTGTGCCGGCAGCACCACTGCTGCAAACACCAACACCAGCCCGCAAAGGCTTTTCTTGTTCATCACCATGGTCGATTCGAATTTTCCGAGAGCGCGTTGTCGATCGTTTTTCTCACGGAGTTGGTAGGTTGCTCACAACGCGGTCCGCTCGAAGCGGTTCGATGTCTTGATTTTCGACTACTGCGCCCGGATTGTCTGTGGTCAGTCGCACAGCGGTCTCTTCACCCCATCGAGCTGCTACAGCTAGCCAAGCCCTCTTGAGACCGGGCTGTCTCCAATCGGTGTCGTGCGAATCGCTGGAGATGAAGTGCGCAAGATCGCGATCGAGAAGCTTGTGGGCGCAGCTCCGAGCTCGGTCGCCAAAGTCTCCGGTGATGCTCATCGCGGTCAGCTGGAGTAGCGCTCCGGCGTCGACCAGACCCTCTGCGATCGATAGATCCTCGGCGAGTCCAGGAACAAATTCGGGATGCGCTACGATCGGTCGCCAGCCGGCGCGTCGCACCGATCGGATCGTCTCGCAGGGGTCGAAGCTCAGCCGATGGCGGGGAAACTCGAGTAGCAAATACGACGAGCCGGCTATGGGGCAGAGCCCAGTGTGTGAGATGTCCTGGAGATCCGAGACCAAACCAGCGCCGATTCGAATCTCGGCTCCGAGAAACAATCGGATCTCAGACCCGACGCGCTCATGAATCTGAGACAGCAGACCCTCTAGCTCGTCTCGATCGGTATTCATCCATCGTGAATGTCGTTGATGGGGTGTCGCCACGATGGCACTACATCCGGCCGCTGCAGCCTGCAGACACATCTGAACCGACTGCTCGAGGTCGATAGCGCCATCGTCGATGCCGGGCAGAAAGTGTGAGTGAATATCGATCATGACAGGTGGAAATACAGAAGCCGGATCTGAGATCAAATCCGGACCTAGCGCAGGAGTTTACACCCAGTACCCCCTCGTTCGGCTACACTTCGCGGCGGAATTGGACATATGTCTATCTTTGGGTCGAAGAAGAATCAGGCCTTGGTATTGGCCTGGGCCTGGACCATCCTGACTGCGGCTGCGCTTCTCGTGCCGGGGCGACCGGACGACGACTTGGGGCGCTGGCTGCCTGCAGTACTCGAGCCTTTCGCGGACAAGCTGGTACATGCCGGTCTGTTTTTCGTGCTGGTGGTGCTGACGAACCGGGCGGTCAATGTAGAGAGTGGGGTCCGAGGAGGTGAGGGTCGGACGAAGAAGGGCCGGGCCGGGCTCGGGGCCACCGTGTTGTCAATCGGGCTCTTTGTAGTGGCTCTCGAAATTGCTCAACTTTGGGTGCCCAACCGCTGCGTCGAAGCTCTCGATATCGTGGCCGGTCTTGTCGGCGCGTTGGTCGCCGCAGTCCTGATCGTTGCTAAATACCGATAAACATTCAACAGTTTCAACATGACGAAGGCCGTCCAGGGTACAATTCGGACCTGGAAAGAGTCTGCCGTGGGGCAATGCTTGTCACTGCGAGCTCCAGGAAATTGCGCTAGGTTCTATGAAAATGTTGAAGCTGAATCGCGCACTCCGGAACGACACCAACCTCAAAGAGCTCCTCGAGATCACGCCGTGCGGGCAGACAGGCTTGCGAGTCCGAGAGGACTCCATGGAGCCTGAGCTCTCTGTTGATCAGGTCGTCGGAATCGCCTTTGGCCGTGTGTTCCTGCCGGGAGATGTGGTTGTGTTACTCGACCGAGGCGAGGGAGTTCTCCACGTCCACCGTCTGTTGGGCTATCGCAGATGGCAGGGACGGTGGGCGGCCGTGGCAGCTGGCGACAACTCCACCACAGTCGATGCGCCGGTTCCGCTGAGTGAGGTTGTAGGCCGGGTCTCCTACGCAGATTTGACGATTACCGTGATGGATCGGGTCTATGCGGCGGGTCGTTTTCTGCGATCGCTTGGAGAAACCGTGGGGCGGAAGATAACGAGCGGCCGATAGGGCAGGGTGCCAGTTCCTTGCTTCTCATCGCGATTGTTCCCCTAGGGACAGAATCGCTCAGTAGTTGCCCCGGACACAATCGCTGGACCAATAGACGTCGTCCCTCAAACTTTCCCCATAAGTCGGTTGTGCTGTAGTGTTGCGCTCTCGGCCCCAAAGAGCGGCGCTATGAAAGTCATCGAGCATCTGGCAAACGCCTCCAGTCCGTCGATCAGCTTCGAGATCATTCCTCCTCTGAGAGGTGGCAACGTCACATCTCTGATGAATCTGATCGAGGATCTGTCGAAATTCGAGCCTCCCTTTATCGACATCACCAGCCACGGCTCGCAGGTCATCTACGAGGAGACCGCGGAGGGGATCAAGCGCAAGGTCAAACGCAAACGGCCGGGCACCCTCGGTATCTGTGCGTTGATCCAGAACAAGTACGATATCGATGCCGTTCCTCATGTGCTGTGTCTCGGCTTCAATCGGGAAGAGACCGAGGACTTCCTTATCGAGTTGAATTACCTTGGCATCGACAACGTGCTGGCGATCCGGGGCGACGAGAACGGCTTCAAGAAGCCGCTTCAGTACGGCCGAACCTCGAACGATGTGGCCTCGGATCTGGTTGCTCAAATCGCCGGTATGAACCAGGGCAATTATCTCGAAGAGAGTCTTCTCAATGCTGAACCTACCCAGTTTTGTGTTGGGGTGGCCGGCTATCCGGAGAAGCACTTTCAGGCCCCAAATATCGCTACCGACATCCGCCATACGCGGGAGAAAGTCGATGCGGGTAGCGAATACATCGTGACCCAGATGTTTTTCGACAACAGCCACTACTTTTCCTACGTCGAATCTTGTCGCGCCGCTGGGATCGAGGTGCCGATCATTCCCGGGGTCAAGATTCTGACCACGAAGAAGCAGCTCAGTACGATCCCGAGCAAGTTTTACTGCGACATTCCCAGTGAGCTGGCCGACGAGGTCGAAGCAGCCGAGCCCGAGCACGTGCTCGAGATTGGGGTCGAGTGGGCCTACAAACAGGCTGTCGACCTGCTCGACCGGGGCGTGCCGTCGCTGCACTTCTATCTGATGCAAAGCTCGAAAGGCATCAAGCTGTTGATGGCCAAGTTGAGGCCATAAGCGCAGGAGATCAGGGGGACATGTACTTGCTACGGGCACCCCGTTGTTCTCTGCCGGTCAGATTCTGGTCTTGGTGATACGGCTTTCGCTCCGGGGTGCGCGCGGACGATCCACCGGCATTCGACTGCGGCGATCTGCGGCGCCGCTGGACGAGCTTCGCATCGCCCCTCAGGGAACGAGGGGGTAAAACGGGGACATGTACCCGTTACGTGTCCCCTTCTTACCCCCTCTTCAGTTCCCCTCGGGTATTCATCGGCTGGATTCCGCAGACCGCCTTGTCTCAAACCGCTAGGATCCTCGCCCGTGCTCCTTCAGGTCGCTTCAGCCGCATCACCAACACCAAGACCCCCGACCGCGGGACTGCCACGAGCCGCGGTGTGTGCCGGCTGAACGGAACATAGAAGTTTTGTGCTCATCCGTCTTGGCGAGCAGGGGCAAGGCGAGGAATAACGCGATTCGGGTGTCTGAGTGAGGGAAAGATCAAGGGGACACGTTACCTGGCGGTACATGTCCCCGATCTTTCCCGAGCGAGTTCAGAATCGCCCGAGTCGAAGTCCTAGCGCAGCCTAGACGCGATCGCAAAACTGGGCGTGGGGTGAAAGCCTGCGCACACTTCGGTACCTGGCCGAGCACCGACAGCCACTAGGCGCTATGACCAATGCGTAGCGAGTGTTGCCTATGAGCTGCGGTCAATTGACACGGAATCAGCTCTTCGTTAGGCTCCGTTCCAACATCGGGAGCGAACTGGCTACGGTCAGGGCGCGGCAACCTGGGGCGGACACCCAAGGTGCCATCCCGCCACCGAGCGGGGATGTGGTCGCCAGCGGCGGCAAACAAACGTCCGACACGACGATCCCGTTACTCGATGTTTGGGCAGCGGGATTTGGCCTTTTCTAGGTGGAGAGTAGTAGGAAGAAAGTTGTAGGCAGGAAGCGCGGGGAGTAGAGGGCGACACCGATATGAAAATCCAGACACCCATTCCAGACTGTCCAGACGACTGCGAGGCGCGAACTCAGGCTCTGCTCGAAAGCCTGGAGGAGCGCATCCTGGTGCTCGATGGGGCCACGGGGACCGGCCTGCAAGACGAGAATCTCACGGCGGAAGACTTTGGCGGTGCCGAGCTCGAGGGCTGCAACGAGAACCTGAGCAAGACCCGCCCGGATGTGGTGCGTCGACTCCATGAAAGGTATCTGGCGGCCGGTGCCGACATCGTCGAGACCAACACCTTTGGCGGCACGCCGCTGGTCCTGGCCGAGTACGACTTGGCCGATGATGCCTACGAGCTCAATCGGATCTCTGCGAACCTGGCCCGAGAGGCTTGCGCCAAGTACGACGCACCGGGGCGGCCCCGGTTTGTCTGTGGCTCGATGGGCCCGACAACCAAGGCCATCTCGGTCACCGGTGGTGTGACATTCAACGACCTTCAGGAGCACTACAGGGTCCAGGCAGTGGGGTTGATGGCGGGAGGCGCCGATTATCTGTTGCTCGAGACCTGCCAGGACACTCGCAACGTCAAGGCCGGGCTGCTCGCGATCGAAGCAGCCTTCAAACAGACCGGGTGGCGGCTTCCGGTCGCCGTGTCGGTCACCATCGAAGCGACCGGCACGATGTTGGCCGGTCAAGATGCCGAGGCCCTGGCGATCTCGCTGCTACACAGCGATCTGCTCTATGTCGGGCTCAACTGTGCCACCGGTCCCGAGCTCATGAGCGAGCACCTGCGCACGCTTTCTGAGCTGGTCCGAACCCGAACGGCCTGTGTACCCAACGCCGGTCTTCCCGACGAGGACGGTCTCTACCACGAGGGCCCTGAGGAATTCCGCAAGGTCTTCACGCGGTTTCTGGAAAACGGTTGGCTCAATCTTGTGGGTGGTTGCTGTGGCACGACTACGGGTCATATCGAGATGCTGGCTGAGCTGGTGGGCGAGTATCGACCGCGCCAGCCTTCTCACCATCAGCGCAGCCTGGTCTCCGGCATCGAGGGAATCGAGCTCACCGCCGACAATCGGCCGCTCCTGGTGGGGGAGCGCACCAACGTGCTAGGGAGCCGCAAGTTCAAGCGTCTGATCGCCGATGGCGAGTTCGAAGCTGCTGCCGAGGTCGGCCGTGCCCAGGCGCGGGGCGGAGCGCAGGTGCTCGATATCTGTATGCAAGATCCCGATCGAGACGAGATCGCCGACACGAAAGCGTTTCTGGATCGGCTGGTGCGGATGGTCAAGCTACCGCTGATGATCGACTCGACCGATGCCGAGGTCATGGAGACGGCTTTGACCTGGTGTCAGGGCAAAGCGGTGCTCAATTCGATCAACCTGGAGGAGGGCCGCTCGCGGTTCGACCGGGTGGTGCCGCTGGCACGGCGGTTCGGTGCGGCTCTGGTGGTCGGCACGATCGACGAGGCAGGTATGGCGGTGAGTGTCGAGCGCAAGCTCGAAGTGGCACGGCGCAGCTACGAGATCCTGACCGACGAGATGGGGGTAGAGCCCGAAGACATCTGGTTCGACGCGTTGGTGTTTCCCTGCGGTACCGGCGATGAGACCTATATCGGCTCAGCGGCTCGAACCATCGAGGGCATGCGGGCGATCAAATCCGAGTTTCCTCTGGCCAAGACCATCCTCGGTGTCTCCAACGTCAGCTTTGGTCTGCCGATGACCGGGCGCGAGATCCTCAACGCGGTCTTTCTCTATCACTGTACTCGTGCCGGGCTCGATGCGGCGATCGTCAACACCGAGCGGCTGGCCCGCTACGCCGAGATCCCCGAGGAGGAGCGTAAGCTTGCCGAGACCCTGATCTTCCTCGACCCTGACGATGTCGCCGGAAGTGAGCAGGCGATTGCCGAATTTGCAGAGTACTTCCGGGGCCGCAGCCCGATGGAGTCGGCACAACCCCGCTCCGAGCTGCCGCTCGACGAGCGTCTGTCTCGCGCCGTGATCGAGGGCTCGAAAGAGGGGCTGGAAGAGGATCTCGGGGTGGCTCTAGCGGATGAGCGCTGGCCCGCGCCGCTCGACATCATCAACGGGCCTCTGATGACCGGCATGGCTGAGGTGGGGCGTCTGTTCAATGACAACCAACTCATCGTTGCCGAGGTACTCCAGAGCGCTGAAGTCATGAAGGCCGCGGTCTCGTTTCTCGAGCCCCACATGGATCGCCTCGACAGCATCTCGCGAGGCAAGATCCTCCTGGCTACGGTCAAGGGTGATGTGCACGATATCGGCAAGAACCTAGTCGACATCATCCTTTCCAACAACGGATTCGAGGTCGTCAACCTGGGGATCAAGGTGCCGAGCGAGCAGCTGATCCAGGCGGTTCGCGAGCATGAGCCCGATCTTATCGGGCTGTCCGGTTTGCTGGTCAAGAGCGCCCAGCAGATGGTGCTGACCGCCGAGGATTTTGCCGCGGTCGGCATCGACATCCCGCTGGTGGTGGGTGGCGCCGCCCTGACCCGCCGTTTTACCCATCGAAAGATTGCCCCCAAGTACCAAGGGCTGTGCACCTATGCCAAGGATGCGATGCATGGGCTGTCGCTGGTCGAGCGTCTGACCGATGCGGAGAAGCGAGTCGAGTTGGCAGCCGAAATCGCCGAGGTGCGGGCGAAGGATCAAGCTGGCGAGGCGCCCGCGAAGACGGCCTTCGAGAAGACCGATGAGCGTCGCAGCAGCGCGGTGAGCACCGAAGTGGAGGCTTTGAAGCCGCCTCATCTAGAGCGGATCGTCGAGGATCTCGATCTCGATGAAGTATGGGCGCTGATCAACCCACAGATGCTCTACGGCAAACATCTCGGCCTCAAGGGTTCGGTCAAACAGCTCGAAGCCAAACACGATCCAAAGCTTGCGGCGCTCAAAGAGGTTGTCGCTGCGATCCAGGATCGGGCTCGAGATGGACTGATGCAGGCCAGAGCGGTCTGGCAATTTTTCCCGGCTCGCAGCGATGGCAACCGGATGCGTTTGTTCGATCCGAGTAACGGTCAATCCGCGGTCGAGTGGGACTTTCCCCGGCAGCGGGGCAGAGACGGCCTCTGTCTGAGCGACTACATCTTGCCCGTCGACGATCACGTGGCGCTCTTTGTCACCACCGCGGGTGGCGATGTTGCACAACAGGTCGAAGCGTGGAAAGTAGAAGGGGAGTATTTGAAGAGCCATGCCCTGGCGGCGCTCGCTCTCGAGACCGCTGAGGCCGCCGCGGAGCTGGTTCACAAACGTCTTCGGGCCGCCTGGGGTTTCTCCGATCCGGGCGAGATGACCCTACAAGACACCTTCTCGGGCCGCTACCGGGGCAAGCGCTACAGCTTTGGCTACCCGGCCTGTCCTGATCTAGAGATGCAGCGCGAGCTCTTTGCAACGCTCGAGCCTGAAGACATAGGGGTCGAGCTCACCGACGGCGACATGATGGCTCCCGAGGCCAGCGTATCGGCGATCGTCATCCACCACCCCGACGCCAAGTACTTCGGCGTCTGAGGGGATTTTTCCAACAGGGGACACGTACAAAAAGGGGACATGTACTTCCATGAGAAGGCCATGTTGTGTCAAGTCCTGCTTGTCGGTGAGTTTGCTTGGGCGGGCAGCGAGCCCGGGGGAGTTTGGGGCAAGAGACCGATCGTAGCCGCACGCTTCCATTCGCACTCTGAGTGGGCGATCGAGTAGTGCCCGGTGCATGTTGGGTTTCATCCAGCTCGGGAGCTGCCATCTCGTTGTCGGTCTCGCAGACAGTTTTGTCTGCGGACCTGTACATGTTTCGCAGTCTCCCCGACTGGGCGGTCGATCGGTGGATATGCCGGGTTCGGTGCACGGTCTAGGTCGATTCGTTAGGTCGCTGTTGGGTTGTTCTAGGCGGCGTGGCGGTGTTGTTGGAAGAGCGGGTCATAGACTTCGCCCGTGGCCCACAGGTGATGGAGCAGCACCGCGAGTCGGCGAGCGGTCGCGACGATGGCTCGCTTGCGAGCCCCGGGCCCGCCTCGATTCGCCAGCCGCTCGCCGAAGCGGCGCAGATCACAGTCCTCGCCGAAGGGTCCCATCATGTAGTGGGC
>CAXMQZ010000009.1:0-6189 GCA_964195975.1 uncultured Polyangiaceae bacterium | reverse complement strand
CGGGTCAGGCGGCGCACCGCTAGTAGCGGTGGTGGAGCCCGCCGACTTCGGGCAGCTGGACGATCTCGCCGTCTGACCGCGGCAGGATTGGCCGCGGCCGTGGAGAGTCCTTGCCGAGACTCAGATGGGTTCGAGTTCGGTGGTAGTAATCGAAGTACTTGCCGAGAATGCGGTGGAGGTGCCTCGCGTTTAGCACAACAAGGTGATCGAGACACTCCCGCCGTATGGAGCCGATCAAGCGCTCGGCGTACGGGTTCTGCCAGGGTGACCTCGAGGCGGTGAGCACCTCGGTGAGGCCGAGGCCGCCTACGCGATGGCGGAAAGCGAAGCCGTACACCGCATCACGATCCCGAAGCCGGTAGCGGGGTGCCGTTTCCCATGGAAACGCCTCCACAATCTGATGAGCTGTCCAGCGTGCAGTGGGATGGTCCGTGACGTTGAAGTGGAGAACCCGCCGCCGGTTGTGGGACAGGACGAGGAGGCAAAACAGCACTTGGAATCGAGCGGTCGGCACGGTGAAGAAGTCGATCGAGACCAAGTCACTCACGTGGTTCTCGAGGAAGGCGCGCCAACTCGGCGACGGGGTCTTGCGAGACTTGGGCATCCAGCGAGAGACGGTGCTCTCTGAAATCTCGAGCCCAAGCTTGAGCAGCTCGCCGTGGACTCGAGGAGCGCCCCAGAGCGGGTTTGCAGTGGCCATCTTCCGGATCAGCGACCGAAGTTCTGGATCGATCCTTGGCCTTCCCGGCCGACGAAGAGACTTGCGTCCCCAGTAGCGACGGAATCCTTCCCGGTGCCAGCGAACCACGGTTGCCGGCTGAACGAGGAAGAGAGCACCTTTCCAGCCATCCCAAAGCCGCCTTAGGCAGGTCCAGACAAGGCGATCCGCGAGGCGGAAGCGGGGGCGCCTGTCCGAGGTTGCTAGGACGGCGAGCTGGTGGCGGAGGGCGAGATTCTCGAAGACAAGATCTCGGCGCGACTTCAGGGCGCCGAGTAGAGCTGTCGCGAAAGCAAGGGCGAGACCAGACATAGCCGCTGAGTCTCGCTAGGAACGACCCATTCGTCAACGGTCTTCAGGCGGATGGGGTTTTGACGAACGACAACTTCTGGCACGCCACCCTCTCAGACCGCTCCGCGGCGCAGGGCTGATGGAAGCCAACTCTGATGAATCTGCTTCGATGCTACACTGATTCGAGATGCGAGAGTCGCGCCAGGATGCTCCAGGCGTCCGCCGAGAATCGTCGACCAGACGGACGGCCGAATCACCTCCCACCGAGCAGAATCGAGATCTCATTCGCTGGTCTCTCTCGCTGAAACCCGAGGAACGACTTGCCGCTCTCCAGGACTTCGTCGACACTTTCTGGACACCGCAACATGGATGAGGAACGGAGGCCGACTAGCTTCCGCGACCTACTCGTTGCCTTGGTAAACGGCAACGTAGCCTTCATTGTCGTCGGCGGCGTCCGCGCGAGAGGACGTTCGGACAGCAGCTACGCCGCGTTTGGCTCCTCGCACGCGGGAGGCACCAAGGCACGGTTCTTGCTCACTGTGTAAGGCATGATGACTCACCGATTTGCATACGCCATACTCCCATTGCTCGCGCTCGTCACTACCGCCGGCACCGGCTTTGCCCTGGAGGGTCGAGCTTGGGGCGACATCCACGTCCAAACCATGGACGGTGCGACCTATGATGTTCAATCGGCCGGCGAGTTCGTAGCGAGTCGCTCGACGGGTGGAGATCTCGAAGTGCAGCTGCGGCTCGAGTCGACGGGGTTCTCGGGGCATGTGTCGATTGCCACGGCAGTGGCCGTGCTCGTCGATACGACCCGAGCTTCGGTGGCCTTGGGCCGTGAGCCTATGCTCTTTGTCGACGAGCAGCCCATGAACCTCCCCGACGGTGGCCTCGAGCTGCCCGACGGTGGTCGAATCGAGCGCTCGAAGCGAGGCTACGAGATATTCTGGAGCGACGGTTCGACCTTGTCCATCGACGCGCGCAAGAACCACCTGAATGCCTTCTTGAGGCCTGCCGAGACCCGTCGGAGCACCCTCTCGGGCCTCTTCGGCAACTTCAACGGCATTGCTGCGGATGACGTCGATGCAGCGATCGCCGCCCTCGGCTCAGAGTCTCTTTCGGGGCTACATCCTGGCCTCGCCGACCTGGCGAGGAGTCTGCTCGCCGACGATGACGACGGCCGGCTCGTGGCTCAGGAGAAGTCTCTCTTCGAATACGAGCCGGGTCAAAGCACGCGGACCTTCCGACATCCGACGCCCACACGAGAAGCCACCTCGGCCGCCCTACCTGTCAGCTGGCGGCGACGAGCGCAGGAGGCGTGCGAGGAAGCCGGTGTCACAGCACCTGATCTGCTTGAGGCTTGTATCGTCGATGTCGGCTATACGCGTGACGAGAGCTTCGCCGATACTGCAGTGGCAGTGCAGACGCGAGACGCCTCCAACTGGGACTCGCAACTGGCAAGGCGAGTCGACGCGGGTTTGTAGTCGCCGTCACGATCAGGGGATCGGCGGGAAGACGATCCAGTCACCGAAGTCACCGTTCTCGAAGCTACTTGTGTGGATTGGAGGGTCCAGCGGCCAGTCCATGAAAACACCGTCCCCGTTTTGATCCGGTCCGTGCCAGGCGGTAACAAAGCTACCGGTGTTCAGATCCGCGGCCACGGCAGGCGATGTTTGGGAGCCTAGGGTAGTGGTATTCACCCGAAATTCCGGGCTCGAGGGGTTGCCGGCAAAGTCGAACTTGCGGGCATATATTCCTTGGAAGCTTCCATCCTGCCCTTGACTGGCCCAGGCCACCACAAAATCACCGATGGCGCTCATGGCCACCGAAGGTCTTCCCTGATAACTCTCCATCGTTGTATTGACGATGATTTCCTCACCCGCGAGAGAACCGTTAAGGTTGATTCTCTGGGCATAAATATCGTAGGTATTCAGGTTCCCATCGCTGGAGCTATTTTCCCAGACGACCACACCCCGACCGTTCCAACTCATGGCAACAGACGGGGCGGTCTGATTGCCTGCAGTCGTGGTATTCACCTGAATCTCACTATTGGCCAGAGTCCCGCTAGACGTATACATCTGGGAAAATATCCCGATTCCGTCACCATCTTGGCCCCCACGGTCTTCCCAGGCCACCAGAAAATTACTGAAATTGTCCATGCCGATGGAAGATTTTGTCTGGACGCCTGTAGTCGTGGTATTCACCAAGAAAATGTCGGCCCAGGGATTGCCGTCGTCTCGATATCTTCTGGCATAGATTCCAAACGAGCTTCCATCCAGACTGTCCCAGGCAACCACGAAATTCCCGCTACCAGAAGCCATCGCGATTGAAGGGAACTGCTTTGCGATGGCATCATTCGTGATGAATTGACTGCCCAGGAAACCACCATTACTGGCATATCTCCAGCCCCAGATTTGAAAATTACCGATGCCATTAGTGTTGGTTTCGAGCACGATGACGAAATTTCCATCGCCATCCATCGCGGCTGCAGGATTTCGTTGATCGTATGAAATAGCCCATACCGCAAACTCCACTCCCACGGGGTTGCCGCTACTATCAAACCTCTGGGCATATACATCATTCATTGCGAAGGTGCCTCCGCTTTGCCCATTGCTTTCCCAGGTGACCACAAAACCCCCATCAGCATCCATTGCCACCGAAGGATTTCGCTGGGCATTTACCGTGTGGGTGTTCACCTGAGTCTCGTCGGCCGCTGCCCAATCCGCACCGCCCATGATCAAAGTTGCTGCCATTACTACGGAACCAAAGCTCCACCATGATTTTCTCGTGTATTCCATAACGACCCCCCGTTAGTGCCAGCACCATTCACCAGGCATGGCATCGAGCAAACCTCTATCTGTTGCCTTGCATTGACCCTCCGTCAAAAGGCGGGAACGAGCAACACCCTTTTGGGTAGGCTCAGATCAGGATTGACCGCAAGATTCGGGTTGTCCGATACTGAGTGGCCGCATAGAGTCAGAGCGTTCTGCACTGATCCCACCTCTGGGACGGCGCTACTGGCAATAATGGAGGCCTCCATGAATTCCTTTCGAACCGTTGCAATCCCGACCTCGACCGCTGAAGCGGTCCGGACCACAATGGCATCCCCTGGCTATGGCCATCCCGCCCATGCCGAGGTCGCCCAGGGACACGGACCCTGCAGACACTGCTTGCGCACCTTCAACATCGGTGAGGAGAGAAGGATTCTTTTCACGCTCGACCCCTTCGCGAATATGGAAGCACTACCACTACCTGGTCCGGTGTACATTCACGAGAAGAACTGTGAGCGCTACCCCTTGGACGGCGGGTTTCCTGACGATCTTCGTTCCCATGGGTTGACCCTCGACGCCTACGCGCGCGGCCGCAAGCTTCAGGCCCAGGAGTACGTAAAGGATGGTGAGGTCGAGGCGGTGATCGAGCGGCTGTTTGCTCGTCCCGAGATCGACTACATTCATGTGTGCGATACGGAAGCAGGCTGCTTCGACCTGCGTATCGAGCGCGCGGCCACATAGGTCGCTGGGAAGAAGCTGTTGCTTGCTACGGCACTGATGCAGACCAAACCGAAGTCTCTCCCGACTCGAAGCCCTCCGCGAATATGGGGGATGTCGGAGGATTACGCCAGAAGGTAAAGGTACCGAGGGGCTCAGAGTTCGGGAAAGGGTTCGTGTCAATCACCGAGATTGCCACCTGGGGAATCGTCGCCTGGTTGGGCGAGGTGAAAGTGGTGCCGCTATCGGTGCCCGCGTCGTATGGCAACAGGAGCACTACCTTATTGTCGACCCAGTCACTGTTCTCAAACAGGCTGAGACCCGCAACCCCGACGAACCAATCCGGACTCGGTGCAATCATCGACACGACGGTGACGAGGGGATGAGTCTGAGTGACGGTGAAGGCTACATCGACGATATCTGGAGAGCTTGGGATGTTGCCTCCTGATATGAGCTCGCCCGCCGTGCCATCTGTAACGGCAGCTTCAACCTCGTCATCGAGCGGTGACTTGCTTCCTGTCTCGGCCATCCTCTTGATCCCCGCGCTAGCCGTCCCACCTACCATCCAGAAGGTGACCTGCTCGTTGTGGGTTCCACCGATCAGGCCAGAGAAATGGGCATTGGCGGGGTGGTCGATCGGATGGGTGTTTTCACTCCAAAACGCGTTGAACACCATTGTGTAGTTGGCGCTTTCGGGTGGCGGCCCTTGGGCGATGACTGAAGCCGCCGCCGCATACGTCAGGCAGGCGATCAGGCGGAGACTTCTCGAAATCCAATTGGCCCTCATCGGCGTAGTCTGCCACCTATCGACTCGACACCACAATCCGCCCACTTCAAAAAGCACAAATTGCCAGAGGCTATCTAGACGTTCGACCTCCAACAGCCTGTCGGGTGATGGAGTACACTCTTGCTATTCAACGATTTGGGGTGCCGGGGTGAGGAGTGCTTCGGCAAAGGAGGAACCGATGCTGAGAAATGTTCTGCTCGTAGTTCTCGCAGTGTTGCTGACCGGGGGAGCACAGCTTGTGGCTCAAGGCGATCCGGATACTGGGGCGCCGAAGTTGCTCGTCAAACTCAAGCCGGGCACGCCCCGACAGATCGTTGTCGGGCCGCGTGCTGCCGGGGTGTGCCACAACAAGCCTGGCTGCCCAAACAATTTCACGGTCATGTGGGTCGGTCAAAAAAAGGATGGGGAGAAGATCCGAATCAAGTTCACCACTCTCGGCGCCAGCCAATGCTTCGACAACATCAACTTCACGATCGACGGCGTCGGAGCTAATCACAAGAAGACGGTAACGGTGCTCTCAGATCCGCTCTGTACCAAAGTGTTTTTCCCGTTTACGATCAGTTGCGAGGATAGCGAGGGTGGCAACTGTGGTGGTGTAAAGGACGTGGATCCGGGGGCCATGGTAGATGGCTGACACCTAGCCGATTTGTTCATGTCCACGCGATCATGAGTAATGCGGGTAGTAGGTGGTTCGACGGTGCGGAGGGGAGACCATCGGCTTGACAGACGACGAGTCCAGAGCTACACCTGAAGAGCTTCCAACGGAGCAGTTCGGACCGGAGTCTCCCACCCTCGATCTTCCCTCTGAGGGGGATCGCGGCGGATCCGCCTCGCCCACGATATCCATTCCAAACGACCGAATCCTGGATCTGGTTGGCTTCGGCGTCAGGGGAGAGGTGTAC
>CAXMQZ010000008.1:0-27294 GCA_964195975.1 uncultured Polyangiaceae bacterium | reverse complement strand
TTCCCGCCCGATTCCGCGGTCACGGTCTCTCTCTACAACGGAACCTTCATCAAAAGCGAGAACACGATCGATCGGGACCGGCTGGCCGATGTCACAGTGATCGATGGAGAAGGAGAGGTGGCCCATCCTACTTCGCAAGACTGGCTGGATGAGGGCAATGTGACCCTCTTGAGTTTCCGAGCAGGCGCACCTGGAACGCATGTCGTTGGGGTATCAACGAAGCCTCGGATGATCGAGCTGTCAGCGGAGGATTTCAATGAGTATCTCGAGCACGATGGAGTTGTCGATGTGCTCGAAGCCCGGCGGAAGAGTGGTTCCCTTGGCTTATCTGCCCGAGAGCGCTATGCGAAACACGTGAAGACGATCCTTCAGGTAGGTGACGCAACAAGTGGAAGTTGGGCCCACCGCTTCGGGTATCCGGTCGAGATCGTGCCCAAAGCGAATCCAAGCGAGCTCTGCCCAGGCGACAGACTGGAATTCGAGGTGCTCGCCGACGGAAGGCCGGCTATCGACCAACTCGTCTACGCAAGCTACGAAGGTTACGAATCGGATCTCGAGAGTGGTGGCCACCGGGAAGCGTTTTCGACCCGGACTGATGTGGCGGGCGTGGGGCGGATCGAGCTGGCAAAGTCAGGCCGGTGGTATTTGCGCCTCATCCGCATGGTGGAGTCGCCGGACGATGGCGTGGAGTACGAGTCCAACTGGGCCACCCTCACCTTCGAGGCGAAGTGCGCAAACGGAGACTAGAGAGGAAGAACCCTGCCCGAGAAGCCACGTCGCGCCGGGATATAGAATGCCGAGTATGTCAGCGATCAATCTTCGGGACCGGGTGACAGCCCTGACCGCCTACTTCTCGCCGAAGGTCATCGGCGAGGTGAACGAGGTCTACGTCAAGGTCGCCAAGATCAAAGGCGACGAGATCCCCTGGCACAACCACGCCGGTGAAGACGAGCTTTTCTATGTCATCGACGGCAGCCTCTTGTTCGAGACCGAAGGGGAGGACCCGTTCACCATGGAGCGGGGCGACCTTTACATCGTCAAACGCGGCGTCAACCATCGCGTTTCCTCGACCGAAGAGTGCTCGATTCTGCTGGTAGAAAACAAGTCGACGGCGCATCTCGGGGACACAGAGTCCGAGATCGCCAAGTCCGGTGAGGAGCAGTTGGAGGAGTACGGCTAGGATCGAGATCGGCAAGTCAATCTGCGCAGTCTTGGACAAGGCTACGCCTGACCGGAAAGAGGTGATTCCAGATGGCTGACCAGCAATCGCTGCCTCCTCGAGGCGAAGGTCCTATCACGAGGTCGCAGCGCTACGGGCTATTCCGACTCCAGTGGACTTATCTACGCGGCTGGCTTGTTATTGCCGCTTTCGTAGTATTGGCAAAGCTGGCCGCAACGATCTTCTCTGGGGCAGAAAAGTGGCTCGAGCCGTACCTCGAGTCATCTTTTTCGACACCGTGGAAGATCGCTCTGGCCGTGGCGATTCTCCTGATCGTACCGTGGACGCTCGGGAAACTGACGGAGATTCCCTCGCGGCTTCTTCGAAGCAGCCGCGGTATGCGTATGTTCCGGCAGATGGAAAAGAGGCTCAGTATCGAGTTCAGGCCGGACGATGCTCGTGGCTACCAAGTCGCTTTGATCGACTTCCCCAACAAAGAAGTCAGATCCCTCGGACTGGTCAGCTCCACCTTTCGGGAGCCGGAGACCGGTCGCGAACTGGCCGTTGTTTATTTTCCAGGGACCCCCGACCCAACCAAGGGCGCGATTCACGTGGTCGCTGCCGCCAATCTCGTTTCGATGGGCTGGACCTTCCGGGAGATCGCCGAGTTCCACGTCAGTTTCGGAACAGCGGTTCCGGAATCGCGGCAAGTTGAAGATGCGGGTGGACCGTAGCTATCACCAATGCAGCTATCAGCAGCGCATGAAACAACATCTCACTCGAACTCGAAGCCAAGTGTGTCTTCTGGCAGCAACGGTTCAATGAGGGAGCCATCTGACTCCTGGCTTTAGGTGTAGCACTCATGTTGACCAGACCAGTGGTCTGGTTTACTATGGGAAAGATGAGCTCGGTCAACGTCCAGGAGGCAAAGACCCACCTTTCTCGACTTCTCGCCCGCGTGGAAGCTGGCGAGGAAATTGTCATCTCCCGCTACGGCAAGCCGATCGCAAAGCTCGTTCCGGCTGCTGAGACGCCAGCGCGGCGGATCGCTGGAACCTGGAAAGGATGCCTGAAAATCGCCGACGATTTCGACGACGAGATGCCCGAAGGTTGGCTGGAGCCTCTTGAACCATGAAGGTGTTGCTCGACACTCACGCGATGCTCTGGTGGCTGGCGGATGATCCTCGGCTTTCGGACAAGGCCCGGGAAACGATCGCCGAGGGTCGCAATCAGCTGTTTTGGAGCATCGCCAGCGCCTTCGAACTCGCAGTCAAAGTGGGAGTCGGAAAGCTCGAGCTGGGCCGATCGCTACGAAGCCTCTTCGCCGAGATCGTTTCCGAGCAGGGGGCTGAGTTACTACCTATGACCCACGAGCATTGCGTCCGGCTCGGCAACCTCGAGCTCCACCACCGCGATCCCTTCGACCGGATGCTGGTAGCCCAAGCCCTGGAGGAAGGCGTCCCCCTGCTGACCGCTGATCCGAAGATGGAGCTTTATCCTATCGACAGGCTTTGGTAGAACCCAGGCTACCTGTCCGAGGGATGGATTCGACCTCTATCTGGGACCCGTTGGATAGGCGACCAATTGGCTAGACATCGCCGAGCTACTCGGTCTCGAGCCGAAGAATTTCTAATAGACATCGGGTAACCGCTAACGCGGACCCCGAAAAATCAGGAGGACAACATGAGGTTAGGCAAGATGGGCATTCTTCTCTTGTTGGTCGCTGTGATCGCAGCCCCGGCGTGGTCCGCTGACGATACCGCTAAGCCAAGCATCGTTATCCTCGCCACCGGCGGCACCATTGCCGGGTCGGCCGAAACCCAGACCCAGGCCGGCTATACATCAGGGCAGGTCGGGGTGGACATCCTGATCGACGCCGTGCCCCAGATGAAGGAACTGGCCGAGGTGACCGGAGAGCAGATCTCCAACGTAGGCAGCCAGGACATGTCCGACGCCATCTGGCTGAAGTTGGCCAGGAGGATCAACGAATTGGCCAGGTCGCCCGATGTGGACGGCATCGTGATCACCCACGGCACCGACACGATCGAGGAGACCGCCTACTTCTTGAATCTGGTGGTGAAGACTGACAAGCCGGTGGTTCTGACTGCCGCCATGCGACCGTCCACCGCTCTGTCGGCCGACGGTCCGTTGAATATCTTCAATGCGGTCGCGGTGGCAGCCGATCCTGAGGCCAAGGGGCGGGGAGTGCTGATCGTGACCAACGACGATATCCACGGCGCCCGGGCCATCACCAAGACCAGCACCACCGATGTCCAGACCTTTATGTCGCCCGAGCGCGGCCTCATCGGCGTGTCGCTCTATGGTGTCAACCGGTACTTCCGCTATCCTTACCGAGCCCATACCGCCGACAGCATCTTCTCGGTGGAAGGAGTCGAGGCCCTTCCGCGGGTCGACGTCATCTACATCACCGCCGATGTGTCGCCGGATCTGATCGACAGTGCCGTCGTCAAGGGTGCGAAAGCTCTAGTCACTGCCGGTGTCGGCAACGGCAACATGACCGGTGCGGCCCTCGAAGCGGTCAAGCGTGCGATCGAGAAGGGCGTCGTCGTGGTTCGTTCCACCAGGGTACCGAGCGGTTCGGTCGGTCGCAACGTCGAGGTCAACGACGACGAGGTCGGGACCATCGCCTCGAGAGAGCTCAACCCGGCCAAGGCGCGGGTGCTGCTGAAGCTCGCGTTGCTCCAGACGCAGGATCCGGTCCAGATCCAGAAGTACTTCGACGAGTATTGAGACATCGTCCATGAGAAATCAGATGTACGTCTGAATTCAGGATGGAGTCTCTTATGCAATACAACCTCATTCTGGCGAATGCACTCTGTCTTGCCTTGTTCGTGGGACCGGTCCAGGCCTGGATCGAGTAGTTGTTGTAGGTTCTACTTGAAGACGTCGAACCCGAGTTGCTCGGCGATGTACTTGATGGCGCTCATGGCCCGGATGCTGTTGCCCGCCTCGTTGAGCCGCGGTGAAAACGCCGCGATGGCCATCTCGCCCGGCACGACGACCACGATGCCGCCGCCGACCCCGGTCTTGCCAGGGAGTCCGACCTTGTACGCCCAGATACCCGACTCATCGTAGAAACCTGCCATCATCATGACTGCCAGCACCTCGTCCACATATTCGGCATTGATCAGCTTCTTGCCGGTCTTCGGGTTGACGCCGCCGTTGGCCAGGGTCGCCCCCATCATGGCCAACTGTGCGGTGTTGACGCCGACTGAGCACTGGCGTGTGTAGACATCGACGGCCTCAATGGGATCGCTGTAGAGACGCCCGTAGTTGTAGAGGAGATAGGCGATCGAGACATTGCGGAAATTGGTTTCCGCCTCCGACGTGTAGACATCTTCGAGAACCTCGAGCTTGTCCCCGGCAAAGTCGTCGAAACCTTTGGCGATCTTGTTCCACCGCTGGTCGGCATCAGCAGCCTGGAGCATGCTGACCGCGGCGATGGCTCCGGCATTGACCAGCGGATTGATCGACCGCTGTTGATTGAGCTCGATGGCGATGATGGAGTTGAAAGGCATTCCCGTGGGCTCGACACCGATTTTCTGCTGCACCGCGTCGATGCCCTGTTCCTGCATTACGAGCGCCATGACAAATGGCTTGCTCACCGACTGAATAGAGAAGGGATGGTCCACATCACCGGCGGTGATCACGTCCCCATTGACGGTGACGATGGCAACACCAAAGAGCTCGGAGGGAACCTCGGCGAGAATCGGAATGTAGTCCGCATTGGCCCCATCCTCGAGACCCTTGAACTTCTCATGCGCCATGTCCGCCGCTCTTTGCAGCTCTTGGTTGCTCGGGAGGTCGGCGGCAACCGCAACTGGCGTGGCAGTGGTGGCCAGGGCAACCGCGAATACGAGGCAGATAACTCCCGCACGTAATGTCTTGCAACCGTAGGGCTTTAGTTTTCTCATGACATGCCCTCCGAAACGCTGGCTCTGGCTCGAGGATAGAGGATTCACTGTTGACCCCGAGTGTACCAACCCCCTCCTGTTCGCCGAAGCAGATCTGGCCTCTTGGCATATGAGTGTCACCGACCCCGTAGCCGCGAGGTGTCGCCACCCTGTACGGCCACACAGACCCAGCTCGATCCGTTCCATTACGCGAATTGATCGGGGGTGCAGCCAAGGGCCTTCACACCTACCCGGCGACTGCGATCGGGACCCGAATCTGGGTCGTGATCCAGGTCAACAGTAGGTCGGCGCCACCGTCAGTAGCCTCGAACGAGATGGTGAATTGATCCACCTCCTCCTCGACAGAGCGCGACGGCACCGTCACTACCAACATGTCGGAGGCGGGAAGGTCGACCGGAGTGAACTCCCCGTCGGCAAAGCGTCCCGTCGAAGACAACCCGAGCTCGGAGTTGAAGTGGACCGCCCATTCGGTCTCGCCGGGTGTCGTGAAAAGCGAGTAGGTGCCGGCCGCCAGCGGCTTGCCGTCAACTTTGACACTGTGCGTGAAGGTGATCTGCGTCGCCGCGTTGGCTCCGGTGCGCCAGAGCTTGCCGTACGGCACCAGGGCTTCGCTCTCCTCGGCGCCAAAGATGTTGTCGCGCCCACGCTTGTACGGCCGGCTGTAGACAACGAACATGTAGGTATCGCCGACCGTGATCCTTGCCATCGCCATCGGACTCGGGCGCCGCGACGGGTGCAGATCCTGGGCACCGGCTAGGGTGGGTAGCAGTAATACCAGTGCGAGCAGAGCGATAACTGGGCCTCGAAAGCTGTTTTTCATTTCCTGTCCCTCCGTGGTTTAGATCAGGATAAACATTTTAGCTGGTTCGATGTCCTACCCCTCGAGGTGGCGGCGAAGACCATCCTTCGGGGTATGGCGAAGGAGGAGGCGAGAGCCTAGGATTTGGCCGTCGATTCGGCCCGATGCTCACCCGACAGTTTCTTGCCCGGTGAAGCTATCGAGCACTCACAACAAGAAAGCGAATCGAGTTGGGGAGTTGTTTGCCGGTCGATCGGCTCTTGAAGAATATTTCTCAAAAGGAACTTTAGCGATGAACCATAGAAAGACCAACCTCTTTTCCTCACTTGTTTGGATTGCGGTGCTGGCAGTTTTTGGCCCGGCACTTGCCTTGGCTCACGCTACCGGAGGCCATGGCTACCAAGGTGGCGGCCCGATGTACTTTGACCCAAGCAGCATCGTGACGTTGTCCGGGCGGCTGACGCAGGACACCGGTAATTGGAATGTTCGTGGTCATGGCAATCACACCGGCGGCGGCATGGATTTCGAGTTCGAGACCGACCGGGGTGAAGAGGTCGAATTGATGATCGCACCGGTCTGGTTTCTGGAAGAGAATGGAATATTTCTCAAACAAGGCGATCAGATCACGATAACCGGTTCATTGATCGAGGAGTACGACCATGGCAACCACCATGGCGGCGCTAGCAGTCACGCCGGCGCTCAAAGTCACAGCGGAGGTCAGGGTCACGATGGTGATCAGGGTCACGGCGACGATCAGAATCACGGTGGTGGGATGATGGGTGACGGAGAGCATCCCTATCTGATCGCGACGAGAATCCAGGCAGATGGGGTGATCCTCGATCTTCGCGAAGAAGAGGGCTATCCGCTCTGGCGTGGAGGACCGGGCTGGGCAGGTCATCGTTGGTTCGAACCGGCTGGGATCACCACCATGACGGGCACGCTCGACGAGCTCCAAGGCCTTTGGAGTGCCCGGGGACAGGGAAATCACACCGGCAACGGTATGCACTACACGTTCGAGAGCGACAGCGGCGAATCTTTCTATGCGATGCTCGGTCCCTGGTGGTTCATGAAGGGTCAAGGTCTAAGGCTGGCGGATGGCAAAAGGGTGGAGTTACGTGGTTCCGTTGTCGACGCATCCTGGTCGAAATACAAGGATCGGCGCTTCTTTGTCCCCACCCAGATCACGATCGGTGGCAAGACGGCCCTGCTACGCGATGATTGGGGGTATCCGTTGTGGCACGGAACAGGGTGGCACTACACAAGCCCCAGATGGAAAACTTCCAGCATGACCACTTTGTCCGGTGAGATCGTCAAGATCCAGCGCAAGAAAAACGGTCGATTCCTGGACAAGGGATATGAGGTCGTCATGCGATCACAAGGTCAGAGCTATCGTCTTTTCGTGGCCCCCGTCTGGGATGTGAAGCACATGGGTCTGAAGTTGCATGTCGGAGATCAAGTTACCGCTCGGGGCTCGATGGGAACAGATGCCAGTCGGCAAAAGATGGTAGTCCAGTACCTCGATGCAAAAGGTCAGCGCTGGAATTTTCGAAGAAGTAATGGCAAACCGATGTGGGTACAAGGGGCCAAATAGTCCAGGCTTGATTGCGCTGGTCGAAAAAGGGCTGGTGGAATTCTGAATTGACAATCGGGCCCTGGTTCTACTATCTTAAAATATTGGCTCTTGGAAAATAGGGCTTCGAGATCGTAATGCGACAACAAAGAATATTTGCAACCATCTTCGCTTTGGGGTTGCTTCTACTATCCCCAGTTGCTTGGGGTTGCGAAGCGACGGGCATGCAGAACTGCAGCATGTCGGACTGTCCCATGCCCGATCAGCAGGAGTCCGATGGCTGCCACGAATCTGAAGAATTGATTGATCAGAGCTCGGTGGGTTGTGATGCCGGACCCGAGATTTGGACCGGCTATTGTGATGCTCCCGTCGAACAGGATTCCGCCAGGGTCGATTCCGAGGCCTACCGGGATCAAACTGCGGCGCCGTTGATCATGCTGGCCGAGCAAGTCGAGCTCCGGTCCCCTTCCGGGCCACCAGATTTCATATCTGAGGCCATCTCGGCCCGGCAACACGACCTGGGTCGATTCACTCTACTGTCCTCGTTTCTCCTCTGATTCTCCTCTAGATCGAGCTGTGAAGACTCGTCACCGTCGTGGTGGCGAATCCTCGAATACAGATCTCTTTGGAGGAGCGTCGTGTATAGAAGACTCAAGATTGGCCTGGCGGCCGCGCTGATTCTCGCAGCGCCGGCAGTAGGGCAACAGAACCAAACAGAAGGATCCGAGACCGACAGGGTCGAAGGATCGGACCCTGGACAACTGGTGGCACCTGGACAGGTGATGGCCCCTGCGGATCGAATCCTCCAGTCACTGTCCAACACCGAGTTGCGCTCGTTGGTTTCAGAGATGCTGGCCAGGAATCCTGGTGTGGCAGCGTCGCAGGCTAAAGCGCGTGCGGCTCTCTCCCGGGCTCCGCAAATGGGAGGCCTTCCCGACCCGGTGATCGGCGCCACGGCCTGGGTAAACAGTCCCGAGACTCGAACCGGACCTCAGGTCCTGACGCTGAATCTGGTGCAACCCCTGCCCTGGCTCAGTAAGTTCGACTTGAAGGAGCAGGCCTCGCTTTTCGAGGCAAGCGCCTTGAGCTCCGACGTGGAGGCGACCCGGCTAGCGCTGGTAACGACGGTACGGCGACTTTTCTACGAGTTGGCTTTTCTGACCAGGTATCGAGAAGTCACCCACGACTTTGTCGATCATCTCGTGCAACACGAGGAGATTTCACGGGCACGCTATGCGGCGGGCGTAGGTGCTAGCCAGAATGTCATCAAGATCCAGGCGGAAATTACCGTGGCAGAGAACCTCCTACTCGACATCGACCAGCGTCGGATCGATCTGGAGTCGCAGATCAACAAGCTGCGAGATCAACCTGTGTCGATGGTGATTCTCCCTGCTGCTCTCCCATCGTTGGCTGAGATGGATCTCGATTTCGGAGTGCTTTTGGACGCTGCCAGCCAGGATCGCCCAGAGCTGGCCGCGATGGATGCTCGAATCGCCGCAACCGAGGTTGGCGTCAGACTCGCTGAGAAGGAATATCGTCCCAACTTCAGCGTTGGGGTCACCTACACCTTCGTCGATCGGCGAGAGGACGCTGCAGGGATCGTGCTACCCCCTGACGGCAATGGTGATGACATTTTCGGGATCCAGGGCGGCGTCAGTATTCCGATCTGGCGCAACAAGCTCAGGGCTGGCGTTGAGGAGGCGAGTGAGCTTGGGCTCTCCGCTCTGGAGGCGAAAAGGGATGTCCTTACAGGTATCGAAGCGGCTATCGGCGATTTGATGCAGCGGATTCCACTCACCTGGCAGCAGCTCCGGCTGCTGGAAGATATTTTGATCTTGCAGGCCGAGGAGTCCGTTCAGTCTGCCCAGTCCAGCTATGTTGCGGGAACTTTCAACGCCCTGGACTTGCTGGATGCCGAGCACGTCCTTTTTGCCGCAGACACCTCGATTGCACGGGCGAAGGCCGACTATGCCATACGCCTGGTGCAGCTCGAGGGTGAAGTAGGTGGACCGTTAATGCAATACCCAACGACGGAGTGATCAGAGTCATGAAATCACAGACCGAATCGGGAAATTCGCCTGGGAAGCAGGTGCTGACAGCGCTTTTGTTGGTCGCGGCCAGCTTCGTGTTTTTCTTTTTACTGTTCTTCGACCCTTGGGGTCTTCATCCTGTCGATGGGTGGCTGCAGGCCCGTCTCAACTATCGCGCGGACAACATGGAAACGGCCCCCGGCGAGGTGCAAAGGCAGCTCTGGACTTGCCCCATGCACACTCACCTTCTCGAGGACGAGCCGGGCGAGTGCCCTATCTGCGGGATGACTCTTGTACCGGTGAGAGATAGTGGGCAGGGTGCTCCAGCGCAGGCGACCTCGAGCACAGACGGCGAGCGCGAGATCCTGTTCTACCGCAATCCGATGAACCCGACGATCACTTCACCGGTTCCGTCGAAGGATGAGATGGGGATGGACTACGTCCCGGTCTTCGCAGACGCGGTGGAGCAGGCTCTCGATCAGGGTCCCACGGTGACCATCAACCCGGTCGTTATTCAGAACATGAACATACAGAGCGCGGTGGTCGAACGACGCGACCTGGAACAGGAAATCCGCACCGTGGGTTATCTCGAGTACGACCAGGAGCGCATGGTCACGGTGACCACCAAGTACTCGGGCTTTGTCGAGAAGGTCTATGTCAACTATGTAGGCGAGCCGGTCAGAAAGGGCCAGCCCCTGTTTGAGATTTACTCGCCGGAGCTCGTCCAAACAGAACAGGAGCTCCTGTCTGCCATCGAGTACGCCAAGAAGTTCGACGCTTCAAGCACCGAAGCCGGTCGGCGTGCCAAGGCCCTTGTCGCTTCGGCACGCGAGCGGCTTGTGTACTGGGATATCTCGCTTGACCAGATCGACAATCTGGAGCGAACCGGAGAGGTCTTCAGAACCCTGCAGGTGGTGGCTCCGGCAGGTGGTCTGGTGATGAAGAAGATGCCGGGCCTCGCAGGCATGGCTGTCCGACCGGGGATGGAGGTGTATCACATCGCCGATCTTCGATCGCTGTGGTTGTCCGCCGAAGTCTTCGAGCACCAGGTGGCCCAGATCGATATCGGAAGCGAGGCCGAGATCGAGCTGACCTATCTTCCCGGGGAGATCTTCCGGGGGACGGTCCGCTTCATCGAGCCGGAGTTCTCCGAAGCCACACGAACGCTTCGGATGAAGATCGATGTTCCCAATCCCGATGGGCGTCTCCGGGCCGGGATGTTCGGCACCGTGAGGTTTCATCCCACGGCGGCTAGCCAGGCCCTGGTTGTTCCGACTCAGGCGGTTCTGCGGACGGGGCAGCGAAACGTCGTGATCGTCGATCTGGGAGATGGAAGCTTTGCGCCGCGGAATGTCCAAATCGGGCACGAGGGTGGCGGTTTTGTCGAAATCCTCGAGGGTTTGAGCGAGGGTGATCGCATCGTGACGTCGTCGCAGTTTCTCATTGACTCGGAGTCGAACTTGCAGGCCGCGGTGCAGAAGATGATCGCGCAGCGTTCCGCTCAGGACGACAACTAGAGGAGGTCGCCATGTTGGATCGACTGATCGAGTGGTCTTTGAAGAACCAACTTGTCGTTGTCGTGGGCCTGGTTCTGGCGATCCTGGGTGGCATTTGGGCTATCCGGGAGACCACGGTCGACGCCATCCCGGATCTGTCGGACGTTCAGGTGATCATCTACACCGAATACTCTGGCCAGGCTCCCCAGGTGGTTGAGGACCAGGTCACCTATCCCATCACCACGACCATGTTGTCGGTCCCGTTTGCAAAGGTCGTGCGGGGATATTCCTTCTTCGGTGTGTCGTTTGTCTACGTGATCTTCGAGGACGGAACGGATCTCTACTGGGCTCGTTCCCGAGTTCTGGAATATCTCTCGGGACTGACGAAACAGCTTCCTGCAGGTGTGGCCCCGCAACTCGGTCCTGATGCCACCGGTGTCGGCTGGGCTTTTATGTATGTCCTCAACTCTTCAGAGCGGTCGCTGGCGGATTTGCGGAGCTACCAGGACTGGTATCTGCGCTATGGCCTGACCTCGGTGGACGGCGTGGCCGAAGTGGCGTCGATCGGCGGGTTTGTGCGCCAGTATCAGGTGGAGGTCGACCCGGTGCGGCTGCGCGCCTATGGCATCCCAGTGGGTGAGGTCAAGAAGGCTATCCAGCGCTCCAATATCGATGTCGGAGGACGGGTGGTGGAGCTTGCCGAGCGCGAGTTCATGGTCCGGGGCCTTGGCTACGTGAAGGATGTTCGAGATCTGGAAAATATCGTTCTCACGGCAGGACCCGGCGGAGTGCCAGTGCTACTCAAGGACATGGCGCGGGTCTCTATCGGACCGGAGATCCGCCGGGGTCTGGCCGAATGGAACGGAGAGGGGGAGACGGTCGGAGGCATTGTGGTCGTGCGCTCGGGGGCCGATACCCGGACGGTGATCGAGAACGTCAAGGAGCGTCTCGCGGAGCTCAGGGCCGGACTTCCCGAAGATGTGGAGATCTCCATCGCCTACGACCGCACCAACTTGATCGATCGGGCGGTGGAGACCCTGACCCAAACCCTGATCGAGGAAATGATCGTTGTGGCCCTGGTCTGTCTGGTGTTCCTGTTCCACTTCCGCTCTGCTCTGGTCGCGATTGTTTCCATCCCGATCGCGATTCTCCTGGCGTTCATCATCATGAAAATTCAGGGACTTGGCGCGAACATCATGTCCCTGGGAGGCATCGCCATTTCCATCGGCGTTCTCGTCGATGCATCGATCATCATGGTCGAGAATGCCCACAAACACTACGAGGAGTGGAGCGGCAAGCGATCTCACTTGGAGATCATCACGGCAGCGGCGCAGGAAGTGGGTCCGACGCTCTTCTTCACGCTGCTAGTGATCACCGTGTCGTTCCTGCCTGTTTTCACCCTGGAGGCCCAGGAGGGGCGTCTCTTCAAGCCCCTGGCCTTTACCAAGACCTATTCCATGGCCATGGCTTCGATCCTGGCGGTTACCGCCGTGCCGGTTCTCATGTACTGGTTTGTCCGCGGCAAGATCCGTAGCGAGGACCGCAATCCGGTTTCTCGTCTACTGCGATTCCTCTACACACCGGTACTCAATTGGGCACTGCGATGGCGTTGGGCAGTGATCATCGCCATGGTTGCAATTCTCGCTGTGACGATGGTTCCACTGCAGCGGATCGGCTCGGAGTTCATGCCACCGTTGTGGGAGGGTGATCTCCTCTACATGCCTACGACCTTTCCGGGCGTCTCCATCACCAAGGCGAAGGAGATCCTGCAGCAGACCGACAAAATCATCCGGACCTTCCCGGAGGTCGAGACGGTCTTCGGCAAGGCAGGTCGGGCGGAGACCGCCACCGATCCGGCGCCGTTGTCGATGATCGAGACGACAATTGTCCTCAAAGACCCGTCGGAGTGGCGGCCGGGGCTCACAAAGGACGATCTGATCGCCGAGATGAATCGTGCTGTCCAGCTCCCCGGACTGACCAACGCCTGGACCATGCCGATCAAGACCCGGATCGACATGCTGTCGACGGGTATCAAGACCCCGGTAGGGATCAAGGTGGCCGGACCGGACCTGAACCAACTACAGGACATCGCCTTGCAGATTGAAGCAGTGGTCAAGCCGCTTCCAGGGACACTCTCGGTCTATGCCGAACGGGTGATGGGTGGGTCCTATCTCGACTTCCATTTGGATCGGGAGGCAGCGGCTCGGTATGGCATCAAGGTCGGGGACATTCAGGATGTCATTCAATCGGCGATCGGTGGAATGAACGTCTCTTGGACGGTCGAGGGTCTAGAAAGATACCCGATCAGTGTCCGCTACCCGCGGGAGCTTCGCAACGACCCCGCGACCTTGAAAGAAGTTCTGGTCGCCGCTCCGTCGGGTGCTCAAGTGCCACTGGGTCAGTTGGCCGAGCTCGAGATCCGAGCCGGGCCTCCAGGGATCAAGACCGAAGGTGCCCGGCCCAATGCCTGGGTCTATGTCGATCTCCGTGGCATTGACGTGGGGAGCTGGGTGGAGAGGGCCAAGCAGGTTGTGGCCGCAGAGGTTGACCTGCCACCGGGCTACAGCATCTTCTGGTCGGGACAGTATGAGTACATGCAGCGAGCGAAAGCCCGCTTGCGGATGATCGTGCCTATCACGCTCCTTTTGATTTTCATGATCCTCTATTTCCACACCAAGTCACTGATCAAGACCGCCATTGTGCTATCGGCGGTTCCATTTGCGCTGGTGGGGTCGATCTGGCTGATGGATTGGCTGGGCTACAACTGGTCGGTCGCCGTCTGGGTCGGTGTGATCGCGTTGGCCGGGCTCGCTGCTGAAACCGGCGTAGTCATGCTGCTGTATCTGGATATCGCTTACGAGAAGTGGACGAGCCAGGGACGGATGTCGACGTTCTCCGACCTCCGTGAGGCTGTGGACCACGGTGCCGTCCAGAGGATTCGGCCCAAGACCATGGCGGTAGTGACGACCTTTGTCGCCCTGGTGCCGATCCTCTGGGCGACCGGCACCGGAGCGGACGTGATGAGGCGAATCGCAGCGCCGATGGTCGGCGGCCTGTTCACTTCATTCATGGGTGAGCTCATCGTCTTTCCAGCCATCTATTTTGTCTGGCGTGGAATCGGTCTGAAGCACACACCGCTCTTCGAACCCGAAGAGCAAACAGATGAAGAAACCTTTCTAGAAGGAGATGAAGGATGAAGAACTATCAACGATCAATTTTGCTGATAATTGGCTTGCTGATCATCCCAGGAGTCATGTGGGCCAAAGTGGCAGCCACACCCTTCATCGAGATGTCGAGCCACTACGAAGCCATTCGGCAAGCTCTTCTTGAAGATTCTGTAGAGGGCGTTACAGAGCATGGAAGTGCGATCCAGGACTTGGCACAAGGCCTGCTCGAGAACTTCGACGCGGCGAAAGCCTCGATGCCCGAGCAAGATGCTGCGAGTCTCAAGGCGACGCTCGAGGAGATTCGATCGGCGGCCTCTAGCCTGTCTTCGGCGGACAGCCTGGCCTCGACCCGAGGCGATTTTTTCGCCCTGACGAAGCCAATGGCTCGATACCGGTACCTCACGGGTGACCAAGACACAGTGATTGCCTATTGCCCGATGGCTCAGAAGGCCTGGATCCAACCGAAAGGCAAGATCGGGAACCCGTATCTTGGGCAAGAGATGCCGAAATGCGGAGATGTGGTCAAAGAGGGTTAAGCGGGATTGTGTACACCTTGCCTCGATCATCGATTCGATTGGAGACCCTAGCTTGCTACGCAGTTGGGTACCCAGAGTCGAAGGAGATCAAGCATGAGCGATGAGCATCAAGGGCACCACGCCCCGCAGCATGCGCAAGAACATCCTGCCGATCAGACAGGTCGTGAGGAGGAGCATCACGATCATCACCACCATGACCAGATGGTGGCAGATTTTCGTCGTCGGTTCTGGATCTCGCTGCTCCTGACGGGGCCGGTGCTACTGCTGGCACCGATGATCCAACGGATTTTGGGGCTCGAGGAGGTTCTGGCCTTCCCCGGTGACGGATACCTACAGTTCGCCTTCGCGACGGTGATCTTCTTCTATGGCGGCTGGCCCTTCTTGAAGGGCATGCTCGGAGAGCTCGAGAAACGGCAACCCGGAATGATGACGCTGATCGCCCTGGCGATCACGGTCGCATACGTCTATAGCTCCCTGGTCGTTTTCGGGGTGCCTGGAGAGGTTTTTTTCTGGGAGCTCGCCACCCTGATCGACATCATGCTCCTCGGCCACTGGATAGAGATGAGGTCCGTCATGGGAGCCTCCAGGGCACTCGAGGAGCTGGTGCGACTGATGCCCTCAGAGGCGCACCGTGTGAGGGACGACGGTGAGATCGATGAGGTTGCCGTCAGCGAGCTCGTGCAGGGCGATCGGGTTCTGGTCAAGCCCGGCGAGAAGATTCCCACGGATGGCCTGATTCTCGAGGGTCGCACGACGATCAATCAGGCCATGCTGACAGGCGAGAGCATTCCGGTGGAGAAGGCCGAGGGCGAGCAGGTGATCGGTGGCTCAGTCAACGGTGAGTCGGCTTTCACTTTCGAGGTTCAAAGAATTGGCGAGGATACGTACCTGTCCCAGGTTATCGAGCTGGTGCGTGAGGCACAGGAGTCACGTTCCAGAGCCCAGGACCTGGCGAATCGAGCGGCGATGTGGTTGACGGTGATCGCGATCAGCGCTGGAGCGATCACTCTCGTCACTTGGCTGGCTCTCGGGCAAGGCTTTAACTTCGCGTTGGAGCGCATGGTTACGGTGATGGTGATTGCCTGTCCCCATGCACTCGGGTTGGCGGTGCCACTGGTGGTTGCCGTTTCGACGGCTCTTGCCGCCTCGGCGGGCCTCCTGGTACGGGACCGGTCCGCTTTCGAGCGCGCTCGGGAGCTCCAGGCGGTAGTGTTTGACAAGACTGGCACCCTGACCGAGGGTCGGTTTGGAGTTACCGATGTGATTTCGCTGGGGAGCATTCCTGAGGACGGGATCGTCCGCATCGCAGCCGGCCTGGAGAGTCGCTCGGAGCATCCGATTGCTGAAGGCATTGTCCAGAAGGCACGGGATCAGCAATTGGCGATTCCAGCGCCGCAAGAATTCAGGGCGATTCCAGGGAGGGGTGCCGAGGCGAGGATCGAGGGGCGCGAAGTGAAGGTGGTGAGTCCGGGTTACCTGAAGGAAAAGGGTCTTTCGGTCGAGGGGGAGGCGGTTGATCGGTTGATGTCTCAGGGGAAAACCGTGGTTTTCGTCTTGATCGATGACAGGGCGGTGGGGGCTATCGGACTGGCCGACGTCATCCGCGATGAGTCTCGCGAGGCCTTGCGGCGACTAAAAGAGATGGGAATCCAGACCATGATGCTGACTGGAGACGCCGAAGAGGTGGCCGCCTGGGTAGCGGAGGAGCTCGAGCTAGATGACTATTTCGCCGAAGTTCTTCCCCATCAGAAATCCGAGAAGATTCGCCAGATCAAGGCGCGCGGGTTGACCGTGGGAATGGTCGGTGATGGCGTTAACGATGCGCCCGCCCTGGTCGAAGCAGATGTAGGTATCGCCATCGGAGCTGGGACGGATGTGGCGATCGAGTCGGCTGACATCATCCTGGTTCGATCGGATCCGAGAGATGTTGCGGCGATCGTGGTCCTGGCGCGAGCAACCTACAAGAAGATGAAGCAAAACCTGTGGTGGGCAACGGGGTACAACCTGCTGGCCATTCCTCTGGCTGCCGGTGTGCTCTACAAGTTCGGTGTGGTCTTGTCGCCCGCGGTGGGTGCGGGCCTGATGTCACTCTCTACAGTGATCGTGGCAGTCAATGCCCGTCTACTGGGTCGGGCAGGAAAACTCATGGATGCCGGTTGAGTTCGATAGAGTTCGAGAAAATGCTGAAAAGGGGACTTGCGATGAAACCGAGTCTGTTACTAGTGCTGTTGCTGGCGATTCTGGTACCACCGGCCATGGGGGCTGAGGATGGTTCTCAGGTGGCTACGAGTATCGTGGAGGAGTTCCATGAAGCTCTCGCGGCCCAGAACAAGGACGAGGTCCTGGCGTTGCTGTCACCGGAGGTCTTGATTTTCGAGTCCGGAGGCGCTGAGTTGTCTCGAGATGAATACGCGGGGCATCATCTGGGAGCCGACATGGAGTTCTCGGCGGCGACCACAAGAAGAGTCACAGATCAGCAAGCCGGACAGGAAGAGGAAGTCGCGTGGGTTCTCACTCGTAGCGACACCAGCGGGACGTTTCGGGACAAGGAGATCGCGATCCGAGGAGTCGAGACCATGTTGCTCCGGCACACGCCTGATGGTTGGAGGATTTTCCATATCCACTGGTCGTCTCGGGCAAAGAAATCGAAGTGAACAGAAGCAGCCGTGGCGGATGCACCGAAACCAGAAAGGAAAACCCCACGTTCCGGAGCGCCGTACATAGGTTGAACTGATGAGTCTCTGCTGCGAAAAACCCAGATCCCAAGCAATGCTGCGCCCGTTGTTTCTTGGTCGCCTGTTTCGCGTGGTCACCGGTGTCGTCACGCTGGCGCTCATACCGATCGTGGGTGTCGAGACGCTGGCTGGTTGGGGACTGGCGGGACTTCTGTTTCTTGGCGTCTCGTTTATCGTTAGTGGCCTCACCGGCAATCCAGGCTGCGAGTTGACGGCCATCCCCAATCTGCTGCTACCCGCGGCCAGGAAAATCCACTGTTTCTGTCCCCTCTGGACACCCGTGGACAAGCTCGAACATCGAGCCAAAACAGACCGCGGCGAGAACACGACCCCTCGATAGCGTTCATACCGAGGGCCGTAAAGCGTCGAAACGCCCACTCTTTGCTGGGACAAACGCGAGGGGAGAGGGTTTCGTTTCCTTCCAGAACCGACCATTGAGACGAATCCGATTGACCAGTGTTTTCGTAATTACTAAAGTAATGTACTTCAAGTTGTCACAAAGACCAGGGAAGTCGAGCCTGTGGACACAACAGAAACAAGATGGATCGGTGTGGGCGCTGTCCTCGCAGCCGTCAGCGAATCTTGCTCTGGATCGCAGCGACCATGGCTGTCTTGCTTTTGACCTTTCCCTACTACATTGGATGGGTTCTCTAAACAAATGGAGAAACAGATGAGTACAGGTGGCACGAATCGAGCTCGAACATTTGCGCTTACATCGATCCTGCTGGCGGTCGTGCTGGCGGCCTTGGTAGGTTTCGGGACCTCCGGTCTGTCGGCCGAGAACAGTGAGAGCAGCCAGGTCGTGACCTCGACCTTTCACGTCTCCGGCATGACTTGTGGTGGCTGTGAAGTGGGAGTGAGACGAGTGGTCAGGAACCTCGAAGGCGTCGAGTCGGTCGAGGCATCCCACAAGCAGGAACAAGCTGTCGTGAGCTACCACCAGGACCAGGTCACACCCGATCAGATCGTCGAGGCCATCAAGACCTTGGGTTACGAAGCGGAGCTTCAATCCGGCGAGGACAAAGACGCGTGAGCACTTCGTGTTGCGATGTGTCGACCGCACCAGCCGAGATTGGAAGCTGCCCGCGCAGCGGCTCGACTTGTGAATCGGTCGACTGGCTTACGGTTGCAGCTCTCATCAAGGGTCGGGTGCCGGCTCGACAGGACTTCCGGCTCTGTCGCGATCCGGACTGCGACGTCGTCTACTTTGGATCCGCCGGCGCCGAGCTGAGAGCTGAAGACCTGAAGGTCGCGCCCGGTTTCAAAGAAGGCAGCGACGGGCTGGTTTGCTACTGCTTCTTGCACCACGTCAGTGACATCGAAGCGGAGATCGCCGACACCGGCCAGACCGGTGTGCTCGGGTCGATCAAGGCGGAGGTCCAGGCGGGCAACTGTGCTTGTGAGGTTCGAAATCCGAGCGGCAAGTGCTGTCTTGGTGAAGTCCAACGCACGATCAACCAGATTGAGCAACGACTGGAGGTAGCCCGATGAAGTGTGTCGGTCCAACGCTGGCACCCCAGGAGATCGACTCGATTCGCAAGAGCATCGAGTTTTCACCCGAGCTCGAAGAGGCTGCCGAGCTCTTCAATTTGGCCAGCAATTCAACTCGTCTCAAGATTTTGTTCCTGCTCGATGATCTCAAGGAGCTCTGCGTTTGTGATTTGGCCGAGATGTTGGGGGTCACAGTCTCGGCGGTCTCGCAACACTTGGCCAAGCTGAGGGCCTATGGGTTGGCTACAACGAGGCGCGACGCGCAGACGATTTATTACAGGTTGGTTAGCCACGACTTCCTAAACAGTCTTCGCACATCCCTTTTCGACCAGGTCGAGCTCAAGGTGTTCGACCACGAGCCATGAAGCGAGGGCCAAGGCCATGCTGCACTCGGCCGGCAAAATGAGAATCGTTGGCTTGCGAGCATGGCTCCGAACTACCAGCCGGCCAGGGGAGGAAGTCCGAGCACCAGCGAGGTGATCGCTCCCGAGATCAACCCGACGCTCAGGATGGTGACCGACACGACTGCTGCCGACCACAGTAGATTGAGTCGGGCCGAAGCGAGATACGCCGCTACGCCGCCGACTGCGTAGGCGAGTCCCAGATCCAATACCGCGATCCAGGGGTGGGCACACCATGGGCAGTCTGGCGAGCCAGGCACGTGAATGTTGCATTGGGAGCCTGCCCCGAGACCGGGCCAGGTGCAGCTGCAGTCGAAGTGCAGGTCACAGAGTGGGAGGACGAAGAAAGCCGCGACCAGGCCGCCTAGTAGCCAACCCTGGAGTGTCCTGCGCCGCGAAAGTCGACTCATCACTTTGTAATCCGAAAGAGTGTAGTCCTCAAGAAATCGACTGCTAGAGCCGACTCTGGATCGAATCGTCTATTATTCTCTTTCTTGTACTACTGCCGCAAAGAGTGTCACGATCTGCCAGTTGTCACAGTTTCAGAGGTGATGGGTTGGGGAAAGGCGCATCGTGAGGGAACTGCGCCCACTGGAGAGGCGACAGCTTAGATGAAGGATGCAGTCAAGAGCACCGCTTTTCACATCCGTGGCCTGGATTGTGCCGAAGAGGTGGCGGTTCTCAAGCGTGCCGTCGGACCCCTGGTCGGGGGTGAGGGGAATCTTTCTTTCGACCCACTGCAGGGCAAGATGACGGTTCTCGAAGCCGCACCGGAGCTCTCTCCGGGCGTCCTCGAGGAGGCGGTGGCCCGAACAGGCATGACAGCGAAGCCTTGGAGTGAAGGAGGAGTTGCTCAGGCCGCTCTTGATCAGAGTCTGTGGGAGCGCCACGGTCGGGCCTTTCTCTGTGCGTTGAGCGGGGTTCTTCTAGCTGGGGCAGTCGGTGTCCAGTGGATTCATGCAGGAAGTCTTGTTGCCGCTTTTACGAGCACGCAGGCTTCTGTTCCCCCTCTAGCGCGGTTGCTGTATGTGGCCGCCATCGTCGCCGGAGCTTGGTTCATCATTCCCAAGGCGGTGTACTCGGCTCGCTCGATGCGACCGGACATGAACCTTCTGATGGTGGTCGCGGTGATCGGCGCGGTAGGAATTGGCGAATGGTTCGAAGCTGCCACGGTCAGCTTTCTATTCGCCTTGGCGCTTTTGCTCGAAAGGTGGAGCGTAGGCCGCGCGCGCCGCGCCATCGGATCCCTGCTCGAGCTGTCCCCGGAGACAGCCCGAGTAGTCGACCCCGAGACCGATCGAACGACCACCGTCCCCATCGAGGACGTACCCGTTGGGGCGACCGTGAGAGTCCGAGCAGGAGACAAAATCCCACTCGACGGCGAGGTGGTACGAGGAGTCACGGCGATCGACCAGTCGGCGATCACCGGTGAGTCGATTCCAGTGGCGAAGCAAGAGGGTGACGAGGTCTTCGCCGCTACCGTCAATGGCTCCGGAACCGTCGATATTCGAGTTACCAAAGTGGCGAGTGAAACGACTCTGGCAAAAATCATCAGACTTGTGGAAGAGGCTCAGGCACGCCGCTCTCCCAGTGAGCAATGGGTGGAACGTTTCGCCCGCTACTACACGCCGATCATGATGGCGTTGGCAATCGGTGTGGCCGTATTGCCACCGCTTTTTGTAGGTGGTTGGGGACTCTGGTTCTACCGTGCTCTCGTGCTGCTGGTCATCGCTTGCCCCTGTGCGCTGGTGATTTCGACTCCGGTGAGCGTGGTCGCGGGCCTTGCGTCTGCCGCCCGGGCCGGAGTATTGGTCAAAGGAGGAAGCTATCTCGAGGCGGCGGCTCGCTTGCGCGCCATTGCGTTCGACAAGACCGGCACCCTGACTCTCGGTGAGCCCAGGGTGCAGCGCATCGTCCCATTCGAAGGGCACACCCGAGAGGAGCTTCTGGCCTCGGCGGCCGCCCTGGAGGCGGAGAGCAACCATCCTTTGGCGCAAGCCGTCCTGGCGGCGGCGGATGCCGATGGTGTGAGGATCGAGCCGGCGCGAGGACTGACCATGATTCCCGGCAAAGGCGCCGAAGGAGATATCGGTGGCAGGAGATTCTGGATCGGTAGCCACCGGTTCATGGAAGAGAAAGGGGCCGAGACTCCCGAATATCATCAACTTGCCGAGGAGATGGAGGATGCCGGTCACTCTCTTGTGGCTCTGGGCGACGACAGTCATATTTGTGGGCTGATCGGGGTGGCGGATGAGGTCCGCCCGGATGCTGCTGAGGCGCTCGCGGAGCTGCGTGCGATGGGTATTGGCGATCTTGTAATGCTGACTGGCGACAATGAGCGGACCGCGGCTGCCGTGGCCGGCTTGCTTGGTGTAAGTGATTTCGCCGCCGAGCTCTTGCCACAGGACAAAGTCGAGGCCGTCTCGCGTCTGCGCCAAAGGGTCGGATCGGTGGCAATGGTGGGCGATGGTGTCAACGATGCGCCTGCCCTGGCCGCGGCCAGCCTTGGTATCGCCATGGGAGCAGCGGGTTCGGATGCGGCGATCGAAACGGCGGATATCGCCTTGATGAGCGACGATCTGAATCGATTGCCCTGGTTGATCCGGCATGCGCGACGCACGCTCAGAATCATCCGTCAGAACATTTTTTTCGCCCTGGCGGTCAAGGCTGCTTTTATCGTACTGGCGGCCCTGGGTCTGGCAACGCTTTGGATGGCGATCGCCGCCGACATGGGCGCATCGCTTCTGGTGATCGCCAACGCGCTGCGGCTTTTGAGATGATCCGGCGAACCGTTCACCTATCCAAATAGGTGGTATTGAGTTCTACCCTTACAGGTATTCCTGCCGATCGCGCTGTCGCATACTGTCGCACCAGCATTTCGTCAGAAGAGTACGGTTGTCGCTTTTCTCGCCATAGATTCAGCCCCGCAGTAAAACAACCTGTTTGGGAATCGCAGTGACTCGCAAAAGCCCAATCTCCAAGAATCTATTTCTAATTCTGCTTCTTCTAGCGGTAACACCAGGGGCAATCGGGTGCGAGTTAGGCTGCACGCTCCCCTGCGAAGACGGAGAGGGCGGCTGCAGTCATCAGGACTCGGTGTCCAACCTGAGCGACCGTGGGCCTATGGAACCGGCATCCCGGCTGGATGAGCTCAATGGCATGGGCGAATGCTGTTCTTCACCTACTGAGTCCCTGGTGATGGTCGAAGAAAGAGGGACTCTGCAATCACCTCCCGTTTATGCGGTTCTCCCAGGTGCTTCATTGGGGGACTACAACCCGGTGTCAGCGACCACCTGTCATCCGGAGTCGGCAGGACCTTACGTACGGGGTGACAGGTACAAGTTTCTCGTGGTACTCTAGCTTTGATTCCTTCCTAATCGGGCACTTGGTATTCGCGGCAGCTTTTAGCTGCGTATCCAAGGACAGAGGCTGGTCTTCCAAAAGACCTCCTGTCGGGCCCAAAGAGATCTTGAGCAACGCTCTGCCCTCTGCGGGTGGCGAAGAAAGAAAATACACGCTAGTGGCAGCAATAGAAGGTCTGGAAAATGACAAAAATAGTAACTTGTTGTTTGGCAATTATGGCGGTGATGTTACTGGTTGCGGCCGGATCCGTAGCAGACGAGATCCGCGGCGGTCTTCTCTACGACAAGTGGTGGGTCGTCAACGAGGGCCCAGAGCCAGCGGGGGATCACCCGCTGTATCCGCCGGTGGGACAGAAATCCGGCAGTACCACTTTCCGCTGTAAGGAATGTCACGGTTGGGATTACAAGGGAGCCGACGGGGCCTACAGGTCTGGGTCTCATTTCACAGGAATCGGTGGAGTCTACGGGACGACCCTGTCAGCGTCCGAGCTCTTCGATCTGATCAGGAATCCTGATGGAGACGGCTCTAGCGGCACTACAGTCAACGGACATGACTTCGGAAATATCGGGTTGACCGACCTCGACACTTGGGATCTGGTTGATTTTCTACTCATCGAGTTGTTGGACACGGATCTCTATATCGGGCCGTTCAACAACTTCATCGGGAATGAAACTCAGGGAGATTGGAACTTCAACCACCACGGTATGTGCTGGAGTTGCCACGGAGCGGACGGCACCGAAATCAACTTTGGCACTCCAGAAGATCCGATCTGGGTAGGGACCGTAGCTTCCGAGAATCCCTGGGAATTCCTTCACAAGGCACGCTTCGGCCAGCCCGGTACGGCAATGCCGAGCTGGATTGACAGAAATGGATCGGATCAAGGAGCCGCCGATATCGGCCTGCATGCTCAAAACAATCTTCCTGGCGGAGTGCCTGGAGGACTCCTGGTGTTTGAGGATGGGTTCGAGAGTGGAGACCTAAGCTGGTGGTCCTCGGTCAATCCGTGATTGATCTGCTATGGGATCCAACTGGTGAAGGTTGTCGTTCTCACAGGGCTTGCTGGAACAGCATCATGGCCACCAGGGTGAGGCTGACGATCAGGGCGGTGGCGTGCCTCGGGCCATGTTCGTAGGCTTCGGGTAGAAGCTCGACCAGCACCATGAAGACCATCGCACCGGCGGCGAACCCGATGCCGTAGGGCAAAGCGGGCCGGAAGGCGTCGATGAACAAAAATGCGGGCACGGCCATAAACGGCTGGGGTAGCGAGGAGAACACGCTCCAACCCGCACAGGCTGCCACGCTCACTCCCCTGGGTCTGAGAACCGCGCTGATGGCGAGACCCTCGGGAATGTTGTGTACGGCGATGGCAGCCGTGATCACAAAGGCCAGTTTCATGCCGCCGCCGAACGCCGCACCTACCGCTACACCCTCGGAGATCGAGTGCACGGTCATCACCACCATGATGAGAAGCATCTGTCGGGACCCAGCTCCCCGGAACGACCCGAACTCGATCGGGTACCGGCGCAACAACCTCTGGGTGAGAAGAATGAAAGCTACCCCCAGGTTGGCGCCAATGATGGTTTGCAGGCGGCCGAACTCGCTTCCTTCCGCTACCAAACCAAAGCTGGCTCCCAACATCAGACCCGAAGCGATGGCATTGGCATAAGCGATCGTCCGATCGCTGATCTGTTTCACAAAGGCGAAAGGAATCGCTCCCAGCCCGGTAGCCAGGGCGGTGATGGACGCGTAGACAAAAACGGCTACGGCTGGGTGCACTCTGCCCCTCCGGGTTGAGCGTCACTTGCAGGGATCACAGGCCTCTTCCTCCCAGCAACACCACGATCCCCATCGCGATGCTGGCAACGAGTGCGATGCCGGTCGCGCCGGCCTGGCGATAGGACTGCGGCAAGAGCTCGGACATCGACAGATAAACCAGGGTCCCGACCGCGAAACCAACGGCGATGGGTGTCGCCGCAGGCATGGCCTGGAGTACGGCGTAGGTTGTGACCGCAAGAAACACCTGGCCTGAGTTGGTTGCGGCAGCCCAACCGGCTGCGTGCCGCCGGCTCACGCCCTTGGAGGTCAGCACCGCTCCGAGAATCGTGCCCTCGGGGACGTTGTGGATCGCCAGCGTCAGCGCGACGGCGATTCCCAGGGGCACGCTGTAGAGCATGGCAACACCCATCGCGATGCCTTCAGAAGCCGAGTGTAGGGTGCCGACAAGCAAGATCTTGTAGCCGTAGTCTGGTTCGGTTTGTTGGAGTTGATTGAGGTCGAGATCGACAGTGCCGGAGACGAAGTGCGTCCAATAGACAAACACGATTCCAAGCAGTGCTCCCGCCGCACCCAGAAGAGGAGGGTACTCGAGCCCCGCCTCTGCCAGAACGACTCCGTTGCCCAGCATGAATCCTGCGGCCAGAGCGTTGGCCCAACCGATCCAACGCAGAGGCGTTGCCCCGGGGGATTTGAGGGGTAGCACACCCAGGGGCGCCGTGATCGCGGCGAGTGCGGAACAGGCCAGAAGGATCAAGACAGGGTCCACGGTGACCAGTCTAGCCTACCGTGATGCCCTGCCGCTCAGCTCTCATGGTACCCATTCATGATCCGACTACAGGTTAATCTACACACCATAGTACGGAGTCAAGCAACCGACCGGTCTCACGACACGTATCTGTTCACAGATGGAAATTATCGATCGCGGAATAAGACGCAAACCATCGCTGTCAAGAGGCGAAGTTGTCTAGAAAGCAAGGCTAGTGCAACGATGATTGTCAACCACTTTCCCCGACCCTGTCCCCCTATGGGCTGGCCAAATCTGGTGATTCACGCTCGAGGCCGGGAGGTCGACTACACCGAACACGAGGCGCCCCTGTCGATCAAGTGCGTGACGCAGGGCCAGGAGACCCACAAGGTTCGTGGAATCAACTATGTGGTGGACGAAACCAGCTACCTACTCCTCAACCACGGACAGCGCTATTCGAGCCATATCCACTCTCGGGATGAAGTAGAGACGCTTTCAATCTTCTTCGCAAGAGAATTCGCGGAGGAAGCTTTTCGAAGTCTTATCGAGCCTGCGAGCAACCTTCTCGACGAACCCAAGAGCGAGCGAGACCATCCCGTTCGCTTTGTCGAGACGCTCTATCCCATGGATCCTACGCTGCGGGACTTGTTAGGTGCGATCCAGCAGTGGAGCCAAAGCGGTTCCATTGACGGCGCCATGGATGATGCCTGGCTCGAGGAGGGTCTCTATGCGATCCTCGACCGGCTCCTCGACGTGCACACAGACGTTCTGCGACAGGCGGAAGTTCTCCCCGCTGTGCGCCGCTCGACCCGAGTTGAGCAATATCGTCGACTCTGCCGAGCCAGGGATTTCGTCGATGCGAACCTGGCGGGAGAAATCGCTCTCGCCGATATTGGCCGAGTCGCCTGCCTTTCGCCGTCTCACCTTTTGCGCCTGTTCAAGCTGGCCTTTGGCGAGACGCCACATCATTACGTAACCCGCCGGCGGCTAGCCCGAGCTCGAGAGCTGCTCGAAGGCACGGACCTCCCCGTCTCTGAGATCTGCGACAGAGTCGGTTACAAGAGCCTCGGCTCCTTCAGCTATCTCTTCAGCCGCCAATTCGGTCTGTCGCCAAGGCAGGCTCGTTCCAAACACCGCCGAAGCTGAGCCTGAGAAAAAAGCAAGATCCGAGAAAAACCGACTCGGTGACCGGCCGTAGTCTTGGGTAGCTCGGATCTGAAGCTCCCGAGCCATCGCAAGAGAAGCGGTCCGCCACGACTCGAGATGTCACGCGGAGTGTTTCTATCAGCGAGGTTCTAGAGAAATGAATGCAATTACCGACAGACTACCCTGGGCCGAGACGATTCATCACCTCGCGGAGCGCTGGAAGGATGCGGGGATTTTGCTGCCGGCCTTTCCGCTCTTGGCCCGAGGGCAACCTCTAACAGTTGACGAGATCGCGCGGGCGAGTGGCGCTTCTGTCTCGGCGACCGACCGGGCTCTGGCGGCCGGCCGCTGCGAGCGTGACGCGGACGGGCGCCTGATCGATCTGTTTGGGTTGACCCTGACGCCCACCGTGCACAGGCTGGAGATCGATCGCAAGATACTTTTCAGTTGCTGCGCCCTGTGGGCGCACGTCATACCCAATCTCGTGGACCAAGATCTGCGGGTCGAATCGGTCGATCCTCACACCCGGGAGCTGGTTCGACTTCATGTTGGAGCGGAAGGCGTGATCTCCATAGAACCAGAGGGCGCAATGGCGACCCTGGCGGTGTCGAGCTCGGAAGCGGTGCGATCAGACGTCGGCGAAGCGTTTTGTTGCCAGGTGCGTCATTTTGTGTCCGCGGCAAGCGCCCGGGAATTCGCCGCTCAGAATCCCCGACGTCTGGTGGTGAGTATCGACGAGCTACAGAATTCGGCCGAGCAGCTGTTTCGGCAGATCTGGCGTGCCACGGGTGCGAAGTGATTGATTCAAGAACATCTTTCGAAAGGAACCCACGATGAACCTGACAAAGACTTTTCACTATTCACTGGCGGTGCTCGGTATGATCCTGATCGCTCTCCCTATCGGTCTCCGCGCCGAGGATTCGACTGATGCCTCGACTGGGGCCT
>CAXMQZ010000007.1:0-101197 GCA_964195975.1 uncultured Polyangiaceae bacterium | reverse complement strand
ATCTGCTAGCACAATAGCCAGGTCGACAAGATCCAGCGCCTCATCAGAGTTGGCTTTGCCGCCTCCCTGCGCACTCTCGAGAATGGCTTCGCAAAGCGCAAGGGACTGAAATCGGCCGCTATTCCTGATGATCAGCATCCGTCTCTCATGAGGATGTCGAAGTAGCTCCTCCAGGAGGTTTTGCGCCGCTGCGGCTTCGTTGAGAATCGAAATCTCAGTCTCCCAGACCCTCGGTAGCACCCTCTCGAATACCGCGTCGTATCGCTCTTCAGAGTGATTGGAAGCGACAGCGAACTTGGCGACTTGCCCTGAGGCCCCGCCAGATCGACTGCAACCGGGTGCGAAGCTTCCTGCGATCTCGCGGCAATTGGAGCACCCGCTCAGGAGATGCAGCACCAGATCCCGGCTTTCGGTGCTGTTCATCTCGCCCCCCATGAAGAGCTCCAGGCTCCTGGTGGATGGATGCCAGTCAGTCATCACACCCTCCGTCGACCAGACCACAGTCCACCATGCGTCGAGTCAGCGCTGACATGCACCGTTCACTGATTTTGTAAATGCTCGAAGCTTTGTAGCCCAGCTTCTTTGCCACCTCTGGTGCCTCGTAGCCCTGACGGTAGCGCAGCTGGAACAGACTACGGCACCGGCTGGGAAGCTCGGCAAGCAGGGAATTCAGATCGCGCAGAAAGTCGGCCGAGTCCTGTGGCGACGACTCGGAAGTGGCCACTGACTCCAAAAGAACTTTGTCGACCGCGGTATAGACCTTGCGACGACGAGCTCGCCAGTAGAGCCGGCAGCGGTTTCTCAGTGCACCCATGAGCCACCGCTTAGGGTCGTAGATCGAATCTCTCTTATAGAGATAGGTCAGCAGGGTCTGCTGGAGCACGTCTTCTGCATCGTGGGGAGGGATTCGGAAGCGACTAAAAACCGACCTTATACGAGGTTGGAGATCCTCGAGGATATCCTCGATGGGAAGGGTCTGCGATCGGTCCAATACAGTCATAGCGGCAGTGTATCCACTCAGAATACGTAGATACAGTACCACTGGACCGGAGAAATGTCCAGCCTAAACAACCACCTTGCACCTAGAGCACTAGGAAAAATTTCCCTTCTTCCCCCCATTCGACCAGCCAAGCTCCGCTAGCCTATTTGGAGAAGGGGACTTCTTCTAGGCGTCAGGATCTAGCTGCGACCCACCCGAAAGGGCATCTGGGTCGAGCTGAGAGCCGCCCCATAGAGACGCGAAACCGCCTCTAATCAGGGCCCAAAGAGTTCTCATTTGCTACCCCCATTGTGACCAGCCGCCTATCCACTATCGAGCTGACGCGGCCGGCCGGTTATCAACATTTGTGCCTCTCAGGTCGACAAGGCACTGGTTCAGAGATCCCTCCTGACGGAAAGGAATTGGTTCAGCTTCCGTACAAGAGAGCTATGCAAATATAGCACAAGTCGAATACTTTGCAACATCAATCTGTTTCCGTCCGCCAGTCTCGAGCCGCCAGTTTCGAACTGCCTCTTTCCAAACGTCTGTCTCGAATGTGGCATATGGCTGATACTCTCGAGGTCGCTGGGTATCGAAGTAGGTGGGATTCCTCATGTGTGGACGCTATACACTCTCCGCTCCGGCCGATCTGGTGGACGATCTATTTGCTCTAGATCAACCCCCAGAGCTTGCGGCCCGATTCAACATCGCCCCCACCCAGAAGGCACCCGTCGTTCTCCGCTCCAAAGAACAGACTGAGCGGCACCTCGATGACTTTCGCTGGGGGCTGATTCCGTCTTGGGCCAAGGACCGATCTCTAGGGGACCGCATGATCAATGCCCGCTCAGAGACCGTCGCAGAGAAACCGGCCTTTCGAGCCAGCTTCAAGAAACGGCGCTGTCTTGTTGTCGCTGACGGGCTTTATGAGTGGCAGCCGACAGGTGGACCGAAGCAGCCCTACTATTTCCGCTTGAAGTCGAAGCAGCCATTCGCCATGGCGGGCCTATGGGATGTCTGGGACAAGTCCGAAGAGGGGCCGATTCAGACCTTTACCATTCTGACTACCGGACCCAATGAACTGCTCGAGCCCGTGCATCACAGGATGCCGGTCATTCTGCAGGCAAGCGACTACGACACCTGGCTCGACCCCGAGATCCAGGATTCCACCAGACTCAGCGAGCTTCTGGTCTCTTTCCCAGCTAGCGAGATGGAGGGCTACCCAGTAAGCACTTACGTCAACAATCCGGCAAACCAGGGGCCCCGTTGTGTCGAGCCCATCGCGCTCGAATCGTCCTGAGATCTGGACTGGTCCTTACAGCGTCGAGAGCATTTCCTTTGCTACGCCGGCTTCGGGGTCGTTGGGGGCCAGTTCGACAAACCTTTCAAGGAGTTGCTTCGCTTGCGCCGTATCGCCGGCGTTTACATAGCAAAGCGCCAGCATGTAGTGCGCTCGGGGGTGATCCGGGTTGGCCTCGAGCACGCGTTTAAAAAGTGGCATCGCCTCTCCGGCCTGGCCAGCGTTGAAGTAGGCCTCTCCAAGCTGTTGCAGAACTGTTCCCACATAAGCTGGGTCAGCCTCCTTCAGGTCTGCAAAGATCTTCTCGGCTTCATCGGAGCGACCCTGCTTCCCATACGCCAGATAGAGCACACCCAGGACTTCCGCACTCGAGCCCTTTTCGAGGTACTGCTGGGCCATGTCGATGCTTTCGTCGTAGCTTCCGAGGTCAAAATATACCCTCGCTAGCGCCGAATAGGCCGAAATCAGCTCCGGATCTAGACCCTTGGCCTCTAAGAAATCTGCCACCGCCCCCTCGAGATTCCCGGCCTTTACTTTCTCTACGCCCAAGTTGAAGATCAGCCGAGCGGTTTCCGGACCGGGGTCGAACTCTTTGAGAGCCTCGAGAAGTGCCGCCTCTTTCTCTTCGTCTCCAAGCTGCTGGTAGGTCTGAAACTGGACCCTGAGGGCCAGAGGGTCACCAGGCTTGAGCTCGAGAACCCGATCCGATGCCGCCAACGCCTCATCGTAAGCGGCTGTTTCGAGGTAGACCAGCGCCATTGCCGAGTGAATTTCGGGCACCTCGGGCTTCATCTCTGCAGCCTTGTTGAATTTCTCCAAGGCCTTGACCGGATCGCCAGCTTGAAAAGCCTCTATCCCGTCGGTATAGAGACGCCCGGCCTGGCCGCTAATATCCGCGGTAGTGGGAGCCACAGAGCCACTGGGGGCTGCCGCTCCACCAGACGAACCGCTGCCAGCCACGAGGGTCCACGAGGGGCGCACTACCTCACCCAGCTTGGCGTCGAAGGGTTCCTCGATGGTGACATATCCCTCGTGCTCGACCTTGACCATGAAGTCGAGGGTTGCATCCAACAAAATCGCCGTAAGCTTGCCTTTCTTGTTGGTCGTGACCTCTTTTTGATAGTCCATCCCCACAGCAGAAAACGTGACCTTTACATCCTGAATGGGATTCCCCTGCTCATCCTGAACTTGGCCTGAGACGCGCCCTTCCTGCCCCGCCCAAACACCGGATGACAGCGCAAGCGTAAACAGCAAACTGGTTACAAAGACGATAACTGGCTTTCTCACCTTCGTTCCTCCCTGTCGATACTTCCCTTTTCAGCCCATCTGGTCAACCCATTCTAGTCTATGGTTTTTGTTGTCTCTTCACAGCTCATCTGATTTGTTCAGTGCTATCATTTGGCCGCCCATCGGCTCCTGGCTCAATCACTCATCGAGACCGATGCTTCCCCGCCACGACAAGATGAAGATTCTTCGAGCACTCGCGTTCCTCGTAGTCTTGGCACCAGGCGCTGCCGGAGCAACACTCCCCGATGGCTGGTTGACCAGCCTAGATGAGGCCATCCATGAGGCCAAAGCCAAGGATCGGTTGATCCTCGTAGATCTCTTTGCAGAGTGGTGCGGATGGTGCAAGCGTCTCGAGAGCGAGGTCTATTCAACTCTCGAGTTCCAGCAGTTCGCCCAAGACCTCGTCCTCTTGCAGGTCGATACAGAAGATGGAGACGAAGGGACACGGTTGCAAGATCGATATGGCGTGATCTCGCTACCCACGACGTTGATACTCGACAAAAACCTCGTCAAAGTTGGCGAAATAGAGGGTTTTGCACCAGCAATCAGCTATATCCGAAAGATAGAGCACCGTATTGCTTCATATCGCGAGCTCGAGGAGGGTTTTGAAAGGTTCTCGCAATCGAGCGACCCGGCGGTGCTGACCACCTTGGCAAGTGAATTTCACCAGCGAGGCGACGGCCACCGAGCCAGTACGATCTACCGGCAGTTTTTGTCCCTCGACTCCATCACATCGGAGCAAGAGATCTGGATCCGCTATCAGTTATCCGACGCGTTACGTCTGGCCCAGGACTTCGATCACGCAACTAGCGAGCTTGTAACGGCACGCAAGCAGGCCAAGGTCAGTGAGAACAAAGAGCTCCTGGAACGCATCGATCTTCTCGATGCCGACATCGCACTCGATCGTGGAGATTGCAGGCAAGCGCGTGAGGCTTTCCAGGCGTTTCTCGGTAGACATCCGGTAAGCGACCTACGGAGATATGCCAAACGAGCGATCGCCTCGATCGACGCAGAGAAGGCGCTATGCACCTGAGACCGCCCCTACGGTTGGCCTTCGTAGTCGCTCTGCTCGCGTGGTTTGCGCCCTGTGAACCCACCCGTGCTCAATTTTCAAAGCTGGTCGAGAAAGCTTCAATTCATGTAGAAGTCGATCGCTTGTCCTACGAGCCGGACTCCTCGGCGCGATTGGCCGCCCTGGTGGACATCGAGTCCGGGTGGCACATCAACAGCAATATCCCGACCTTTGAGTATCTAATCGGCACCAGCCTGGTGGTCGATCTTCCTAGCGGTTGGCAAATGCCGGTTTTCACCTATCCGGAAGGTGAGATGAAGTCTTTCGGCTTCACCGATCAACCGATCTCCGTCTACGAAGGTCAAGTTGCGATCTTTGCGAACTTCGAAATACCTCGAGACGCCACTCTTGGACCTCACACGATCAACGTCGAGCTGACCTACCAGGCATGCGACGACCGCTCCTGTCTACCGCCCGTGACAACCGCTGCCAGTGTCGACCTGGAGGTCGGCCTTTCGGGAGATCCTTCGGAGAGCTCGGCCTTCTCAGCACCCTCTGAGACTTCCGGTACGGGGTTCAACGGTACTGGGTCCAAAGGTGGGGCCAATCTCGCTTGGATGATTCTCCTGGGTGTTCTCGGAGGTCTAATTCTCAACGCGATGCCCTGTGTCCTACCGGTGCTGTCTCTCAAGGTCTTCGGCCTGGTAAAAAGCGCCGCTCAAGATCGCCAAGCGGTGGTGGTGGGCTCCTTGGCGACATCGATGGGGATTCTTCTTTCGTTTTGGGCCCTGGCGCTCGCTGCCATACTGGTCAAGTCAGCCGGGGGGGCGGTAGGCTGGGGCGTCCAATTCCAACAGCCGGTATTTGTAGTCATTCTTGCAATTATCGTTGTCCTCTTCTGTCTGAACCTCTGGGGCATCTTCGAGATTGGCCTGCCAGGCCGTTTGGCTGGACTCGTCGACTCCGGCCCGAAGGAGGGGATCCCCGGACACCTCGCCTCTGGCATGTTCGCCACGCTGATGGCTACACCCTGTTCGGCACCGTTTCTCGGTTCGGCTGTCGGATTCGCTCTCAGCCAACAAGCTACAACGATTTTTGCCATCTTTACAGCCATCGCCATAGGGATGGCCCTCCCCTACTTGCTGCTCGCTGTTTTTCCCGGTGCGGTTCGTTGGCTTCCCAAACCGGGCCCATGGATGAATCAGCTGCGCGTCGTCTTGGGCTTTCTTCTGGCCGCAGCGGCAGTCTGGTTGTTCTACGTGCTTGCGGCTCAGATGAGTCGTGAGGACGTGGCGTTTGTCGAACTTGGGATCCTCGGCCTCGCACTATTTATCTATTTGCGACATCGGGTGGCGAAGAGATGGAGCGGCAAGCTCATTACCGTCTTGGGCGCACTATTGTGCATCTCTCTAGCGATCGGTCTTGCAGCGGATGCCGACACCAACGCAGAAGTACTAGCTTCGGAGAAGACGGTCGGTCTGATTCCCTGGGTGACCTTCGACCGCCACGAAGCTGAAAGCCAAGCTCAGAATGGGAGACTGGTGTTTGTGGATGTCACTGCAGATTGGTGCTTTACCTGCAAGGTCAACGAACGCCTGGTGCTGGAAACGGCAGACGTGGCCGCGACCTTTGAAAAATTCGATGTGATCCCAATGAAAGCTGATTGGACCAATCGCAGCGACGCAATCAGTCAATATCTCGCCGACCACGGCCGCTACGGGATTCCTTTCTACCTTCTATACAGACCCGGCGCCGAACCACATCTATTTGGTGAGCTGCTTACCGCTGAGAATGTGATCCAGATCATCGAAGAGTCTGCTTCAACGACTGCTCGATGACCGACCTGCTATTGGTTCTGGCCGGCGTCTGCCTACTCTATCTCGGTGGCGAAGGGCTCGTACGGGGTGCTACCTCCGCCGGGCGCCGGATGGGTCTCGATCCCATGGTGGTTGGGCTGACCATCGTGTCGATGGGCACCTCGGGTCCCGAGCTTGCCGCCACACTGACAGGCGTGCTCCAGGGAAAACCCGCGATAGCTCTTGGCAACGTTGTGGGCTCGAACATTTCCAATCTCGGGTTCGTTCTCGGTGTGGTGGCACTGATCTGGCCGCTCAATGTGGCCGCGCGGTTCATCCGACGCGAAGCGCCCATCATGATTGCGACGAGTGGGCTGGTCTACATTCTGGTCTACAACGGTGTGATCAGTCGCTTCGAAGGAATCCTTCTTCTAGTCCTGCTGATCTGGTATGTCAGATCCTTGCTGCGGCGAGAGTCGGAGACGCCGCAGATCGAGGCCGAGTTTCAAGAAGCCTACGACCGCTCGACACTCTCCCCCTGGCTCAGCGCTACTGCGATTGCTGTCGGAATTGCGCTGCTGATCTTCGGAGCTCGAATCCTCATCGAGGGTGCCGTCGGACTGGCCTCGACTCTGGGGGTCAGCAATCGCGTTGTTGGCCTGACCATGGTGGCGCTGGGCACAAGCTTGCCCGAGCTGGCCAGCTGTATCGTCGCGGCACGTCACCACGAGAGCGATGTCGTGCTCGGAAACCTCATCGGCTCCAATCTCTTCAACATCCTGTTCATCCTCGGTCTGACCGCGGTGGTACGACCGATCGCCGTCGATACCCAGGCCGTGTGGATGGATCTACATGTGATGATGGGAATTTCGATATTGGCTTGGTTTTTTCTGCGAACCAGGTCACATGTGGGCCGCTTCGAGGGCGTTGTTCTGATCTTGGTCTACGCCACATACATCGGTTTCTTATTCACCTAGACCGTCGTTTAGATCGTCGTTCGAGTCGCCTGCCATCGAGGCCCATTCGATCAAACCGTCTCCGATGAAAATCTCACCGATCTTTCTTACCCGAGGGCCCTTGTCGAAATCCAAACAGAGATCTTCGCGGTCCAAGATTCTTGGCTTTCCAACATCTTCAAAGAGCAGGACCCAGCGTTCGCCGACTCGCAGGAGATCGCCAGCCTCGGCGCCCAAAGAGGTCCACTCGACTCCTTCGGCCATGTCGATATCGACCCAGTCGAGATCCTGGTAGGCAAGACCCTCCTGGTCGAGCATCGATCTCAAGACCGTTTTCCTCGTAAACGCGAGACCGGCGTCCGTCCACGCGCTCAGGGCTTTGGCCTGCTCTGGGCTGGGAGTCCGACCCAGTTCGATCTGGGTGACGCCAAACAAGCTGGTCGGTATCTTCATTCGCCCAGACATCGCTGCCACGACCGTTGGATACTCTTTTGCCGAGCCTGGCAAGGAGGCTGCCTCGAGAGACTGAATTCGTCGCTGTGGTTTGATCTGACTCTTGGGTCCAAAAAACTCGACTCGCACATGATAGTGCTGGGTACCGAACCGGGACACGTCTCCAAGGAGGGCTTGACGCAGTTTCGAATCGCCACTGCCTTGAAGGCTTCCGGGGATCGACCACGAACGGGGCCAGTTCGGTCTCAAGAATTCGCGATACTGAAACTCGCTCAGATCGCCACCACTGCTCAGATCGAGATAGGGTTTGTATCCTTCGACCGTAAACCAAAGTACGCGAGGCTCTGGGCTCCGATCCCATCTTCGAATCAGGTCCGTCGCCACCTCGTCCCCGTCGACCTCCAACCTCTTCGCGTCGGTGTAGTAGAGGGTCTTTCCTGCCCAATCAACGGCCTCGACCACAGCGTGGAGGGTAAACGGGGCGCCTCGCTCGATCTCGACATGACCGGTCCGCGCCAGACCGCTACCCTCGGTTTCAATCGCGATAAGAGCCCGTTTCGGTTGAGGCAAAACATGCTCCTCTACCTTTTCGGACAGGAGCACGAAGGCAATCAGGATAGCTGCACTGCCGAGCACAGCCCATGTGACTTTGAGTTGTAGGGTCACCAACCCATTCTAGCTTGAAACTTCAGGCGGTCCGGGTTTGGGTCTTGAAGGGCTACTGAGTCTGTTCGAGAGAGGCCAACTTGCTACTGACATCTCTGTAGTCGGAGTTCACGCCGTATATCTCGACAAACCTCTGTCGAGCCTCTTCGGCTTCACCGATCTCGAGATAGAGGTCACCCAACTCGTATTGGAGACCCAAAACTTCCTCCTGGCTGATGGTCGGCGAATCCAGACCCTCGCTGTACCACTTGATCGCCAACTGGGGGAATCCTTTCTTGACAAAGCAGGAGGCCAGTAGCGAACAACAATCGATCAAGTAGCGAGAGTCCTTGGCAGCGAGCTGAAACTCGCTGATCGCTTCATCCACCAAGCCCATTTCGCGATAGGCGATTCCAAGGTTGTAATGGGTATCGTAGTCCTCGGGTGAGAGGGTTTCGGCCATGCCCTTTCGGAAACCCTCTACGATCTCCGCGATGCTCTGCTCATCGGAGACGATTTCGAGATCGCCAGAGACGCCCGGTTCGCTATCGAGCTCTCGCTCGAGCTCGGAGGCCAGATCGAAGAACTCCTCCTCGGAGTCGAAACCCTGAGACTCGCCGGCAGTCTCGCCAGGCGATTGCGCTGGCACATCGTCGAGCCAACTCAAATCCTCGGCCCCGGCCCCGGCCTCGACAGCAACCTCTTCTACAGACTCTTCGGTCTCGACGGGCTCTGGCTCCGGCTCTGGCTTCGCCGGTTCGGGAGGGTTCCACCGATCGTCCTCGAAGACGAATCCTGCTTCTACCAACTGAGACTCGAGGCCCACCCACTGATCCGCCTGGCCGGCTTCCTCTGCCAGGGGCTTGAACAGTAACGCGAGCTTTGCTACTCGTTCCAGCGAGCCGCGCGCAAACAGAAGATCGATCAACTTCTGGTAGCTCGGGAGGTGCTGGGGCGCGGCAACGAGAATCTCCTCCAGCTTCTCGATCGCCTTGTCTTCGAGCTCGTACTTGATGAGCACATCAGCTTCGACGAGCAGCTCCTTGAGACTCTCATCTTCCGGTTCCTCGGTGGCGGCCTCGACAACAACCTCTTCGGGCTCCTCGACCTCCGCCGGCTCCTCGGCTTCGATCTCTACAGCAGGCTCTTCCTCAACCTCGACTTCTTCCTCTACGGTCTCTTCTGCCTCGATTTCAAAGTCTTCAAGGTCGATCTCGAACTCGATTTCGACCTCGTCTTCCGCTGCAGCCTCTTCCTCTTCTCCAACTTCAATCGCCTCGTCGATCTCGACCTCTTCGCTCTCTACTTCTTCGGCCTCGATCTCTTCGACTTCTACCTCTTCGACCTCGACCTCTTCCTCGGCGACCGCACTTTCTTCTTCTGTCTCGGGTTCCTGTTCAGCCTTGGCGATGACCGGCTGAAGTGAAATCTGGCCAGCTTCGGGGTTGTTTTCGGCGGCAACCTCTAGAAAGCTCTCTGCCTGCTCTAAATAGCCAGCCGCGTTGAGCTCGCGAGCCACTCCAGCGATAAAGTCGGTGTTTTGAGGAGCCAATACAAGCGCCTGCAAACACACTTTCACTGCTTCTTCGGCAAGCCCTCGGGTCAGAAAAACATCGGCGATCCCCTTGTACTGTCCCATCGCCTCCGGAATACGATCTTGCCCCTTCAGAAGCTCGGCAAGATGTAAGCGATGACCAGGATCATCGGGTTCGAGATCTACGAGCTTACGATGGACGGCGATGGCCGACTCGATATCACCACGGTTTTGATAGGAATCGGCGACGGCTTGGTACTGCCTCCTTGCATCACTGAGCAATCCCTGTCGATGCTGCAGGTCGGCCAGGCCCTCCGAGACCTCGAGCTGCGAAGTATCGATTCGAAGGATCTTCTTGTTGATCGCAATCGCTTTTACAAAAAAGCCCTGATGCTCGAAGTTCTCGGCGGCTAGGCGAAACAGCTCTATCGCATCGTCGATCCGCTTGAGCCGAACATAGAGGTCGCCTACGCGATTGAGGGAGCTGGTGTCGTCCGGGAACGCATTGATTACCTTGCGAAAAACGTCGATCGCGGCATTCAGCTTTCCGCGGCTCGCCAGCCGTTCAGCTTTGTCTAGTAGTCTCTGCCGATCGGCGGCCATCAGTTCGCAACCTCCGGTTGTCTTGGAATCACCGATCGAAAGGTCAGTCGATGAGCCGGAGTCGGCCCGTACTCGATCAGAGCCGCTCGATGCTCAGCCGCACCATACCCCTTGTTTCGCGAGAAACCATACTCCGGATATACGCTGTCGAGATCGATCATGAGCCTGTCACGCTCAACCTTAGCCAAAATTGAAGCACATGCAACGGAATAGCTCACTGCATCGCCCCGAACCAAGTTTAGACAGGAATATTCCCTGGGAGGGAGCCTTACCGCGTCCACAATGACGCAATCGGGACAATGGTCCAATCCGTCGAGGGCTTGAACCATCGCACGACGGGTGGCTTGAAGAATATTTATGCGATCGATAACCGCGGCTGACACGGTACCCACCGAGTAGGAATGCGCCGTCTGACGAATCGCTCGGGCCAGCCGGTCCCGGTTCGCACTAGACAGCTTTTTGCTGTCGTCGATGCCAGGGATCATGTGATCGGGTCTCATGATAACCGCAGCCGCTACTACAGGCCCTGCAAGGCAACCCCGACCAGCCTCATCGACTCCAGCAAGATTCGAGTATCCCAGCGCAAGAACATGTTCGTCTAGGCCTCTCAGTAGACATAGACGGTAGGCCTCCAGCCCGAGATGTTTGAGGATCTCCACCCTTGTCCCAGCCGACCTGGAATACCGCTATCTGTTTGTCTCTCAGACGGTCGAATTCGAAGTCTTCTTTGGAGGACGATCCTCGCGCCGCTCATCGATCCTGGCCGCCTTGCCTCTCAGACTTCTCAGATAGTACAGCTTCGCGCGACGAACACGCCCCCTTCGAATGACTTCGATCTTGTCGATGATGGGCGAGTGAAGCGGAAATACGCGCTCCACGCCAATTCCTCCAGACATCTTTCGAACCGTGAACGACTCGTTCGTGCCAGATCCGCGCCTTGAGATAGCTACGCCCTGGAACAGCTGAATCCTCTCCTTCTCGCCCTCGCGGACTTTGACATGGACTTTCACGGTATCTCCAGCCCGAAACTCCGGTGTATCTGTTCTCAAATATTCTTTTTCTATCTCGTCTAATTTGTTCATTGCCTCATTTTCCTTTGGACTCCGCCCAGGAGGCGATTATTGTATTGATGAGGTAACTTCTTATTATCTTTCGCACTGCTCTTGTTGACAAGCTTTTACTGTTCGAGGCTTGAACTAACTGAGTCCATAAGTATCTCATCTAGCAGCTTTTTCTGCTCGGCTGTCAGCTCGGCATTGTCGAGCAGCTCAGGCCGCTTTTCCAGAGTCGTTAGTAGGGACTGGCGAAGACGCCAGACTCGAATCGCCTCGTGATCGCCTGAAAGCAGCACTTCAGGTACTTTGAGACCATCGACATCGCGGGGTCGAGTGTAGTGGGGAAAATCCAACAGGCCATGTCTGAAACTATCCTGATCAACGGACTCCGGTCTGCCCACGACACCTGGTATCTCTCGAGAGAGAGCCTCGATTATCACCATGGCCGGGAGCTCACCACCCGACAACACATAGTCACCGATCGAGATTTCCTCATCGACAACGGTTTGACGGACCCGTTCATCGACACCCTCATACCTGCCACAAAGCAACAACAACTCCTTTCGAGTAGCCAACTCACAAACTTTGGCGTCGGAGAGCCTCGCTCCCTGAGGTGAGAGGAGAACTCGATGGGGCCCGGTCTCACCGGCTACTTCTGTCACCGCCTTGATCCAGGGCGGCGCCTGCATCACCATCCCCCCACCACCCCCGTAGGGTTCGTCATCGACCGTCTGGTGTCGATCGGCAGAGAAATTTCTGAGATTGTGCACCGTGATCGACAGAGAGCCCTGTTCGATTGCCCGACCCATGAGACTTGTGGTCAAAAAACTCTCAAACAGGTCTGGGAAGATAGTTATGACTTGAATCCGCATGTCTCGACTAGTCCCGCTGGCAAACAAAAGTCAATTCGGCGATCATCAACGCTGACCTGCTTTAGATACGATTTCACGAAGGGGAGCAGCAACTCGCGACCCTCGAGCTCGACTTTCAACAAAAGCCCACCACCATCTTCAACAATTTCGACCACCGTTCCGAGATCACCCGCAGCCTCATCGTGACAGTCGCAACCGACCAGCTCGAAGTAGTAGTAAGCCCCTTCCGGCGCCGCCGGTACCTGGTCGAAGGGCACCTCCAACAGGGCACCTCTCAATGTCTCGGCTTCGTCTCGATCGTCAAAACCCTCGAGCTTGATCCGAATCGTCGCGGACCCCTTGCCTGCCGCGGCAATCTTTGTTTGCATTCTCCTTCCCGAGGTAGCCGAGACCACAACATCCGCCCCAACTCGAAGTCGTCCTGGGACGTCACTCAAAACGTCCACAAGAACCTCCCCCCCTAGACCGTGAGGCTTTCGCACTCGGCCGACCACCACCGAATCCGGCTGGAACGTCTTGGCTTCAGAGTTCGAGAATTTCGAGCTCATAGCGTTCCCCGTCCCGACTACCACGGGCTGACAACAGGGAACGAAGGGCTCGAGCGGTTCGACCCTGACGACCGATCACCTTGCCAAGATCGTCCGTCGCAACCTGCAGCTCGAACAAAGTAGAGTCCCTGCCGGGGATCTCCTCGATCGAGACCTGGTCCGGCTCATCGACCATCAGCTGAATCAGCCGGGTAAGCGCCTCTCTCGTGCTTGTCACCCTAGGCAACCGGCGATGTTTGTTGGCGCAGAAGTCTAGCCACGGTGGGTGTCACCTGCGCGCCCTTGCCTACCCACTCCTCCACCTTCTCTGCATCGATATTGATTCGAACAGGCTCAGAGCGCGGATCGTAGTAGCCGACCTCGTCAAGAGCCGACGCCGTCGGCGTTTTCCGCGAATCAGAAACCACCACTCGGAAAAACGGGCGGTGCCGGCTTCCCATCCGGCGTAGTCGGATTCTCAACATTTCCATCAACCTCCAAAGTGTTTACGTTGAATGAGCCTCGAGAGTAGCTTGTATAGCGGTCTCACCGTCGGGGCCTGCAAGAACCCGGAATCTTACCAGCAAGCAGGGAATGAGGCTAGTGGAGACGATCTAAGCAAGTGATGCAAGCTTGAAGACGCGCTTCCGAAGACAAAGGCCAATCTGGGGCTCAAATGTCGTCCTTAGCCGCCAGTTCTTCCAGGAAATCACACGCTCAGCCGTTCCGGTCGATCTCCGAGCCATTGCGCGGCCTCACGGCTTCAAAGGTCGGTTCGAACTCTCATTTTGATTGCGCGGAAACGGGGGTCAGGTCACTGCTCGGCGTGGTCGGAATTCTGAGTACCATATTTCTCTGGTACTTGGTATTAGTCGTTCCTGCTCTACTCATCGGCCATTGGTCCTGGAACATTTGGCTAGCACCACCTGTGGCAGGCGGTGTCGTTGGTTGGGTAGTGAGCTACCTGTGTGTCTTGGTGCTCGATGCTCCGTTTGCGCTTGAAGACAAGCCTTATCTGGCCCACTCGGGCACTGGGAATGCGGAGTCTCTTGGCTGATCGGCCAGCTCGCCGAGGTCCAGAGTTTCGACGAGGTCCACGCCTTCTTGGGCACCGATGGAGCCCATGGTGTTCGACGTGGGTCAGCTCTTGTTGCGGTCACCTGACCATCAACCCACCACGATGCTAGTTCAGTACGGCCTCTGAGGTCTGTCCGCCGGTTTTCATCGACTTCATTTTCGTCGATGGCTTCGAATCATCTAACACCACAGCCTGGTCCTCAACAGTGCCCTAGAAGCGTCATAGAGGTCTTATACTTCTCGGCTGCGGGTCGATCTGCTCTCGAACCGACCCCCTGCCCCTGCCCCTCGCCTCCTCTACCCCATTCCCATCGCCTTGCGCAGCCATTTCCCTTTGACGCCTTTGAGCATCTTGCGCATCTCACGATACTGCTTGAGAAGCTGGTTGATGTCCTGCACGGATGTGCCCGACCCCATCGCAATCCGTCTACGGCGACTGCCGTTCAGAATCTTGGGTTGCCGTCGCTCCTGAGGCGTCATCGAATCAACGATCGCCTCGACCTTTGTAAGGCGGCTCTCGTCGACCTGACTGGCATCCAGACCTTTCAAAGGTCCGGTCTTCGGGAGCATCTCGAGCACTTGGGAAAGCGGCCCCATCTTTCTCATCTGTCGCAGTTGATCGCGAAGATCTTCGAGCGTGAACTCCCGACGCGCGATGCTTTCGGCCAACCTTTGCGTCTCGGCAGCATCCAACCCCTTTTCAGCCTTTTCAATCAGCGATAAAACATCACCCATACCCAGGATGCGTGAAGCCATTCGATCGGGATGAAAGAGCTCCAGATCCTCAGCTTTTTCGCCAACACCGACAAATCGAATCGGCACTCGAGCGACACTCCGGATCGAGAGTGCCGCGCCTCCCCGCATGTCGCCGTCGAGCTTTGTCAAGATGACTCCGGTCAACGGTATGACACGTGCGAACTCCTCGGCGCTTCGCACTGCATCCTGCCCGGTCATCGCATCTGCGACAAACAAGGTCTCTACGGGTTGTAGCTCCGCTGCCAGCGATTCGAGCTCGGACATGAGGGTTTCATCGATGTGAAGACGGCCTGCCGTATCGATTAACACCACATCATTGGCTCGTTCGCCGGCGACTTTCAGAGCTCTACGAGAGACCGCCAGGACATCCTCTCCCGCCTGGGGCTCGACAACCGGAGTTTCCGTCTGGGCGCCGACCTGGACAAGCTGCTCGACCGCGGCGGCTCGCTGTAGGTCGCCTGCGACCATGAGGGGATGGTGACCCTGCGACTGAAGTCGATAGGCGATCTTGCCAATCGTGGTGGTTTTTCCCGAGCCTTGGAGTCCGCACAGCATGATCACGGCCGGCCGAGACGACACATCCAGCTCGGTGCCCGTTTCGCCGAGCAAGACGATGAGCTCGTCGCGAACGATCTTTATCACCTGCTGGGCCGGAGTCAGGCTCCCCAGCACATCCTGTCCTATCGCCCTCTCCCTCAGCCGCTTAACGAACGACTTGACGACCCGGAAGTGAACGTCTGCCTCCAGTAGCGCAATACGAATCTCTCTGAGGGCCTCATCGAGGATCTCCTCAGAGACCCGGCCCTCACCCTTGAGCCGTTTGAAGACGTCTTGAAGCTTGTTATTCAGTCCATCGAACATGATCGGATCGGTGCTCCCTGACTCCGAGTTTCATTTCGAATTCGAGTCCGAATTCGAAGGGCGATGGTAGCAAATTCGCCCCGCGTCGATGTCGAGCCAGGGGCACCATGACCGCGGCGCTATACTGCCCCCGCCATGACACGACGGGCAAAGATCATCGCCACTCTGGGACCGAGCAGCTCCTCGGAGCGAACCATTCTTCGGATTCTGAAGGCAGGTGCAGATCTGATTCGCTTGAATCTCTCCCATGGCTCTCATGAATCCCACCGGGAATTCGTCGTCAAGGTCCGCCGCCAGGCCGAGTCGATTGGCCGTCATATCCCGCTCATTTTCGACCTGATGGGTCCAAGATATCGGATAGCGGAGATCCCCGAGGGAGAGCGCATCCTCAAGAGGCGCAGCATGGTTCGCATTGGTAGCCCAGCCGATGATGTCGACGTCCCTATCGACGATCCCTATCTGCTTAAACATCTTCGCGTCGGCGAACGAGTCCTCATCGACAACGGTCTTGTAGAGCTCGAGGTTGTCGAAGCCGGCCCGGGCTCGCTCACGGCCAGGGTGCTCACGGCCAGGGTGCTCACAGGTGGCACTCTCAGCACTCGCAAAGGCATCAACCTGCCGGATTCCGACTTGCCGTTCGAGATCTCCACCAAAGACAAGGCTGACATCCGGCTGGCCGTTGAGCTGAAGGTCGACTTTGTCGCCGCAAGCTATGTCGGCAGAGCCGCAGACGTCGAGGCGGTACGAAGGGAAGTTCAAAAGGCTGGAGGGAATCTACCGATCGTTGCAAAACTCGAGCGGCGACGGGCGATCGCCAACATCGCCGAAATTTCGGATGCCGCGGACGCAGTGATGGTCGCGAGAGGCGATCTGGGGGTCGAGGTCCAGTTGCATCGGGTTCCGGTGCTCCAAAAGCAGATCGTCGAGGCCGGGCGGCGTTCAGGTACTCCTGTAATCGTGGCAACCCAGATGCTGGACTCAATGATGACTCACCCGCGTCCGACTCGGGCTGAGACCTCCGACGTGGCCAACGCGGTGTTCGACGGAGCCGACGCCTTGCTCTTGACAGGTGAAACCGCCGCTGGAAGCTATCCAGTCAAGGCCGTGCAGATAATGGCAAAGATCATCGGCGAAGCGGAAGCCTATGTCTCTGCCAAGAAAACGGAAGAAACGGCAAAATCGTTGCGGTTGGAGACAGACCTTCCGCCTCTGAAAATCAAATCCCGTGGTGACCAGAGTGGCGAACCCGGGAGGCCGGAGTCTGAAGTGGCCGACGCAATTGCGCGAGCTGCGGTAGTTACCGTCCAGCATCTGGGAGTCCGCCAGATCGTGGCCATAAGCCAGAGCGGATTTACGGCTCGATTGATCTCGAGATACCGCCCCGATGTGCCCATCCTTGCGTTTACACCCGATCCATCCGTGGCTCGTTCGGTTCAGATGTATTGGGGTGTCCGGCCGATCGTGATCACCGAGCAGGTCGAGTCTCCCGAAGATGTCGTGGCCGCTGTAGAGCAGCATCTGGTCGAAAACTCACTGGCCAAATCAGGGCAGATCCTGGTCATCCTGATGGCCCAGCCGCTGCACCAGGGCATGTTGACCAATCTGATGCGGATTCACCGGGTCAAGTGATCCTGGCCGTCACGAGGACTTCCTTCGGCGCAAGGACATGTAGGCAGGTAGGACCGTGATGGCCACCAGCGCGGTCGAGAGGGCACCCAGGATCGCGGATTTGCCCATGGATTGAAGCCCCGGGTAGTGTGAGAGCGAGAGCGATCCGAATCCAACCGTCGTAGATAGCGCGGCCAGGACGATGGCTTTGCCGGTCTCGACAAGACCCGAGTCGAAGGTTTCGTCAGAGCCGCCAGCCACCTCTCGATAACGATGGATCATGTGGATGCCGTAGTCGACCCCGATGCCGATGATCATCGTAGTGACAAAGACATTCATGAAGTTCATCGATTCGCCCAACGCCACCATACCGCCCAGCATCCAGACAATCCCCATCACCAGCGGCGCCATCGATATCAAGGTGACGGAGAGGCTCTTGAAATCCAGCCACAGGATTAGAGCGACCAATACGAGCCCAAGTACCGCAGCAATCACGGCGTCTCTTTGAACTCTGTCGCGCAGAAATTTGCTCACGACGTTGGCACCGGTCAGCTCAACAAATGGGCCGAGCTCGTCAGCCAACCGAATCACCTCTGGGGGCGCCTCTCGACGCCACAGCTTTGGGGGGGGAGTCAAGTAGATGACTGCTTCCCAGCCAGCTTCGCCTTGGCGCAAGAATCTATCCAAAAGCACCTCGGTTTGCCGCGAGCCCTGGAAGTCCCGCGGCTCGATCGGGCGGTCACGAAGAAGCGCCTGTGACAAGAGATTCAGGCCTTCGTCGAACGGCTCGACACGCAGCCCCTCTCGGAAGGCCTCGCTCGTGAATGCGGTGCGCACTTGCTCAGGCTCGAGCCGCCCGTCGCGGTTCGACTCCAGCCAGTCGAGGTTCGTCTCCTGTCGCTCGATCGGTGGGATCATCGTCGTTACGGTGTCAAACCCCGTCAGAACGCCTCGAGCCACCAGATCCTGGGCCCCAGCGGCCGCTTCCTCGGCAAGAGCCAGCACTTCAGACAGTGTCTCGCCTCGAATCAAGAGAAGCATTTGCTCAAACCCGAGACCAAACCGCTCGGCCACCTCATCACGCACCTGGGCGCTCGGTTGTCCCTTGGGCCGCATCGCCTGAACGCTGTCTTTGAACTCGAGACCCAATGCCAGATAGGCTGCAACGATCGTTATCAGGATGCCGGCCGCCAGCACGATCTCAGGCCTTCGAAGGCTGAATCGAATCAGCCTGGCGCTACCCAGTCCATGCAGAAACAGTTTGGCCTCTTTGTGCTTCTTGCGGTGACGATCGTCACTCCACGCCAGCATCGCAGGTAGCAGCAGTATTACCGCAACCATGCACAAGAGGATTCCAGTGCCGGTGAGCAGGCCCATTTGCAAGAGACCGACGAAGTCCGTCACCGCGAACGCGTAAAACGTCGCAGCGCTCGTAATTCCACCGACGACTACGGCTCGACCACAAGATCCGCTCATCGTGGCAAGCGCCGTCTCGAGGTCCGCCCCAGCCTGTCGCTCTTCTACAAACCGACCATAGGAGACAATCACAAAATCGATACCGAGGCCGATCAGAAGCGCAGCCACACCGCTCGTGGCCGGACTCAAACTTCCCCAGGTCAGCCCGGCAAAACCAAACGTGAAGATCAACCCGCAGCTAAGGGGGATAAATGCGTAGGCCAGCAGTCCGACCCGTCTGAAGGCCCATAAGAACAGGACCAGAACACCGACCATCGATGTGGCGACGTTGATATAGGCGTCGTGTCGAATTAGTTTGTCATCCTCTAAAGCCAGCACGTATCTACCGGCCACGTCGACATCTGGCGCAGGCAGCTCGCCCTCCGGATGAATCTCGCTCCATTCGGCTTGAACGGCATCTATCTCAGCTTCGACCGCGGCCAGCAGCTCTATGGCGAAGTCGACATTCTGCGGAGCCTCCTCGGGTTTCACCGTGATCAACATCATCTGGTGATCGCGCGACAAGAAGAAGCCACTGGTCCAGTCAATTGCCAGACCCTCCTTGGAGCTGTCGAGTTGGTCGAGAAAAATCGCCGACAAACCCATGGGGTCGAGCTGTATGAGCCTTTTTGCGGCCAGGGCCTGTGGCGTCGCGATCAGTCGTCTGAGCTCGCGGACACGCTTTCGAATCGTGGTCGGACTGAGCTTCGATTCAACCGATCGTCGGCCGTCCTCGTGGAGAAAGAGAAACGCCTGAGGCAGCAGAGTTGGCAAGACTTCATCCAGAGTTCCGAACTTGTAGTCCACCTGGGTCAGCAGATCGACCTGCTCGAGCCTCTTTCCAAGCCGATTCGTGAACTTTTCATAAGCATCCAAACGCACGCCTTCGGGTATGCGAACAACAACGACCAAAAGATCGACGCTGCCGAAGGTCTCCAGCGCGCGACGCAGCGTTTTTACCTGGGGGGAATCCCGCGGCAAAAGATTCAGCACATCGCTGTCGAACTCGAGACGTGACGCGGCAGCCAGTGACATCGCCAGGAGAACCGCGGTGCCCACGAAAATCAGACGGTAGTGATGGCGTGCATACACCGCCACCCGCTGCAAAAGACGCCCCGAGATCATTCGGACTCTGAGGTCCGCACCGACTCTCGCAGTACCCTGGGTGCAAAGCGGACGAAATACTCGATACCGGAATAGAGACTGGCCAGCATGGCAAGCCAGAGTGAGATCGGGGCCAGGCGCTCGAACTCGCCAAGCTGGTTGTAGAAGATCAAGAGCGAGATCGAAACGATCTGGAGAAATGTCTTTACTTTTGCAGAGCGGATGGCGCCCAGGACGACGTCCTCTGAGGCCGCAAGACTCCTGAGAGAAGAGACAGCAAACTCCCGAGCGATGATTACGACCACCATCCAGGCCGGCGCAAGACCCAGCTCGACTAGGGAGATAAAGGCTGCGGATGTAAGGATCTTGTCAGCTGCAGGGTCGAGCAGCTTACCCAACCGAGTGACCAAATGGAGCCGACGGGCAATAAAGCCGTCGAGGAAGTCGGTCAGGGACGCCAACAAGAATAGACCCAGACCGACAAACTCCTTGCCATCGAACTTGGTCAGAAGTACGACGACAAGAAGAGGAACAAGAAGAATCCTGAACAGCGACAGAAGGTTGGGTACATTGGCCGCAGCCCTATAGGGGGATGACGTCAATTTCGAATCCAAGTCCTTAAGAGGGTTCTACGAGACAACGTACTCAGCGATCACTCGGCGGAGTCGTTGTCATCACAAGGCGCCCGTTTGCGTCGCGATTCAAATAGGTCTTTCTTCCAGCTCGGATGCTGGGTGAACCTGCCAAAGAATAGCCAGGCTCATGCCGATAGACTCGCATCACCCGCTCGACATAGGTTCGAGTCTCGTCGTAGGGCGGAATACCACCATATCGCTCGACCGCCTTCGGACCAGCATTGTAGCCCGCCAGGGCAAGTTCGATCTGGCCGTCAAACTGGTCGACCAGCTGTCTCAGATAATCTGTTCCACCGCGAACATTCTCGCCTGGATCCCATGGGTCCTGAACCGACAGATCGCGCGCCGTATCGGGCATCAACTGCATCAGGCCCATCGCGCCTTTGTGTGATTGGGCTTCTGGTCGATACGCGGACTCTACTTGAATGACCGCACGAACCAAGTCGGGGTCGAGATTTCTGCGTTTCGCGTGAGTCACAATAATCTGATCAAGCTCTGAGCGAGACGCTTCAGACAGCTCAGGCTTCGGTCGCCAAGAAGTCCTGGTTCTGCCGTCGTTGTACATGACTATCGAACCGTCAGGTGTGGTCTTCAACTTCACGTCTGCTTCCGCGGGCCAACACAAGCCAGCAAGAATTGAAGCCATGATCACAAATCTGAAAGCATTCATATCGCGTTCTGAGGGTCAGTTTAGAGCGAAAGGCCGAATTCGCCAATCGCGCGCGCTACAGACGCTTCAAGACGTTGTCAGTTGCTTGCGTACGAGGTCCGCTACCTGTTCGAGTGCCGACGGCAAAAGATCGGGGGTTTTTCCCCCTGCCTGAGCAAAATCCGCCCTTCCCCCTCCCTTGCCGTCAACTAGGGCTGCAATTTCCTTGGCCAGTCCACCGGCGTGAACTCGCGACGTGAGATCTTCGGTGACAGCGGCAATCAGGGTAACTTTGTTTTCTTCTCGAGTACCGAGAACGACAACGCCCGAGCCAATCTTGTTTCGAAGGACATCGGCCATGTTTCGCATCTCGTTGACAGGAGTAGGCGGCACCTCCTGTGCCAACACTTTCACGCCCTCGACCTCTACTTCGTCCGGCGAGCTAGAGCCGGAGATCAACTGCATTCTCAGCGTGGAGAGCTCTTTCTCCAGTTCTCGGGCCTTCTGGCGCCAGGCGACGATCTCTTCGGGAAGCTGCTCTTGGGACACCCCCAGCTCGGAGGAGGCTTCAAGCAGGAGATTCCGCTGTTTCCGAATCTGACGCTGGGCCTCTTCGCCAGTTATGGCTTCGATGCGACGAACACCCGAGGCCACGCCACGCTCTGAAGTTATGAACATCGGCCCAATCTCACCCGTGTTGGCTACATGGCAGCCGCCGCAAAGCTCCAGACTCGTCAGTGTGGACAGGGGCTGGCCCGCATCCGCTTCCAGGTCCACAACCTCCACAGTTCGAACCCTGTCGCCATATTTCTCGCCAAAAAGAGCCATCGCTCCAGCATCGACGGCCTCCTGGTAGGCGCGATCGGCTGTGATCACCATCGGTTCCGCCTGCAGAACCCAAGTGTTCACGAGCTCCTCGACCTGTTCGACCTCTAAGGTTGTCATGGGCCGCGAAAATGTGAAGTCGAAGCGGAGTCGGTCAGGTGCCACCAAAGATCCAGCTTGCCTCACTCCGTCACCCAGAACCGTTCTCAACGCCAAATGTAGAAGATGAGTCGCGGTGTGGTTGCGCTGTGTCGGAAGGCGCCAGGCGCGCTCTACCCTGGCCGAAAGCTCGGCGTTGGTCTCGAGACTCCCTTTGTCGACTTCGACAAAGTGATAGATGACCCCGAGATTGTCTTTCTGGGTGTCGATGACACGAGCTCGCCCCCCCGACCAGGTCAGAGTGCCTCGATCGCCAAGTTGGCCTCCCGACTCGGCATAGAAGGGAGATCGATCGAACACCGCGACGCCAACATCTGTCAGGCTCGGGACGCGAGAATACCCGTCCGGCGACGCTTCGGCCAGCGCAGTCACCTTGACACTGTCTGCCTCGAGCTCGGTATAGCCCACAAATTCCGACTGGTCGTCTGCGGTCGACCCGAGGGCCTGGCGAATTGCCGAGAGTTTTTCTTGTCCTTCTCCACCAGCCTCTCGTGAGCGCCGCCGTTGCGACTCCAGAGCCGATTGAAACCCCTCCTCATCGATCCGGAACTGCTCTTCCTCCGCAATCTCCCGAATCAACTCCAGAGGCAGACCATGGGTGTCATAAAAGCGGAAAATCGCCTCACCTGGGATCTCGGATCCACCCTGATGCCGGATCTCATCGATAGCCTCCTGCACTTGCCTCGAAGCTATCGCCACCGTAGAAAGGAACTTCTCTTCCTCAGCAACAATAGTCCCTGACGACGATTTCTCCGCCTGTGCCAATTCCGGATAGGCATCACCCATGACATCGACGACAACAGGCAGCAACTGATAGAGAAAAGGTTCATCGAACCCAAGTAACATTCCATGCCGCACTGCTCGTCGGAGAATCCGACGCAGCACATAGCCCCTACCTTCGTTGCTTGGAATGACCCCATCGGCCAGCAGAAAGGACAGGGCTCGAATGTGATCTGCAATGACGCGAAATGAGATGTCGGCATCTGGATCGCTGCCATAGGAGCGCTCAGCCAAGGCACCGGTTGCGGCAAGAATTGGTTTGAACAAATCGGTGTCGTAGTTCGATTGAACGTTCTGAAGAACGGCAACGACGCGTTCAAGCCCTGCCCCCGTGTCAATCGAAGGGTTGGGCAGCAGGGTCATTTCACCTGAGGAGTCGCGATCGAACTGCATGAACACGAGATTCCAGATCTCGAGATACCGACCGTTCTCGGTTCCTTCCTCCCACGAGATCGCCGGCAGCTCCGGTCGGGTATCGACGAAGATTTCGCTGCATGGCCCGCAAGGGCCCGTCTCTCCCATCGCCCAAAAGTTATCCTGGGCACCGCAGCGCAGGATTCGCTCGGCAGGAAGGTCGGTGAGCTGCCGCCAGAGTGCCTCCGCTTCGTCGTCCTCTTCGAAAACCGTGGCGGAGAGCACTTCGACAGGCAGTCCCCAGACTTGGGTGACCAGTTCCCAAGCAAAGCCGATGGCCTCTTCTTTGAAGTAGCCGCCAAAGGAGAAGTTCCCCAGCATCTCAAAAAACGTATGGTGCCGAGGGCTCGGACCTACGTTCTCGAGATCGTTGTGTTTGCCTGAGACCCTCAGACACTTTTGGACCGTAACGGCCCGGTCGTTTGGCGCAGTGGCATCACCTACAAAGTAATCCTTGAACTGAACCATTCCGGCATTTGTGAACAGGAGAGTCGGATCACCATGAGGGACCAGCGGAGCACTCGGTAGATGACTATGTCCCTTGGCGACAAAGAAGTCGATAAAGCTTTGCCGAATTTCTTTGCTGTCCATCACTTTGACAGGGCAACCCGAGAGGTGGTTTCGTGACTGCGCGAAGACGTCACGATAACACGATCAAGAGCTCGCTCGCCGCTATCCTAGTGGATTTCCAGCTCCTCGAGAAGCTGAAGAATAACCCCTGCGGAGTAGCCTTTTCGCTCGAGGTGACGAGCGACTTTGACTCGATCCACCTCATCGGAGAAGCGCTGTCTTTCGACTGCAGCCCTGGCTGAAGCAACCTCGCTCTCGCGATCGGGAAATACCTCGTCGAGCACGAGTGATACGGTTTCGGAAGCGACCCCTCTGCGTTCGAGATCCGCCCGTATCCGACGGGGGCCAAAACCTTTTCGGCGCATCGATCCAGAAGCAAGATTCAGTGCGTTGCGATGGTCATCGAGATGACCCTCACGATCGACACGCGCGATAGCATCGTCGATCTCAGCATGCGGAAATCTCCGTGTCAGAAGCTTTGACGCGAGCTCCTCGCGGAAGTGAGGCCGCCGAGCCAGAAGCTCGATGGCTTTGTCATAGCAATCACCCCTGGGTACGTTGGCCACTGCGAAGACAAATTCAGACTACGTCAAGTTCTGGTCGACATCAAACATCGCGTCATCGCTCATCAGCTGGCCTTCGTCAGCTCCCTCGAGTGTCGATTCCATCTGCTCGAGAGCGATATCGGCTGTGAACTGCACGCCCTGAACCTTGAGTTTGAATTCATCGGGGTTCGAGGCCCGTCTCAAGGCTTCGTCGAGCGTGATCAGACCGCTCTTATAAAGCTGATAGAGCGCCTGGTCAAAAGTCTGCATGCCGTACTGGCTCGTTCCCAGGGCGATCTGTTCGCGAATGAATTTCGTCCGTTCCTTGCTCTCGATACATTCCTTGATATACGGAGTAGCGATCATCACCTCGGTTGCAGGCACACGACCAGTGCCGTCCGCCCGAGGCACAAGCCGAAGTGATATCGCCGCCTTCAACACGGCTGCGAGCTGAATCCGAATCTGCTTCTGCTGATGTGGTGGAAACACCGAAATGATTCGGTTGATGGTCTCTGTCGCGTCCAGGGTATGGAGGGTCGAGAGCACCAAATGTCCTGTCTCCGCTGCCAACAGAGCTGTTTCGATGGTTTCGAAATCACGCATTTCACCGACCAGAATCACATCTGGATCCTGACGGAGGGCAACACGCATCGCAGGCGCGAATCCACGAGTGTCTACATCGACCTCACGCTGGTTCACGATCGACTTCTTGTCCCGATGTAGAAATTCGATCGGATCTTCGATGGTCATGATGTGCTCGAGTCGGGTCGAATTGATCTGATCGATAATGGCGGCCAGCGTGGTCGATTTACCCGAACCTGTTGTCCCGGTGCAGAGAATCAAACCCCGGCGCTCTGCGCACAGCTTTTCGAGTACTTTTGGCAGCAAGAGCTCTCGAATCGAGAGAATCCTGGCAGGAATCACACGCAAAACCAGACCCACTGACCCCCTTTGCTGAAAGACATTGCAACGAAAGCGTCCCAATCCCGGAACCGAGTAGGCAATATCGATCTCGAACTCTTCTTTGAAACGCTGTTTCTGGCGCGCATTCATGATCGAGAACGCCATGGCCACGGTGTCTTCCTGCATTAGCCGCTTGAAGTCGGGCAACGCCTGAAGCTCACCATCGACCCGGATTACCGGATGACTACCCACTTTCAGATGAAGATCCGATGCTTTTCTCTCGATCCCGACTTTAAGAAGTTCGTTGAGATTCATCTTGCTACTCCCATACGAGGTCCAGGTAGATTGGCCCTAGATGGACCGAATCTGCTATCGCAGCCTGTAAACAGCGTACCGATCAGGTTTTTTCCTGTCAATGAAATCCGTCGCTGATAATTCGATCAATCGCCCAATAGAAGTGCGGTTCCAACGATAGCGGCCGTCTCAGTCCGCAAAATCCTGGCTCCGAGACCGATTCTATCGCCCCCGAGCTGGCGCAGCTGGGCCAGCTCTTCCGTGGTGAACCCTCCTTCGGGTCCGACCACCAGCCCCTGGCTCGACCCTGCCACATCTTCAGGTCGGCGATCAGCCGTAGGATCGAGAACCCAAAAGCTCTCGAATTCGGCGATGAGGTCGACTGAATCCGACCAAGAATGCGGTCCACAAATCTGCGGCAGGAAGGATCGATGAGACTGCTCGACCGCGGATCTCGAGATCCGCCCCAACCTCGCCATCTCGCCGGAGACCACGGTTCGTGCATTTCGCACGCTCGAAATCAAATAAATCGCCGAGACACCGAGCTCCGTTGTTTTCTCCACCAACACGGCCAGTCGTTGTGGCTTCGGCGGTACGACAAACAGGCTTATCCGTCCTTCGGGTTCGTTCGAGGGTGCGGAGTCACCCAACTCGAGACGTGCGGATTTCGGACCGATCTCCTCTACCCCACTCCACCTCGCATTGCCTCGACCATCGACAACTCGAATCTCACTCCCGCGAGTCAGACGCCGCGCCCTGAACAGATGCTTGTAGTTGTCGCCCCGGATCTCGACACTGTCCCCCTTGAGCTCCTCGGGCTCGATAAGCAGTGTGATCATTGCTAGCCCACTCCCGCACGCAGAGCGCACCATTCACCTTCGACACGTCGCTCCCGCACCTCCAAGCCTATTGCCTCGAGCGTTTCCCGGGTTCGCTCCTCTTGCTCGACAAGCATCCCGGAGAATATCGCCTCGCCCGAAACTGCGAGCAACCCGACAAGCTCTCCGAGCTCTGACTCGATACGGTTTGGCAAGATGTTCACCAGGGCCAACTGGAAGTAGTTCTCGGTTCCGATCGCTTCCAGCCTTCCCGCGAAGACACCAATGGAGGATCTATTCAGGCGGGCATTTTCATGGGCCGCTATGGCAGCCACAGGATCGAGGTCCAGAGCTACTACCCCGCCGGCACCGAGTTGCATGGCGACCAGGGTCAAGATTCCCGTTCCTGTCCCGACATCCAGAATCCGCATGGCGGCCAGGTCCAGCGTCTCGAGAATTTCCACCACAAGGCTCGTGCTCGGATGCGTACCCGTGCCAAATGCCGAACGTGCAGGAATTCGTAACGCCCCTGAGACGCAGGGCTCTTGCGACTGTTCGAGATCCGGCTCGCCTGGATCGACGACAAAACCTTTACCCAACGCGAAGGGTTTAGCCTGCCTGCGGTAGGTCTCCATCCAGTCGCGCGGCTGCAGACGCTCTGAGGCAAGCAGCTTGGCGTCCTGAACAAGTCTATCTCCCGACACGAGCTCCTCGACATTCGGGTGTAGGGGCTCAGAGAAGTAGACGTCGGCTTCAACCTCGCCGCGACCTGGTTCGTGAAGCTCGATGCCGATGGTACCCAACTCCGACATCTCGGATGCAAAGCGATCTAGCGAGCCAGGTGATAGTGCGAATCGGAGCCGTATGTACTTGTTTCGGATGGCTAACCCGACCTTTGTCAGCCAAACAGATCTCGGACGCGGTGCAACACACCTCGCTCGCCTCGGATCTCCTTGCCTTCCACTTTCGCTAGCTGTCGAAGAAGTTCGATCTGCTCGTCTGTCAGGTCTCTCGGGTGAGGCACCTCGAGCCGAACTCGAGCATAGTGGTCACCGTGGCCTCCGCCATCAAGCCTGGGCACTCCCTGGCCTGGCAGGCGGAACTCTCTGCCATGCTCGGTCCCGCCGGGGATCTCGAGCGTCGAGCTCCCGTGAAGTGTCTCGACCTCGACCTCCGTACCCATCACCGCTTGGGCATAGGAGATTTCGATCTCGCTGCGAATGTGGGGTCCTTCTCGCTCGAACTGGGTATGCGGCTCCACCTGGATGTCAACATAGAGGTCACCTGTTCTTCCACCTCGCCTTCCGTGCTCACCCTCACCCGACAGACGCAAGCGCGTTCCTGTATCCACTCCTGGAGGAATCTTGACCTCAATCAAGCGTTCCTGCTCGACTCGCCCCTCGCCATGACACTCCCCACAGGGATCGGTAATGACACGCCCGGCACCCCGGCACCGGGGACAGGTTCGGGCCACCGTAAAGAAGCCCTGGCTGACTCGGACCTGCCCATAGCCGCTACACGAGCTGCAAGTGGACGGCTCAGAGTCACCGGCACTGCCGCTACCTGAACAGGCCGAACAGGCCTCGAGGCGCGGTATCTTCAGCCCTTCCTCGCAGCCAAAAGCAGCCTGTTCGAGAGTCAAAGTCAATTGATAGCGGAGATCCGCCCCAGGATCACCAGCCTGCTGACGCCGGCGCCCCCCTCCAAACATGTCCCCAAACCCCAGACCAAAAAAATCGCCAAGGATGTCCGCAAAATCGCCGAATGTAGACGGATCGAAGCCACCAAAACCGCCCCCCGACACTCCCTGGTGACCAAATCGGTCATAGCTGGCCCTTTGGTTGGGGTTGGTCAGAACCGAGTACGCCTCAGCAGCCTCCTTGAACTTCTCTTCAGCCTGCCCGTCGCCAGGGTTGCGATCAGGGTGATACCTGACCGCGAGCTTGCGGTAGGCAGATTTGATCTCGCGGCCCGTAGAATCCCGGCTGACGCCGAGAATCTCGTAGTAATCACGCTTGTACGCCATCAACTATCGATCGCGACTACCCGGTGTCGCCTTGATCCACGCCGTCTACGTTTTGGAGCATGAAATCCGACAGCTGTCGGGAGACGCTGTTCAGGTCGAACATTGCAGCTTCGAGATCAGCTCTCTCTCCACTTGCCAGAGCCATTCTCGACTTGAGAATGATCTCCCGGACTCGCTGCCGCTCGCTCTCTGTGACGGTATCTTTGAGTTGTTCGAACACTCGTTCGTTCGTATAGATCAGGCCCTCGAGCCGGTTCTTCAACCGTCGGAGCTCGCGTCTCTCGGCATCTTCGCGTGAATAGTCTGCCGCCTCCTCAATCAGGCGATCGACCTCTTCCTTGGTCAACCCACCTGCAGGATTGATTTGTACGCTTTGCGAACGGTTCGTTGCCACATCTCGAGCCGACACATTGACGATCCCATTCGAATCGATCGAGAAAGTCACCTCGACCTGCGGCACGCCCCGAGGAGCCGGAGGAATGCCCACAAGGTCGAACTTGCCGAGGGATTTGTTCTCCGATGAAATCTCGCGCTCCCCCTGCATCACATGGATCTCGACCTTGTCCTGATTATCGACGACAGTTGTAAATATCTGCGTCGATTTGGTGGGGATCGTGGAGTTTCTTTCGATCAGCTTCGTAAACAGGCCGCCTCGGGTCTCTACGCCCAGTGAGAGCGGAGTTACATCCAGAAGCACGATGTCTTTGATGTCGCCACGCAGAATTCCACCCTGGATCGCCGCCCCGATACCGACCACTTCATCTGGATTGATCTCTCGATTCGGTGGCTTCCCATAGATCTTCTCGACCATCTGAATCACTTTGGGAGTCCGTGTCTGGCCACCCACCAATAAAACTTCATCGATCTGATCAGGTGTGACACCTGCGGCCTCCATGGCCTCCAGAAACGGAATCTCCGTTCTTTGCACGAGATCTTCGACCATGGTCTCGAAGGACTCGCGAGTCAGCGTCCTCGAAAAGTGCTTGGGACCGCTTTCATCAGCAGAGATAAATGGCAGGTTGATCGGAGTTTCCGTGGCCGCCGACAGCTCGCACTTGGCCCTCTCTGCGGCCTCCTTGAGTCGCTGCAGCGCCATTCGGTCGGCCCTCAGATCTATACCGGTCTCGGACTGGAATTCGGTGATCATCCAGTCCATGATTCGTTGATCGAAGTCTTCGCCTCCCAAATAGGTATCGCCCGAGGTCGCCAGGACCTCGAAGACGCCGCTCGAGAGCTCTAGAATCGAGATGTCAAAGGTCCCACCGCCCAGGTCGTATACGGCTATCGTTCGGCTTCGCTCCTCTCGCTCGATGCCATAGGCGAGAGCGGCAGCCGTCGGCTCGTTGATAATTCGCAAAACCTCCAACCCAGCGATCCGGCCAGAGTCACGAGTCGCTTGACGCTGAGAGTCGTTGAAGTAGGCCGGAACGGTGATGATGGCCTCATTGATCTCCTCGCCCAACGCCTCTTCTGCAAAGCTCTTGATCTCACGCAGCACAAAAGCTGAGATCTCCTCCGGGCTGTGCTGACGATCGCGCACTTCTATCGCGACATCGCCGTTTGCCGCCTCGACCAATGGGAAGGGCAGCACCTCTCGAGCACGCTCCATCTCGGGATCGGCGTATTTTCTTCCGATCAACCGCTTCACGGCGAAAACCGTGTTTCTTGGGTTGATGATCGCCTGCCGCTTGGCAATCTGTCCGACAAGCCGCTCTCCATCTTCGGTAAACGCCACGATCGAGGCGGTCGTTCGAGTCCCTTCGCGGTTGCTGATCACGCGTGGCGCTGCCACATCAACTACTGCCACGCAGCTGTTGGTCGTGCCCAGGTCGATTCCGAGAATCTTGCTCATAGCGCCATGACCTTCATACTTGCCTTCATACTTGGACGGCTCGTGCTCGCAGCCGGTACCGGGCTGCGAAAGTTAGTTGTTCAAACCTCCCTTGGGTGCCGCAGAGGGTTCCGGTCCCCCTCCCGCCGGCATTGCGACCTGAACGATAGCTGGCCTTAGTAGGCGGTCTTGAAGTAGGTATCCAGGCTGCATCTCGCGACTCACGGTAGGAGTCGTGACTTCTGCGCTCTCATGCTTTGATACGGCTTCGTGGTATCTGGGGTCGAATTCCTTGCCCAGTGCTTCAACTCGACTGACACCAGATTGCCGCAAAAGGTCGTGCATCTGACGAAGAATCAGCTCGACACCGGTTCTAAAGTCGTCCTCGGGTCCTTCGGAAGAAACGGCTCGTTCCAAATTGTCGATGATCTTGATGAACTCTTTCAACACATCCGAAGCGGCGTAGCGGCGCTCCTCGGCTCTTTCTCTCTCGGCTCGTTTGCGGAAGTTGTCAAAATCCGCCATCGTGCGAATCGAGCTCTCTCTGAGCTCTGAAATCTGCGCTTCTAGATTCGACACTTCGGGTACGTCAACATTCTGGCTCCCTGAGGACTCTGAGTCCCCATCGCCAAGTACGCCGGAGCTAGGTTCCAGATCGAGGTCACCCTTCTCCACTGCGTCGAGAGCCTCCTGCATGACGGACTCGAGATCGTCAATCCCATCGGTGTCGAGATCAAACTCATCCTGTTGGTTCTTGATTTTCTCTCCACGGTCCTCAGTGCTCATCTATCGTCTCCCTAAACCCGCGTTCTGATTCTCGACGCTGAAACATAGAAGCGGCCTCTTGCCTTCTCGCTCGACTTCGTCTGCCCCGATTACTAGTCGTTTTCAAGCACCTCACTGACGGTCTCGCCAAGGTAGGTGACGAGAGGTACAACCCGTTGATAGGACATACGAGACGGGCCAAAGATTCCGAGGGTACCAAGAGTTCTCTCACTGGTTCCGTAGGTCGTAGCTACAAGGCTGAAGTCGAGATCGGACGTGAGGTCGCTGTCTCCGCCAATGATTACACAGGGACCTCGAGACTCCAGGATTTGATTGAGCATCTGAACCAGCTCGGCCTTGTCTGCGAAAGTCTCCAGCAGTCTCTTGACTCTGGGCACGTCTGAGAGCTCAGGCTGTCCGATGACCGAAACCGTTCCTTCTACCAATAGACACGGGGTATCATCCGTGCCCAAGGCTTTCTGAGCCAGCGAGATTGCGTTGCGGACCAATTCATCGAGCTCGTTGCGGTCTTCCCTCATCATCTGAAGTAGGCGATCCCGGATCACACGGAGGGTCAAACCGGAGAAATTGTCGGTCAAGAAATTCGAAATTCTCGTCAACTCGTCACGCTGCAGCGGTGCCATCGTCTCAATCTCTCGGCTCTCGACCACACCACCCGATGATTCGAGGACGCAGAGGACCTTTTTGCCAGATAGGCGAACGAAATAGAGCGCCTTTAGCGTCGCATCTCCGATATGCGGGGTCAGCAGGACACCGATCTGCTTTGACAGATCGTTTAGAAGGTGAGTAGCCATCCCGAGGCAATCGTCAACTCTGGAGACACTTTCATCGAAGTGCTCACGGATGTATTGCCGGTCTTGCGCAGGGACTTCCCGATTCGGCATCAACGAGTCGATGTAGTAATGGTACCCCGCCGTGGTAGGCACCCTCCCAGCCGATGTATGGGGTTGAAACAGATAGCCACACTCCTCCATCTCGGCCATGACATTGCGAATGCTCGCGGCGCATAGTCCGTGACGCTCGGAGCGTGCCACAGAACCCGAGCTTACGGGCTCGCCCGTCTCTATGAAGGTGTGGATGACGTCTCGAAGGATCTGGCTATCCCTCTCGGACGGTTTGGATCGGCCAAAATTACCCATAATTAGCAGTCAGTCGTCTGTTTAGAATCTCGTGGCGATCTTCTTCACATTGAAAGCCGGTCCCCGAATTGTTACATCGAGTTCCGAAGGATTGCCTGCGCTCGCCACGCAGGACTCTACGTTGATCAGATCCCCGAAGCGACGTCGCTCGTCGGAACTCGCGATACGCTTCCTTGCGGCTTGCGCCGGCGCGAGGCTATTGTAGCGCAGTGACACCTAACTCTGTGTGGCCCAGTCCGCTCGTATTCTCCCTTGTGGGGCCAGGAAAGGTTGGATCCAGTCTGGCGCATTGGGCGATCAGCAAAGGTGGGTCACTAAAACAGGTTGCGGCGCGACGCACACGATCGGCCAACGCGCTTACCTCGGCGCTTGGCGGACGACCGACAAATGTGAATGAATTGAGTACCCATGGAGAGGACCTCCTTCTCATCGCTGTGTCCGACTCCGCGATCCAACCGGTCTCGGAGACGCTCGCCAACCGTAGGCAAGCAAGAGTAGTCCTTCACACGTCGGGTCGGATTGATGCCTCGGCTTTGAGTGCGCTGCGCGAACAGGGATCAAAAGTGGGCACACTCCACCCTCTTATGGCCTTTCCCAAGGTGTCGAGCGCCGTGACTGATGCCAAATCAGTGATTTTTGGGATCGACGGTGATGCCGAGGCCATGATCCTGGCGCGCAGAATCGCCGAAGGTCTCGAGGGCAGCGCCGTCGAGGTATCCCCAGAATCTCGACCGCTCTATCATCTGGGCGCTACGCTTGCAGCCGGCGGTGTGGTAACTCTGATTGCCAGCGCTTGCGAGCTGGCGTCGAGACTTGGTTTGGATCCGAAGATATCGCGAGGATATCTTCGTCTTGCCGAAGGCGCCATCAAGCAAGCCGCCGCAAGTCAGACGATCCCCGAGGCTATTACCGGGCCGGTAGCCAGAGGAGAAACCGAAGAGTACCTATCTCAGCTGCGTCAGCTGCGCTCGATCGATTCGGAATTGGCCGATCTGGTGGAAAATCTCGCCCGTCGGACACGCCATCTTCTCAATCGTACGGGCTCCTAGCCCGACCCGCTCGAACGCCACTCGAGCACCAAAGTTACTTCATGCACAGCCTGAAAACTCGCTGAATGCTAAGATCTGAGCGTCTCATTGGCTAGGGACGGGTCTTTACGCATGGCAACTTTCAACTTCAGCACCATGCAGATGACGGTGAAAATCGTCTACTACGGCCCCGGCTTGTGCGGCAAGACTACGAATCTACAGTACATTTACGGTCACACAGCCGAGAATTCTCGCGGTGAGATGGTGTCGCTCGAGACCAAGGCCGATCGAACCCTATTCTTCGATCTCCTACCGCTGGAAGTGGGCACCATTGCAGGGTTCAAAACCAAGATACAGCTATATACGGTGCCGGGTCAGGTTTTCTACAACACAACTCGAAAGCTCGTTTTGAAAGGCGTGGACGGCATCGTGTTTGTCGCCGACTCACAGCGACCCATGCTGCCTTCGAACGTCGAGTCGATCGGCAACCTGGAAACCAATCTGGCCGAGCTCGGCATCGCCATGGACGGCGTGCCTCTGGTTCTGCAATACAACAAGCGGGATCTCAACGACGTTTGCTCCGTCGAAGAGCTGGATCAAGCTATCAATCAGCGCGAGGTTCCGTCGGTCGAGGCTTCGGCATTGGCCGGAGGTGGCGTGTTCGAGACTTTGCGCGCTATCTCCCGACAGACTCTGGGCGCACTCAAGAAACAGCTAGAGGAGGGTTCTCACAGAAGCTCGGGCCCGAGCGCAGCCCTCAAGCGAGCCGGCAAGAAAAAGTCGGTCATATCACCCGCGGCTGCAGCACAAACAGCAGCGTCGCCGGTGGTCTCGCCGTCACAGGTAACAGTGCCGCAGCCACGGTCTCCAGCACCCCAGGCGGCTCATCCGGTCGGCAGGGCTGCGTCGATCACCTCCTCGGGCGCCGATCGTGTCGAGACGCCGGAACCAAGCGGGTCCGGGGATGGTCCAGCCCCGACAAACGGGCGACGCAAGACCAGCCGCGATCTCTTGTTGCAGCTCAACCGAGCGGATATGAAGCGCGTTCGAAAGGTATCTCTGAGTCTACGGGTCGAAGATGAAGCTGATCAGCTGGTTCATGAAGTTCGAGATCTGGAAGTCGATCTTGGAGATCCAACCAGCGCACAGGAGATGCTGCTTCAGCTGAATATTCTTCTCGACTCCAGCGGCTAGGGTATCGACTCCCATCATCTGTTTCGGAACCACCGTCCGCTGCTGTCGGAAGACATTGTTGGTTCCGAGATGAAGTGCCCTTTTTGCAGCGCAGAGCGCGATCGTGTCGTCGACTCCAGAGAGAGCCGAAATGGGCGTGCGATTCGCCGTCGCCGTGAGTGTTTGACGTGCAGTCGCAGGTACACCACCTACGAGCGAATCGAGGAGATCCCCTATTTCGTCGTCAAACGGGATGGTAGCCGTGTCGACTTCGATCGTAATAAGCTGATTCTGGGTCTGCGCAAGGCGTGTGAGAAACGTCCCGTCCCTGCGAAACACCTCGACGAGATCGTCGATGCAGTCGAACAAATGCTGCATGAAACCGAAGATCGCGAGATTACAACCGAGAAAATTGGTAGGTTTGTGATGGAACAGCTGCGCGACCTGGATCAAGTGGCCTATGTTCGGTTCGCTTCAGTGTATCGAAAGTTTGAGGATATCGACGCTTTCATGGCAGAGCTAAAAGACTTGCTGAATCGACCCAAATGACGGTGAACACGACTCAGAACGAACTCGTCGATGGCGCCATGAAGCTGCCGGACGTACTCCCGGTGCTGGCTCTCAAGGACACCGTCATCTTTCCCTACATCATCCTTCCTCTTTCGGTCGGGCGCGAAAAGAGCATCATGGCAGTCGACCACGCGCTGGCGGAAAACCGAATCATCATGTTGGTGACGCAGAAGGATGCTGCGATCGAGAACCCGCTGGAAGAGGATCTCTACGACTTCGGCACTGCGGCGCTGATCATGAGGATGCTCAAACTCCCAGACGGTCGGATTCGTGTTCTTGTACAGGGTCTGAGCCGCGCCAGAGTCGCCCACATCGGGCAGACCGAGCCCTTCCTGAAGGCCAAGATCGATCAGATCGACGAACCGATATCGGACGAAAAGGATCTGAGCCTCGAAGCGCTGATCAGAACGGTGAAGGAGGGTTTGGACACGGTGGTCAACTTGGGAAAGGGTATTTCTCCCGAGGTCATGATCATTGCTGCGAACCTGGACGACCCGGGACGTCTTGCGGATCTAGTCGCTGGAAATCTCGAGCTCAAAGCCGAGGACGCCCAGGAGATTCTCAAGACTGTCGATCCCATCGAGCGACTGCGCAAAGTGGGCGATCTATTGTTGCGCGAGATTCAACTCCTGAAAATGCAGCAGGAGATCTCTCTTCAGGCCAGAGGAGAGATGGACAGGGGCCAGAGAGAGTATTTTCTCCGGCAACAGCTGAAGGCGATCCAGCAGGAGCTCGGCGAGGGTGAGGAGATCGATGAAGAGGTTGCGAGCTTCAGAAAGGTCGCCCAGGAAAAGGGTTTTCCGCCCGAAGCAAAGGAAGAGCTCGACAAACTGCTTCGACGATTGGAGCGAGGCCACCCTGACAGTGCCGAGACCGCCATCACCCGAACCTACCTCGAATGGCTCACCGGCCTCCCGTGGAACGTCCAGAGTGAAGATGTTCTCGACCTCGAATGGGCCAAGCAGGTTCTCGATGAAGACCACTATGACCTCGAAAAGGTCAAGGAACGAATTCTCGAATATTTGGCAGTACGTAAGTTGAAGGCCGATGCCAGGGGCCCGATTCTGTGCTTTGTCGGTCCTCCCGGTGTGGGCAAGACCTCTCTCGGTAGGTCCATCGCACGCGCCCTTGGACGCGAGTTCATCCGGATTTCACTGGGTGGCGTACGAGATGAAGCAGAAATTCGAGGCCATCGGAGGACCTACGTAGGAGCGATGCCGGGGCGGATCATCCAAGGAATTCAGCAAGCGGGTACCAGCAATCCCGTCTTCATGCTCGACGAGATCGACAAAGTCGGCACTGATTTTCGAGGAGATCCATCTTCAGCACTGCTCGAGGTGTTGGATCCCGAACAAAACTTCGCCTTTCGAGACCACTATCTCAGCGTGGCGTACGATCTTTCCAAAGTGATGTTCATTACCACCGCAAACATTCTCGATCCCATCCAGCCGGCGTTTCTAGATCGAATGGAGCTGATCCGATTGAGTGGATATACCGAGGAAGAGAAACTACACATTGCCACCCGACACCTGATCCCGAAGCAGATCGAAATGCACGGGTTGCGAAACAAGCACATCTCCTTCTCACCTGCTGCGATCCGAAAGATCACCTCCGACTACACAAAAGAGGCCGGCCTGCGGAATCTGGAGCGAGAGCTGGCGGCGATCTGCAGAAAAGTAGCCGTTCAGATTGCCAACGGGTACAAGAAAAAGACCTCGATTACCGTCAAGAGAGCAGCCGAACTTCTGGGGCCGGCTCGGCACTTCAGCGAGGAGCTTCTGACCCAAGACAGAATCGGTGTGGCAACGGGTCTTGCCTGGACCGCTGCCGGCGGGGATCTCTTGTTTATCGAAGTCATCGTCGTGCCGGGCAAGGGAGAGCTCCGCCTGACGGGACAGCTCGGCGATGTCATGAAGGAGAGCGCGCAGGCCGCACTGAGCTTCTCGCGGACCTTGTGCCAAGGCAACGGACTGGCGCCCGACTTTTTCACCAAACACGACATCCACATCCATGTCCCGGCTGGCTCGATCCCAAAAGATGGGCCCTCGGCGGGTATCACGATCGCCGCCGCGATTGTGTCGGTCTTGCTGCAGCGACCTGTCAACCGGCGTCTTGCAATGAGCGGCGAGATTACTCTGCGGGGCGACGTCCTCCCCATCGGTGGTCTCAAGGAGAAGGTGCTTGCCGCAAAGTCGGCGGGCGTCGAGCAGATCCTGCTGCCGAAACTCAACGAGCGCGACCTTGCGGAGGTCCCGGAAGCGCTCAGTAAGGGGTTGAGCTTTACGTTTGTCGAACATATGGATGAAGTGCTCGAAAAGGCGCTTCTGCCACCGGCAAAACGCACCAGGCGCTCCTCCGCATAGAGGTCGAACCAGCGATGGACCGGAGCGGTGAGGACCGACTAACCCACTGGATCCGGAATCAACTCCAGAAACAGAACTACGATCGCATCGGCGATGATGGCGCAATCCTGCCATCGGGACCCGAATGGACGGTAACCACCGATCAACAGATCGCCGAGGTTCACTTCCCAAAAGATCTCCCGCCGAGATTGATCGCCGGAAGGCTACTGGCCGTGAACCTGTCCGATATCGCTGCGATGGGCGCGGTGCCCAGCCTCGCTCTGCTAGCGCTCAGCTGTCCAAGCTCCTATGACGTCAAAGATTTTTTCCGGGCCCTGATCAAAGAGTGTGGCCGGCTCGATATCGAGCTCGCTGGCGGCGACCTGGCCCGCTCCCCGGAACTGTCGGCGACGATGACGCTCTTTGGTCGGCTACAGCCCAGCAGCAATTGGTTGCGCAGATCCAACGCTCGACCTGGAGACTGCCTCTGGATCGGTGGCCCCCTCGGCCAGTCAGCCGCCGGACTCCGCCTTGTCCAAAAGGGAGCCCGTCTACAAGCGAACTCGGTTGTCTTGCCTGACCAGCTACGACGGGCAACAACAGGCCTCGAGATCGAAGCTCGGCGAGCCATACGCATGCATCTATCGCCCCGACCTCAGCTCGAGCTCGGTCTTTGGCTTGCGCGTCGTCCACGCGTCGGCGCAATCGATATCTCGGATGGCCTAGCCCTCGATCTACATCGTCTCTGCAGAGAGAGCCAGGTAGGGGCCGAAATCCTGGCGGAAGAACTTACGATGGAAGCGAGCTTGACCAGGCTATGTCAAACGATCGGCCTCGACCCGCTGGCAACCGTGCTTGGCGGCGGCGAAGACTATGTGCTTCTGTTTTCCCTGCCAGCAGACACCGGACCACCCTCCAAGTTCGGGTGTCGCAGAATCGGCACGGTCACCGAAGGCAGAGAAGTGAAGCTAGTTCAGGCCGGAGAAAAAAGCCCCCTCGGCGCCACAGGCTGGGACCACTTTCACAACGGTTGACCCACGCATCCCGGACGGGTTCTCACCCGCGGCTGAGGGTCACTCGCACCGGTTTGTTGAAATTCAACAGCAGTTTGTCCAAGCGCTTGACCACCTGGCGTTGTGCCAACTCCAATTTTCGAACTCGCTCCAAAAGCGCTTTCTCAGTTCGCGTGGGACCTTTTTCGCTCAGCCGACGCCTACCCCTGCGACTCTGGCTTCTCAAGTCCCGGAAGATCGCGATAGCCTCGGGTTGGTACCGGCGTTGTCGACCACTACCGACATGAGGGATGACGCCGAGGTTTTCCTTGGCGTACTTAATGCACGTCGGGTACGAAATTCCGGTCCGGCGGCTGATCTCGGTAAGCGTGAGAAGCTCGGAGCTCTTCGGTTCGAGCGACGGCGACCGACCCGGGCGGCTCTTGCCAGTTGAAGAGTACCTTTTCGGTGTTTGGCTCGTCGATTCTGTGAGGGAATTGATCGCTGTCGACTTGGGAGGACGGCCTCTGCGATTGAGATTTTCGACTTTGATCTGTTCAAAAACCTTCAGAGCCTTCTCGGGATACCGTTGGGTTCGCCCCTTCCCCACCGACGGAATACGTCTCTGATAGACACGCTTGTATTTCTGGGCGGTAGGCATCGAGACATCGATGCTTTGCGCAACCTCACTGAGAGTGAACAGCCTTGCCTCAGTCAACCGTAGCGATCTCGAGTGTCCAGTCTGCTTCACAGTCATAGGCGGCCCCCCAGCCGTACCTCGGTTAGATCTAGGAATGAGAAGAACTGGACTTTATTGTTAAGAATCGACTCGGCTGTGTCAACCGACATCGTTTATCGCTCATGAGTCTCACGAGACATTAAACGTTGCTGTCTGGGGTCGAGATAGTCGACGAGGGCATCTCCCAAAAAGTTCAGACCCATCACAGTCATCAGGATCGCCAAACCCGGGAAGAGCGCCAGGTGGGGAGCATCGAGCAAATGGGCGCGGCCTGCGTTGATCATCGCACCCCACGACGGCGTTGGGGGCTGAATCCCCAAACCTAGAAAAGAGAGGCTGGCCTCAGCCAGAATAGCCCCTGCCATTCCGAGGCTCGCCTGCACCATCAGCGTCGGAAGGACATTGGGCAGAATATGTCGGATCAGAACTCGCCCCGAAGGCACACCGGCAGCTTTTGCAGCCAAGACGAATTCCTGCTCTCGAATCTGAAGCACCTGAGCCCGGACCAGCCTGGCGTAGCCCACCCAGCCGATCGAAACCAGGGCGAGTACCACATGTTTGAGTGCCGGTCCCAGTACAGCGACCAATGCAATAGCCAAAAGAATTCCTGGGAATGCCAAAAACGTGTCGGTGAGCCGCATCAGGGCTGCGTCGACTCTGCCCCCGGCAAATCCCGATACGGCTCCTATCAAGGTACCCACAAAACCCGCCAGCAAGACCACCGTGAGACCGACGGATACCGAGACTCTGGCGCCATAAATAAGACGCGAAAGTACGTCGCGGCCCAGCTCGTCCTGACCCAGAGGGTGCCCTCGACTCGGCGGATCGAGGCGCTCCTCGAGCAGCTGAGAAGTGGGATCCTGAGGTGCGAGAACCGGCGCAAATATTGCCGTCATCAAAGCCAGAATCACCAGCGAACCTCCGATTATCAACTCGGTACGTCCGGCACGCCGCGGAAGATTGTTTTCTGAAGTGCTCATTACGACGCTACAATCTCCGCATCATGTCCCAAGAAAAGGCCGAACGCTACGAGAGGTCGCAGACCCAGATCCGAGGCCTGCTGCAAGAGCTCTCCGATCCCGTTGCAGCGATGGCCAGCGTCGCCGCCGTACTGTATGAGAATCTCCCGTGGGCTAGTTGGGTAGGCTTTTATCGTGTCGTGGCGCCGAAACTGCTCAGGATCGGTCCCTACCAGGGGCCAGTCGGCTGTCTGGAGATCGAGTTTGCCAAAGGAGTGTGCGGCGTTGCTGCATCGACTCTCCAGACACAACTGGTTGCTGATGTCCACGCGTTTGCGGGTCATATCGCCTGCGACCCTCAAAGCCGATCGGAGCTCGTGGTTCCCGTGCTCGACTCGCAGGGTGGTCTCGTAGCCATCCTGGATCTCGACTCTCGTGAGCCCAGCGCGTTTGATCAGACCGATGCTCGTCATTTGGAGCAGATCGCGGCCATGATGGCCGGAGTCTTCGAACCACCGAGCAGCCTGTGAGAGCCATTTTCTGGTCACGGCACACGGATCCTGGGATCGAGCCATGCATAGGCCAGATCAGTGAGAAGATTGATCATCAGATAGGTCAGCGCGATCGCAAGAACCCCACCTTGGATCAGCGGATAGTCCCGAAGACGAATCGATTGGATGATCAACCGACCCAAACCCGGCCATGAAAAAATCATCTCGGTGATGATGGCGCCGGTAAGCAGCGCTCCAATTTGAAGACCCACAACGGTAATGATCGGGATCGACGCGTTCTTGAGAGCATGACGAACGATTGCCTCATTGCGACTCAGGCCCTTGGCCTGGGCTGTCGTCAAGTAGGGACGATTCAGCTCCTCTGTCAGCGAAGATCGAATCATTCTCGTCAGGAGCCCGGCGAGACCTGTACCAAGGGTGATGGCTGGCAAGATTATGCTGGCCAGACCGGATCGCCCGGAAACAGGCAACAGATCCAGCTGAATTGAAAACACCAGAATCAGCATCGGACCCAGCCAGAAGTTCGGTATGGAGACTCCCAAGAGGGACAGAAACCTCGACACGTGATCGATGGTTCCGTCCCGATGAAACGCTGCTGCGATTCCCAGAGGAAGGGCTATGGCCAGCGCAACAATCATGCTGGCAAGACCAAGCTGCAAGGTGGCCGGATAGTGCCGAATCAGGAGCTCCCGCACTGGCTCACCGTAGTGCAGGGAGGTACCCAGATCACCACGCAGCAGCCCAGACAAAAAGCTGCCCAGCTGCTCGAGAAGGGGACGATCAAGACCGAGCTCGTGGCGCAGTGCTTCGACATCTGAGCGTTGCGCGCCCTCGCCAAGCATCATCTCGACCGGATCGCCTGGAATGAGATGAATCAGCGAAAAAACCAGAATCGACACCAAAAGTGCGATCGGGATGGTCTGGGCAAGTCGCCGCAATATATAGGCTGTCATTCGACTCGAAGTGTTTTTGCCAGATACGAAAGGGCCTGTCGACTCAGGTTAAGCCTCCGCGCGGCTTCTGCCCGCCGACCACCACTTGCGAGAAGAGCTTCTCGAACAAGGCTTCGTCTGAAGTCTTCCACCTGCCGATGGTAGCCGACTTTGCTCTGCGTCTGTTCAGCCGGCATCTCGAAATTCTCGGCACCAACAAGCTTTCCGTCACAAAGCGCAGTCGCCAACTCGATGACATTCTTCAGCTCTCGGACATTCCCTGGCCAGCCGTGACGCAACAGACGTTGACCTGCTTCAGCCGTCATACTGTACCCCCCCTGTTGCAAGAAATGCTCGGCCAGTAGCAGCACGTCATTCCCCCGGTCACGAAGAGGAGGCAAAACGACGCTGCTGACGCACAGTCGATAGTAGAGATCGCGTCGGAATTCTCCTTTTTCGATCATCGAGTCCAGGTCACAGTGAGTCGCTGCGACTACTCTCACATCTACACTTCGTGGCGTACTCTCGCCCAGCCGGCGCACCTCACCCTCCTGGAGGACTCGGAGCAGCTTGCCTTGAGCCTGGAGCGGTAGGTCACCGATCTCATCCAGAAAGACAGTGCCGCCAGAGGCCGTTTCAAAGATGCCCGCTCGAGAGCGGTCTGCGCCGGTAAAGGCTCCTCGTGCATGGCCGAAGAGCTCCGAGAGCAAAAGTGATTCGGAGAGAGCGGCACAATTCACCGCCACAAACAACCCCTTCGATCGCCGGCTCAGTCGGTGCAGCTGCCGTGCAGCTATCTCTTTGCCCGTGCCCGTTTCGCCCCGGATGAGAACCGTGATCTCCTGAGCTGCCAACTTCTCCAACCGGACGAGTGCGCTATTCAAGGCCTCACTATCTCCCACCAAACCACGGATTCGATGGTGCCGATGAGAGGCCGTCGATGCCGGAAGATACTCGCGTACAGCCAGAGCAAACAAGGCCCTCAGCGGAGGATCTACTATCTCTGCTTGCAACAAAAGCTCGCCTCTGGCCAGCTCCTCAGATAGCTCCTCGGAGCCGCCGGCTCCAGGAACCAACACTCTCAGCTCTGAGCATCCCGACCAGCTCAGTCTTGCATCGAAGTAGCCAGCATCCTCGAAAAGTCTTTGAACTGCCCTATCGCCACTGCTCGGACTGGAGCCGAAGTAGTTCGCTAGCACTCTCCAAGAACCTTTTCTATTCCGATCCAGTCGCGCTGCAAAGGCCCCAGCACCTACCTTGCGAAAACAGCTCTCCGCATATCGGATCCACCGATCCGGCACCAGGTCCCGCCTCATCAGCTCTATATCCAGGACAAGTCGCGCCACCCGGTAGTCCTCGAGACACGACAACGAGTCCCAGATCTCGGGAGCCGCAGTCGATCGATCAGATACTGCCTTCCAGATCCCTTCCCATCGACTTCCCTTCGCCAGCTCGTAGGCCCGATCCGGATCGCCGCTGAGAGCCCACAACGCCGGCTCTTCCTCGGGCTCGAGCTGCAGCCAGTCAGATCGATCCAATTCCTGCACAATAGATCGACACTCCGCCGCTCGACCCAGCCAACCCAAAGCCCGTGCCTCGAGCACTCTCGAGACTCTCGCCGGCTCGAGACGGGATCGCTCACAAAGATCCTGGTATCTGGCTATGTTTTCCAGCGTAGTCGCGGGCATCCCCCGACCCAACTCGAAACGAGCCCGCAGAAGCGAAACGTTAGGATTCCGATCTACCACTCCTCCCGAACGAGACCAATAGTCGAGCTGATCGAGAGCCCTGGGTAGACCTTTGAATCTTCCTCTGCGGATTCGTACCAGGATGAGTTCTGCGAGCAGTCGAAAACAGTAGGGTGCATCGCCTGAGATCGGCTGAAGGATCATGGCGTGGGTCGCCGCCCTGTCGGCCCCACTCAGGTCTCCTTGCTCCAACCTCGAGCGGACCACCTCGCTCCAAGTCTCAGCTGCCTGCTCCTTGGTGAGCTCACGTCTGCGAGCCATTAGCTTCGCCACGGGGCCGGTCAGATTCGGTAGCAATGGTGGTTTGCAAGGGACTTCAGCCCCTTTTGCCGAATCGAGAGCCACGGCCCGACGCCAATCTTCATCACTGGCCGAAGTCCACAACTCCCTCGCCCTGGGACCCTCGAGAAGCTCCCGGAGCTGCGCTAGAGACTCGACCTGCCGAAGGGCCAGACTGCGAAACCTACCCCTACCGGCTAGCCATAGAGTCGCTCGGCCAAGAGTTCGGATCTCCCCTGCCAGCAAGGATCGAACTGTGGCGAAGCTCGTTGTCCAGAGGAAAGGGGCCAGATCGAGAATATTCGACACCGCTCGATCTGCCTGCAGCGGCGTCGGAAAACCGTACCAGGATCGCTGCAATCGGCGCGCAATACTGCGCACCTGGCCTCGTCCCGCGATCTCTCCATCCGCCTGAAACAGAACGTCGAGCAGCTCGCATAGCCATGTTTGGTGAGAGCTCGAGCTCCTATCTCTTGTCGACTCCAGTCCGCAAACGAGTCCTTTCCGATCCACACACAATTCCACCCACTTGCCTACCAATTTTTGACTACTGGCATCAAGAAGGGATGCAACGGCGGCCGCTTGAAGAACGACCGCGAGTTTCTGGCGGTCGGTCAGGTGCGCTTGTGCAAGGGGTGTTGCCGTCCTCGGGCAAAAAGAGGGATGACGCAAACCGACGCCAGAGTCTCCCTTGGTCACGATGGAATCAAACTCTCCAGGTCCTGCCAGAATGTCGGGTAGGACTTTGCGACGACCTCGGGACTGTCGACCACCACGCCTGGTCGGCGCAGACCCAAAAGAGCCAGACTCATGGCGATTCGATGATCCCCATGGGAGTCGACGTGAACTTGGGAATCGGGAGGCGGGTGCCTCGCCCAGCCGCCTTCGATCGTCAAACCGTCGGGATGTTCTTCGACCTGAGCTCCCAATTTTCGCAGCTCCTCGCACATCGCCGCGAGACGGTCACTCTCTTTGAAGCGCAGCTGGCCCACATTTCGGATTTTGGTCGTACCGTGCGCAAAGGGAGCCAAAGCGGCGAGTGTCGGTACTTGATCGGGCATCGCACTCAGATCGATCTCCAAGCTCGAGATGGCCCCATCTGCGCTCACCACGACCCCATTGTCCACCCACTCCACCGTTGCACCCATCTGTTCGAGAACTTCGAGGAATCGCCGATCGCCCTGCTTGGAGGTGACCGACAAACCTTCGATCAAGACCGAGCCCGCCGTCAAGAGCGCCGCGGCAGCCGGATACGCCGCCGATGAGAAGTCCGGTTCTACAACGTGCTGCCCACCCCTCAGCTCGGCCGGAGTGACTTTCATTCGCCGCGAATCCAAACGCTCGACAGAGGCGCCAAACTCGGCCATAGCAGCAATTGTGAGGTCCACATATGGAGCGGATGTCAGTGTCTTCAACTCGAGAATGATCTCGCCCTTCGCCCTGGATGCAGCCATCAAGATCGAAGATGCAAACTGGCTGGACTGGCTCGCATCGAGCTCCACCCGACCTTCACCAAGCATCCCACCATGTAGCCGCACAGGGGCAAACCCGTCGTTACCCAGGAAATCAATACGCGCCCCGAGCTGTCGCAAGGCATCGACCAACGCTCCGATCGGCCTCTCTTCGAGTCTAGGGCTTCCCCCGAGAACCCAGAGGCCCCTCACCGTCGTCAGGGCACCCACCAGAAACCTGAGCATGGTCCCGTTGTTGCCGCAATAAATGTCGCCCCCTTCTTTCTCGACTCCCTCTTTCACCCCGACCCTCGGTGCAATCGACACAACGTCTCCATCCACCCGAGTCGACATGCCCAGGCCGTTCAAGGCTTCGATGAAAAGGGTCGTATCTTCGGCAATCAACGGCTGAGTCAACTCGACCGGCCGATCCGAGAGCAGGGCCAAATTGAAAAATCGCTGGGTGAGACTCTTCGATGAAGGTACACGGACCGTTCCCCGAACCGTCACACCGCACGGCACCGCGTAGCTCGTCCCCGAGTTGGAGGAATCGCGGCTCATCGATCGATCCGCCGCCGAAGACGATCGGTCATCTCACGCCTCGCGACCGAACCACTCGACCTGACGAGTTCGAAACCACGCATCCAACAGCTGTATCTCGCCCTCCCCTTCACGCCACCTCTGCGGCTCGTGGAAGTGCCCAAGCAGGAGCACATCGAACCCCTCCTTGAAGCGTCGCGTTGCGTACTGTCGAATCGCATCTTCCGGAACTTTCATCCTGTGTTGGAAGTTAGTCTTTCCAAGTTGCGATTCCGTTACTCCGACAGCCCTCTGCGCCAAGCCGGCCGGAAGGTTGAGCATGAGGAAGCGGCTGAGCATGCTCTTGGAAAGCCAGCGCCAGAAGAGATACTGGCGATCTCGATCGTTGAGCCCATCACCATGAACGGCTAGATAGCTACGTCCAGCGATATCAAAGGAAACTTCAGTGGAAAAGGTGTCGAAAAGAGACCGATAGGGCCCTTCTCCTATGAAGAAATCGCGATTGCCCTCGACATAGTCGAGTTGGACTCCTTGATTGCGCAGATCTATCAGCGCGGCCTGAACCGAACGAACATCGTCGGTTTCATACTTGTCAGATCCGACCCAGACTTGAAACAGATCACCGAGCAACACGAGCCGTTCACAACCCTGCTGAGGTAGCTCGGCCAATTGGGCCACCAGCGGCTCTGCTGGTCCGCCTGGCCCACCCAGATGAGCATCCGCAACGACCGCGATAGACAATACGGTTCTCTCCTAGCCTGACCTCAGACGATCGATACTTTTGGCGTCTGCTGTTTGCCGACCTCAGACACCACCGCCTTTGCGACCTCTTCGAACGCCGCGGCGTGTGCAGAATCGGGTTCCGATACCACAATCGGCTTGCCAGAATCTCCGCCAGCGACGATTGCTGGATCGAGTGGGATGCGACCCAGAAAAGCACAACCGAGATGTTTGGCTGTCCGCTCGGCACCACCCCGCTTGAAGACATCGGTCGGCTCGCCACAATGTGGACAGACGAAGGTGGACATATTCTCGACAATTCCGATCACTGGAACATTGACTTTCTTGAACATGGCCAGACCCTTTCGAGCATCGATCAGGGCAATGTCTTGCGGCGTCGACACGATGACAACGCCTGAAAGTGGGACTTTTTGACTCAAAGTCAGCTGCGCGTCACCGGTTCCAGGCGGAAGGTCTACGACCAGATAGTCGAGCGGCCCCCACTCGACGTCTCCCAACATCTGCTCGACAGCTTTCACGACCATCGGACCCCGCCAGATCACCGGAGTGTCGACATCGAGCACAAAACCGAGCGACATCACTTTCAAACCGTATTTCTCGAAGGGTATTAGACGATCGTTTTCTACCATCGGGCGATCTGTGATGCCAAACATCATCGGCATCGACGGCCCGTAGATGTCTGCATCGAGCAAGCCGACCCGGTGACCCATCGTTGCGAGGCTGACCGCCAGGTTTGCAGCTACCGTCGATTTCCCGACGCCACCCTTGCCGCTGGCCACCGCGACCACATGTTGAACCTGCGGAATCAGATCGGACGATTGGGAGACCGACTCTTGAGCCACAGATGTCGGCGCCTTGGACTCGAGGACAACTTCGTAGCTGCCCGCTACGCCCGATTCCACCAGCGTGCTCTCGACATCGGCTCGAACCTTTTCCGCCAGCTGGGGATTATGGGAGGTGATGATAAGACGCACCCGGACATGATCATCCTCAATCTCCACTCCGTTTACAAAGCCGAACGAAACGATGTCCCTACTCATCCCAGGGAATCGAATTCCTTGTAGTAGCTCCCAGACCTTCTTTTCAGTCGACATCTGTTTACCCTGCCTCTTGTGTAGGTATGAACCCTCTGCGACCGGTTCCACGCCGCAGGCATCTGTTAGAAAACAACCTCGCAACTGCGATTGACCACTGCACTCGAGGTCAACCCTCGAGACCCGCCAACCGAGCAATCTGCTGCCGAACCACTTCGACCAGCTCGGCTCTACCGCGTATTCCAAATGACTCCACCTCGATCGGGGAGCCGTAGGTAACCGTAATTCTACCGGGCCGGACGATCCAAGCGTCGCGAGGCCTCACTTTCAAGCTGCCCTGGATGCCAACCGGTACGATGGCGGCACCGCTCTTGATTGCGAGCAGGAATCCTCCTCGCTCGAAAGGGAACAGCTGGCCATCGCGCGATCTCGACCCCTCCGGAAAAACGACAGCTGAAGCACCTGATCTCAGTCGGTTGACTGCTTCGGAGAAACTCTCGCCGGCCCGGCTTCTGTCCTTTCGGTCGACACTGATAAACCCACAGGCCTTTAAAGCCCAGCCAAAGATCGGTATCTTGAAAAGGCTCTTCTTGGCGAGAAACCGGGTCTGACCAGGCAGAGCCTGTATAAGCGCTGGTATGTCGTAGAGGCTCTGGTGGTTCGACATAAACACATAGCACCGATCCGGGTCGAGGTCGGCATTGGCTCTGACCGTTAGTGATACTCCACTGAACAGCAGCAAGCCTCGACTCCATAGTCCTGCGACGAAATACGACCAGTCGCCACGAGGAGGAATCCAGGCGACAACAATCGCCAACGTCCCAAAGAAGATCGTGCCGAGAACCAAGAACACGTTGCCACCCAGGGTTGCCAGAGCCGTCGCAATCGGGCCCGGGTCAATCCTCCGCTTCGACTGCAACGCTAGGCGACTCATCATCGCCATTGTATCCTCGGTTCGCTCGGTCGACGATCCTGTCCCTTCGAGCTCCGGATAGCGCTCATGTCTCCACTTGTCTATGCAGGAAATCTGACCATCCTCGGGTTGCGAGCGGTGAAGGCAATGCTTTCGCCACCTTTGGATGTTCGCAATACTCTCCGCGAGATGGAGCAGATCGGGGTTCGTTCGCTCGGCGTCGCGGCGATCACAACCGTCTTCACTGGAATGGTCCTGGCCCTTCAGACCGCCTACAGCCTGCCATCGATCGGGGTCAAATACTACATCGGCACCGTGGTCTCGAAGTCCGTGGTTCGAGAATTGGGGCCGGTTTTGGTCGCGCTCGTAGTGGGTGGACGGGTCGGCGCCGGCATGGCCGCCGAGCTCGGCACCATGAATGTTACGGAGCAGATCGATGCCCTACGCTCCATGGCCGCTGACCCGATCAAAAAACTGGTTGCTCCAAAGTTGATCGCGACCCTGATCATGCTTCCGATGCTGACCATTATCGGCGATTTTCTTGGCGTGTTTGGTGGTCTCCTAATTGCAAAATTCCAGCTCAATCTGACCGCAGGCTTTTACTTGAACGATGTGCTGAGTGCGATAACACTTGAAGACATCTTCAGCGGCATTGGAAAATCGATCTTTTTCGCTTTCTGGGTTGCGATCGTCGGCTGCTACAATGGTTTGAGCGCCAAAGGCGGAGCTGATGGGGTCGGACGAGCCACGACGAACACGGTCGTAGTGACGGCGATCCTGGTGCTCACCACCGATTTTTTCCTAACCAAGCTGTTTTACATTCTTTTTTGAGCCTGATGGTAGGAGCCCGTCTTTGATGGAGTCGATCTTCCGCATTCGCAGTCTTTCCAAGCGGTACGGCACAAAGGTGGTCTTGGATGGTCTCGACTTCGATGTCCATCGAGGTGAGTCGCTGGTAATACTCGGGCGATCGGGCTCCGGGAAAAGCGTCACCCTGAGACAGCTCAACGGCCTCGAGAAGCCGGACTCTGGAAGTGTCGAGTTTGAAGGCGACGAGATCACCGGGCTTACCGAGCATCAGCTCTACCCTCTGCGTCGGAGGGTCGCCATGCTGTTTCAAGGCGGTGCCCTGTTCGACTCCATGACTGTCTTTGAGAATGTTGCGTTCCAGCTTCGCGAGCACACCACCATGGATGAAGCTGAAATCGCTGACACCGTAGAGAAAAAGTTGGCTCGCGTGCGGCTTTTCGGCATCGAAAGTCGTCTCCCGTCGGACCTGTCAGGAGGCATGAAAAAGCGGGTTGCCTTGGCGCGATCTCTGGCCCTAGACCCCGAGGTTGTTCTTTTTGACGAGCCCACGAGCGGACTCGACCCGATGACTTCCGCCACCATTGCGGGATTGATTCGTAGTAGCCAGCGGGAGTCGCAGGCGACCTCGGTGGTGGTTACGCATGACATCGCACTGGCCCGCCTCGTGGGCGACCGAGTCGCCTTTCTCAGCGAGGGTAGATTTCGATTCCTCGGTACCTGGGAGCAAGCCGACCTTTCCACCGACTCCCTTCTATCGGGGTTCCTCGAGGGCCGGGAAGAGGACCAAGATGCAGCGTGAGGCCAAGGTGGGGCTACTCGTCGTATCGGCGCTGGTGGTTCTAGGGGTAGCTGTTTTTCTAATCAGCGAGAATCGTAGCCTTTTCGTCCGCAAGAATCGATACTCGATCGAGTTTGCAACGGTCAACGGACTGTCACTCGGAAGCCCTGTGCAGATTGATGGCGTGACCGTTGGCAGTATCGAGCGAGTCGTGTTGCCCGAACGAGTCGAGGAGGCCTATATAACCGTGTGGGTGACCGTAAACCGAAGATATGCCGATCGAATACGGGAAGATTCGCTTGCCTGGATCAAGACTCTAGGCCTGCTTGGAGACAAGTACATCGATATCAACTCTGGATCGGCCGGTGCTAATCGGGTCGAAGCTGACGGAAGAATACCGGCTTCTCCGCCTACCGATGTAGATCGGTTGCTGGCGACCGGAGGCGACGCAGTCGAAAACTTCGTCGCAATCTCCTACTCTCTGAGAAGCATTCTCGAGCGAATGAACGAAGGCAAGGGTCTTCTCGGGGAGCTGACTTCAGAGACCAAAAGCGGTCAAAAGGCAAAAGAGGACGTGTTGGCATTCTTGGAGTCCGCGCGCCGAATCATGGAGCAAATCGAAACCGGCGACGGTACGCTGGCAAGGCTCATCAATGATGACACCCTGGTGCGGAAACTGGAGGGCTCGGCTGAGCGTCTGGACAGCGTGCTAGCGGAGATTCAGCAAGGCGACGGCGTGATTGCTACCCTGTTGAGCGATCCTGACCTCTCGGACCGTCTCCGCCAGACTCTGGATGGCATGAGTCAGGCCGCTGATGACATCAACGCGCTAACAACCGCGCTACGAAGAGGTGACGGTCTGCTGGGAACGTTGATTACCGACGAGGAGTTCTCTCGGCAGCTCAGCTCGGACCTGAAACAGCTGATTCACAACCTGAACATGGTCTCGGCAAAGATTGCCAATGCCGATGGCACTCTTGGAATGTTGATAGCCGACCCTCAGGTGTATGAAGCGATCAACGATGTCATCGTCGGCATCGATGAGTCGAAAACCTTGCGCTGGCTGGTCAGAAAAAGCCAGAAGAAGGGTATCGAGGTCAGATACGAGGCCGAACAAGAGCAACTCGACACCGAAGGGGAAAGCAACGATTGATTGCGATCTGCAAATAAGCCTGCAGACATCGCGCACTCTGATCTATCATTGGTTTTGCTCTGTCACCTTGACTCCTGACATGTCCAAACCTTCAACGTCTGATCACCACTGAATCAAGGGAATCCAAAATGAGTTCTCATGTTCTAGTTACCGGCGGTGCCGGTTTCATCGGGAGCCACCTCACCTATCGTTTGCTGAGTCGAGGTGACCGGGTAACCAATATTGACGAATTCAACGATTTCTACGATCCCCAGCTCAAATGGGCCAACATCAAGCCGTTTCTCGGTCAGAGCGCGTATGCCCTCGTCGAAGGCGACATTCGCAATCGAGATCTGGTCAACAGCCTCTTTCGAGACAAGAAATTCGACGCGGTGGTCCATCTTGCGGCAAGAGCCGGCGTGCGTCCCAGTCTGGCGGAGCCGGTCCTTTACGAAGAGACCAACTGCATTGGTTCGATCAACTTGTTAGAGGCGGCTCGCCGCCACGGACCGGAGGTATTCATCTTCGGCTCGTCATCGTCGGTCTATGGCATCAACGAAAAAGTGCCGTTCTCGGAGACCGACGAGGTCAACCAACCCATCAGCCCCTATGCAACTACAAAACGAGCCGGCGAGCTACTTTGCTACAACTACCACCATCTCTATGGGCTGCGAACGGCCTGTTTGCGCTTCTTTACGGTCTATGGGCCGTCCCAACGACCAGAGATGGCCATCCACAAGTTCACAAACCTGATCGCCAAGGGCGAACCCATCACGATGTATGGAAATGGCAGTAGTCGTAGAGACTACACCTATGTCGATGACATCATCGACGGAGTGGTGGCGAGCATGGATCTGGCCCCTCAGTTCGAGATCCTCAATCTTGGGGGAGCCAAGACCACCTCACTCCACGACTTGGTGAAGTGGATCGGCGAGGAACTTGCGGTAGAGCCCGAGATTGAATATCTTCCTGATCAGCCGGGCGACGTTCCAATAACGTTTGCCGATGTTTCCAAGGCTGAACGACTGCTCGGCTATTCGCCGAAGGTCTCGATTCGTGAGGGAATCAGACGATTTGTCGCCTGGTATCGAGAGAGCGAAGTCGACTCCAGATCTGCAATAGGTCGGAGTTGACAAGCTCGATTCCAAGAACTACTTCAGGATTACATTTGTCATGAAGATCTGCATTGTAGGCAGTGGGTACGTAGGACTCGTCACCGGCGCGTGTCTAGCCGATTTTGGGATGCACGTTATCGGTGTCGATAATGACGAGGACAAGATCGCTGCGCTCAAACAGTGCGAGATACCGATTTACGAGCCCGGTCTCGCCACATTGGTCCGTACCAACATGGACGCAGGGCGGTTGCACTTCACAACCGATCTCGGCCCTTCGCTCGAGCAAGCCACGGCCATTTTCATCGCCGTTGGCACCCCTTCACTCCCAGGTGGTTCAGCAGATCTGAGCTTTATCAAGAATGTCGCCGAATCCATCGGCAATCATCTCAACGGCTACAAAGTAATCATCACCAAAAGCACGGTTCCGATCGGTACGGGACAAATGATCGAGGATACGATCAAGGCGAACCAGAACAGTGATAACGATTTTGCTGTGGTCAGCAATCCGGAGTTCTTGAGAGAGGGTTCAGCGATCGGAGATTTCAGGCACCCCAATCGAGTGGTCATCGGTAGTCGCGACAAGAGGGCGATCGACATCATGCTCGACATCTATTCGCCGTTGAGAGTCGCAGACGTTCCTTTTGTGGTTACCGACGTCGAAAGTGCCGAGTTGATCAAATACGCCTCGAATGGCTTTCTCGCAACCAAGATCTCGTTTATCAACGAAGTGGCCAAGCTCAGCGAGGCTCTTGGAGCGGACATCGAAACCGTGGCCCGGGGCATGGGTCTGGATCGCCGAATCGGCCCCCTGTTTCTCCATCCAGGCCCAGGGTTTGGCGGATCATGCTTCCCGAAGGACGCGAGGGCGGTGGCGCAGATCGCTCGCGAAAAGGGGTTCCCATTCGAAATCATGGAAGCTGTCCTCGATGTCAACGACAAAACAAAGACCCGGATGCTCGAGAAGATAGAAAACGCGTTCGATGGCGATCTCGAAGGACGAACTATCGCTGTCCTCGGTCTGTCGTTCAAACCCGACACTGATGACATGCGAGAATCTCCCGCCATCGAGATCATCGACGGTCTGCTCGGCGCGAAAGCGAATATTCGCGCCTTTGATCCGGCCGCGATGGAAGAATGCCGCGAAATCTGGCCGGAGGTGGAGTTCTGTGGGACGCCATATCTAGCTGCTGATGGCGCCGACGGAGTTGTTATCGTGACCGAGTGGAACCAGTTTCGCGCCCTCGAACTGGATCGATTGAAACAGCTGCTCAACCACCCACTTATCGTCGATCTACGCAATATCTATGAGCCGGCCAAGATGAGCGCAGCCGGTTTTGACTACATTTCTGTCGGCCGACCCGAGGTTCTGGCGGCCACATCGGAAACAAAATGACCTATTCACTGGTAACCGGTGGCGCCGGATTCCTGGGCTCGCACCTTTGTCAACGACTCCTCGCAGAAGGTCACTCGGTAACTTGTGTCGACAACTTGATTACCGGGAAGGTCGACAATATCGCTCACCTTCTCGAGGACCCGAAGTTCAACTTTCTGGAGCATGACGTATCGCAGTCGTTTGAAGTCGATACCCCGGTCGATAACGTTCTTCACTTTGCTTCACCAGCGAGCCCGATCGACTATCTCGAGCTACCCATCCAGACCCTGAAAGTAGGTTCGCTCGGGACACACAACACGCTTGGTCTAGCCAAGAAGAAGGAAGCTCGGTATCTGCTGGCCTCGACTTCCGAGGTGTATGGCGATCCATTGGTCCACCCCCAGCCGGAGGACTATTGGGGCAACGTCAACCCTGTTGGACCAAGAGGCGTCTACGACGAAGCAAAGCGCTTTTCCGAGGCCATGGTCATGGCCTACCATCGGTTTCACGGTCTCGACACGAGGATCGTTCGAATTTTCAACACCTTTGGGCCCCGTATGCGCCCCCGCGATGGTCGTGTCGTGCCAGCCTTCATCCAGCAGGCCCTCCAACAGGAGCCCCTAACCGTCTTTGGTGATGGTAGCCAGACACGATCGTTCTGTTTTGTCGACGATCTGATAGAAGGAATCTGGCGACTTCTCAATAGCGATGTCAGCGACCCGGTCAATATCGGCAATCCCCACGAGATGACGATACTCCAGTTTGCGGAGCTGATTCTCGAAATGACCGCTGGTTCCAGCGAGATCGTTCACGAGCCTTTGCCGGTCGACGATCCCAAGATCAGACAGCCCGATATTTCAAAAGCCAGGGCGGTGCTCGGGTGGGAGCCGCAGGTTCCTGTCAGAAAGGGTCTCGAGAGAACGATCGAGTACTTTCAGACCCTTCTACTGACCGGCGAACAGGAGTAACTCATGGAAGATCTCCTCAAGACTCTTCGATTTGCACTGGAGAAATATCCCCAACGCATCGAGCTCGCTGCGGTTGAGAACCTGCTTATAGACAGCGCCCGACAGAATGATCGACGCCCGGCGTTCGTCAAGCTGGCAGTGCCTGATGAAGTAGTCAAGGCACTGCGAGGCAAGCGAGACCAACAAGATCAGGTGCTATTGGTACGAATCCCCAGAGACGTCGGCGACAGAGTGGATAGTCGCATCGTCCTACCCGGCGAAGTTGGCTGAGAAAAAGAGGAAACATGAGTACTGTCGACTGCGTCCGCTGTCACCGTAATCAGGACCCACCTGAGCAGGTCCCCTATCCGGGCGCGCTCGGTGATGAGATCCTCTCGAAGATTTGTGCCTCGTGCTGGGTCGAGTGGGAAGGCATGGAAGTCATGGTAATCAACGAGCTCAAGCTAAATTTCATGGATCCCGGCGCCACCGACACTCTGGTTCGTCAGATGCGAGAGTTCCTGTGCCTCGGTCCCGAGTCTGCTGAACAGGAATAGGACCTTGTCCCACCAGCCGGAAGATCGCCACGATGGCTCAGGGGGCCCTTCCAAAAACACTCGTCTCGGCCGTCGCATCCCGCGAAGCGCAGTACTCAAGTTTCTGGTACTGATCGCAGTTCTGGTCATCGCTGCCCTAGCTCTTCGTTACACCCCGTTGAACGAGTTTCTGACTCGCGAGAAAATGGTGGCGACCCTCGACCAGTTGAGGCTCGCCTGGTGGTCACCACTCGCGCTGATTGGTCTGTATGTTGTGATATCACCGACCGGTCTGCCCGTCAGTCCCCTGATTTTCGCCGGGGGTGTCGTTTTTGGCGTTCAGTGGGGTTGGCTCTACAACTTCATTGGCAGTTTGTTGGGTGCAACCAGCAGCTATCTGCTTGCTAGGGCATTGGGTCGGCAGCTCATCGAGCACGTCGCCGGCGCAGCCTTGATCACGAAGGTAGAACGGGTCTTGGAACGACACGGATTCTGGAATCTGGTGCGCTCCCGCTTTCTTCCAATACCATTCGCGGTGATCAACTACGGAGCAGCCCTGGCAGGAATTCGATGGCCAGTCTTCATAATCGCATCAGCAATTGGGTTGGCGCCGTCTATGGTGATCTGGACCTACTTCGGCCACGCCATTTATAGCGTCACCAGTGAAGGACGCCAGGCGGTCGTTCGAAACCTGCTTCTTGCTCTCGCGGTCGCTTTGTTCCTGACATTTCTAGTGCCTTTGCGAAAGGCCTGGAAACGCCGCCGTTACGGGCAGGGTTGAGGCGTTGCAGTAGAAAGCTTGTGAGAAGTTCAGGCTAGCGCGGCTTCGACCTCTGGCAGATCGATCATCAGCGTGCCATCTGTCGCTTTTTTTTCCGGCTCGAACTCGTAGTCGGAGATAACGCGGCGAAAAACCTCCTTCAGTGCCCTCGCACCCAGGCGTGGATGTACTGCTGCTTCGACCGCTATCCGACGAACCGCCGATGGCGATACCGCCAGCGAGATACCCACGGCTTCAAAGTACGCTTGCGCTTGGTAGTAGCCCGACTCGGGACTTTCGAGGAAAATGCGAACCAGCTCATCTTGGCCGAGGTCGTTGAGTAGAACCACAGCGTCGAATCTGGAGAGAAACTGGGGGGTGAGCCCGTACTCGAAGAGATCCTCATGTCGTAGCCAGTCACGCAGAGAGAACCGTAGCTCCTGGTGTACCTTCCCGTCATCCATCACGCTTACGGCTTGCAGCGAGCCCCGGTCACGACCGATCGTCACCCGATTGTAGACGGAGTCGTAGAGACCCTCGAAGGCACCGGCACACACAAAGAGCAAGCCGCTTGCATCGATCGTAACCGTCTCGCCTCCCGCCCATCCCGGGAGACGAAACGGGATCGACTCGTTCTCGATCAGCGTCAGTAGCGCTTCTTGTGCTCGGATCCCCGGAACGTTGGGTTGGTCTCCGACATGGGCGCGTATCTTGTCGATTTCGTCAACAAATATGATCCCCTGCGCGACCCGATCCAGGAGCGCCTCCTGCGAAGCCTCCGAACCAAGTTGATCCCGGGCCTCATCGAGTAGACGACGCAAGAGAGCTTCACCGGCCCGGCCCTTCTCCGTCTGCTCCGCAAGAACGTTTGCATGAACTCGGATCAGGAGCGAGCGATTCGAGAGCTCCTGATCGGATGCAAGGTAGCCCTCTACGGCCCGCATCAACGTAGTCTTGCCAGTGCCGGAGGAGCCGATCATCAACACATTTCCAGCGCTCAGACCGCCGAGTCGCTTCGACATCACGATCGAGAGCTCTCGAACCGCCTCGTCCTGTCCGACTACATGATCCGATAAGCGATCCGCGATGGTGGCTGGCATGATTACCTGGGAGGCCATGCCGCTATTGTATGCTGACCAGGTCCATAGCGGTTGCTCGAACACTGAACCTGGCATACCGTGACGCTATCCCGAGAAGTCCCTTGTTGATTGATAGGTGGAGATCTATTAGCCTTCACAATCGAAACTCGAGAGCCCTATGATGAACACCTGCTCAAAGACTCGACGACAGCGATTTCTATGCTTGGTTTTTTTGATCGCCTTGAAGGCGGCTCCCGCTCTTTGCGCTGAAAATCCCCAAGAGCAGATAGCGAGAGCCCAGGAGCTTCTCGATTCCGGCAAAGCCGAAGAATCCCTCCAAATCCTCGACCGACTGGCCAAGAAGAAACCACCGAATGGTCAGGTGTTCCTGCTCCGAAGTACTGCCCATTTCATGGTCGGTGACTCGGCTGCGGGTGGGAAGGATCTGGATCGGGCCCTGGAGATCGACCCATCCATCCGCCAAGCCTGGCTCAACCGCGCCGCCCTCGATCTGTCCGAAAAACGATATGACCGAGCGCTGGAGGCGTTGCGAAACGCCAAGAAGCTCGATCCAGCGGCAACCGACAACGACCTCAACATCGGCGCTGTGCTGCTTCTGCAGGGCAACCTCGAGGCTGCAAGTAGTAGTTTCAAGGTCTATTTAGAGCGTGATCCCAGCTCTCCTGAGGCCTTCTACCTGGTAGCGACGAATTACGCCATGGCGGGGTTTGCGGGACCGGCTATCCAACACCTCACTCGAGCCATCAACCTCGACGAGAAAGCTCGCTTGAGGGCCCGTACCGACCCTAATTTCCGAGACCTCGAGACGAATCCTCGATATCAACAACTTCTCAACGCCGACACCTACCAGCCACCTGCAGGCTCCTATAGACAGGCTTTCGACGTAGATATGCCCTACGACGGTGCCAACGGGCTCCTGCTCAGGGCAGTCCTCGATGCCCTACAGTTTTCCGGCATACCCTTCGACCCACGCGTCGAGGTGACCGACGTATGGGCGCTGATCTGGAGCGAGATGAGAATCAAGGTCACCAACTCGGCTCAGGGCAGCGGCCAGATTCAATTCTCGTCACCCGCCAACCGTTTTACTCCATCCCAATGGAAAAGCCGAGTAGAGAATCTACAGCGTGAGATCACCGTCAGGCTCGCCGCTCGAGGCCGATGACCCTAGCCTGACCTTCTCACCAACTTCGTCACGAAAGACCGCTGAGAAGGTCAGGCTAGACTCGCAGTAGCACCGAGCCCCAGTGGAGCCCGGCCCCAAACGCAGTAAAGGCCACCAGCGAACCTGCCGGAGCCTTGCCGAGTTGACGAGCCTCGTGAAAGCAGAGCGGCAAGGTGGCTGAAGTGGTGTTGCCATATTCTTGAATGTTGTTGTGCACCTTTTCGGGTGGCAAACCCAATGCCTTCTGCGCCACCTCGTTGATGCGAAGATTGGCCTGATGCATGATCAGCAGATCGAGGTCGTCGATGCTCAGACCTTCCAATTCAAGCACCTGTCGAGTCACTTTTGGCATCCTCGTGACTGCAAGCTTGAAGACCTGCTTTCCTTCCATGTGAGGCACGGTCCGGCCCTCTCTGATCATCTCGACATCGACCCATGGCCGGTACGCCGAGCCCCCACCTGGGACAAACAGGATATCTTTCCGTCTCCCATCGCCCCTGAGAAGTGAGTTCAAGATCCCCGTTTCACCCGGTTCCTCATCAGCTCGAAACACCATCGCGCCAGCAGCATCGCCAAAAAGCACTAGAAGGTGTCGAAACCGCGAGTTGAAATCAAACTCTTCTTGCCCTAGAGGACCTTCGGACCGGCCATAGAGCACATCCCAAGCTTCATCACTAAATGGCATCAATGATGTATGCACATCGCATCCAACCAACATGACCGTCTTGGCGATCCGACTCCGGATCAGCGCATCGACAACCTGCATTCCGTAGGCGAATCCTGCGCACTGTTGTCTCAGATCGAGTGCCGGCAGGCCGTGAAGGCCCAGATGCTGCAAAATCAGGGTTCCACAGCCCGGGAAGTAATGATCGGGTGTCATGGTGGCGCAGACGAGATAATCGATCTCGCTCGGGTCGATCTCGGCGTCCTCGAGCGCGTTCTTTGCTGCAGCCGCGCCCAGCTGCGAGGAGCCCACGCCTGGCTCTACAAAATGTCGAGTGACTATACCGCTGCGCTCACGAATCCACTCATCACTCGTATCCACGACCCTCGACAACATCGTGTTGTCGACAACGATCGGTGGGACCTCGATACCCGTCCCCATCAATACGGCTCTTGGCTGATTCATCAATGGAAAGTCCTCTCTCGCAACCCGCGCTCTTCAACTGATTTGAGACCCCAATCCCGGAATCTTCATGACCGCAGGGCATAGCGCGCTAAAAACCACGCCGTAGGGGTCCACGATAAAAGGTCGTCACCTCACCAACTCTGTGAAAGAAATAGAATTGATCGGCTCTAGAGCCATCGAGCCCCTCCGCTGAATCGTCAGGATAGGTCCATATTTCGATGGGAACACCTGCCTTTCTAGGGTGCTCCTCGTATCGCGTCTGAGGCGGAGCGCCATACAGCACATAGATCGTACCCCGATCCGTGCTGCTACCTCGGATCGTGCCTTCCGAATAGAACTTGTCAGCCTCATCGACTCGCGCCTCGAAAATTTTCCGATTGTTGATCGCCGGCCAGACGGCATCTCCGCCTCGACTCTTCCAGAAGTCGGAGATGAACGCTTCAGCCTCGTCATCCGAGGTGATGGCCAGATATTCGGTGACCTCGTCTTCGCTGGCCAAGCGAGAGATCGGTCCGGCCAACCATCTCGAGTACTGGGGCGACAACATGAAGTTCGTCAAGTCTTCAGTTTTGCGCTTCTTCTGTTTGCCCGCCTCGGCTGGGCCAGGTAGACACAGAAGACAGACCATCGCGACGCTAGTCGCGACGAAGAAGATCGAGAAATTCTTCACGTACGGGCCGCTGGTGAAAGGCGCCGCGGATCGCCGAGGTCACTGTGAGGGCACCCGGTTTCTTGACGCCCCTCATCTCCACACACAAGTGTCGCGCCTCGATGACCACCATTGCACCTAGTGGGTTCAAGTTTTCTTCCAAATAGCCGACAACCTGTTCGGTCAGACGCTCCTGAAGCTGAGGTCGTTTTGCATAAAACTCCAGGATCCGAGCAAATTTCGACAGGCCGATGATCTTGTCACGCGGAATATAGGCTATGTGTGCTTTGCCAAAGAACGGAACCAAGTGATGCGAGCACATCGAATAAAACGGGATGTCCCGCTCCATGACCATATGCTCGTAGCCTTCATCGTTGGGAAAGGTTGTCACTTCTGGCTCGGATCCCTCTTGCAAGCCGTGAAACATCTCGAGGTACATCTTTGCCACCCGGATATCGGTCCTCTCGAGGTTGGGATCGCTGAGATCGAGTCGCAGCTCGGTAAGAATGCTTCGAACGTGACCCGCTATCCTCTCAGCTCGAGCCTGTTCTTCGCTCGTAAGCTGGTGGTCCAAATCAAAATCGTCTACTGCAGCCGCATTGATTGAGTCTCGAGTCTTCATAGCCTCCTCTCGAAGAGGGGGTCCCCTTATCGGGAGACGAACTTCAGATTGTAGCTCAATCGAATTGCCTGGGAGACTGGGCCAATACGGGCCTCACTCTATATAATCGGCCGCGGGAGCGAAAATATGACCACAATGTCGATCGAATACTGTGTCGTTTGAAACTACCAACCCCGAGCCGCCAGTTTGGCGGACGAGTTGAAAAGCCGGTTTGGAATTGACGTCGAGCTCATAAAGGGACGTGATGGCGTCTTCGAGGTCACCCACGACGGTGACCTGATCTACTCCAAAAAATCAACAGGTCGGTTTCCTGATGATGACGAGGTAGAGGCCATCATTCAGACACGACTCGACGCGAGTTGAAGCACGACCTCGATGTGACCCGTCTGAGGGAATAGGTCGAGTACGGTCATTCGCTCGATTTTGTAGACTCGCAAGAAGACCTTTAGATCTCGTGCCAATGCAGCAGCGTGGCAAGAGACATACGTGATTCGTCGAGGAGCCTTGGCTAGCAGCACCTTACGGACTCGATATGAGAGTCCCGCTCTGGGCGGATCTACCACCACCCGATCAACATCTGCGGGCAGCTTGCCGATCCAGCTCTCGACAGCTGTTGAAATCACCTCCAGATGTCGCAGCCGGTTGCGCTTGGCGTTCTGGCGGGCAAATCTAGCCGCGACACGGTCACCTTCAACAGCAATGACTCGCCCGTGAAATTTTGCCAGAGGAAGAGAAAAAAGACCGACGCCGGCGTACAGGTCGACCGCAAGCTCCCCCTTCCATTCATCGACAACCGCCTTTACGAGGGCTGGCAATAACTGCCTGTGCGACTGAAAAAAGCACCGAGCATCGAGCCCGTAGGTGAGATCGCCCACCGAGATCTCGACCGGACCGTGGGGGAGATTGGCGGTCATGGGAGCCGTCGTCAACACTTCGGCATCGCCCACGAGCAGATCTATTCTGCGAGTTGCTTCGTCCTGCAGGCTGGCACCTAGACCAGGAAGCACTCTTTCGAGCTCCGGCACCAGCACTGGACAAGAGTCAACCGCAACCAGGTTGTGACTTCGCCGACCTCGATAGCCGACAGCAATCCCTTCGGATTCGACCGCGGTGTGAAGCTGCGTTCGACATCTGTAGGCCCAAAATGGCCCTTTCACCACCTCGAACTCGGGAAGCACAGTCACTCCGCAAAGACGTCGCAGAGTCTCCAGCAGAGCCTCGACTTTGAGATCGACCTGGAGCTCGTCTTCTAGATGTTGAAGGTCACAGCCACCGCAGCTCCCGAAATACCGACAGGGTGGCTCCCTTCGACCTGGTCCTGGAGCCAGGATCTCGACGATTTCGCCACGTCCAAAATCGGGCTTGCGCTCGACGATTCGAATTCGGAGCCGGTCGCCTGGTGCCGTTCGAGGGACAAAGATGGGAATACCATCGAAACGTGCCAATCCGTCGCCGCCGGCGATGAGTTTTTCAATCTCGACCTCCAGCTCGTCGAGTTTGGCGAGTCGCTCCCCTGCCCTCGGTCGAGGAGGAATGTTGGGAGGCTGGGAACCACCGTACTTCGAGCTCATGATCGAACTCCTCCCTCATCAGCATGAAGACCGAACAGGTGGACTCTTGGCTCAACTCCTGCCAATCGCTCTTCGACCTGTTGTTGGATCTGGGAAACCCGATATCGGGTGCTCCAATGGTGAAGGATCAGCTCTTGATTGTGGAACCTATCCCGTCGCGCAGCCAGGTCGTCTAGGTGAAGGTGACCATACCTGGCTGCTCGGCCGACGTGTTTTGAATCCAAGAACGTACATTCCACTAGCAGCAGCATCGCATCGAAAACTCGTGGATCGAGATCGAAAACTCCAGGTCCGGTATCGCCACAATAGGATAGCCAAAGCTTCTTCTCCTCGACTTCGACTCGAACCCCTTGCTTCTTCAGCGCCACGATGTGATCGGGTGAAGCCGTCGCGAGCTCCGCTTTCAGACAAGTGCTGGTCTGCCAAAGATGGAAACCCAGCCCTGGAACCAAATGGTCGATCGGGAATGCCTCGATTTCAAGGTTCTTGCCAACTCGAATGGTGTCTCCCGGTTCAAGACCCACGATCTCGTAGTCGTAGGTTCGCTGTTCTAGTTTCGCTGCTGCCTCGATCAGCCTCTCCAGCGGATCGACCAGGCGCGCCGGGCAGCAGACGCGGGTCCTGGTCCGAGCTTGCTGCGACCGCAGCGAGACCACAAAGGGCACACCGAGGACGTGGTCTAGATGACCATGAGTCAAGAACAGGTCAGAGGCTCCCATCAAAGCGGGTGCACCCCTCCCCACATCCAATGCAAGCCCAGGGGGATGAACCCTGAACCAGGTCTCATGCCCAGCCCGAGACACACCCTCGACCTTGATCCGATCGAACGTCAGTCTGTCCAATTTTTCGACACCGCCGAGGGGATCCGGACTAGTTCCTAGATGTCTTGAAACACCCAGCGTCGGAGCGGCTCGAGCCGCTCGGTCACGTCGTCCCAATCTGGCTCCATGATCCAAAGGGTCGCTGCCACCGACGAAAGCAATGAATTTCCATCTTGAGGGGTGAAACAGAAACCGACAACCTCACGATTGCCTCGCACTACCAGACTCGGTGTAACCACCACGGTCTGCGACAAGATCCGGCCGTAGTATCCATGATCACGCCCAAAGCTGAAGATCAAGTTTGCTTCCCGCTTGTAGGTAGTGGCGACACGATGATTCGATCTGAACCGGTCCACGACCTCCTCGAGGTCGATATCCCTGTTCAACGTCAACTGAAACCAAATGGAATGCATGTACTGCGTATTCAGCTTCACCGCGCTGGAGAACAAATTGAAGTCTTTGTCGAGCGTCTCGAATACCTGATGGGCGTCGCGCGCGTGATGGGTTCCGAAGACCGGGTCGTCGTGTTTGCCTACGCTGGGAGCCGGAATAAAGCTGCTCACCTGAGTTATGTCATTGGCTCGTCGCATACAGACAAAGCGAGCATCCTCGAGACTGTAGTCGTCGCCATCGTCACAGAGAGTCTTGACGAGCGTCGTGATGTTGTGGGTATTGCATGAGACGATTTGTAGAAAATTATCCTCGCCAGCAACCAACGCTTCCTCGTTGATGCCTCGAGCATAGGGTTTTCCAAAGCCAAACTCGCTTCCCTGAGCTAGAAACCCCTTGGGCCCAACCAACTTCGAGTAGTACTGCTCCTTGTTCTGATTCCCGGCTGGCGTGCAATCGACGACCACGGTGGCACGCTCCAAGGCCTCCTGGGCATCCAGGCTCACCGTATGACCCATCTTCTCGAACGCATCCTTGCGGTCAGCGTCGACAGCCAGCAAAGCCCCACGTCCCATGAGATGGTTGATCCGGGCTCGGTCGAACTCCAAAGGCGTTCTCTTGTGAAACGTAACTTCGTCTATACCCATCCGATCCCTGAAATCGGTAAACAAGCCGATCAGCGGCTCGCCAATCGTGCCGGTACCCACAACGTGGACAATTCTCTTCATGACTCCCTCACAAGTAATCTAGCCTGCGTTTCTCGGCGGCACCGTAGTAGAGGATTGGTGAGAAATGTGGGCTGGCTATGGAAGAGTGAACAATCGCCAAAATCTGTCCGACTTCGACGTCCAAAATCGCTCAAAGACTAGCACACGCGTCGGACGGATCAGCATCCGTTTGGGACCCGATTCAAACGTCAACAAGTCAACCACGCCACTCCGGGTCACGTCTGGCGAAATCGTCCAACTCTGTTGGAACCTCGACAATCGTCCGCGTTGTAGCCGGGTCACAGATGTCGTTTTCACACTCGTAGGTGTAGGCGTTCCTCTCACCGGCAGGTTTGTACCCACACAACGTCTGATACGTGTTGCACTGACCGCACTTGATAGAAATGTTACGAATATTGATATTGGACATCGGGATAGCTCCAAACGGTTTGTTTTCTACTCGATAATGTTGATCGTAGTCGAAATTTTATACAGTTAGGCCACCAATGGTCACCCCGCTCTCGCATTCGTCGATGAAATCAATCCATGCCTAGGTTTTTGACGATCTGGAGCCTTTTCACGTTGGCATCGATGATGTCGATGGCACAACTCCCACCCGCAGGCCAGGATGATGTCCATGAAGCTGGATTCAGTGGTCAGGTGTCGGTTGGCTATGTTCTCGTTCCGGTGATTGCCCGTACGAATGTCGGGTATGCCGACAGGCTCGATGTTGGAGACTTCAAAGTCACAGTGGATGGAGTCCCGATACCCATCGAGAGCTTCGATGAGGGCGGAACAGCGCCCGTCACACTGCTCGTGTTGCAGGATTTATCAGGAAGCATGGCCAACTCCGGGAAAATCGGCCTGAGCAGGTTCGCAATCGAAAGACTTCTCACCGGCACTCTGCCTGGCGATCAGTATGCCCTGGCCTCATTTGCCAACGGTCAGCTGAGTATCGACGTTCCGTTCACCGAAGACCTCGTCGAGATCCAACAATCGATGAGCGCCTGGAAACCAAGTGGAATAACCGGACTGCACGACGCGGTCTACGGTCTTCCCGAGCTCAGTCGAACAGTCCAGAGCGCGCGAAGGGCCGCCATCGTCATCACCGACGGCGCCGACAATGCGTCGGAAATCGAGCCCGGGGAGGCTCGTCAGAAGTTGCGGGAGGCCGAGCTTCCGGTCTATGTTCTGGGGCTTTCGACAGGAAGCCCCGAGGAGCTGGATCAGTCCGGAAAAAAACTACATCGATACGCTGATGTCCTGAATTTGCTCGCCCACCTGACGGGTGGAAAGTACTTCTGGATCTCCGACCCAAACGACGTAGTACGAGCCTGTGGCTCGATAGCCTCTGACCTGAGGCACCAATATGTTCTGGGGTTCTCCACCGGTGAGACCGGCGAGGCTCGATATCGTGAGATCGAGGTTTCGACCCATAAGAAAAAGATCAAATTATCCTTTCGGCGCGGCTATCAGGGACGAGCACCCAAAGTGGCAGCAGAGCCCTCTATGTGACATCATTCCCAAAAGCAGCTTCTTCACCTCTAGATGACTTTCAATGGGGGTCCTCAATGGCTTCGCTACACAAAGTCCAGACGATATTGTCGATTTTTCTAGTACTTGTTTCGGTGGGTTGCGCCAGCAAGAAGTACGTCAAGACCGAGACGGCAGCGGCTGAGTCTCGAGCCGGCGAACGGATCGACGGTCTGGAATCTCAGGTCGAACAGAATCAGACTGAAATCTCCAACCAAGAGGCCGAGATCGCCGAGGTGTCCAGGACTGCGCAGGAGGCTCTGGATCGAGCGATTGCTGCCGGGCAACTCGCCGAGGGTCGCTTTATCTTCGAGACCATCATGACCGACGAGCAGGTGCGCTTCGGACTCAACCAAGCCGATCTCAGCGGTGAAGCCAAGGCCGCCCTCGATGCATTTGCGGAACTGATTCGAATCGAGGGCGCGAGTGTGTTCATCGAAATTCAAGGCCACACCGACTCACAGGGAAGTGAGGCCTTCAACATCGACCTCGGTGGCAGACGGGCCGAGTCCGTACGACGCTATCTAAGCTCGGCGCATGACTTTCCGCTGCACCGAATGTCGGTCATCTCATACGGTTCACGCGTACCCATCGCTAGCAATGATACTGCCGAAGGCCGGTCACAAAACCGGCGTGTGGCCCTGGTAGTTCTCAGCTAGGACAGCTCGAGCCGTTCGGACAATTTGGCCGAACAAACCACGATTCATACACCCAAGTCGTGGAAGATACGTCGCAGGGTTTCTGCATCCGTAATGCCGGGTTGAACAAACCGGATCTGCCCTTCGCCATCCACCACGACGACGGTGGGCAGAGCGTAGATCTGAAGTGATACCCCCAGGGTCTCCTTGGGGTCCAGCAGGACTGGGTAGGTGAAGGGATTCTGTTTTACAAACGCTTCGACCGTCTCGTGAGTCTCACCCAGATCGATGGCTAGAAACTCCACCCCACTGTCGGCCATCTCCTCATAGAGCCCATCAAGGATCTCGGCCTGTAGCCTACAAGGGCCACACCAAGTGGCCCAGAACTCGAGCAGCACCACTCGGCCTGCGAAATCGCCGAGCCGGTATGAGTCACCCTGCAGTGAATCCAGATGAAAATCGGGCGCCGGGTTGTCTCCGTTCGACACGGAAACCGTTCCGACGCCCGAATTCTGTACTTTCCAGGCTACCAGGCCTGCAATAACCAGAGCTGCTAGAACCAACACCAGCCACACACCGGTGTGTGTCTGCCGGCTGTCTCGCGAGTCTTCTCCGTCGACCATCACGCGAGACTATCGGAAGATAGCACCGCTGAGAAGACCGGGGCTCATCTAGCCCTGAGCTTCTCGAGCTTGGCTATCCTGCTCTACTTCTTTTTCTTGGCCGCGGTCTTCTTCTTCGCAGCCTTCTTCTTGGCCGGAGCCTTCTTCTTGGCCGGAGCCTTCTTCTTGGCCGGAGCCTTCTTCTTGGCTACCTTCTTTTTGACCGCGACCTTCTTCTTGGCTACCTTCTTCTTGACAGCTTTCTTTTTAGCCGCAACCTTCTTCTTGACGGCTTTCTTCTTGGCCGGTGTCATCTTGGCGACCTTCTTCTTGATCGCCTTCTTCTTTCTTGCGACCTTCCTCTTTACTGCTTTCTTCTTCCGTGTCACTTTCTTGGTGACTCTTGCCTTCTTGCGAGCTACCTTCTTAGTGACCCTTGCCTTCTTGCGCGCAGTCTTCTTCGTGGCTCTTGCCTTCTTGCGCGCAGTCTTCTTCGTGGCTGCTTTCTTTGTTGCCATCTCTTCTTCCTCCCGCCCCTGCTTTAACGGGGCCACCGGGCGAATACGCCCGACTCCTTGCAAGGGCGCATCATTGCTCCCTGCATACAGGGGCCAAAGTGGCCCCGAGGAATACAACCTATTGGGAAGTTGGCGTGCGAACAGCCAGCTGGCCGATTGCATACCAACGATTTGCACTTTGTTTCGTCAAAGAGGAGCATTTCGTCTTCTGACGGCTTTTGCCTCGTCGACTTCCGGACTAGGTACTCTTGTCTATCAACTACAGCCGCTCGTCGTGCCACAGTTCATGCACTTATAGCAGGTGCCATTGCGCACCATGATCGAGCCACACTCCTGACAACTCGGAGCATCTTGCTGGTAGAGGAAGAGTACCTTACCGTTCTCTTTGTTATCTACCCCAAACTCCACACCTTCCGATGCGTTCCCGAAACCGTCTTCGGCCGGCTCTTCGTCCCGAAGTACGACTCCAGCCGCCTGTTGTCCTTCGCGGCTAAGATGTTTTGAAGCAAGCCATCGGAAGATGTAGTCCATGATCGACTTGGCGATCGGAATCTCTGGATTATTGGTAAAGCCAGACGGCTCGAAGCGGGTGTGGGTGAATTTGTCGACCAGGGTCTGTAGGGGCACGCCATACTGCAATGCAATCGACACCGACGTGGCGAACGCATCCATGAGCCCCGAGATTGTCGACCCCTCCTTCGCCATCACCAGGAAGATCTCTCCTGGTGTACCGTCCTCGTACAAGCCCACAGTGATATAGCCTTCGTGTCCGTTGACCGAGAACTTGTGAGTTATCGCCCGCCGCTCGTCAGGTAGCGTCTGGCGTCGTGCTCTGGGCTCGACCGTCTCTTCCTCTGTCGACTTGTCGATCCGACTGGTAGAGAGAGGCTGGCTGCGCTTGCAACCATCACGATAGATCGCTACGGCCTTTACGCCCAAACGCCAGCCCTCGGTATAGGCCTCGGAGATCTCGCCCGGCGTGGATTCTTCCGGCATGTTGATCGTCTTTGAAATCGCTCCGGAGACAAAAGGTTGTACCGCAGCGAGCATCTTGAGGTGGCCCATATAGTGGATCGATCGAGATCCCTGGGCTGCTTTGAACGCGCAATCGAATACGGGCAGATGCTCGTCCTGGAGATGAGGCGCGCCCTCGATAGTGTCGTGCTCATCGATGTACTCGACTATTTGCTGGATCTCGCTCTTTTCATAACCCAGGCGCTTGAGAGCAACCGGCACGGTGCCGTTGACGATCTTGATCATGCCACCACCAACCAGGCGCTTGTACTTCACAAGGGCTATATCGGGCTCAATTCCCGTGGTATCGCAGTCCATCATGAAAGCGATTGTGCCTGTCGGCGCGATGACCGAGATCTGACTGTTTCTCAAGCCAGTGCCTTCTGCGAGCTCGACCACCTCGTCCCACGATTCCTTTGCGGTCTTGAGCAGCTCGAGAGATACATGGGCCGCGTCGAACTGCTTGAGTGAGTCCCGATGCATCTTCATGACCCTTGTCATCGGCTCGCGATTAATCTCGAATCCTTCGAATGCCCCTTCGGTCTCGGCAATTCGACCCGATTGTGCGTACGACGCGCCTGTCATTAGAGCGGTAATCGCACCCGCATAGTCTCTACCATGATCCGAATCGTAGGAAACACCTCGAGCCATCAGAACAGCTCCAAGATTCGCAAACCCGATACCCAGCGGTCGAAAAGCGTGTGAGTTGGCTTCGATTTCGGGTGTCGGATAACTGGCGTTGCCTACGATGATCTCTTGCGCCGTGATGACCACCTCGCAAGCGTGCCGGAAACCATCGGCGTCGAACCGCTCTTTTTCCGGATCGTAGAAGCGCATCAGGTTCATCGACGCCAGGTTGCAGGCACTGTTGTCGAGAAACATGTATTCGCTACAAGGGTTGCTGGCGTTGATGCGGTCGGTATTGGGACACGTGTGCCACTCGTTGATGACGGTGTCGAACTGCATTCCAGGGTCGCCGCAAATCCAGGTCGATTCAGCGATCGTGTTCATGATGCCGGCGGCACTGAGAGTTTCGAGCGGCCGCCCATCGGTCACCGCATGCGTGGTCCACTCGCCGTCATCGGCTACGGCCTGCATGAATTTATCGGAGGCTCGAACCGAATGATTGGCGTTCTGGTAGAAAATCGAATCGTAGGCGCCACCAGGAACGTTGAAGCCTCCGTCATAGCCGGCCTCGATGAGCGCCCACGCCTTGCGTTCCTCTACCTGCTTGCAGTTGATGAACTCAACGATGTCCGGATGGTCGACGTCGAGGATCACCATCTTCGCCGCGCGGCGTGTCTTGCCACCACTCTTGATCACACCGGCGAAGGCATCGAAACCCTTCATGAACGACACCGGTCCCGACGCCGTGCCACCACCCGCCAACGCTTCAGTCGAAGACCGCAAGGCCGAGAGATTGCTTCCGGTGCCAGAGCCGAACTTGAACAGCATGCCCTCGGTCTTGGCCAGGCCGAGAATCGACGGCATTGTGTCCTGGACCGAATTGATGAAGCACGCGGAGCACTGCGGCTTGTCCTCGATCCCCACGTTGAACCAAACAGGAGAGTTGAAACAAGCATGTTGGTGAACAAGAAGGTAGGTCAGCTCGGCGTGAAAAGTTTCGCCATCTGCCACCGTCGCGAAGTAGCCACCTTTCTGCCCCCACTCCAACATCGAGTCGGTAACTCGGCTGATCAGCTGCCGAACACTGGTCTCGCGCTGCGGGCTCCCGAGGTGCCCCCGGAAATACTTACTGACTACGACATTCGTTGCGGTCTGCGACCAACCCTTGGGAACCTCGACACCGAGTTGCTCGAAAATCACTTCTCCCTTTTCGGTAGCGATCCTCGCATCTCGGATCTCCCATTCGATCGCGTCGAATGGGTGCTCGTCGGCAGTTGTGTATCGGCGTTCAAACGAAAGCCCCTGACTGCGACTCTGACTCTCTTGCTGCGACCCTACCCCAGCCTGCTGCACGACCTTGGCCTCTCCGCCCGCACTCTCCGTGGTCAGCATCGAACGCTATCCCCCTCATTCATCCCAGTAGAACTTGCCCTTGTGCGAACGCTAATGTCGCCCCGAAATGCCGAGACACTCTTACACAGTTTTTTGCTGATGAGCTCGCGGAGGAAAAACCGCAGGCTCCATATCCATAGAGGCCGTTCGACCCCCGACGCTCGCGGCTCGCCCCAGCCATCGCGTCGAATCTGAGAGATGTTCGGCTGCAAAATCGAACTCTCCTGTCTGCTCGATTTTGAGAGCCCTCCTATGGCTTTTTGTTGGCTCCCTGCTCGTCATCTCAACGATCTCGGATCGTCATAGCTTGCACGAGATCTCGCGGTCTGTCAAGACTCAAACCACAAGATATTGTGGTTTTCTTGCCAAATAGCAATAAATAAATGTCTTCTGTCCCCACCGAACCAGTCCGAGATAGAACAAGTTCGAACCAATCAACCCTTTATAGAAACCTGGATGACTTTCTTCAGTTCTCAATAGGTGATTCATCGGTCTTCGAGCCAGCATCGATGACAAGACCCTCATCGTAGCGACTCTCCGCCGAGCGCACTGCGGCGAATTTTTCCTCTATATCCGCGAACGTCTCACGACTGATCGTAAAGACGATTTCGCGTCCATTTACCGTCGCTCTCACCGAGTCGTCTTCGACACCTGAGAAAAACGAAAATGACTCTTCAGACCGTTTGCCAAACAGCGATACGCTGAGCAAGCGATCCGAAGCCTGCAACTCGCCAACCGACTCCTTCTCTTCAAAGCCTAGAGCCCCTGCATCAACGAGTACGTACAAGAGATCGCTCACAGAGGTGAACGAAATCTCGTCGTCGTTTCGTTTCCATTCAGCGCCTGAGCGCACCAGAGTCAACCTGCCATGTCGGTCATCATCGGCTTCCAACCGATCGATCTGAAAGGTCTGTAGTGAGGTTAGATCGAGCGACCTCCAGTCCGAGACCGATCGCTCCAAACTCGTCGCGAGGTCAGACGAGGTTTCAAATAGCTGATCACCCACCCGGGCAAACCGTCGACTCTCGGCATCCGGGATCAGAGAGCCGATCTCGATTCGAATCGGCTCCAAACCGTCCGCCTCGACCTCGATGATTCCAGTCGGCGGATCAAGACCCATCTCGGCCAGCGAAACGATTGGATCGTCGATAAAGGGATCGGCGCGCAGACCCGCAATGTCGGCAAGCAGATCTCCGACTTGATCTTCCCCTGCCAAATCCTCGACAGGTAGCTCGATCCAGAAATCATCGCCGTTGCGTCTCAGAACAATCTCATCCGCCTGGCGGTCGAGTATGACTCTGCTGATTTCGTTCGCGCCGGCTTCCACCATATCTCGGGCCCGCCAGTCACCCGCAGGGCGTTCCAACTCGGCCCAGATTCTATTGCCGACTACGCTAATCTCCCCCGAATCTACCCGTTGCAACAGCATCGATGTCGAAGCCGGGATCTCTTTGCCGACCAAAAGCTCGATGAGCTGGTCGTTTTGTGTCACGGAAACACGAGCCCGAGGCGGGTCGAAACCCGCCTCCCCTGGGGAGATAGCTTCGAGAGTCCGCTTCTTCTCCAGCGCACCCAGAGCCTTCAATAGACCATCGATTAGATCGCTATCCGCCCTGGCATCGATGGGCTCGACGACTCTCCATCGACGCTCGGAGACGCTTTGCTTCGGGTCAGCCGACTCCAAGGTCGTGCTAGCAAGAACTACTACCTGTTCACCCTTTTCTATTTTGACCGACGAGATCTGATCTCTCGGTGCCTTGAAAATCTTGTTCTCCAGCTCAGCTCGTTCGGCAGATGAGGGAAGGTCCTTTTCATAGAACCCAATGAAGGCCAACAGACCTGCAACCGTGGCCAGCAAGCCCAGGAGTAGTCGTGGCCTCATTCGTTATCTCCGGCGACGCAGATAGACAACGATTCCCAGAGCTACAGCTAGACCGGGCAGGACGAGAAGAACCAGCCAGGTAACTCGACCCAGCTCAGAACGAGACAGGGTCAATCTCACCTGTTCGGGTTGCTTCGGAGGAATTCCCACCAACGTCTCTCGCTCGACAAGCCAATTGAGCATGTTGGACAACAGGGTGGCGTTGGGTACGTTTTGGAGTTGCGCGTTTGTTGCGAAATCGGAATCTCCGACAACGACCATACGAAGACGGCTCATTGCACTATCGGCCCCCTCCGACTCGGAGGCACTCTCTGCACCTGCCACGAGCTGATCCGGTACGGATGAATCGCCGGTTACGGCCACAGCCAACGACACCGGTCCTTGACGGTCGCTGTCTTGGCTTTCGACCTGATCCAGATTCTGGAGATCAGTCTCTCCCCAGCCCTCGATACTCGTGCGCATGAGCTCGGTCACCGAAACCCCATCCACCTCCTCACCCCGGCTAACCGATCGGGCCAACGCCAGAATCGCGGGTAGCTGTGCCTGATCGAGCGAGCGCGTGATGATGTGATCGTCATAGACATTGACGAAGATCGTCTCCGCGCTGAAAAACGGGAGTGGGTTGGCAGGATCGACCACGATGTCGCTACCCACCTCGACACCAAACTCGGCCAGCAGAGAATCCAACCCCGTCTCCACCAGGCCACCGGTCGGCGACAACGTCGGGTCGATCAAAACCATCATTCTTCCGCCGGACGCCAGATAGCGCCTCAACAGCTCGAGCTCGGGTTCGACCCAGGTCGATGTAGGTCCTGCTATGACGACAAGATCGGTTCCGTCAGGTACGGCCGACTCTCCTAGCGAAGTCCAATCCTCGAGCTCGAAGTTGTCCTGCCCCAGTAGGACTCGAGCAGTCGAGAGTCCTCCTGGCGAGAAATCATCGAGTCTCAGCTCGCCATGCCCGATGGTGAAGATCACTTTCGGTTTGCGGCTCTCTATGAGCTCGAGCAGTGTCGATGTAAAGACCTGCTCACCCTTGAATCCAGTCATCTGAGGGCCTTGGCCCATCTGCATTCCAGAGTAGTCATAGTCCGCCAGATCTGAAGTGTCCAGTACCCTTCTGTCATCTCCGGCGTCGAAAACAATGACGTTGAGCTGCCCGATCTCATAGCGGTCGACCAGGCTCTGGGCCTCGAGCAGATTTCTTTCCGCATCGACCTCGCGCACCGTGATGCGGGGGGACGCGGCATCATAGGTAGCCAAAAGCTCCTTGACCGGCCCGTAGAGGGGCTCGACCGGGCTCAGAAAAACGATCACCTCCACATCTTTCGACAGCTCGGCAAGTACATTGGTGGTCTTGTCGGAGAGGGTGTACAGACGCTCCTGGGTCCAGTCGAAGCGTTGGCTGTACTTGGATCCGAAGTAGTTGGCGATCAAGAACAGGATCAGCGCCAGTAGGACGCCAACGCCCAGCATCGACCCGACTATCACTTGACGCTTCGATCTCTCGTCAAACCGAACCATCATTTATCTCCATTTCCTGGCCTCGAGGACGCGAGCCGCCAAGAACAAAAACAAGCCAATAGTCGAGAAGTAGTAGACCAGCCTTCTGGTATCCACAACGCCTTTACCAAACTCCTCCATATGTAGCCATAGGTTCAGATAGGAGAAGATCTGCCGAAGACTCTCGTCGTTGAACAAGTTCTCCACCAAGCCGACCATGAAAAGAGGAATGAGCATCGCAAACGTAAGAACCGCGGCTACGAGCTGGCTTCGAGTGAGTGCTGAAGCAAAAATCCCGACCGACAAGAACAAGGCGCCGATGCCGACGACTCCCAGGTACCCGGATGCCACCGGCCCCCAGTCGACCTCGCTGTAGTAGGACAACAGCAGCGGATAGGTCACCGTAGGCAGCCAAAGGAAGATGTAGAACAGAAGCGCGGCCAGATACTTACCCGTCACCACCTGCCCCTCGGTCACGGGTGCGGTCATCAGTACCTCGATCGTGCCGCTGCGGCGCTCCTCGCTCAGCAATCTCATGGTGAGAACAGGAGCGATAAAGAGCAAGATGAGCCAAAAGAAAATGGTCTGCCCGAAGAAAAGCTCCAGCGGTGCTCCTATCTGAGATCGGGGATTATTGAGAAAACTGACGATCAGCCAAAAAACGCCCCCGTTGACCAGCAATAGAAGAGCCGCGACGATGTAGGCGATCGGAGAGAAGAAATAGGCCCGGAACTCACGACTGAAAGTCGCCAGCATAGCCTTCACGGGCTCACCTGCTCAGCTGAGGACGGCTCAGTCGGGGAATCGATCAACGGTGAATCTTCAAGCGTGGTGAGGCGAACAAAGACATCCTCGAGCGAGGCACGCTGCTCGGTCAACTCGAGAAGAGTCCACCCATTGGACAGGGCTGCTCGAAACACCTCCTCGCGGATATCGGATTTGGCGTCGCACTCGAGGGCAAACCGCCCGGCTCGATCCTCGGCCCTGGTCACGGCAGCAACGCCCTCGATCTGCCCGAAAATCTCAGCCGCGCCTTCAGGCTCACCCTTGAGCTCGACGCGTACGATGGTGTTTCCGACCCAGCTGGCCTGCAGATCCTCCGGCGAGCCCTCGGCAATGATCTGTCCTCGATCGAGGATGATCACGCGATCACACAGAAGCTCGACTTCCGGCAGGATATGACTCGAAATCAGCAGCGTCTGCTCCCTGCCAAGCTCACGAATCAGCTCGCGGATGGCAATGATCTGTTTTGGATCCAGACCAACCGTCGGTTCATCCAGCACAAGCACTTTCGGGTGGTGCAGAATCGCCGACGCGAGACCGACCCGCTGGCGATACCCTTTGGACAGGGTTCCGATGATCTGGTCTTGCACCTCTCCCAGAATACAGCTGCGAACGGCTTCGGGGATTCGACGCTTCGCGTCGGCGCGGGTCATACCCTCGAGCATCGATCGATACCAGAGGTACTCCGACACCCGCATTTCGGAATAAAGAGCAACATTCTCCGGCAGATAGCCGACCTCACGACGGGCTCTGACCGAATCCGTGAAGAGATCTCTGCCGGCGACGGTCAGGCGCCCTTTTGTTGGCGGTAGAAAACCGGTGATCATCCGAAGGGTCGTCGTCTTGCCGGCGCCGTTCGGACCCAACATCCCCACGATCTCACCCTCGTTGATGGTGAAAGTAAGATCGTCAACCGCCGTAAACTCACCAAACCGGCGAGTCAGGCCCTCTGCTTCAATCATTCGTGGCAGTCTCCCAACGAAACCATCATCTGTACTAAGCAAATTACGCTAGATTCCCACTCGGAGCACCGGCCGACTGGGCCACCCGGTGGAAACGGCGAGGCCGAATACTACAGCAAATTCAAAGGTGCGCGATGATACCCTGATGACATGGCCGACGAAAACAAACCCAGATCCGAGATGAAGTCTGCCTACGAACTGGCTTTGGAGCGCCTAGACGAGCAGGGAATCGAGCGGCCACGCGAAGAGGGCCTCGATTCCGAGACCCGGGAAAAAATCGCCGAGGTGCGACGGATCTGCAAAGCCAAGCTTGCCGAGATCGAGATTCTGCTGAAAGATCACTTGAACACTTCCCTGGAGCTCGCTGAAAGACAGGAGGCCGAAGAAAAGTATCTTCGCGAGCGGTCTCGTCTCGAACAAAAACGAGACTCCGAGATCGAAGCGATCCGAGCCGGCAACTGAAGCGGCTAACTCTTTTCAAATGACTGAAGGTACGAGCGCGTGGCTTCACTACTCCCACAGATATAGATTGAATCCTCACTCGCAAAACGGAAGTCGCTGTCGAACTCTGTGATCAGTTGACTCTCTCGCTCGACACCCACAATCGAGCATCCGGTAGTCTCGCGAATATTCAGGTCCATCGGGTGACGGCCCTCGAGACCGTGTGCCGTCACCTTGACAACTTTGAGCTGCTCATCGACGGCCACAGCCTCCTGGCCCAATAGACGTCGCGCCAGTATCTGTCCAGACACCTGGCTGATCGAGAGCGCAAACTCCGCTCCCGCACGGTGAATCCTCTCGACGTTGACTGCACGATTGACCCGAGCGATCACAGGCACATCCGGCGCCAGATCTTTCAGAATCACGGTCGCAAACATCGTGGCCGAGTCAAGATCGACGGCAAGAATTGCGGCCTGTGCCTCCCCGACCCCCGCCTCCTCGAGCACTTTCGGGTCCAAGACATCGCCGACAATATCGACTCCCTGCTGGGATTCTCGATCGATAACGATAGTCTTCTCACCCACATCGTGGAGCAGTTGAACCACTTTTTGACCCACCTCGCCATAGCCTGCAACGATGAATGGACCATGTCGGCGAAGCGGACGGGCTTCGGTGCAGAGCTCTTCAAACCGCTTGACGCTCTCCTGGCTGCCAACCAGAACCAGGATACCGTCGGGCTCGAGCCTCATCTCCGCTGTAGGCGATGTGAGAAGCCTTCCTCCGACCCACTGACCGATCACAGTGACCCCAGTCCTTTCTCCGAGACCCGCCTCCGCCAGGGTCTTGCCGGCCAGACTGCTGGTGCGTGGAATCCTGACTTCGCTCACCTGCATATTGGGTCCGAGGTGTTGGATCTCGGCCACCGTCGGGCTAACCCGCTGACTCGCACGGGCCGCCAAGGCTGCACCCAGGACATGGCGCGGCGTATAGGTGGCTGTAGCACCGGCCAACATCATCGGCTTGCGGTGGAGTGGATCCTCGACAAGGGCCAGGACCTCTCCAGAGAACCCCAGCTGACGGGCAGCCAAGATGACCGCAGCCTCTTCATCGTCCGAAGAGTTCGCTAGCAAAGTACGCGCCTGGAGCAGCGCGACTCTCTCGAGGACACCCTCATCGAGATTGCCGAAGACAGCCCTATGACCCGACTCCAAGAGGCGCCGAATCGTGGCTTCATCCGAGTCGATCACAACGGTGTCTACCCCTGCCCGGGAGAGCTCGTCCAAGAGTGAGCTCACCGGCGGCCCATAGCCATAGATGACGATGTGATTCTTCAGATCGAGAGCACCCTTGGGAAGACGGGCCTCGAAACGCTCTTCGAAGAAAGGGATCAGATAGATCGGGAAGATCAAGAATATGAGAAAGACCCCGGAAAACTGGAGGACCACGACGAAAAAGACCATTAGCGGGCTACTCCACGTATCATCGGCACCGTAGCCGGTCGTGGATAGCGTTTCTGCGGCAAACTGCACCGAGTGCCAGAATCCGCGGGTCTCACCTTCGAGCTCCGACATGCCGACCATGTAGGCGACAGCCGCCACGAGAATCAACAGTGGCAGCGCTCCCAGCAGCATCAGTAGACGTCGTTGCGATCTGACCATGGCCCGATTGTAACCTCAGATCTCTTCGAGGCAATGGCGCGCAGACAGGCTATCCCGCATTATTCATGACCGCGCGGGCAGAATGTCGCAAGCACCCGTCAGATCGGGTCGCACGTAGGACTGAGCACCGGAGGCATACTCGCAGTATGTCGAGGAGTGAAGTCCGAGTACGGGCCGAGATGGTGGGTGATCGCTGCATTATGCCGTGGGGGCTCATGAATAATGCGGGATAGACTCCAATTGTGACAGTGCGACTCGACAAGTGGCTCCAGGTTGCGCGTGTGTTCAAGACCCGATCCCAGGCTACAAGAGCCTGCAATCTGAACCGGGTTCGGGTGAACGGTGTAGGCGCTAAACCACACAGACAGCTTGCGATAGAGGACCGGGTCGAGATCGAGGTCAGAGAGTGGGTCCGAGTTCTCGTGGTCAAAGAGCTCAGGGACAAACCTCTGCCGAAGGCGGACGTGCCACGAATCTTCGAGGACCTGACCCCCCCAAGGCCAGAAACCGATCCTTTGGAAAGGCTTCTGCGTCGCCGACCCGCCGAGCGCGAGCAGGGGCAGGGTCGGCCTACCAAGAAGGAGCGGCGACAGATCGATCGTTGGAAATCAGGCTAGAGGAAGAGGTCGAGCTGCTCGAGCTCTCCGTGGACAAGGTTCGACGCCCCCAGTCCTAGGAGTCTCACTCTACGCTCTCCCGCCTGACTCGATCGCAGCAGCGCCTTGGCGTATCTGGCGAGTAAGGCTCCGTCTGCGGTGGGGGCCCCAAGGGTTTGAGATCGAGTCACCGTAGTGAAGTCCGAGTAGCGAATCTTGAGGGTGACGGTGCAGGCTGAAATCCGACGCTTCCGAAGCCCATCGGAGACCTGTTGCGCCAGGCGATCCATCTCGGCATCCATCTGATCCAGCGTTTCTAGATCTCGCGAGAAAGTGCGCTCGCTGCTCAGACTCTTGCGTTGTCGACTGACCCGTACCGGTCGGTCATCGACTCCACGAGCGTAGTTGTAAAGACCCCGACCGTGGCTTCCAAATAGGCCCTGAAGCCGATCGAGCGGCACCGCTCGAAGGTCAGCAATGGTTTCTACGGAAAGCCTCTCGAGGCTCTTACCTGTGGCCGGCCCAACTCCAGGTAGCCTTCTGACCGGCAAGGGATCGAGGAAGGACTGCACGCGTTTTGGAGGTATTACGGTCAGACCATCGGGCTTTTCGAAGTCCGAAGCAATCTTCGCGACAAGCTTGTTAGGCGCGACACCGATGCTCACGGTCAGAGCTCGCTCTTTGCGAACCCGTCTTTTGATCTCGGTCGCCAAGGCCGTGGCACTACCCCACTCTTCCATGCAATCGGTTACATCGAGGAAGGCTTCGTCGATGGATACCGGTTGAACAACCGGAGAAAACTCGCGAAGAATTGCAAAAACCTCGTTGGATTCCTGCCTGTAGCGGCTGAAATCGGGCCGAATAAGAATGAGATTGGGGCAGAGTCGCAGGGCTCGGGCTGCCGGCTGGGCCGAATGAACCCCGAACGCTCGGGCCTCATAGCTGGCGGCCGCGATGACTCCACGCCCCTCTGGGCTGCCCCCGATGACTACCGGTTTGCCTTGCAGAGACGGATCGTCGCGCATATGGACGGCGGCAAAGAAGCAGTCCATATCGCAATGCAGAATGCGTCTCGTTGGGTCCGGGGGTTTCGCCTCCACGATGGTACTGACCGGCTAGTTGCCTTGAATGCCACCCTCGGTCTGTGAACGTGCGTTCAGAGCCTGGTCGAGCTCATCCGGCTCGAGAACCTGTTTTTCAGCCGCAACCTCCCTTACAGTACGACCCGTAGCGAAGGCTTCTTTGGCAATCTCGGCGGCCTTGTCGTAGCCCACCTTGGGCGCCAAGGAGGTGACCATCGCCAGCGATTCTTCGACCAGAGCACTACATCTATCCCGGTTCGCTTCGAGGCCAGCGACAACACGATCCGATAGAAGGCGTGACACGTTGGACAAAATCTCGATCGACTGCAGCAGGTTGTAGGCAATCACTGGCATCATCACGTTGAGCTCGAAGACGCCCGACATTCCCCCGACGCTAACGGTCACGTCGTTGCCGATCACCTGAGCAGCCACCATCAGCACGGACTCCGGGATTACCGGGTTGACCTTGCCGGGCATGATCGAGCTTCCGGGTTGCAGGCTTGGCAGCGTGATCTCACCAATCCCACACCGTGGCCCCGAACCCAGCCACCGAATGTCGTTGGCAATTTTGGTCATCGATACCGCGATCGTCTTGAGTGCACCCGACATCTCGACGGCGGCGTCTTTGGTCGCCAACGCTTCGAATCGGTTGGGTGCTGGCACAAAGGGCTGGCCGGTCCGGGTGGCCAGACGTGAGATCACGGTGGGGGCAAACCGGGGGTCGGCGTTCAAGCCTGTGCCCACCGCGGTGCCGCCAAGTGCCAGCTCGGCCATCCTGGGCTTGGCTGCATCCAGCCGATCGAGGGCGTTTCTAATTTGCTGGCCGTAAGCCGAAAACTCCTGGCCCAACCGTATCGGCACCGCATCCTGTAGATGGGTGCGCCCGATCTTGATGACATCGTCGAATTCTTCAGCCTTGGCCTCGAGAGCTTTGGCCAGGTGTTCGAGCGCCGGCTCCAGGTCCTCCACGACCGCTCCATAGACCGATACATGAATCGCGGTGGGAATGACGTCGTTCGACGATTGACTCGCATTGACATGGTCGTTCGGATGAACCGGAGACTTCGAGCCGATCGTGCCACCTGCCAGCTCGATTGCACGGTTGGAGATGACCTCGTTGGCGTTCATATTGGTCGAAGTCCCCGAGCCGGTTTGAAAAATATCGAGCGGAAAGTCCGCATCGTGATTGCCTTCGGCCACCTCTGCGGCTGCCTTCTGGATAAACCCAGCAAGCTCGGAGTCGACGATTCCAAGCTCGGCATTGGCGACTGCCGCTTCGCCCTTGATCATTCCCAGCGCAGCGATAAATCGTCGTGGAAACCGCAATCCGCTGACCGGAAAATTCTGAATAGCTCGCTCGGTCTGTGCTCCATAGTAGGCCGCGGCCGGAACCTCGACCTCCCCAAGACTGTCTCGCTCGGTGCGGGTATCGGACATGATGGTGCTCCTTTTTTGGAACTGTCTGGAATGTGTTTAGCCTGACCTCAAGAGAAGACTGTCAGCTTCTCAGAGTGTAACTCCTGCAGAGAGTGAACATCGAGCCCGTGGTCGATAAGAGCTGCAATTCCTTCGACAGCGGCCCTGGCACCGGAGATCGTGGTGATGCAAGGAATGTCGTATTTGATCGCTGACTGGCGAATCAGAGCGTCGTCCTCGTGTGACGCCTGGCCAAGAGGGGTGTTGATCACCAGGTCGACATCGCGATTGATCAAGTGATCGACAACGTGTGGCCGCCCTTCGTGAACCTTGTTGACCCGCGTTACAGCGACACCGTGGGACTCGAGGTAGGCTGCCGTGCCGCCCGTTGCAAGAACCTTGAACCCGAGCTCTGTCAGCCGGGCAGCAACCGGCGCCACGGCCTTCTTGTCTCTATCGTGCACCGAGACAAACGCCGAGCCGGCAAGGGGCAAACGGTGACCCGCGGAGATCCATGCCTTGGCGAAGGCATGGCCGAAGCGTTGGCTGATCCCCATGACCTCACCGGTCGACTTCATCTCCGGCCCCAGCACAGGGTCCACGCCGGGGAATCTCCGAAACGGAAACACAGGACCCTTGACGAAGACAGCCGGCACCTCAGGCTCTGAAACAAAGCCTACCTCTTCGAGCGTCTGTCCGACCATGACGAGCGAGGCAAGGCGGACCAAAGGAATACCAACAGCCTTTGCGATGAATGGAACCGTTCGCGAAGCTCTGGGATTGACCTCGATGACATAGATCTCGTCGCGATGGATCGCGAACTGTACGTTCATCAGACCGACAACGCCCAGACAAAGAGCCAATCTCCGCGCAATATCCTTCATCTCTTCGATCTCGGGGTCGCTGACCTTCTGCGGGGGTAGCACTGCAGCCGAGTCTCCAGAGTGGATGCCTGCCTCCTCGATATGCTGCAGAACTCCTGCTACGACCGCCCGATTGCCGTCGGCGAGCAAGTCGAGATCAAACTCAACGGCATCGTCCAAAAACCGATCCAACAGTATCGGCTGTCCGGGTGAAACCGCAGCAGCGTCTCTTAGATACCTCTCGAGCGTCGATTCGTCATAGCAGATGGCCATAGCGCGTCCGCCCAAAACGTAGCTTGGACGAACCAGAATGGGAAACCCGATCCGAAGAGCGACCTCGACCCCCTGCTCGACGGTCAGGGCAGTTCCGTTTTCAGGCTGACGGATATCTTCTTGTGCCAGCAGCGCGCCAAATCTCCGTCGATCCTCTGCCAAATCAATTGCGTCCGGCGGCGTACCCAGGATCGGAACACCTGCCTCCGACAGCCCAGTGGCCAGCTTGAGCGGTGTCTGGCCACCCAGTTGAACGATGACACCCTCGGGCTTTTCTCTTTCGACGATTGCCAGAACGTGCTCCAGGGTAAGGGGCTCGAAATAGAGCCTGTCGGACGTGTCGTAGTCGGTCGAAACCGTCTCCGGGTTACAGTTGACCATGATGGTCTCAAACCCCGCGGCGGAGAGACCGTAGGCGGCATGAACACAGCAATAGTCGAACTCGATTCCTTGACCGATCCTGTTCGGACCCGAGCCCAAAATCATCACTTTGCGCTTGGCGTCGGGTTGACTCTCGTCTTCTGTCCCGAACGTTGAATACAAGTAGGGTGTGCGGGCTGGAAATTCAGCGGCACAGGTGTCGACCCGTTTGTACACTCGCCGAATTCTGCGTTTGCCGAGACTCCCATCGACCTCACTGGCTGTACTGCCCAGAAGATCGGCGATCCGTTGATCGCTCAACCCACTCGATTTCGCCTGAGCGAGCAACTTGGTGGGGACCGAATCGAGATCCCAACAGCCGATCTCGGTTTCAAGCTCCACGACATGTTGGATCTCGCGCAGAAACCATGGGTCGATGTGGGTTTCCGCGGCGACTTCATCGATTGTCCATCCCTGTCGAAGCGCCGCAAAGACAGCAAAAAGTCGCTCCCAGTTCGGCCTGCCCAGCCGATGGCGTAGCTGAACCGGGTCCGACATCCGCTGCTCGCGCGAGGCCATCGTGCCGTCGAGCTCCAGCGATGCCAGACCCTTCATCAAGGCCTCTCGGAATGTTGCGCCGATCGCCATCACTTCCCCGACCGACTTCATGGATGTGCCCAGCTCGGGTCGAGTCTGTGGAAACTTCTCGAACGCCCACCTTGGAATCTTCACCACCGTGTAATCCAACGAGGGCTCGAAGGCAGCAAAGGTCTCGCCGGTTATCTCGTTCGGGATCTCGTCCAGCGTGTAGCCGACCGCAAGCAACGCAGCGATTTTGGCTATCGGAAATCCAGTCGCCTTGGATGCGAGAGCTGAGCTGCGTGATACTCGTGGGTTCATCTCGATAACCACTCGCTCTCCCGTGGCGGGATCTACGGCAAACTGAATGTTCGAGCCGCCGGTGGCTACACCGACGCGCCGAATCACCGCGAAGGCTTCGTTGCGCATCTCCTGGTATTCGCGATCCGATAGCGTTTGTTGGGGTGCCACCGTAATCGAGTCCCCAGTGTGAACACCCATCGCGTCGACATTCTCGACCGAGCAAATAACGATCGCATTGTCGAGACGGTCACGAATCACTTCCAGTTCAAACTCCTTCCAACCGAGCACGGACTTCTCGAGAAGTACTTTTCTGGTTGGGCTGGCATCGAGCGCCACCGCAACCAGCTCTTCGAGCTCGTCGCGGTTGTAGACCGTTCCACCACCCTCACCGCCCAGGGTGAAGCTGGGCCGGATGATCAGCGGATAACCGATTTCCTCGGCGATCTGCTCGGCCTCGGCGATCCCATCGGCGTAACCGCTCTGCGGCACCTCGAGACCAATCTCCTCCATCGCTTCCTTGAAGAGCTGTCGATCCTCACCAAGCCGAAGAGCATTCACGTCTGCCCCCAGGATCTCCACTCCAAATCTGTCCAGAGTCCCACTCTCGTGGAGACTCAAGGTCAGATTGATTCCTGTCTGGCCGCCCACGGTGGGCAGAATGGCGGAGGGTCGCTCTGCCTCGATGATCTTCTCGACGATCTCGGGTACCAGCGGTTCGATATAAGTCGCATCAGAGAACTCGGGGTCGGTCATGATGGTTGCCGGATTCGAATTCACCAGCACGACTCGATAGCCCTCCTGTCTCAGCACCCGACAGGCCTGGGTTCCCGAGTAGTCGAACTCGCAGGCTTGACCTATCACAATCGGGCCAGAGCCAAGGATTAAAATGGACTCGAGATCGGTTCTTCTTGGCATGCAATCCGGGAGTCTAGCAGCCCCGACACACTACCCCGATAGGCGGCTCACTCCACCCAAAACGCTACCCTCTCGGGGAGTCGCGAGACCACCTGTCGACGGACCAAAACCACCCACAAGACAGTGGCATCAAATCCCATAGACCGGCAAGCTAGGAACCGTGTCGTGTACCACACCCGACTTCAAGGTAGAACCCTCGAGGCTGACGGATCAGCGATGAAGAACGTGAATGAATCGCGCCGCGATCGAGTCATCCGAATCGTCGTAGGTCTTGTCGTAATCTATCTTGGCTGGTTTGTCATCGGCGATGATCTGCTCGCTGCGATCTTCAAGATATTCGGCTTCGTGCCTCTCGTAACCGGTCTGATCGGCTGGTGCCCTTTCTACTCGATTTTCGGAATCACCACGCGACGCGGGAAATGCCACCATTAGGAACCTCCCGAGGTTCCAATACATCTCTCCCACCCATCGCGTAGAATCCCTCTATCTCTTTGTTCCCGAGACTGCGGGACCTGTCCCCAAGACTTCGGGACAATCACCGAAACGGTCGTCCAACCGACGTTCGACAGGTCCAAGAACGAATGAATCTATCTGCATCCAATTCCGATCCGGGCCCGCGATCTGGCCCTCCAGATCCCCTGGAGGGCCAGATCGCGGGCCAAAGCTCGTCTCTGAGACGGGTGAAGTGGACGTTCTTAGTATCCCTCGTGGTCCTGTTTATCTTTGTCGAATTCAGCCGCTACCTATTGGCACCTTATCTCGACACCCTCAAGGGAAGGCTGGTCATGGACCTGGTCATCCTTGTCAGCGGTGTTTTCTTTTTCGGTGCCGGCTTCGACATGCTCGCCCGGATGCAACTTCGACTCGAGCGTCAAAACCGGGAGCTTTTGGCTCTTCAAAGAGCTGGCCTCGATATCTATGGCGAGGCGTCGCTTGCTACCGTGCTGCAAAAGGTTGTCGATCAAGCGCGACAACTGACCGAGGCGCGCTATGGCGCCGTAGCGGTCTACGACGATAAGACTTCGATCAGGGAATTCGTCACCTCTGGAGTCTCGCAGGAGCTCCGATCTCGGATCGGGGAACCTCCGGTCGGTAAGGGCCTCCTCGGCAATGTCCTCCACGAAGGCCAGCAACTTCGAATCGCGAATGTCAACGACGATCCTCGAAGCGCTGGTTTTCCACCCCATCACCCGGTGATGAACTCGCTTCTGGCGGTGCCAATCGTTTGTAAAGGGCCGTTTCGCGGCAACCTCTACGTCAGCGAGAGGGACAATGGCGAGGAGTTCTCAGAATCAGATGCATCCTCGCTCGCACGCTTTGCCATCGTAGCCGCGATTGCAATCGACAACGCTCATCTCAATCAACAGGTCCGTACACTTGCCGTCGCAGAGGAACGAGTTCGCATCGCCAGAGAGCTTCATGATGGAATGGCTCAGGTGCTCGCCTACGTAAACACCAAAGCCCAGGCTGTTCAGGCCTATCTGCAAAAAGACGATATCGAAAAAGCAACCTCCCAGCTGGACCAACTGGCAAGAGCCGCGAGAGACGTCTACAAAGATGCTCGCGAAGGGATCATGGCGCTGAGGACGGGAATTAGCCCAGACCAGTCCTTTGAAGAGGCTCTTCAGGACTATCTCGCTCGGTGGCAGCAGCAATCAGGTGTGAAGGTCGACCTTTTCGTCCAGGCCGATCTGGACCTACCCGATCCGGCGGAGCTACAGCTGCTGAGGATTATCCAGGAGGCCCTGACCAATGCTCGCAAGCACTCCGGTGCTTCCGACGTCAAGGTAACCCTCGAACAAGAGGACGATCGGTTGCTGGCCACCGTCGAAGATACTGGCTCCGGTTTCGATCCCGCCAGCCCTCATCGGGCGGAGTTCCCGCAGTTCGGACTCGGCATCATGAAGGAGCGAGCCGAAAGCGTTGGCGGCGCAATCGAGATCGATACCGAGCCAGGCAGGGGTACTCGCGTTAAGATACGGGTACCATCGAATCCAAAACCCATTATCGACACCTAAAACTATGAAAATACTAATCGCAGACGATCACGCCCTGTTCCGAGACAGCCTCCGAAGCCTGCTCGAGTCACACGATGTCGAGATTGTGGGTGAGGCAAGCAATGGCCAAGAGGCTGTAGAGCTCTCTTGGAAGTGCAAACCCGACGTTGTTTTGATGGACCTGAAGATGCCCGAGATGGATGGCCTCGAGGCCACCAAGCGAATCGCGTCAGAGCTGCCTGATGTAAAAGTCGTGATACTCACGGCCTCGGACGACGATTCCGACCTCTTCGAGGCAATCAAGTCTGGCGCCAAAGGCTACTTGCTAAAGGACTTGGAGTCGGCTCAGTTTTTCGAACTCCTGGATGGCGTCAACCGCGGTGAGCCAGCTCTGACACCAATTCTGGCTCGCAAACTGCTGGAGGAATTTGCAAAGCCCGAGCACTTCGCATCAGACAAGTTCGACCCCGATGCTCTTACAGAGCGGGAATACGAAGTCCTGGAGCTGATGGTGCGCGGCGTCACTTCCAACCGCAAGCTTGCGAAGGATCTGGGCGTCAGCGAGAACACTGTGAAATTTCATGTCCGCAACATTCTCGACAAGCTCCATCTTCACAATCGAGCGCAAGTTGTGGGATATGCGCTACGGACCCGTTTGGTCGATACTCCACCCGATTCCGAGTAGAAAACGGGATCAACGATGCTAAATGTAAAAAAGATACTCTTCCCCACCGATTTCTCCGATTCTGCCAAGCAGGCTCTCGACTACGCTTTGTTTCTCGCCGAACAGTTCGAGGCCGAGCTCCATCTGCTACACGCAGTCATACTTCATGGCCGAGATCGTCATGGTCCCGACAGCGATTTCCCAGAGCCAGCCGAGATCTTGAACCGTCTTTTCGAAATCGCCGATTCCGAGATGACGCAGATCCTGGAGCAGAATCAGCCCAAGACCTTCACCTTGAAGGAAGCCAAGGTGCGAGGCTTCTCGGCCGGCACTGTGATTCTCGAGTACGCCGATGAAAACGACATCGACCTGATTATCATGGGTACGCATGGCCGAAGAGGTCCAGCAAGAATTTTTATCGGCAGCGTGGCCGAAGAGGTCGTTCGCCAAGCCTACTGTCCCGTCTTGACCCTGCACAAACAGAGCGAAGACAAGACGATTGGCAAGGTCGAGACCATCCTGGTACCGGTAGATTTTTCCGAGCATTCGGCACAGGCCATCACCTACGCCAAGGAAATCGCCGCCACTACCGGAGCCCGGCTGCAGGTTCTCCACTCCATCGAGGAACCGGTCTATCCCTACTTCTATGCTCCTGCCGGAGACTTTTCACAGGCTCAGCAGCTGGAAGAGCTCCGGGAGAGAACTGATGAGGCACTCGACAAGCTGATCTATGACACTCCAGGACCCGACGTGCCGGCTGACAAATATGTCGTCAACGGAACACCATCGGTGGAGATCACGAGATTTGCCGAGCAGCAGGACTCGGATCTCATCGTGATCCCCACCCACGGTCTGACCGGTCTGGAGAGGATGCTGCTCGGTAGCACGGCGGAAAGGGTAGTTCGCTTGGCGACATGTCCTGTCTTGGCAGTCAAGAGCTATGGAAAACAATTGATCTAGCCTGAACTTCTCACAAGCCTTGAATATTCAGGTATTTGCGACCTTTCGTGACGAAGTTTGTGAGAAGTTCAGACTTGCCCTTCTCTTATTCCTTGTCCTGAGCACTGCCGAGCCCGCAGCTCGAGCGATTGATTCGGACTCGTCTACCAACGAGTCCGAATGTGCGGTCTGTCACGACGAGATCATCACTTCGTTTCGACAGGATCCACATTCGGCGCTCGATACCAGGCGGCTGGCAGATCTGGCCGACGCCTCCGGCAGCTGCGAAGCCTGCCACGGGAATCCAGAAGACCATCTTCTAGAGGGCGGTGGCATTGACACGATATTCGGCTTCGATGATGAAACCGCACCAAATGTAGTTACCGAGAGATGTCAGAGATGCCACCTCTCCGATCATCCCCGATTCGATTCGAGCTCTCACGCACGAGTCGGATTGAGTTGTGTCGGTTGTCACACAGTTCACGATTCTGAATCGCGCTTTGCTGAGCTCGAACCGTGGCAAGAGTTCAGAGACGCCACCAAGAGTGAACGGGTGTCCGGATCCTGTCGCAGCTGTCACCCCGACGTTTTTTCACAGTTCGAATTCAACGAGCGCCACCGCCTCCAAGAGGGCATCCTGGACTGTACGAACTGTCACGACCCACATGTGCCATCGAACCGAGGTCTTCTTGGTGGATTCAAGCAGTCACTATGCGCCAACTGTCACGCCGCCAAGGATGGTCCGTTTGTCTTCGAGCACGGCGCCAGCAGAGTCGAAGGCTGCGTCTCGTGTCACGCCGCCCACGGGTCTCCAAACCGACAGATGCTCGCCTTTCAAAACGTTGCCGACCTCTGCTACAGCTGCCACAGCGTAGTGCCGGGATTTCATGCGTCGTTTGGTCCTGACAATCAGTGTACGAACTGTCACTCCTCCATCCACGGCTCCAACCTCAGCGCATTCTTCTTGAGATAGAGACTCGCAGGCAGATGCGAACCATCTCTTCAACCGTTTTTGCATCTCTGGTCTTACTCTTGATCCGACCCTCGGTCGCCGAGAGCCAATCCCACGAACCATCATCCCTGACAGGAAGCTTCCAACTCGGCTTCCGGACTGTAGATATTCGGGGTCGAGAGGAGAAGTATCTCGAGGATGTGGGCCTCGAAGACGGGCCCCGTCTCTTCCACCTCGATCTCGAGTATGTCGCGGATCAGGGGTCGAATCGTTTTGCCGACAGGGTCCAGCTCGATCTACAAAATCTCGGTGGCGACCCTTTCGAGACCTTCAGGCTGTCGATAAGGAAGTTCGGGCACTACGAATTGACCTACGACCGGCGTAAGTCGACCTACTTCTACGATGACATTCTGCCCCCCCCAAGCGACTCCGATTCACCGATGCGCGATTACCACACCTACGACTTCGAACGTGTGCAAGACACCGCAGCCCTCGATATTCAATTGACAAAGTCCGCAAAATTGAACTTCGGATTCGAACGCTATACAAAGAACGGCGACAGCACGACCTCTCTCTACATCGCTCGAGATGGTTTCGAGCTCGAGAGCCCGATCGATGAATCACTCACCGACTATGTCGCGGGCTTCGAGTACGGCTGGCGGCGAGTAACCGTGATCCTCGAGGAGCGCTATCGTGACTACAAAAACATCGTCGAGGTCTTCCTACCGGAGGCATCTGCCGGATCCAATCCGACCACAAGTACGCAGCTCGACTTCTTCTTGCTGAATCAGCCGTACGACTTTTCCAGCTACGACCACAATTTGAAAGTAGTAGCCCGTCCGACCCAAAAGCTACAGGTTCGATTTGCCGGTTCCCTGCAGCAGCTCGAGATGGACCTGACAGGCGATGAACAGCCTCACGGCCTAGATTTCAACGGTGATCCCTTTGTCACCAATCTCGCTGGATCTGGCCAGATTGATCGCGACGTTGATCTGCTCGACCTCGACCTGGTCTATCGGGTAAACCCGAGTTGGGCTCTTCTACTGTCGACTGCGAGGCGATCGTTGGATCAGAGTGGCACGTTTGTTTGGGATGAAGATCTCAAAGCGGGGCGCTGGGACATTGAGACCGACACCTACGAGTTGGGGGGCGAATTCTCGCCATCTTCGGTGCTGACTCTGAGTGGCGGTGTTCGAACCGAGAGCCGCAACCTGGAGACCGCTTGGTTGGATGACGGTCTATTCGTGGACGATCAGTTGACAACCGACCACAAAGCCCTTTGGCTGGTGGCTGGTTGGCATCCAGCAAAAAAACTCGATCTGTCCGTCCAGCTCGAGGACGCCTCCTACGACACGCCATATACAGACATATCCCCGACCGATCGGCAGCGGTTTCGGGTGCAACTGCGCTACAGACAGCCCCGCGGCCTGTGGGCGAGCGCCTCGGCGCTGCTGAACAAAGCATCGAACTCCGAATCGGGTTGGGACTCGAGCTACGACCAGTTCGACCTCCGGCTCGGTTATCGAAGCGACTCTCTGGATGCGATGTTGGGTTACAACAAAACCGATATCGGACGCCGGATCGACCAGACGGTCGTTGCTGGAAGCGGCACGTTCCCATTCCCAGTCCTCTACTCAGCCGACGCCGACTTTCTGGATGGACGAGTACGCTGGACAGGAAACTCTCGAATCCATCTTGGCGGAAGTTTCCGTCTCTACGACAACTCAGGAACTTTTGGGGTCGAGCGCACCGATCTACGAGGCTGGATCGAGATCCCGTTCCTGCACAGCTACCTCGTGCATCTCGGCATCCGAAGCATCGATTATGACGAAAAAGGCTTCGATCTGGACGACTATGATGCCACCATCGCGGAAGCGTCGGTCGGGTATCAGTGGTGACCCACGACCTGCCGTTCCGAGACCTGCTCCAGCGCAAACTCGAGGCTCTTGATCAGGTCTTCCGGGTGCTCGATTCCCACTGACAATCGAATCAGGGATGGAGTGATTCCGATTCCTCGCTGTTCATCCTCAGGCACGTCGGCATGAGTCATGGTCGCAGGATGCTCGACCAGCGACTCTGTCCCCCCCAGACTCACGGCCAGCTTGATCAACTTGATCGAATCGAGAAATTCGAACGCCTCTTTCTCACCCGCGTCAGCCAGCTTGAACGCGATCATTGCGCCTGGCCCGGTGCACTGCTTGTCATAGATCCTTCTCTGCTCTTCCGAGTCGAGAAATCCAGGAAAGTAGACCTCCTGCACCTTGGGATGATCGGCCAACCACCTTGCGATCCTCTCGGCGTTCTTGCGGGCACAGGTTATTCTGAGCTTGGCCGTCTCCAGCGACCGCATCAGTAGCCAGGCGGAAAAGGGCTCGAGCATCGATCCAAGGATGGTTCGATACATCTTGATGCGGTCGATCAGCGCAGTCGATCCAAGCGCGACACCGGCAACCAGGTCGCTATGGCCGCCCAGATACTTGGTCGCGGAATAGAGCACCAGATCGGCACCGTGCAACAGGGGTTTCTGATAGATCGGACCGAGAAATGTGTTGTCGACATAACAGCGAGCGCCGTTGCGGTGAGCCACCTCCGACATTGCCTCGATGTCGGTGAGCACCATGGTCGGATTTGCGGGCGTCTCGATAAAGATCACTTTCGGAGGAGTACCAGCGGCCTCGAGGTCCTGACAGATATTCTCGACAAACTCGGCACCCGAACCCGCTGGGAACTCTCTTGTAACGATGCCTCGGTCGGGCAGAATCTCTTCGAGCAAGAAATCCGTCCCCCCATACACGGGTCTGGAGAAGACCACGGACGTCCCCATGGGCACCGTAGCCAGCAGAGCCGTTGATATCGCGGCCATCCCTGAGGAAAACACTGCTCCGGCCTCGGCTTCGTCCCACAGATTCAGCCGGTCCTCGAGAATTTCCAGATCGGGATTGTTCACCCTGCTGTAAATCAGACCCATCGACTTGTTGGGGTCTTTCTCTTTTAGTTTATAGGCCCACTCGAAGTACTCTTTGCCCTCTGCTGCATTGCGAAAGACAAAAGTCGAGGTTTGGAAAATTGGCGGCTTGATGGAACCTTCCGATCGCATCGGATCGTAGCCATGACTCATCATCCGACTCTCGGGCCGCATATCCTCGTAGTCGGGCGGTAGCGAACTCCCTCTTGAACCCATCGTCACACCTCCCTTTCGTCCGGTCCTCCGGTCAGGTGTTAATCTCCTCCTACCAGTCTGATCCCGAATGGCGCGAACGACCAGATACCATCGGGTGGCACCGATACCCACCCGGCCGGGTGGGGCTGTTTCGAGCCTTGATTTTCAACGGACCACCCGAGAGGGTGTGTGCCGAAATCTGATCGTCATGCTAGCTTGCGAACGGGCAAAGCCCCCTATTTCGTTCAGAAATCTCTTCTTGAGATATCACGCCGAGAAAACACCCCGAGAAAGCATCCTGAGAAAGCCATGAATCCAAGACGAAAAATCACTATCGACGGGAATGAAGCGGTCGCCTCGGTTGCCTACCGAACCAACGAAGTCATCGCCATCTACCCCATCACACCCGCCTCGCCCATGGGCGAGCTCTCCGACACCTGGTCGACCCAGGGGCAAGCAAACATCTGGGGCGACATACCCCAGGTTGTGGAGATGCAATCAGAAGGCGGAGCCGCTGGCACCGCGCACGGGGCGCTACAGACCGGCTCTCTGACCACGACGTTTACCGCTTCTCAGGGTCTGCTTCTAAAAATCCCGAACCTCTACAAAATCGCCGGAGAGCTGACTCCCTTTGCGATGCATGTTGCCGCTCGAACGTTGGCAACCCACGCCCTGTCGATCTTCTGCGATCACTCCGACGTCATGGCCGCACGGCAGACTGGATGTGCCCTGCTCGCATCGGGGTCCGTCCAGGAAGCGCACGACTTCGCGCTGATCTCTCAGGCCGCAACCCTGCGCTCTCGGATCCCGTTTATTCATTTCTTCGACGGCTTTCGCACCTCACACGAGATCACCAAAATCGAGGAGCTGACGGATGACGATTTGAGAGCCATGATCGACGAGAAGCTCATCGATGAGCACAGGCTGAGGGCGTTGACACCCGATCGACCGGTCATCCGGGGCACGGCGCAGAACCCGGACACCTTCTTCCAGGCTCGCGAGGCCTGCAACCCGTTCTATCGGGCCTGCCCAGAGCATGTACGGCAGACCATGCGTCAGTTTGCCAAGCTGGTGGGTCGCTCTTACAAGCTTTTCGACTACTACGGCGATCCGGAGGCACGAAGGGTGGTGGTCCTCATGGGCTCGGGTGCCGAGACCGCACAAGAGACCGTCGATTGGCTGAATGCCCATGGCGAACAGGTGGGCATCCTTCGGGTTCGACTCTATCGCCCCTTCTCGCTGGAGGCGTTCAACGAGGCATTGCCGGCCTCTGTAGAGCATCTCGCCGTGCTCGATCGAACCAAGGAGCCGGGTGCCGTCGGCGATCCACTCTATCTCGATGTGGTGACCGCATTGCAGGAAATCCGGGATGACGAGGGTCCTTCCAGAGCGATCCCACGTGTCGTCGCAGGCAGGTATGGCTTGTCATCCAAAGAGTTCAATCCGAGCTCCGTAAAGGCCGTCTTCGATGAACTCGCCCGGGATCGACCCAGGAATCACTTCACGGTTGGGATTATCGATGATGTAACGCACGCCTCGCTGCCGATGAATCGTCTCGATATCGAACCCTCGGGAAGAGTACGCGCCCTGTTTTTCGGACTCGGCTCAGACGGCACCGTCTCGGCCAACAAGAATTCAATCAAAATCATTGGCGAGGAGACCGACAACTACGCTCAAGGCTACTTTGTGTACGACTCCAAGAAATCGGGTGCCATTACCATCTCTCACCTCCGGTTTGGCAACGAACCGATCTACTCGACCTATCTGATCCAACAGGCCAACTTCATCGCCTGTCATCAATTTAACTTCCTGGAGCGGTTCGATGTTCTCGAAACCGCCTGCTCGGGAGCCACATTCCTGCTCAACTCCCCCTACCCAGCCGACGAGGTATGGGACCACCTCCCCACCGAGATTCAAGAGACGATCATCGACAAACAGCTTCGCTTCTGGGTGATCGACGCCTACAAGGTGGCAAAAGATTCGGGTATGGGTGGCCGTATCAACACCATCATGCAAACCTGTTTTTTTGCCCTTTCGAGAGTGCTGGAGCCGACGCACGCTATCGAGCTGATCAAGGACGCCGTACGCAAGACGTATGGCAAGAAGGGACAGGTCCTGGTCGAGAAGAACTTCGATGCGATCGACGCCACTCTGGCTCACCTGAGCGAGGTCGAGGTGCCCCCTGCAGTCACTTCGTCCTTCTCGCGACCTCCGATCGTCTCACCCGAGGCTCCTGACTTCGTCCAGACCGTCACCGCGGTGATGCTAGCCAACAAGGGTGATCATCTGCCCGTGTCTGTGTTTCCGCCCGATGGCACCTGGCCGACCGGAACCACCAAGTGGGAGAAGCGAAATATCGCCCACGAGATCCCGCTCTGGGACATGGGTACCTGCATCCAATGCAATCAATGTGCGTTGGTCTGCCCTCATGCAGCCATTCGAGCCAAGGTCTACGACCCGGCTGCTCTCGAAAATGCCCCCGAGAGCTTTCTTTCGACCGATTACAAAGCGCCCGACTTTCGCGGTCTCAAGTACACGATCCAAGTCGCGCCGGAGGATTGCACCGGCTGCAGCCTCTGTGTCGAGGTCTGCCCGGCCAAAGACAAAGCCAACCCAAGACGCAAGGCGATCAACATGGAGCCCTTGCAGGAGGTCCGGGCTCGCGAACAGGAGAATTTCGACTTCTTCCTCGATCTACCCGAGGTCGATCGCACCCAGATCCAGCGTCTTGACGCCAAGGGCTCCCAGTGGCTCGAGCCGTTGTTCGAGTTCTCCGGCGCTTGCGCGGGTTGTGGCGAGACCCCATACCTAAAGCTGCTGACTCAGCTTTTTGGAGATCGGCTGTTGATGGCCAACGCCACCGGCTGCTCATCGATCTATGGCGGTAATCTGCCGACGACTCCTTACACAACCAATCGCGAGGGTCGGGGACCCGCGTGGGCCAATTCGCTGTTTGAGGACAATGCGGAATTCGGTCTCGGGTTCCGCGTTTCAGTCGATAGCCTTTCGGGGCGAGCACGATCCCTGCTCCAGAAGCTGGCGTCCGAGCTGGGCGACGAGCTCGTTTCAGAGCTCCTCGAAGCAGAGCAGATCACCGAAAACGACTTTATCGCCCAACGAGCCAGAGTCGATATCCTCAACCAAAAGCTCGCCGAGCTGAAGGTCCCCGACGCTCAGCGACTTCGAGTCATCTCGGACTATTTGGTCAAAAAGAGTATTTGGCTGGTCGGCGGCGACGGTTGGGCCTATGACATCGGATATGGCGGTCTCGATCATGTGCTGTCGCTAAATCGCGATGTCAACATCCTGGTACTCGACACCGAGGTCTATTCCAACACCGGTGGGCAGCAGTCCAAGGCGACTCCGCTGGGTGCCGCAGCCAAGTACGCCGCCGCAGGGAAAAGCCAACCCAAGAAAGCCCTAGCTCTCGAAGCCATCAGTTTTCACCATGCCTACGTCGCCAAGGTCGCCTTTGGCGCCAACATGAACCAGACAGTCCAGGCTCTAAGGGAGGCGGAAGCCTATCCTGGAACCTCGCTCGTGATCGCCTACAGTCCTTGCATAGCCCACGGTTATGACCTGTCGCAACAGGTAGTGCAGCAAAAAAGAATCGTCGCTGGTGGCGGCTGGTCGCTATTCCGTCATGACCCACGTCGAGTTCTGGAGGGGGAACCAGCCCTGAAGCTCGACTCGCGGGCACCCACAGGCAAGGTCCAGGACTACATGAAACACGAGGCAAGATTCCGCATGGTCGAGAAGATCGATCCAGATCGATACAAGAAGTTGCAAGCGCTGGCTCAAGATCAGGCAGTACAGCGCCGGGCGGTCTATGAGCACCTTGCAGAAATGACCCTGCCTCGAGCCGAAGCGTCCGATGAACCGGAGAGCACCTCTCCATAACCGGAGTCGACAATGGATCTCTCTACCAACTACCTAGGTCTCGATCTTCCCCATCCATTCATGCCGGGGGCTTCCCCGCTGGTCGACGACCTCGACACGGTCAGGCGCCTGGAAGATGCCGACGCCGCGGCGATCGTGATGAACTCACTCTTCGAGGAGCAGGTTGTCTACGAAGAGGTCTCCGTCATTTCCTACATGGACACACCCGCGTTCTCCTCGGCCGAAGCTCTGTCATATTTCCCCGACAGCGACTCGGTCTCACTGGGCCCAGACGCCTATCTGAACAAACTTCTCAAGATCGTGGAAGCTGTCGATGTTCCCGTAATTGGTTCACTCAATGGAACGACCAAGGGGCGGTGGCTCGAATACGCGGGCCTGATCCAGGAGATCGGGGCCGACGCCCTGGAGCTGAACATCTATGCCCTTCGAACCGATCCGACGGAAACCGGCGCAGAGATCGAAGCCCGAACCGTGGATATCGTTTCCGAGGTCAAGAAGTCTCTCACCATCCCGGTCGCGGTGAAGCTGTCGCCCTACTACACTGCGCTGGCAAACCTGGCAGCCTCATTGGAGGCGGTAGGCGCGGATGGTCTGGTGTTGTTCAACCGCTTCTACCAACCCGACATCGACCTCGAGGAGCTCGAGGTGGCAAGGGTCCTGCGTCTCTCGGACTCTTCAGATCTTCTGCTCCGACTGCGCTGGCTGGCGATTCTCTCCAGTCAGATCGAAGCCTCGCTGGCGGTGAGCGGCGGCGTCCACACGCCTTTCGACGCGCTCAAAGCGATCATGGCCGGTGCCGACGCCGTACAGATGACCTCGGCTCTGCTCAAAAACGGACCCGAATATCTCTCAATCGTCAAACAGGGCGTTGCAACGTGGCTTGCCGAGCATGATTACGAATCGCTGGCGCAGGCGCGCGGTAGCATGAATCATCAGCGCTGCCCCGACCCAGCGGCTTTCGAGAGAGCGAACTACATGGAGATCTTGCAATCGTGGAAGGCGGAGCCCTGATCCTGGCTCGGACCGATGCCGAGGTCGTTGAACTCCTAGCCTGACTATCGAAGCGTCCGAATGTAGGCCACAAGATCGGACACTTGCCTGTCGGTGAAGTCTCCGTCCTCCTCTTCGCCATAGCCGATCATCAAGGAATCCCGGCGCCCGAACTTGATCGTGTGGCCCATCAGGGGGTCACTGTAGGTCGCCTGGAACCCAGGGCTTCCGAGCCATGGCGCTTCGCCATCGTCGGCGTTCAGCTCATGGCAGTCGATACATTCGTTTTCGAAGAGCAGCCGGCCGTTTTCAACATCCGGATCGGCTACAGGCTCGAAGGTCACCTCACGAACCTCCGTTCTGGACTCGAGCAGATACTCGGCAATCCTCTCCAACTCATCGTCCGTCAGCCCGCCGCTATCCTCTGCCCACGCGGTCATGGGCGTGCCGGCACGTCCCAACCGCAGATTCTCGACCAGGAACTCCACCGTAGCGGTGGCCAGAAAATCCGGATGCATGATCCCCGGTATCGTCACATCGAGGGAATCATGAAACACCGTTTCAGTGCCATCTTCGTGGCAAGCCTGACAGAACTGCTCGTAGAGCTCGGCGCCCGACAGGGGTTCGGTATGCCAGATCCGGTAGCGCCGCTGGTAGCGGTCGAACGGCGTCAAGCTCTCGGTCAGATTCGTAGTCCGCAGGGACAGCAGATAGATGGTCAGCGCATGGCGGGTTTTCGCATCGCCTTCCACGGCGGGCATCGTGGAGTCGGGAACGACGGTTTGAGGCGATAGGAGATGCTGCTGGTGCCAGGTCCAAACCTGACGATCTCCTTCGACGTGATCAAAGGGCAGCGAGTGGCTTGTCTTGTCGCCCACCTGATCGAGCGCCGGGCCCAGCGTGCCGCCACGACCTCCGAGCTTGTGACACCCCAGGCAGCCGTTCGCTTGAAAAGCAGCCAGACCCAAGCCCAGCAGTGGCGCCCCCCTGTCGGTGAGGTGGGTCGGATCGTGGCAGGTGCCGCAGGTCGCCTGCGTCCACGGCCCGGTCAGAACCGGCCAGTCCCAATAGACTTCCTCAGAAAGAGCGTGCGCCTCGAGCCTTGTCGTCGCTTGCCCTTGTCCCAGGTGGCAGACCGTGCAACCAAACCTGTCCAGGTCGTGGTCTTCCAGGTAGGCGCCAGGATGGGTCGTGAACGGTTGCGGTACGTCTGCCATTCTCGGATCGTCGACACCCAGATGACAGCTGACGCATCGGTCGATGCTGGCCAGATCTGGAATCACGGCCTGGCGAATCTCGACATTGAACGATCTCGCAGACTTGACATCGGATTCGTTCTCGGCTTTGGACAACAGCAGCGACCGAAACTCCCTCTGCGTGCTGCGCCACTCGGTGAAATAGTTTTCCCGCGCCGCCGCGACCAGCAGAAAAAGCAGTGTCATGATGCTGGAGATGGAAAGTAGTGTTTTCAGACTGAGCTCCCGCTGTCAATGAGTGGGCCAATCGGCCTTGCTCCAATAGAAGTCCCAATTGGGTCCTCGATGCACTGTGCCGACGTAGGTCAGGATGATGTAACCGACCAGAAAGCATGTAAAAAGCGCAATGGCCCCCATCCTGGTGGAGTTGTGCCGGCGGATCACCCACAGGGACCAGAGAGCAAACACCAACGAATACACCGTGCCTGGGTTGATAAACGTGATCAGAATCTGGGGTATGGCCGGAAACCACTGCCGAAGCCAACCGAAATTGATGACGAAAGCGAGCAGTCCTATGACGACCACCATCGAAAACACGAACGAGGTCAGGGCGACCCTGGCGCCCTCCTTGCCGCCGAACCAGATTCCGACGCCACCTTTTTCCCGATCGAGGTAGGGGATCAGTATCAATCCTATGAGCACAATTATCGGTATCCCGATACCGCCCATGAAGGCCGAGTACGAAACCAGCTCCTGTAGCCCGAGGAAATACCAAGGGGCCTTGGCGGGGTTTTCCGGCACCGCTGGATTGGCGATCTCTTTGAGCGGCGCATCAAAGGCCAGGCTCAAGGCCAGCACCAACGCAGTGGCCGCCATCAAAATCGCCATCTCGGTGATAAACAATGTCGGCCAGGAGCTGACCGTGTTCTCCGGTCCCTTCCCCACGGCTTCGCTGCGTCCACGAACGACGGCCATGAGACCGTAGGTCTTGTCGGGGTTTTTGGCGAAGAACCCTTCCGGCTCAGCAGTATCGGGAGTCTCTGGGCGGGAGAGGCCACCGTCTTTGCGAATCCGCCAGAAGTGAACTCCCAGCAGCGTGAACAGGAAGATGGGGAGCACCATGACGTGCAGCAGGTGGAATCGAATCAGCGCCTCCGCGCCCACAGAGTTGGCGCCGAGCAGCAAGCGCCGAATCATGCCGCCCGGATCGAAGTGCTGAGTCAAGCCGAGAGCGTCAGTCAGCTCTCGAGGCGAGGACGCGATGTTCACCCCGATCGTGATCGCCCAGTAGGCCAACTGGTCCCACGGTAGAAGATAGCCGGTGAAGCTCAGAGCCAGGGTCAGGGCCAGCAGCAGAATTCCGACGAACCAATTGAATTCACGGGGTCGCCGATAGGAGCCGGTGTAGAAGACCCGGGCCATGTGCAGAAAGACCACCACCACCATACCGTGAGCAGACCAACGATGAAGATTCCGAATCATTCGCCCGGTGGGCACGATGTAATGAATCTCCTTGATCGAGGCATAGGCCTGATCCGGCGTCGGCTTGTAGTAGACCATCAAAAGAATGCCGGTCACCGTCACTATGCCCAGAAACGCTGCGGCGAACAGGCCCAGACCCATGGTGTAGGAGACCTTCAAGCTGTGCTTGTGGGTCTTGACAGAATGGATGTGGAGAAAGAGGTTCGAGAAGACAGCCTGCGATCTGCTGCGGTCCGATTTCAGCGGACCTCGACGCCGCACCGTAGCCCAGAAGTTGCTGGGTAGTTGCCGCAGGTTCTCACGAAATGCACGGAGTGCACTGTACATCTAAGCTCGCCTCCAAACAGTGCCGCTGGGCACTTGCGAAGCCGTGTCGGCGTACAGAACGCCGTTCGGAGCCCGATATATCGCCAGCCAATCCAGGCCACGCGGCGCTGGTCCGCTGAAGGTCTCGCCGCTCGCATTGAACTTCGAGCCGTGACATGGACAGTCGAACTGCCCGTCGGGCAGCCGAGACACAACACAGCCCAGGTGCGTGCATATGGCCGAGATGGCCCAGATCCCTTCATCGTCGCTGAACACAAAGAGATTTCGATTCGGGAACACTTTCGATGTACCGGCCGGGAACTGCTCCGGATGACCCAATTTGACCCGAGTCGATGCTTCGGGTGTCACAGTCGGCATCAACAGCTTGGCAACACCCACAGAAGCGGTGGCGATGGCGGTCCAGAACGATCCGAACGCGATCTTCGAGCCGATATCACGCCGAGTCAGCTTGTCTGTCAAACCAAACCTCCTGGAAAACGAATCGCTCCATGCTGATTGCGCCGGTCGGACAACGCTCGAAGCACAGCGCACAACGAATGCATCGCTCTTCGTCTTTGATGATGGCCGAGAGCACCTCTCCATCCTCCCTCGACAGTTGTGTCACCACATCTTCGACAAAGTCACCTGATATCTCTTCGACGGGAACCAGCTTGAGACAATAGGTGGGGCACACATCGACGCAGCCGCCACACAGAATACACTTCGTGCCGTCGAAGATTGTGTTGACACCACAATCGAGGCAGCGCCCGGCCTCCCGCTCGGCCGCCTCTGCCGAGAGCGACAGCTCGACCGGTTTCGACACACTCGCTCTTCTCTCCGAGGCGGCGAGTACAGGAATCTCGAGCCGCGGAGTGGTCTCGTACTCGGCCTCGCGGCTGTAGCCGCAGAGCTCGAGATGAGCCTCGGTTTCTCTTTGCGCGATGGATTTCCCGGTCAGATGCTTGAAGATCCCCCGCGCCGCCTGCTTGCCACCGGCTATCGCGTGAATCGCCAGCCCAGGGCCGAGAGCGCAGTCACCCGCAATGAAGATGTCTGGGGCCGACCGACTTTGGCCGGTGTCTGGATCGGCATCTACAAAGCCTCGCTCGGTGAGCGAGATCCCGTCGCGCGTCTCATCGATGAACTCAAAGCTCACATTCTGCCCGACGGACAGAATCAGGGTATCGGCTTCGATAGTCGACAACTCCATCTCATCGAACTCGGGACTGAATCGACCCTGCTCATCGAAGACCCGCAGGCATCGTTTGAACACGACCGCCGAGAACAGCCCGTCTCGATCCACCAGGATCTGATGCGGCCCGACACTGTTCCAGCGATGGATCCCCTCCTCTTCCGCCTCTTGAATCTCGATCTCGTCCGCCGGCATCTCGTCGAGCGACTCGAGGGCACACAGGTGCACCTCCTCGACTCCAGGCCGCCGACGGGCCGTGACTGCGACGTCGTAGGACTCCTGTCGCATCACGGTCCGCGCCACGTCGAATGCAACATTGCCACCGCCGATGACGACAACCCGACGACCGAGCGGAAGCGGCTCGCGGAGAGCGACACTGCGCAGAAATTCGACACCACCCACCACGCCGGGGGCATCGGTGTTTTCTATCGGCAAGCCACGCGATCGTTTGGCCCCGATCGCTATCAGCACGGCTGAGTGTTCCTGGCGAAGCTGCTGCAGAGAGACATCGACCCCGACCCTCGTGCCGAGCCGAAATTCCACCCCCAACTCGGCAATCAGCTCGACCTCGGCTCGTATGACACTGCGCGGCAACCTGTAGGCCGGCACACCGAGGTAGAGCATTCCGGCTGCCACCGATTCCAGCTCGTAGACCACCGGGCGAATACCGAGCA
>CAXMQZ010000006.1:0-88686 GCA_964195975.1 uncultured Polyangiaceae bacterium | reverse complement strand
GGTTAACCTGGCGGCGGCCAGGAACATGGATTCCAATTTCTGTACGATCCGCCGCTCGGGTTAAACCGCTTGTTAGCTGGCATTTCGTAATGTCACTTCACTAATTCAATCTCACCCGGTCGCCACGTCTTGTCGTACCAGGGCTCAAGCGGTCCATAGAGGCGGAAAATCACGTTCCATCCCTTGCCGGGAACGGTCTGAACCCAGTTATTCTCCTGGCCCTCCGGCGCCTTGGGTCCAAAGTAAACATCGTAGGACCCGTCGGCATTCTTGATCATGCCGGGCTTGTTGTTGTCGATCCCCGGGAACCGTTCGTCGGTCTGCAGCATCGAGCGGGTCTGGTTATCGTAGAGAGTGAAGGACCAGAAGTCTTTGGCCGGCACGTTGGGCGGCAAGCGGATCTTGTAGGTCTTGCCGCCGTCCAACGGATTGCCGTCCGCGTCTCTGTAGGTATACGCGTACTTCGAGCCCTTTCCGATGATCTTTTTGGCCATGGCAGGAGTAATCCCAGTGGCATAGAAGTGGAAGCCTGCTCGCGCATCAGGGTGACGATGGTCGACTAACGCGGACTCACTTCAAGGTCGCAACGACCGCGAGCTCGACGCGCTGGATGTCGAGACGGTTCTCGAGTTTGCCGGTACGTTGTGCTGAACTCTCGCCGCCTGTGGAAGGAGTTCCCGTTGGAGCTTCGCCGGTGGGCTCTACCGCCTCTGACGGTCTCGACGGACTCAAAAACGTTGCAACACGCAACGCCACGTTGCAACGCCCTGTTGCAACATCGACACTGTTTCTGATCCAGAACTCCGCTAAGTCCTTTTTTTACAACACTTAACAACTTGGCACGACACCTGCTCTAGAAACGGGTGGCACTTCTAGAGGCCGGCACTTCTAGAGGCCGGCACTTCTAGAGGCCGCACTTCTAGGGACTGTTTCGAAAGGACTCAAAGATGAAAAATCTCGTCATCCTCGGCGCCGGCACCGCCGGTACAACCGTTGCCAATCTACTCCGCAAAAAACTTCCCAACGACTGGTCGTTGAAGATCATCGACCCCGACTCCGAACATCTCTTTCAGCCCGATCTGATCTTCGTGCCCTTTGACATGCAGGAGCCCGACAAGACCTATCGACCCCGCAAAAACACCCTCGGCAGGGGCGTCGAGTGGATCGAGCGCAAGGTCGAACGGGTCGAGCCCGACAACAACCGCGTCGTGCTCGCTGATGGCGAATCGGTCCCCTACGACCTCCTGGTCATCGCAACAGGCTCACACATTCGGCCAGACGAGACCCCGGGTCTACTGGGCGATGAATGGCACAAAAGCATCTTCGACTTCTACACCCTCGAAGGAGCGGTGGCTCTAAGAGAGGCTCTGGCGAGGTTCGACGGCGGTCGCATCGCGGTCAACATTGTCGAGATGCCGATCAAGTGCCCCGTCGCTCCCCTCGAGATCACCTTCCTTGCCGAATCCTTCTTCAACCTGAAAGGCATGAAGAACGATATCGAATTGACCTATGTCACACCTCTCGACGGTGCGTTTACAAAACCGATCGCCTCCAAGGCACTATCCGACATGTTGGTGGATAGAGGCATCAAGGTCGAATCCGAGTTCAGCACCGCTGAAGTCGACCCCGAGCGCAAGGTGTTGCGCTCCTACGACGAGCGAGAGGTTCCCTACGACCTTCTGATCACGATCCCGACCCATATGGGTGCCGAGCTGGTGGAGGCATCGGGTCTGGGCGACGAGCTCGGATTTGTTCCGACTCACAAAAACACCCTGATCGCCGATGCAAAAGACAACATCTTCGTGCTTGGTGACGCGACCAACCTGGCCACTTCCAAAGCAGGCTCGGTCGCCCACTTCCAGGCCGAGGTGGTGGTCGAAAACATCCTCCACGCGATCCGAGGCGAAAGCCCCAAGGCCTGCTTTGACGGACACGCCAACTGCTTTATCGAAAGCGGCTATGGCCGAGCCATGCTGATCGACTTCAACTACGACCAGGAGCCACTGCCCGGGGTTTATCCCTTACCGCAGGTCGGCCCCTTCTCTCTGCTCAGAGAGAGCAAGTTCAACCACTGGGGCAAACTGATGTTTCGCCATGTCTACTGGCACGCGCTGCTTCCTGGAAGACCGATACCGGTCCCGAACAATATGTCGCTGATGGGAAAAGAGATTCCGGTAGCAGACACCGAGTTGGCCTCATAGACCCTGCCGCAGAAAGACGCCACGAGACGGCCCAAACAACTATCCATTCGCAAACCGAGAGCTCGAACCCATACTTGAAGGAGATAACACCATGCCCGCAGTCGAATACGCAGGACAGACCATCGAAGTCAACGAGGAAGGCTTTCTGGTTGACAGCAACCAGTGGACTCCGGAGATCGCCGAAGAGCTGGCGCAAGAGGTTGGCATCGCCGACCTGTCTGAGCAGCACTGGAAGGTCATCACCTTCTGCCGCGAGGACGCCGCCAAACAGGGACAACCCCCTGGCCTGAGGCGGATCTCGAAGCTTTCTGGAGTCAACATGAAGGATCTATACCGACTCTTTCCCAAGGGACCCGGAAAACTGGCAGCCAAAGTTTCTGGCCTACCAAAACCGCAGGGCTGCATCTAGTCCCCGATCTCACCGGAACCCAAGACAGCAAACGGAGAACGACACCATGACAACGACACTCGAAGAACCCACAGTCGCTATCGGACAGGAAAACGCTGCCGAAATTCAGCAACGCAAACCCATCGAGCGGGTCAGCATCATCTGCTCGAAGGGCAATCTGGATATGGCCTACCCCGGTCTGGTGCTGGCCAACGGCGCCCGGATGAACGGCATCGAAGCAATGGTTTTTTTCACCTTCTGGGGCCTGGACATGGTCACCGAATCCAAAATCGATCATCTCCATGTCGCCACCGTAGGAAATCCCTCGATGCCCATCCCGACCATGGTCGGTGGTCTTCCAGGCATGGAGGCGATGGCCAGCAAGATGATGAAAAAGCAAATGGAAGATCTCGATATTCCGCCGGTACGAGAATTTATCGAGATGCTCCACGACGCCGGCGCCGAGCTCTATGCCTGCCGCATGGCGATGGACATGTTCAAACTCGAAGAGAAGGATCTGGTGCCCCAGATCGACGAGGTCCTGACCGTACTGGATTTCTACGATAAGAGCGCCGGATCCCAAATCATCTTTATATGACGAGCTCGAGAGCTCTGAAGAAACAGCTAGCACTGAACGCACGATTTCCTGAGGAGGGAATCATGAAAGCAAAACAAACACAGATCGGCCTGCTAGTGCTTCTTGCAGCGATGATCATGGCCCCAGCCGATGTCTCCGCCACCAACGGAATGTATATGACGGGCTATAGCGCCGAGACCATAGGTCGAGGTGGTGCCAATCTGGCCATCTCCGATCGGGCCCTGGCGCTGAACTTCAACCCTGCGGGCATCGGACAGCTCCAGGGTAACCACTTCACTCTCAATCTCTCAGTCCTGGCGCCGTCCCTAACGTTCGAAAACATGATCAACCCCCCGATCGACGGCGAGGATAACTACTTTCCACTGCCCTCCTTCGCCTATGTGAGGGGAGACAAGGATAGCCCCTGGACCTGGGGTGTCGGCTTTGTTGCCCAGGGCGGACAGGGCGCTGAGTTTCAAAACATGAATACCTTTTTTGGCACCCAGGATGAGACCTTTACCGAAGTTCGGTTCATGACCCTCATACCGACGGTCTCCTACAACATCAACGACGATCTCTCAATTGGTCTTGCAGCCAACCTTGGCTATGCAGATGCGTCGTTTCGATTCTTCTCGGACACCTCGTTTTTCAACGCTGCCAACCCGCCGATGAGCTTTCCCGGCGTCAACATGAAAAAAGCTAGTGGATTCCAATGGAACGTTCGCGGCGGAATCTGGTGGCGACCGAATCCGAAGCTCTCGATCGGCGCCATTTATCAGACCGAGACCGAGAGCAACTTCAGCGGCGCGGATATGTGGGTCAACTACTCCAACTTCCCGTTTATCGGTCAGGAGGTCAAATACGAGGCGGAGATGGATGGCTTCACTTTCGCGTCGCAGGCCGGAGTAGGATTTGCCTATCGGCCGACCGACCGTTGGATCCTGGCGCTCGATATCAAACGCAATTACTGGGACAAGGCGCTGGACACGATCACCGTGACCGGCAAAAACCCCGAGCTTCCGTTGCCCGCGCCCTTCGATGTGGTCCAGCTTCCCTTTGTCTTCAATTGGAAAGACCAATGGGTGTACGCCTTCGGTGGCGACTACCGGCTCAACGATCGCTGGACTCTGAGGGCAGGCTACAACTACGGCGAAAACCCAGTCCCCGACGAGACCATGACGCCCCTGTTTCCTGCCATCGTAGAACACCACCTCAGCGGCGGATTCTCCTGGCTGCATGGAAGCACCACCTATGAGTTTGCCGTCGAGCGTGCATTCAACAACAGCGTTACCAACAACAACCCCGATCCCCAAGTAAACCCATTCGGTCCTGGCACCACGGTCGACCACTCGCAGTGGACTGTCAGCTTTGGGGTTTCCTGGGCCTGGGCGAAATAGGAACCCATCAACTCGGACCTAGCAATGCCCAAACTAGCAAAGCCCGGATCTAGTAAAGCCCGAACCAGCAAAGGAGCTCAAACAATGACCAAGATTTCGACCGTCACACTACTGACCCTGGGACTCCTGGCCCTGATGGCCTTCCTGCCCCAGTCGGCTACCGCCACCAAAGCCCTGGCCCAGCAAGAGGATCTGACCTGCACCTCGTGCCACGACAAGCCTGGCAGCAAACTGCTGACCGACCAGGGAAAGTATTTCGAGCTGATGGGATCGCTCGACGGCTACGACCAGATACAGACCCAGTTCGAGAAATGCACGACGTGCCATGTGAGCAAGCCCGGCTCGGAGAAACTGACCAAGACCGGCAAGAAATATCAGTGGGTCGCAGGCGACATGGCAGGACTGCAGATTTGGCTAATGGACCAACATCCAACTCCTGCCGAAAGACTCGAAGATCAGGACGAAGAGAACTAGGTATTCGTAAAGGGGACATGACCCAAAATGCAGGGGGACACGATCCCGAACTCCTGCGGAGTTCGGGTCATGTCCCCTTGGTGATCATCACTCTGCGAGCGCACAGACGTTCTTGCCCAGCTCGAGCTCGGAGGCGTCAGCTTCATTGACCTCCTTTAAACCGGCGTTGACCCGTTTGATGTCGACGTACTGATCCGGAAACACGGGAAGACTGCCGAGGATGTACTCGACAAAATCCCCCTTGTCTCCCTGCGCCTTCAGAAGTCCCGGGTTGCCAAGTTTCAGATCGCCCAGTCTCGCCCGGAAGACGCCACCCTTGTCGGCTTCCGCCAAGCTACTGAAGTGGCCGGGCAGCACCACCAAGCTGTCGGGCAGTCTCATCAGCCTCTGCAGAGAGTCGTAGTGAATCGGAGCCCAGGTCTCGCCACGCCCACCCAGATCGGGTCTGGCGATTGAGTCGATAAAGATGCTATCGCCGCTGAACAGGGTGTCGCCATCGAGCAGATAGGCCACGTTTCCCAGAGTGTGTCCAGGGATATGGAGGGTCTGAAGTAGCGAGTCTCCGATACTGAGCTCCATCTCGTCTTCGAGGAACTCGAACGAGAACCGGGCCGGCAGCACATCGATCGGATGAATCCCGTCGTACGGATGAAGATAGTAGGGAGCTCCGACCTGGCTTCCCAACGCTGGACCGCCACTGATGTGATCGGCATGGGCATGAGTATCGAGGACAACTACGATCTGGGCGCCTGCTTGCTCGCAAATCTCGACATACTGGTTGAAATGGCGAAGCGGATCGATGATCGCCGCTTCGGTTCCCGAGATCACGACATAGCTCAAGCAGCCCCGAGCCGGACGGGCCACCTGGAGAATCGTTCTGACCTCGCTGCTATCCACTCGCTTGATGGAGTAATAGTTTCCCCAGTCCTCAGTACCGCCCTCCAGGTTGACCGCATCGAGGCCAAGACGTCGCATCGCTGCGGCGACGTATTCCGAGGTATCTCCTTTGGCACAGACTGTGAGGATTGGTACGTCGCGTGGAAGCTTTGCAGCCCAGCCTTGCTCCAGGAAGCTCTGAAACGTGTCGACGACATCATCGAACTCGTCTACCTCGAGCATCTCGTAGTAGGGGACATTCGCCATCTCGAGGGGTTTTCGACCCTCGATCTTCCAAGCCTCGAATTCATCCTCATTACGGACATCGAAGACGAAAAAATCGCTTCCGCTCTGGAGTCTGTCTTCGAGATCGGAAGCGCTCCAGGACTCCTGTGAACCCGCTTTGGCCATCGAACGCAAGCCCCTTTCTATCTAGACAAGAATACCTCTCTCGACAGGGGTCGATTTGGGCCCTTGACAGTACCACCCGGGGTATCCTAAATTCAAACGAGATACCGGCGTTGTGATTCATGTTCCAGCTCGAGACCGTTGAGTGTTGAAACAGCTCACGCGAGGAGATAAATCGATGACTGAAGTTCAATTTGATGACACCCTTGACACGACAGGGTTGAGCTGCCCCATGCCTCTGGTCAAAGCTAGAAAGCGACTTGAGGAGATCGAGCCCGGACAGATCTTGAAGATCGTCAGCACCGACCGTGGTTCGATCAAAGACTTTCAAGGTTGGGCGAAAATTGCCAACAACGTCGCACTGGTTGATCAGGAGACGATGACGGAAGATGGTGCTGAGATCTACGTCCACTTCATGGAGCGGACGAGCTGAAAGGAGTACCGATGTTGGTGACTGAGGGTTCGAATGAAAAATCGTCGACCGAACTGGCTCCACTCGAGGAACGCCTAGCCGCACTCGAGCAGCGATTGGAGCGGGTCGAAGCGGGTCTACCCGAGGACAAAGTAGCCCTAGTGGTCTTCTCGGGTGAGCTCGATCGCGTACTTGCCGCCTTCGTAATCGCGACCGGCGCCGCAGCCATGGGCCAGGAGGTCAGCATGTTTTTCACTTTCTGGGGACTCAGCGTGCTCAAGAAGGAGAGCTCTTTGAAGGGGAAGAATCTGTTCGAGGCCATGATGTCCGTGATGTCACCCGGCTCGACCCGCGAGCTCCCGGTCTCGAAGATGAACTATTTCGGTGTCGGCGCCAAGATGCTCAGAAAAATGATGGCCGACAAGAACGTCTCCTCCTTGGAAGAGATGATCGAGACGGCCCGTGAGATGGGTGTGAAAATGACGGCCTGCGAAATGTCGCGAGACGTCATGGGAATCCAGGACGATGAGCTGATCCAGGGATTCGAGTCGGGTGGAGCTGCCAGCTTCCTGGCCGAATCGCTCCGATCTCGCACTAACCTCTTTATCTAGGAGCCTCTTGATCTAAGGGCAGCTTCATCAAAAGGAAGGAAATCATGTCTGTCTCATCACCCCTGCCCAGCGACACCGTCCTAGCGCCCGAGGATAAGAAACGATTGATCGATCGACTTGCCCGAGTCGAGGGGCAGCTTCGCGGAGTTCAAAAGATGATCGCCCAAGACAGAGAGTGCGAGGTGATCGCGCAGCAGATCTCGGCGGCGAGAGGAGCACTCGAAAAGGCCTTCAGCGACCAGATCGGTTGCGCCATCGGCCGCCGCCTGGCCCAATCGGGTGTCGACACTCCCAAAGCCCGACAGGCCGTCAAAGAGATACTCGAGCTCATGACTCGCTACAGCTGAGAAAACCGAACCGGATGACAGAGCCCATCTCAGCCCCCGAACAGGAGCTGCCTGTTCAAAACCGGCCCGTTCAAGACTGGCCCGTTCAGGACCCGCCCGTTCAGTGGGCCAAGGTCATCGACGACGCCAGTTGTATCGGCTGCCACGCATGCACCATCGCCTGTAAGTCCGAAAACGAAGTCCCCCTTTCGGTGACCCGCACCTACGTCAAGTATGTCGATGTCGGTACGTTTCCTCAGGCTCACAGAGCCTTCCAGGTCACCCGGTGTAATCAGTGTGCCAACGCGCCCTGCACCGACGCCTGTCCGACCCAGGCGATGTACCGGCGCCCTGACGGCATTGTCGATTTCGACAAGTCGATTTGTATCGGTTGTAAGGCGTGTATCGCCGCTTGCCCCTATGACGCGATCTTCATCAACCCGGAAGATCATTCAGCCGAGAAATGCAACTTCTGTGCGCACCGCATTGATATTGGTCTAGAGCCGGCTTGCGTGGTGGTCTGTCCCACCCAAGCCATTCTGATTGGCGATCTCAACGACAACAGATCTCGCCTAAGCGAGTTCGTGCATCGAAATCCCGTAGCAACCCGTCGGCCGGAGAAGAACACGCAACCAAAGCTCTACTACCACGATGCGCACCAGGCTACACTCGACCCGCTCGCTGCGAGACGTCCCGATGGTGGACTCTTTGTCTGGAGCGAACAGATCGAAAGCCCTCACCACGTCGTATCGGGTCACCCCGGCGAGACCAGCAGCTCAGCCTCGGCCCTGCTGAGCTACGACGTGCCTCACAGCATTCCCTGGGATTGGCGGGTCAGCCTGTACACCCTGACCAAGGCGATTGCGGCCGGTACCTATCTGGTTGCGCTGCTCCTGATGCTGTTTGGCCGACTCCAGAGCACCGGGCCTCTGTGGCAGTGGGCTGCGCCGATTGTTTCTGGTCTGTTTCTGGCTATTACCGGCGGTTTGCTGATCTGGGATCTCGAACACCCAGAGCGCTTCTATCTCATTTTCACCCGGTCGCACTGGAAAAGTTGGCTGGTCCGAGGCGCCTACATCATCGGCGGATTCAGCCTTATATTGGCGCTTCACTTTCTCGCCACTCTCCTCGACCGGGCCGACTGGCAGCGCTGGCTCGGTCTACCCGGACTGCCGCTGGCGGTGATGACGTCGATCTACACCGCCTATCTATTCGCCCAGGCAAAAGCTCGTGATCTTTGGCAGAGCCCACTCCTACCACCGCACATGCTGGTCCAGACGCTGATGGCGGGCTCCGCCGCTCTTCTTATCCCGGCAGTGCTCCTCGAGCCGGCCGCAGTGGCACCATTGAGCTGGCTGCTGGCGGCAACATCTCTCATACACATCCTTCTTGTGGTCGGAGAAATCACCTTGCCTCACGGCACCGCCCACGTCGAGCTCGCGGTGCACGAGATGACAGCCGGGAGGTATCGACGGGCCTTTCGAATTGGAATACTCCTGGCCGCGATAGCCATGGCCGCGCCCTGGATCAATCCCCTGATGACCGCACCAATCGCTCTGGTGGGTCTGTTTGCTTACGAGCATGCCTATGTTCAGGCAGGACAATCGGTTCCACTTGCATAATGTCCCAAGCGCACACCATTGAGAGCTAGCCGATGTCGATCAAAGATCTCAACAAACGCGTTAGCGCCGCACGAGCCGACACCGAATCCCGCGGCGAGACCTTCTATCCAGGTCCGAGCCGAATTCACCTGGCCGCGTTCCCACCCAAGGAGCGATGGGATGACTGGGTAGAGCTCGACTCGAAAGCCTGGCCGAAGCGGGTCGAAAAACGCTACATGCTTGTTCCAACCACCTGCTTCAATTGCGAGTCGGCCTGTGGGCTCCTGGCCTATATCGACAAGGACTCTGGTCAGGTTCGCAAGTTCGAGGGCAATCCAGAGCACCCTGGCTCACGGGGTCGCAACTGTGCCAAGGGACCGGCAACGCTGAATCAGGTCACCGATCCCGATCGAATCCTCCATCCGCTGAGGCGAGCTGGCGGTCGTGGTGAGGGCAAGTGGGAGAGGGTCGAGTGGGACGAAGTCCTCGACGATCTGGCCAGCCGCATTCGCACTGCCATGGAGGAGAATCGGCACAACGAGATCATGTATCACGTCGGGCGCCCGGGCGAGGATGGTTTTACCGAGCGGATGATGGCTGCGTGGGGTTGTGACGCACACAATTCACACACCAATATCTGTTCATCCGGAGCTCGTGCCGGTTACCAGTTCTGGTGCGGAATCGACCGACCCAGCCCCGATCATGCCCGAGCCAAAGTGATCTTCTTGGTCAGTGCCCATCTCGAGACCGGCCACTATTTCAACCCACACGCCCAGCGAGTGATGGAAGCCAAGAAGAACGGAGCCAAGCTGATCGTGCTGGACACCCGTCTCTCCAACACGGCCAGTCACGCCGATTATTGGTTGGCACCTCAGCCCGGTTCCGAAGCTGCGATCCATCTTGCCATCGCCAATTTCTTGATCGAAAACCAGCTCTACAATCGAGATTTCGTGAGGCGGTGGTGGAATTGGCAGGAGTTCCTGGCGTCGGAGCACCCCAGCCTCGAGCCTACTTTCGCCAACTTCGAGAAGCTTCTCGGATCGCTTTACGAAGACTACACCTTCGAATACGCAGCTCAGGAATCCGGGATCGATGCCAAGGTCCTGGAAGAAGTCGCCGCCGTCGTCGCGACCGCCGGCACACGGCTCGCAACACACAGCTGGCGCAGCGCGGCAGCCGGCAACGAAGGTGGTTGGCAGGTCTCCCGGACCCTGTTCCTTATCAGTGCTCTGTTGGGTGCGGTGGCCACGCCGGGCGGTACCTATCCCAACGCGTGGAACAAGTACGTCCCCCGTCCAATCAGGCTGCCTCGGCACCCCGAGCACTGGAACGAGCTCACCTGGCCGCTCGAGTACCCGCTGGCGATGAACGAGCTTTCGTTCCTTCTCCCCCATTTGATGAGAGAGCAGCAGGGACACCTCGAGGTCTATTTCTCGAGGGTCTACAACCCGGTCTGGACCAACCCGGACGGTTTCTCCTGGATGGAGATGCTCACAGACGAGGCCAGGGTCGCCTGTCATGTGGCTCTGACCCCAACCTGGAATGAAACAGCCTTTTACGCCGACTACGTGCTTCCAATGGGTCATTCCTCGGAACGCCACGACATCCACTCCTATGAGACCCACGACGGTCAGTGGATAGCGCTTAGGCAGCCGGTCCTGCGTGCAGCCCGGGAGCGTCAGGGTCAACCCGTTGACGATACGCGTCAGGTCAATCCGGGTGAGGTTTGGGAAGAGAACGAGTTCTGGCTCGAGCTCTCCTGGCGCATCGATCCCGACGGGAGTCTGGGTATCCGGTCGTTCGTCGAGTCGAAGAGCCATCCGGGCCAGCGGCTCGGCATCGATGAGTTCTACGGCTACATCTTCGACAACTCGGTCCCCGGTCTGCCTGCTGCTGCCGCCAAGGAAGATCTGACGCCGCTTGCCTACATGCGTCGTTACGGGGCCTTTCAGATTACCGAGGATGTTGGTCCCATTTACGAATCCCCGGTCGAATCGACCGAGCTCGAGGACCTGGAGGAAGATTCGTATGGCCGGGTCTACACCCGAGCCGAGGCTCCCATTGCCCTGAATGTTGTACCCACGGGCACGCCTGCCAACGACCCGGAAGGGCGGCGACCGGTCGGTGTCCGCATCGATGGAGAGGTTTTGCGTGGTTTTCCCACCCCGAGCGGCAAGCTGGAGTTCTACTCGTCGACACTGGCCTCGTGGGGCTGGCAAGAATTTGCGCTACCGACTTATATCAAGAGCCATGTCCACCCAGAAAACCTCGCAGCTGATCAGAAGGTCTTGATCTCGACCTTTCGTTTGCCGGTTCACATTCATACGCGAAGCGCCAACGCAAAATGGCTCGACGAGATTGCGCACTCCAATCCGCTCTGGCTGCATCGACAGGATGCCGAGGAGCTGGCGGTTCGAACCGGCGATCTGGTTCGAGTCGAAACCGCGATCGGTCACTTCGTCGTCAAAGCCTGGGTAACCGAAGGTATTCGACCCGGCGTGGTGGCCTGTAGTCATCACATGGGACGCTGGCGACTCCGCGACCCAGGTCAGCGTCAACTGACCTCTACGGTCGATATCCAAGAAACCGACCAGCAGTGGTCGCTGAGACGAACCGGTGGAGTGCGTCCGTACGACTCAGACGACCCCGACACCAAGCGAATTTGGTGGACCGACTCCGGTGTTCATCAGAATCTCACCTTTCCGGTCCATCCCGATCCGGTCTCCGGCATGCACTGCTGGCATCAGGCGGTGCACATAGAAAAGGCAACACCCGAAGATCGGTACGGAGATGTCAGCGTCGATATCGAGAAATCTCGAGAGGTTTTCAAGCGTTGGCTGGAAAAGACGAGATCGGCGACCACGCACTCACCCGATGGCACCCGCCGGCCCCAGTGGCTGATCCGACCGGTCAAACCGACAAAACAGGCATACAAACTGCCCGCCAAGCAATAGAAGTATGGTGAGGAGATCGGGCCAATGGAGCTGATCCGCGCTCTGGGCGCCCTGGCAGAGCATCCGACAACCGAGACAGAACGGCTAACAGAGCTTCTCGAGCTCGGTAGCCCTCCCGAGCCCACAGAGTTCTCCGATCTGTTCGGATCGAAGTTGTACCCCTTCGCTTCGGTCTATCTGGATCCAACCGGAAAGCTCGGGGGGGATGCCCGCGATCGAATCTCGGGCTTCTGGCGGGCTCTCGCTATCGACCATCCGGACGAATCCGATCATCTGACGGTGATGCTGGCCTTCTACGCCCGTCTCAAAGAGTTTGCGAGCGACGCTGCCGACCCATCGGCTCGGCACTGGGAACACGCTCGGGTCGCCTTTCTGCTGGAGCATCTCTCGAGCTGGCTGCCGTTTTTTCTCGACAAGCTGACCGATGTGGCGAGCCCCTTCTACTGCCGCTGGGGCGCGCTGTTGACCGAGACCCTTACCGAGGAGGGTCGAGATCTCGACTTTTCCGGCGATCTCCCCCTCCACCTCAGAGAGGCCGCACCACTTGCCGACCCCCGACTCGAGGGTGGCGAGACCTTCCTCGAGTCACTTCTGGCGCCGGTGAGAAGCGGTCTGATCCTCGTCCGAACCGATCTCGAGCGAGCCGGCGAAGAGCTCGATCTCGGGGTCAGGATCGGGGAGCGGAAATACGTACTCGAGTCCCTGCTGGCCCAGGACCCCTCGTCGACCCTGACCTGGCTGGCGAACGAGGCTGATCAATGGAGTCACCGCCATCTGAAAAGAGCCCATTGGACCGGATCGATCGCCCGATTCTGGGCTGAGCGCTCGAGTGGTTCTCAGAAGCTTCTCGCCGAGCTCGCCGCTGACGCAGCACGGTGACAGGACCTGAAAACGGGACAGGACCTGAAGAAAAGGGGACACGATCCCGAACTCCTCCGGAGTTCGGGTCATGTCCCACTTCGGGATCGTGTCCCATAGTTTTCAGGTCCTGTCCCCGGGCGGGATCGTGTCCCCGAAACGGCGGATCATGTCCCCAAGAAAAAACGCCGCACCCAATCGGGTGCGGCGGTGAAGTAATCGATCGTACCGAGACTAGAAGCGGTAGCCAATCCCGATCGTACCGATCCATGGATCGAGATCGAGATCGTGCGGGCTGTTCTGATCATCGGCGGAAGTAACTAGGTAATTCAATCCAACCGTAAAGATCCACGGACTTCCGACCTTGAACGGAATGTCTACACCTGCGTTCAGCCCCAAGGCGACATCGTCGTCGAAGTCGAAATCGAACTCCTGATCAGGATCGTCGAAACTGAATCTCGCGGTGTCATAAGACACAAACCCCACAAAGGCTCCGGCGAAGAAATCGACCCGACTGGTCGGTGTGAAGTGATAGTTCGCACCGAGGGAGAACATGCCGAAGTCCGTATTCTGGTCATCCATCACCCAGACAAGGGGATTGTCGTACATGAAGTGCGTTTCCGTTTCGGCGAATAGCGCGGTGCCCTCGATACCGATATGCGGAGTGAGCATGAATTCGATGTCGAAGCCGAAACCCGTACCCGTCTTGGCCCAGATCTCAGTCGCCTCTTCTCCGGCGACAGTGGCACCTGCACTAGGCACGGCAATAGGCCCTGAGTCATTGGACCGACTGCCGGTCGGACTCACATACGCGCCATAGCCGCGAGCGATCCAGCGATACTCGGCAGCTTCTCGTGTTATGACGACCATCTTGTCGCAGGTGGCGTCGCTGTTGCGATGGGTCGCCGTACCGTTGAACTTGTAGGTGTAGTCGCCAGGCTTCTTTGGCAGCGATTCCGCGGCATCGAAGGTCCAGCGTCTTTCACCGACCTCTTCGAACGCGTCGATCTGAGCCGTGCTTCCATCGGGAAGGGTCAGACCGGCAAACTCGAACTCGCCCTGAACACCCGTGGCTTGGATCGTCATGAGATAGGTCTCAGGATCGACCGTCACATCGATAGCGCAAGCCGCTTTCTCGCGCGTCACATTGACCTCACCCGAGCAGGTGGAGGCTCGCTTGCCGCTGCCTGCCTTGGCGTTGAAGCGGTAGACGCCGTCTGTCGTGGGCTGGTAGGTCCAGGACATATCGCCAGTGCTCTTGAGATCGTTCATGTTGCCATCACCACCCGGAATCTGGACGCTTGTAATCTCGAAATTCTTCGCGTCCGTCCTACCGGTGACGGTGATCAGATCTGCAAGCGCGTCAAACGATGCAGAAACGCTGCACCGCATCGAAGGCATCGACTCGACCTTGTCGAGTGCGAGATTCATACAAGTAAACGGCACCACAAAAGTACTGGTCTTGCCGTTTGAATCCACCTTGATCTGCCAAGCATCGTAGGGCTTTTTTGCCGCCCAGCGTGGGTTCTCGAGGATGGCCGGCTCACCGTTTTTTCGATAGGCCATCCACTGCAAGGTCTCACCCTGGCTTATCGAGCGTTGCGTAATCGTGCCATCACCGGCTTTGGCCCCGCGTACCGTGGTAAACAGGTCGTCAGCGTTGCCGTCCCAGTCACTCAACTCGAGGACCTTTCTCAGATCGGCCTCATACCGATCGAACAAATCCTTCAACTCTTCCAAATTGTCCGGAGAGTGAACCGAAAATGTCGTCGCAGGTCTCCCCAAAACATAGACATCGTTGGTCTCTTGGGACCACACCGCTCCTGGAATGGCAAGCTGTGCAACGACCAGCACCAAAACCACGATACCGGCACTTCGAAATGCGCTTGAAAAACTCATGAATTGCCTCCCTCCATACTAAATCTTGAATGATCTAGCATCCCATTACTTCGCCAACCCTCCTAAGACAGAACTTGCCATTAGAACCTGGCGAAGCAACAACAAATTCTAACAGATTCCAAACAAGATCGGCCAGAGAGCTTCAAGCGCATCGAGGCTCGAGCTCGCAGTAGATCTGTGATTCTAGAGTTGCAGCTCTTGAATACTGCTCGCCAACAACGGCTCATACTGGACCAGCCGCTCCGGGCTCTCACGGTGGGCTCGCAGAAACGATTCGGGGCGACTCAAAACACTCCCCATACCTACCCGCATTCCCTTCCTGATCGCCGCGCTGGAGACCGTACCGCTGACCATTGCCAACAGGAGCTTCAACTGAGTCCTGATTCGGCCTCGGTGCTCATAGCGGACCTGCATCGCGTGATTCCACAACCCGGCATACTCTTCATAAAAGTCATCCAGCGACAGCTTTGTGGGCAGTACCGAGTGGGCGATGTCGAAGAGCTCCCAATCCCTTGTCACAAGATCCTGCTCGACCTCGTCCCAGAGGTCGGTCCCTGGCAATGGGGTCAACACCGAGAAGCCACTGTTGTACGCCCCAGTCCGGGAGATCCACTGGCGCAAGCGATCGAAGTCTTCACGTTGCCAATCGGGGTCGACGATGAAATTCGGGGTGTAGCCGACACCAAGCTCTTCGAGAATCTCGAGCGCCTGTTCGTTGTTCTCGGCGCTGTTGCCCTTGTTGATCGAGTTCAGCCCGTCGTCGTCGATTTTCTCGAGCCCCAAGAAGATGTTGAGTGGCCCACAGCCCTTCCACTTTTCTATCAGATGGGGGAACTTGCAGATAATGTCGCTGCGAGTCTGCACGGTAAAGAATTTCCGAATACCGGCCGCCTGGATCGCGTCAGCGAGCTCTTCGCCACGGCGCACATTCATCCAGAAAATGTCATCGGTGATGAAGACATTGGGTGCATCGATTTGCTGCAACTCGGCCACGACCCGCTGCGGAGACTTCTCGCGAAACGAGCTGTCGTGAAATTTCCACACCGAACAGAAGTTGCATTTGAATGGACAGCCGCGAGCCGTCTCCATCAGAGCCAACGGTCTGCGAAAATTGATGTAGTAGCTATCCGCGTACTCCTGGATCAAGTGCCTGGCAGGCATCGGCAGCTCGTCGATATTGCTACGGGCCGGTGCCGGACCGGTGAGCCTGGGGCCGCCACTGGAGACCAACATCAGACCGGGCACCTTGGACAGATCTGTCTTCGAATCATGGGCCTCGGCGAGCAGTGGCATCATCTCCTCCCCGTCGCCAATCGCTACGACATCGATCGTCGGATGGCAAAACCAGCCAGGATCCCTAGATGCATCGTGACCACCAACGACAATCAGTGCGTCGGGCAGAGCCTTACGGACCGCGGTTGTGACCTCGAGGGTCCGGAAACGCTCGGTTGTAAAATTACATTGGATGCCCACGATGTCGGGTTCGAAACGACTGGTCTTCACCAGCCCCTGCTCGAGCCCATCGATACGAAGATCGACGATCTGGCAGGCGTGTCCCTCCTGCTCGAGCCCTCCGGCTACACACTCGAGACCAAGCGGTTCGACAAACGTGATCATCTCCAAACCGATGATGCCGCCGTTGGGGGGCTTCAAGAAGGAGATCTTCATGGCTTATGGCTCTCGGTGGTGCTCGAGTTCTCGATCCCTTCGCCTGCGGGGTAGGTAACCTTGGTCAGAAGGGCCGTGAAGTGACCGATTGAGACCTCGCTTTGCAGTTTTACTGGCATGCGCCGCTCATCGTCGGTAATCCAGATAAGAATCCGAGCTCCAGGACTCTTCTTGAAGATGCCTCCGAGTCCCTCAAGCTCGGGCTCGATGATCACGGTTTCAAAGGTTCCGACGGGCGTGTTGACGGTCTCCTTGCCGATCACGGTAATAACACCGTGAACTACTTTCTTGCCATCCGACACATTGAGGGCAACCGATCCGCTCTCGGGTACCGGTAGCGATCGGAAGACATAGAAAGACGACAACGGATCTTGCACGTCTGGGGGAACCTCGATCGGGTCCCGCAAATCCTCATTGCGTCTGTACTGGGCGGTACCTTTCTCGAGATCGAAGACAACCTCCTGATCCCGGTGCTTGTCTCGGCCCTGTCGACCTGTCTTCGTGTACCGTTGGACCTTGGCCCCCGGCAGACGCACGGTCGACTCGATGATCTCTTTGACGGGGTAGAACATCCCGACGTAGGCGAGGGTCTCGGCCGAGGCCCGAAACATGATCACATTCTCCTCGTCGGTGGGCAGGACCTCCAACAGAGCGTCGGCCGCGGGGACGACCCCCCAACGCAGTCTGAACTCGAGACGCTCCCCAACCATCGACTCCAGCGTCGGAGGATGGTCGGCTACGCTCGAGCCCGACCCCGCGGCCCGAATACCCGTAACTGCAAGGGCCGTAGCTACAAGGGTCGTAACAAGTAGCGCGCTTCCTGTCTTTGTGATCCACATGCTAGACGGCATAGCTTAATCGAACTTCCCTTCAATTTGCAGTCACTCTGATCGCGCTTGTGAGCGCAGTACTCTGCCCTGCTGCCAAAGTCCTGCCAACACCGCTACAAAAAGAGAGCTAGCGCCCAGACGAATCAAAGAGACAGCATCTGTAGCCAAACCGACGACTACGAGTGGTATTCCGACAGCCCACAGAAAAAACGTCAACCGTTGAACCGGACGATTCGGCGTGTCGTGAGGTGACGGTGGCAACTGTTGAAACTCACTCTTTGAAAATGAACGCAACCAGCCGAACAACGGGACCAGGCGACTAGCCACTCCGACAATCATCTGCGACAAGAACCCCAGCAAACCCAGACACGCATAGACCATCGTAGCCGGGAGTTTCCATTCTGCCGGCGGCGCCACCAGAATCGCCATACCCAGAGCCGCTGCCAACACCAGGCACACCAATGCATAGCCAGCGTGAAGGACTCCGAAGTCGGGTCGCCGCAGCGCCCTTGGAGCAGGCCGAGGATTGCGTAGCATCCATGAGACCCTGCTCAAGAAAATGCCCAGACCGAGCACCACGATGCCTCCAAAAAGGATCGACCAATTCGAATCGAGATATAGGGCTGCTGTGAGACCGAGCACACCGAACTCCATCACAATCGCTGTCGACCACACCCAGCGACCCGTCGGAACGGCAGCGGGCAATATCATGGGAAGCAGTCGATATCCCGCCGCCATAACCATCATCGTGGCCCAACCGAGCGCCGCCAGGTGAGCGTGGGCCACTACGTGATGAAGCGAAAAGCCAGGAAGAACCTCGACCTTCTTGTCGGCGCCACTCAGCAGACCCAGAGTCGCAGCCAGCAGAATATTGGCGAAGGCCAGAAAAAAATGTAGGCGTACTTCTACCGGGATCGGCGATCGAGCCAGTCGGGGAAGAAATCGTATTGCGACCCGAAAAAAGGCAAGCCAGACAAGAATGCCTGCCCAGACCACTCCCCAAAGCTCATCGGTCCAAAAGTGTGTGACCATGCCCAGAGTGCCGATCGCAAAGCTGAAGAACGCCACCCGATCCAGGAAGCGTGCCGGGAGCGGCGTTCTGAGCGCCATGGGCGAGATCATGTAGATCGCTCCCAGAATCGACCCGCTGATCCAACCGAGAGTAACCAGATGGACGAGTGCGATCAGCTGAGGGTGGTAGTAAAAACCAGCAATGCCACGGGGGTCCCATGCCGCGAGCCCAAACGCTGTAGCCAGACAAAGATGGGCAAACGAGAAATAGAGCACCGGCAGCCATCGATCGGGCTGTCGCTCACGGCGTGCCTCGATAGATTGGATCCCTGGCTCAGCCACTAAACTCTTTTTCCGTTTGCGCCGTATAAGAGGGTGAAGAGAGGTCGGCGAGTCCGACCCACCTTCCGGGAGCCAGTCGGCTGCGTCCGTGGTCGAAATCGAGGTTCCCATCGACGGCAGCGCAAGCGTCGTCCCGTCCCCCAGCCCTACCGGCCACCTGAATAGGGTAGCCAAGCCAACCCAAACGACAAGGGGATCGCCAAGCGATCCCCTTCCCCTTTCTGCGAACTGTCACAACCCGGGTCACTACTCATAGCGCAAGGCTCTGGCGGGACGCACAGATGCCGCGCGTTGAGCCGGAAGCCAACATGAAACCAACGTGACAACCAGGGTGAAGCCGAGAACAGCGACAACATCGCCGACTTGCACCCGAAACGGTACCGAGCTGATGAAGTAGATAGCGGCTATCTCCGGATCAAACCGAATCAGCTCGAACTCGGTAATGATCCATGCCGTCAGGCTACCGATGAAGAGCCCACCGAAGGCCCCTGCAACCCCGAGGCCTCCACCATAGAGCAGGAACACCGTTCGGAGCTCGCTTGGTGCCAGACCCAACGCCGCCAGCAGTCCCACGTCTCTCATCCTTTCGCGCACCAGCACCACCAAACTGGAGGCGACATTGAAGGTCGACACCAACACAATCAGACCGAGGACCAAAAAGAGCGCCATTTGCTGAACCTCGAGGGCTGTGAACAGCTCCCGATTCAAATCGAGCCAGCTGGTCACCAGGTACCCGCCACCGAGCGCTTCGCGAACCCTGTCGGAAATCTCATCGGCACGGCTGGCGTCGTCGACCGCAACCTCGTACATCACTCCACCAAACCCACCCCCCACGGCCGCCTCGAGCTCCGAACGGTCCGTAACTGCCCAGCTCTGATCAAACTCGGCGAATCCGGTGCGGAACGTACCTATCAGTTCGACGCTTCTGTAGGTGAACTGAGGTCGATCACCTCGAAAACCGAGCACCATTACTTTCAGCATGTCCCCGTTCTCGGCACCCAACCTTCTAGCCAACTCCTCCCCTGCCACGAGGCCCAGCCTCTCACCGTTCCGCAAACGCCCTGCAGCCTCGACCCCATCACCCAGGAGAACCTCACCAAGGCCCTCGAGACCGGAGAAGTCGTCGATGCCGCGAAGGGTCACGTCCAACCCACCCTGCTGACTGGTCGACACAATGGTCCCCTGGCCATAGGTCACGGCCCTGACCTGATTGATGCCATCGATCTCCATGAGATTGGCAACCCGCTCGTCGCCACCGCTCTCGGTTGAGCTCAGCAAAGGGTGAACAATGACAGCAGCATTGCCACGGACCAGCTTTTGGCGTAGGTCATCTCGATATCCACTCATCAGTGCCATGGCGATGATCATCGCCGTAACACCCAATGTGGTCGCGATCAACGCCGCCCGAGCGGTTCCACTCAAGAGTCGGCTGCGGTGGCCTCGAAGTAGGCGCCAGGCCAGCGACAAAAGAAGGGAGACCGGAGCCTTGGTCTGCTTCACTCGGTGTGCCCCGCCCGGTGTGCGATCTCGGTCAAGAACTCGTCGAACAGAGCCGAAGCGTCGTGCGGGCCAGGTGCTGCCTCAGGATGGTATTGAGCCGACAGAATGGCCCGATCTCGAACTCTGAACGCTTCCACGGTGCCATCGTTCAAGTTCAGCTGATTTACGTCGCAGTCATCAGGGAGCGAATCCGGATCGACAGCGAACCCGTGGTTTTGGCTGGTAATCAGGACTCGGTTACTTACTAAGTCTTTTACGGGTTGATTGCCGCCGTGGTGGCCGAACTTCAACTTGAATGTTCGACCACCCAGGGCCAGACCGAGCAGTTGGTGACCAAGGCAAATGCCGAAAATCGGCAGGTCCGCCTCGACAAGCTGGCGCACATTTTCGATGATCTCCTGCAGCGGTTCGGGGTCACCCGGCCCGTTGGAAAGCAAGACGCCATCGACTCCCAAGCTCAGACAGTCTTGGTATGAGGTCGACGCTGGCAACACCGACAGTCGCACCCCGCGATCTGCAAGCGATCTGAGAATGTTGGCCTTTACCCCAAAATCATAGACCGCAAGGTGATATTCCTGCGTCCCCTGGGAGGGCTCAATCTGATAAATCTCGTCACATGTCACTTCAGATACCAGGGCACGACCTGCCATCCCAGGTTGGTCCAGGACCTCGCTCAGCAGTGATGAGGTGTCGGAGCGCTCAGAGGTGATCACTCCCCTCATAGCTCCATGGTTTCGAACTCTCCTGACGATTGCCCGTGTATCGAGCTCATCAACCGCCGGCACCGCGTGACGGTTCAGATACGGGATGAGCGCCTCTTCACTGGCGTGACTCGACGGCCGCTCGGTGAACTGTCGGGCAACAAAGCCCTCCACCCAGGGTCGGGCAGACTCGGCTACTGAAGACTGAATGCCATAGTTGCCAATATGAGGCAAAGTCATCACAACAATCTGCCCGCGATAGGACGGATCGGTCAGAATCTCCTGGTAGCCGGTCATCGAAGTATTGAAGACGACTTCTCCGAACCGCGTGCCTGGACTTACACAGCTACCTTCGAAAACGGAACCGTCTTCGAGCAGCAGCAGCGCGTCTGAGTGAGTTTTCAAAGGTGTTGTTGCCCAACCGGGCTGGAGACCTGGCGGCTCAATGCAGCGGCCACCAACCGAACTTCTGCCATGAGCTGCTCGAACTGATCCGGAAGAAGAGCCTGGTTGCCGTCAGACTTGGCTTCCTCAGGGCGATCGTGAACTTCGATCATGAGCCCATCCGCACCGACAGCGATCGCAGCTCTCGATAGAGGCAAGACCTTGTCGCGTTTGCCAGCCGCATGACTCGGATCAGCGATGATCGGAAGATGGCTGATCCGGTGTACTGCGGGGATTGCTGCAACATCGAGGGTGTTGCGGGTGTGATCAGCAAATGTGCGGATGCCCCGTTCGCACAGGACTACCTGGGAATTGCCCTGATCAAGAATGTACTCTGCCGCCAGGAGCATCTCGGTGACCGTGGCGTGCATTCCCCTCTTTAGCAGCACTGGGCGGCCACATCGTCCTGCTCGCTTGAGAAGAGAGTAGTTCTGCATGTTGCGGGCGCCAATTTGTACCATATCCGCATACTCGGCCACTTGGTCCAGCACATCGATGTCCAAGGCCTCGGTGACCACCGGTAGACCGGTCTCTTTGCCGACGCGAGACAGAATCTCGAGACCTTCAAGCCCCAGACCCTGAAAGCTGTACGGGCTCGTTCGGGGTTTATAGGCGCCACCGCGGAGTAGCTGCGCACCGGCCGCCTTGACCGCACCGGCAATTCGAGAAGTCTGGTCGTAGCTTTCAACCGAGCAGGGGCCGGCAATGACCACCAGATCGGAACCACCAATTTTCACCCCCCCCACATCGACGACTGAGTCCTGTTCTCGAAACTCGCGGGAGACGAGCTTGTAGGGGTGAGAGACCTGGATGACTTCGAGAACGCCGACCATCGACTCGAAAAGCGCCGGTTCGACTACACCGATATTGCCGGTGATTCCTATCGCGGTTCGCTGGGCCCCGGGAATAGGGTTCGCCTTGAGACCGTGGGTCTCGATCTGTTGCACGACAGCCTCGACATCTTCCGAGGAGGCGTCCATTTTCATGACAACAAGCATGGCTAGAACATTCTCCGAGCCCCATGGCGAAATAGTTCACCATCCCGAGGCGAATGACGCGCTATCATAGCAGAGGAAATGAGGGAATCCGGCGCTTGAACGCGGGCTTTGGCGCTCTCGAGAACGCCTTGTCTACGCCGATACGAAAAGACTTGTCCACTCTGTAGCGAGGTTAGAAAAAATGCGAATGAGACTTTTCCTGGTAGCCGTTTTGATCGCCGTGACTGCGGCACCTATCTTTGCCTATTCGATCTACCTGAAGGATGGCTCGCGGCTGATCGCTGGCGAGAAGTTTCGCATCGAGGAAGACAGAGCCATTATCGTGCTTCAAAATGGTACCCAGACCTTCATAGACCTTGCGGAGATCGATATTCCCCGGACCCATGAGGCCAACAAAAACCGTTATGGAACCGCTTTTGTCATTGAAGACGGAAAACTGATCGAGGCGCCAGTGACCCAAGTGGAGCAGAAACAAACCCTGACAGATGTCTCCCGCAATACCGGAGCATCGCCTAGAACTCGAGCCCCAGCTACCCGAGCCTCGGCGGCCCAGGCAGGCCCAGCAGCGGATGTACAGAGGACTGCGTCTGGAGTCGTGGATCTCTCCGTATTCCCTCGAGCGCCTTACCGCAATCTGGAAATATCAGCCGAGACCTCGAGATTCCTTCGCGCACTTGGCATCGACCAATTTCAGATCTACCAGGGCACTCAGGCGCAGCGAGCCTTTCTCGAAATGACGGCGAACTCGGAATCCTCGGCCTTTCGGGGGTTGGAGGCTGCTGCGGACACCCTCTTGCATCTGCGAAATCAGTACGCGGATCAAATCGAGGTGCTCGAGGTCTTGTTGATCAGCTCGAACCGGGAGCGTGCCGGCCAATTCGTCCTGACGGCTGAGACGGCAACCGATCTCGCCGAGAGATCCCTGGACGCGTCGACGTTTTTTATCGAAAACGTACAGTTCTAGCCTGCGGCAGGCTAGGAGGGGACTTCTTCTACCTGCTCCAACCCCAAAAGACCTTCGATCGATTGACCCACGTTGTGCTCGAATCGCTGCCGGTAGGACTCCACTTCTCCTATTTGCTCATCGAGAAAAATTCTTTCTACCCTAGACAGCGGAACAAACATGGTCGATAGACCCAGGGTCCTCTCATCCTGCCGAGCAATTTGAAACATCCACTCGTCGAAACTGGCGACATTGATGCCGCGAAGAGTTAGACCGCTGGAGTCGAGGTTGAGCAAGACTCCCCAAAACTTTTCCGTCGGATTCACCAAGTGTGCAATCACGATTGAGTTTGATGCCAACATCGCTAGCTCTCCTTATCGTCAAGTCGCCACGAACTGATATCGCGAGCTGACATCGCCATCAGGGCCGCTCCGACAGCTCCACCAAGACTCCTCCCACACTTTTGGGGTGGACGAACTGTATCCAGCAGCCCTCGGCCCCTCGCGTCGGCTCAGGTCTCAGCACTTCGAACCCAGCGTCTTCGAGCAACCCCTGATCCGATCGTACATCGGAAGTCGCCAAACAAATGTGATGAATTCCAACGCCCCTCTTGTCAATAAATCGAGCGATCGGCGACTCGAGGCTGGTGGCTTCGAGTAGCTCGATACGGCTTTCGCCACATGGGATCAGCGCCACGCGGACACCTTCGGCAACGATCTCCTCGATGGCTTCGACCTCTAAACCCAGCGTCTCGTAGAAGCGACGCGCTTCGTCGATCGAGCGTACCGCGATCCCGACATGATCAATGCCTGCAATCACCGGAGCTTCCTTGGCGATTGGAAAATGGACTTCAATTAGTGGCCTTTCAAGAGCTGCCGAGCAATTACAAGTCGCTGAATTTCGCTGGTCCCTTCCCCGATTGTGCAGATCTTGCAGTCGCGGTAGTACTTCTCGGCTCGATAGTCCTTGATGTATCCATATCCGCCATGGATCTGTACACCGCGCTCGGCACAAAAGACCGCCGTCTCTCCGGCATGGAGCTTCGCTTCAGCTGCTACCCGGGTAACACGCTCACCCCGGTCCATGGCGACTGCCGCTGCCATGGTAAGTATCTCGGAAGCGCTGATTCGCGTAGCCATCTCGGCAAGATAGAAACGGATGGCCTGAAAGTCCGCGATAGGCCGGCCGAACTGCTGTCGCTCTTTTGAATAGGCGAGAGCGGTCTCATAGGCACCCATCGCAGTACCCAGACCCAGAGCAGCGATCGATATGCGACCTCCATCGAGGATCGTAACGGCCTGGGTAAAGCCTGCTCCCAGCTCCCCAAGCAAGTGATCTTCTGGGACCAGGCAGTCTTCCATGATCACTTCGGCCGTATCCGATGCTCGGGAGCCCAGCTTGTTCTCTTTCTTGCCGGCTCGAAATCCCTTCATCCCACGCTCGAGAACGAAGGCAGATAGGTTGCGATGTCGCTCCCCATCCGGATCGGTCACCGCAAGCACGACACAAGTGTCGCCTACCGAACCATGGGTGATAAATGTCTTCGCACCATTCAAGACCCAGCCACCTTCGACCCGCTCAGCACGCGTTCGAGTACCGGCGGCGTCAGATCCGGCATCAGGCTCCGTCAAGCTCCAAGCTCCGATCTTTTCACCCTGAGCCAGAGGCACCAACCAACGCTGTCGCTGTTGCTCGGTACCGAATTTGAAGATGTGATTGCTACAGAGCGAATTGTGAGCCGCCACACTCAAAGCGATCGATGGATCCACCTTGGCCAGCTCGGTGATGACCAAGACGTAGTCGACGTAGCCCAGACCGGACCCGCCATACTTTTCGGGGAAAATTATCCCCAAGAAACCCAGCTCTCCCGCCTTGGCAAAAACCTCCCGCGGAAATTCTTGACTCTCGTCGTATTCCTCGACGATCGGGTCGATCTCTTGACGAGCAAAGTCGCGTGCCGCCTCTCGAACCGCACGCTGTTCGGGCGTCAGCGAGAAATCAACCCCGGTCTCTTCCAAAACAACTTCGCTCTTCATGGATTCATTCTTTCCAGTCGGCACTTGATGCTATCGCACCTCATCGATAATGCCGACGATGACGGCTCGAACCGGCGCATCGGCGTCGGCGAGAACTTGTCGTGCAGAGTTACCTTCGTCGAGAATCAGGACCCTCTCGCCTGCACCGGCACCTACCGTGTCGACCGCTATCGTATAGCCGCCCTGGTTCGCCTCACCACGCTCGTCCAGCAGATCGCAAAGCAACAGAGCTCGATTCTGCAGAGCAGGAGATTTGATGGTCGCAACTACCGAACCAGATACGCGTCCGATCTTCACAGCAAATCATCCATCAGTGACACCTGGTCGACAATCCCGACAATTGCATGATCCACCGGCACGAACGTGCGCGGACATGCCAACGCCGCCTCCCTGCTGGCAACAAAGTAGACCAATTCGTCAGGTCCAGCCATCGCGACCCCGTCTGCGGCGACCACAGGTTCCCCGACCTCTTGTTGGTCCTTGTCGAGAGGCTGCACGATCAGAAATCTGACTCCCTCGAGTCCTGGTGCCTTTATAGAGGCGACAACGGTTCCGATGACCCGACCTAATTGCATATCATTTGATGACCGTAGTTACTTCTTCGGCGAGTAGGAGCGAGCTCTCGGCACAAACTCCAGATCGGAGGCGAGATTCGCCAACATCTCCTCGTGAAGTTGTGGAATGACGACCTGGGCGATGAGTTGATCTCGTGATGCCAAACTCGCGACCGCCTGCTCGACAGCGGCTTCGACATCATGCAGTCGACCCGAGAACAGGACATAACCCTTGCCACCCAGGCCATCGGCTACGCGAATCTCCAGGATTTTCACGTTTGCCGACTTGATTCCGACATCAGCGGCTCCGATCACGGCTGGGACAGTCCTGGTCTCGACAATCCCAAGTGCCTCTCCGAGACTCGGCTGACGTTTGCCGGTCAAAGCGTCGATGACCTCGCCGTGGACCTCGGGGAGGTAGATCTCGTCGAGGAGAGCGGACCGTCCGCGCTCCCGACCTGCGATCCGGGCCTCCTCTACCTGGGCGACATCTCCACCCGCCAGCACCAGATACTTGCCAGGCTGGACGCTACCGGTATGGAGCGAGGTCAAAGTGGCCCGTTTTGCCATGGCATCACCCGCATCGATACCGACGGCGATCGATTCAAATTCGAGAAGCAGTATTGCAGGGTGCATGGTTTTAGTTACACGATTCTCAGTGATCCAACAATGGTCAGACGTCGTATCCTCGAAAACGTTCGAGGACGGGTCATGCCCTCACCGGTGGGGGTGGCAATCGAAAAGGATGTGTAGTCCTCACCACCAGCTCCAAGACCGGCCACGTTGGCAGCGTTGGCCACAAATATGCTCACATTCATCTCTCGTGCCATTCGGGTAATCACAGAGACGTCGTTGGAGTAGATCGAGGCGGTGTGGTGAAAACCGTGCTCTGCACGCACCGCCAGATCGATCGCATCGTCGACGTCTCGAACTCGTACCACTGGCATTACCGGCATCATCTGTTCGGTCCAGACCAGGCTGTGATCGCGATCGACTTCCGCAACGATCAGACGCGTTTCGTCGCCGGCTGTGACACCGATCTCCGCCAAGATCTTGCTGGCGTCCTGGCCTATCCAGCGACGATCGATCTGTCCCGGCTTGCCCGGCTCACCCAGCTTGACAAAGATCGTTCTCTCAAGTTGCCGAAGCTGATACTCCTTGAGTACGTAGCCACCACTCTTGCCGAGATTGCGCAGCAACTCATCGGCTTTGGACTGCACGACAAAGACCTCTTTTTCGTCGGTACAGACCATGTTGTTATCAAACGAAGCCCCCCGCACGATCTCGCGACCCGCCACTTCGAGATCTGCGGTCTCGTCCACGACTACCGGTGGGTTGCCCGGCCCCGCGGTAACCGCACGTTTGTCTGTCTTGAGCGCTTCGGCCACTACACCCGGGCCTCCAGTCACCATGAGCAATCGAATTCTGGGGTGCCGCATGAGCTCTTGGGCCGAAGCGATCGTGGGTTGGGCGATCGTTGTCACGAGGTTCTCGGGTCCACCCCCCTTGACGATCGCCTCGTTGATCAGGCTTACCGTCTCTGCGGAGGACCGCTTGGCATTGGGGTGCGCATTGAAGACCACGCCGTTACCCGCCGCCACCGTGGCGATCGTGTTGTTGATCACCGTCGCGGCGGGATTGGTCGTTGGTGTGATGGCTCCGATCAGGCCGAACGGCGCGTACTCGGTCACCGTCATACCCTGGTCTCCGGTAACCACCTGTGGCTCCAGATCTTCGGGTCCCGGTGTCTTGTTGGTCACCAGAAGATTCTTGACAACCTTGTCTTCGACCCGCCCGAGCCCCGTTTCGCGATGTGCCATCTCGGCCAGAGGCTCGGCATTTTCGCGCATCGACTCCCGAATGCGATCGATGACCTCGCGTCTGCGCTCGAGCCCCATCTCGCGGTAGGCCTCGAAGGCAATCTGGGCCGCTTCGACAGCACTCGCCGTGGAGGGAAAGACACCCATACCGCTGGTGACGACTTCGAATTCCGCCGCGTCGGCGCGCTGTTCGGTATCGGGTGATTCGCCAAAACGGCGGCGCACCCGGCGGATAATGGACTCGACTTCTTGGGTATCTACTGAGGGCATAGAGACTGGCAGTTAGTCTTTGATGTAGACCTCGGTGCCTCCCACTTCCCAGGTGTCGACAATCGCCATGATGACCGCATCGCAGGGACGGTCCTGGGTCGCTTCTGTCTGACGAGCCGAGCTACCGGTAGCGTACATCACCACCTCGTCGACTCCGGCTCCGACCGCATCGACCGCAACGACGTACCCGCCCGTTTCATCGCCGTCGATGTTGATCTGGCGCAGGACGAGGAATTTGAAACCTTCCATAGAAGGTTCTTTGCGACTGGCTACCAGGGTGCCAACCACCTTGCCTAGAAGCATGACTTCTCGATCCCGAGTCCCGGGACTCTAGCTCTCGCCTTTGCCGGTCTCTTCACGCCCCAATGGAAGAACCTCGTCGATATTCGTATGAGGCCGGGCAATCACATGCGTCGAAACGACCTCTCCGACCTTCTCCGCCCCTCGGACCCCTGCGTCGACGGCGGCCTTCACTGCAGCAACATCGCCACGCACGATCGCGGTGACATACCCGCCACCGGTCTTCTCCATGCCTACAAGCTCAACCTTTGCCGCCTTGACCATGGCATCGGCTGCTTCCACCATGGCGGCGAATCCTCGTGTTTCGATCATTCCCAATGCTTCTGCCATCGAACCTTCCTCCTTAGGCCTTCAATTCCCTGCCTTCTATGCCCTCTAGCGCCGCAATCGCGGCTCGCCAGCCGACGTCGATATCCCGCTCTTCTCCACCCAGAAACACCCGCCCAAACGAGCCGAACGCCCGAATCTCCAGAATGTTGACCTCCGATGCTTTTTCAGCTTCGTTCGCCGCCAGCGCTGCATAGGGAGCAGGCTCTACCTCGAGCACATACATCGTCTGGCCTGGTATCAACATATGCCCGTGGCGCATCCGGTTGATCAGCTGGACCTGATGGTCATCGACATGGCGAATGATCTGACTCGAAACTACTCGGGGCTTGATCCGGTCAGCCTCCACATGATCGAGCTCGGCAAGAATCGCCTCACCGGCGGCTCGGGTTTCGGCCTGGGACTCCGAGTGGATTTCGAGAAGGCCATAGTAGCGTTCGACGATCTGCAAACCGGGTTTGACCCGGGTCGACTTCAAGGCGATGTCGGTAAGACGGTTGATCTCGATACCCGGGGAGATCTCCACCCATAGCGACGCGTCGCCAGCGAGCGGTAGGAATCCCTTTGCGATCGTGCCTAGAAAGGCCGCATGCTGCGGCTGCAGACTATCCAAAAAAGCGAATGCTCTGAGCTCGACATTACTCATTCAGCTCCACCACCATTTCCCGAAACGATGCTGATACCCGCCGACGCACCGATCCTGGTGGCGCCAGCGGCAATCATCTGTTCCGCGTCGTCGGTTGTCTTGATTCCTCCAGACGCTTTTACACCCATGCTCAATCCCACAGTCTCTCGCATCAGAGCCACATCGTATGCCGTAGCTCCTCCAGGTCCAAATCCGGTTGACGTCTTGACGAAGTCTGCCTTCGCACGGCTCGCCAACTGGCAGGCGATGACCTTCTCCTCATCGGTGAGCATCGCAGCTTCGATGATCACCTTGCAAAGAGCTCCGACCTCCCGGCAAGCATCAACGACGCGTGCAATATCTTGCTGAACGAAATCGTAGTCACCTTCCTTGAGCCGACCCACATTGATCACCATGTCGATCTCACGGGCGCCCTCTCGAAGAGCACGGCGAGCCTCGAGCACTTTGATGTCGGTCGAGTTTGCACCCAGCGGGAATCCGATGACCGAGCAGACCTTGACCTTCGATCCCTGGAGGTTTTGACGTGCTCGCGCGACCCACACAGGATTCACACACACCGAGGCAAAACCATATCGATCGGCCTCCTCGCAAAGCTGGTCGATATCGGAGCCGGTAGCTCCAGGACCAAGAAGGGTGTGATCGATATAGGCGGCCATATCGGAGGGAACATCCCCGCCGTTACCCTGGTAGCTGATGCGGCCTGCACCGTGACCGACGACGGCACGAACCTTGTCGGGACAGTTGGCAACGCAACTACCCTCGCAATCCGGACATTCGTCTTTGCTGGTTCGCTCGAGCTCGGCCAGCACGCGCCGAGTAATGAGCTCGATCAATTCTTCTTTGTCTCGCATCGATCGCAGTCTGCCTATGAGCTCCGCCGAGTTCGATTGTCGATCTCCGTAATGAGCTCGACTCTTCGCGCGTGTCTGCCCGGCCCCCACTCCGTTGCCAACCAAGCATCCAAAATCTGTAGTGCCAACCCTTCGCCGATCAGGGACGCTCCCAGGGTAAGTACGTTCGCGTGGTTGTGCTCACGGCTGTTTCGGGCCGACGAGATGTCGTAACACAGCGCCGCCCGGATCCCTGGAATCTTGTTTGCCGCTATGGACGAGCCAATTCCGGCCCCATCGACTACCACACCCCAACGGCACGATCCGTTGGAGACGAGCTCGGCTACCGCCTGCGCAAACACTGGGTAGTCAACCGAATCCGGGCTGTTCGTGCCACAGTCGCGGACTGTATAGCCCTGGTCTCGCAGGTGTCCGATCAGGCGCTCCTTGAGCGCGTATCCGCCGTGGTCGGCTCCGATAGCGATGGTCTCAGTTTCAATCGATCCCTGCTGGGTGACCTCTTCACCGCTCGAGATCCCGTCGACCACCCGTCGTACAAGATTCCGAATATCTCGCTCGGACGCCATATATTGCTTCCTGTCAGCATGATGTTTACCACAATTCTCGCGACTGGGCAGCTTGTTTCAGCGAGCCGACGGGCGCCGCACAGCCAATTGGGAGTTGGCCACCCCGATTTCCACCCCGCTGTAGTAGTGCTGCAGAATCTCGCGGTAGTCGTGTCCCCGTTGAGCCATACCGAAAGCACCGACCTGACACATCCCCACACCGTGGCCCCACCCACGGCCTGAAAATAGCCATCCGGCAGGGCGCCCCGGAGGCGTCAGCCGCTTGGCCGTGAACCACGTATCGGGAACGTCGAGAGTCCAGCGGACCGCTAGACCCTCTACTTCTTCTGTCTGGCCATCGTCGCCCAGGAGAAGCATTCGACCGACCCGACCCGAGACTCCCCGCTCCAGAATCTCCAGACCCCGAAAGCCAAGACCCGGATAGCGTTGTTGCACCAGCTTGGCAAGCTCGGCATCACTCTTGTAGCGAGTCCAGGAGCTCTTATTGCTCGTCCGGTCGAAAGCGACGCCGTCGGAGTCGGCTCCATGAGTAATGGCTGCCAACTCACCGTTGTGGAGATAGAGATCGACCTGATCGCCCGCCAAAAGGGCCAGGGAGGTAGCCACCTGACTTTCACCGACCAGCCGATAGGTTCCTATGGTCGCCGGAACCAAGACCTCGACAACCTCACCGGTGTCGTCTTTGACCTTCAAGACGGCCCCCTCGAGGCTCATGTATCGACCCTCGATCTGCTCCAAAACCCGCAAGAAAAGAGCCAGCCGAAACAGCGTTCCTTCGATCTCATCGCTGTCGAGCGGCTCGTCCAGGTCGCCAGACAACAAACCGCTCTTTATCAAGTAGGCAGCGAGCAGGAGATCGCGTTCACTCCAATCGGGTGGTGACTCGTCGATCAGATAAGGCAGATCCTCCTGGGACACAAACAGCCTCACATCGAGAGCCAGATCGAACATCGATGCTATGAATCGCTGGACCTCGCGCCGTTCCAACGAGATCAGCCGATCGCTCGGAATGGGCAGACCGGCCAACAGTGCCAAATGCTCGAATCGACGACCCACGGTCTCGGCATTGAATTCGGCACCAGTGGGCGGCAGCAGCGCCCGAGTCAAACCACCGGGGAATGCAACACCCTTGGGTACCTGCCCCGTCAATCGGTCGACTCCCGACTCCAGACAGGCCACGCCTTTCAAATAGGGTTGGTTCTTGAGCGGAAAAACGACCTGGACATCTTCTGTGTGACCCCCACAGGTTGAGCTGTACAGCGCCTCGACGAGCTCACCATGATAGGTCAACACCTCACCTGCCGTGGCGGCAATGGCCTGATCTGAAAGCGGGTGCTCGACGTCCATGCCGCCATACACCTGGCACCTGGGGGTGGCACAAATGTCGTATCCTTCGTCGCTGAACTCCCCGAGGTTTTTCAGAGTATAGGTTCTCGCCGCGACAGTCTGTGCCTTGAGGGCTTCGAGTCGATCATAGATGGCTGGACCCATCTCTTTGGGTACAACACCACGAAGGTACTCTTCTACACTCAGCTCGTTGATAACGTTGAGCAGACCACGGTCATTCAGATAGATCAGTATCCGTCCCCGGTAGCGACCAGTCTCGGTACGTATTCCGTCATCGAAGGGTGAGCTGAGCTTCAACCAGCGGCCCGGCATGATCACGCTTTTCCCCCCTTGGCTCAGCTTGATCTCGGCCTTTCCCAGCTTCCCCTTCTCACTGACAATCCATGACTGGCTCAAGCCCACCATGGCGAGCTTTCTCTGCTCCCGTTGCGCAACCTCACGGGTCTCATAGCGACCCAGTCGAACTCGGTACAGATCGGTCCCGGCGTCGAAGACGACATCAGCCGGCTCACCGAGCGACTGACTCAAGCGCTGCGCCAGACCAAGGGCCTGTCTTTCATCTTTGAGTGCGGCAGCCTGGAGTCGAAAGACGGCTGGCGTCAAAACCTCTGCCAGGGGCTCGATCTTGAGCGAGACGATGCGAGAAACGACACGCCCACCGCCTTCAGCAATCAACTCATCTGCGCAACAGGGAACCGTTACCACCGATTTATCCGTGGCGAGCCCCACTCTCACCAACCGAGGAGAGGTGCCAAGAACTGGATCGGAGGCCGATGCTACCGCGCCAACGAGCGCCCAAAGGACGAACAACAGAAGGGCCCAGTTCCTCGCGCCAGAGCATCTCCCAGAGTATCTCGCGGTGCCGATCATGCAGGTTCCCTTGCCATCTCGCTTCGAACGAGCCCCACCAGCGCTGCCGCAGAGGCTATCCCTACCGCGGTGGTGAATATCCACTGGATCATCGTAAGTGCCAATTGCCAGGCAAGCCCCACTAACTCCCACCGACCCAGCATCAAGGTGCCCGCCGTGGATATCACCCAAATCCCAAAACTCACAAACCCACTCCCCAGGATCACGAGGAGGAAGATAAACAGTACCGCACCCAGGCGCCGACCAAGGATTTGCAGGCTGCTCTTCATCGCTTGCCAGACTCCGCCATCCTGAGCCGCAAGTGTCGCTTGGATCAGATATGCCCAAATCAAGAGAATCAAGAGGCTGAATGCAACCGGGATGGCACCCGCGCAGCCAATCGCGAACCTGGCGCCCCCACCCCAGAGCTCACCACCCCAGAAGGAGGCCATGACCAAGACAAGCGGCACTATCAGCCAGGCCATCGACACCGCGACCACGAGGTTGAGTAGCCAAAAATATCGCCACATGAAATGACTACCCCAGCCCCTCAGATCCCTGCAAGAAAACGTTTTGAACCACTGGCTGCCCTGTGGCCTACCACTTGGCGCCTGGCGATCGCCCGACATCAAGATTCCATAAATGCCACCCTGAAAGTAGCAATAGACCATCGTGGCGACAAACCAGATGGCGCTCGCCAGTATCAGCGAGGCCAGCAAGAGTAACCAGGCATCCCGACCCCGGTCGACAAGCTCGGCGGCGCCGGCGAGCATGGCTGGCACGTCGGAGATTGTCGAAGTCAGATCCGATGGGCGCGCAAAACCCAGTGCCACCAGAGGCGGCAGCAGACCGGCAACCGACAGGATGGTTACGAGCAGGACTTGCAGCCACTGAAAGAAGATCAACTCCCAGTTGGCTCGGGTGTTCACAAGACCTCTGTGAACACTATCGAAGGCGGAAAGTGCCATGATTGCCTGATCTATCTAGATGCGATGCTTTTGCATCTGAACCTCACGGCGAAAATCCTCGACGTCGATTTCGATCGGTCGAGCCATCTCGTACAGACGACTCAGCAAGCTTGGTGAGATTCTCGACGAAAGGGCCGCGTTGGGACGGGAGTCAGGCACCCGATCCAGATGATCAGAGGAAGCCGGTGCCTCGAGGCGAAAGTTGGTTGTAAACAGCGTTGGCAGTCTGCGCGTATAGCGAGCGTTCATAATCAAATAGAGGATCTCGTTGACCCATGGAGATGGCTTCTGGGCTCCCAGCTCGTCGAGGATCAAGACCTCGGCCTCGATGACCGGGTCGAGCAGTTCCTGTTTCGAGGCTGGCGAGTTTGGACCGAAAGTGTTCTGGATCTCGTGAATGAGCGACGTAAAGTCGACAAAGAGACCCTGCACCTTGAAGCGATCGATCAGCTCTCTCAGGACCGCGACGGCCAGATGCGTTTTGCCGGTTCCGGGTGGGCCGATAAACAGAAGTCCGCTTTCGCGGAACCCGCCTTCGGAGCTCAAAAAAGCGTCGACATATCGCTGACTGACGGTCTTGGCCTGTAGAAGTTGGTCACGCGAAGCCGCATTGTCAGCGTTGACATTGAAAGTGCGAAAGGAGCAACCGCTATAGCGCGGTGGGATCTTCGCGTGGTCTTGGAGTCGAGACCACTGATCGAGGAGCTTGCACTCGCACTGCCTGGCGGCACCCGCGGAACCATCTTGACTGACGATCCAGCCCCGTCCTTCGCACTCGGGACAGACCTTCTCGGTCGCTACCTTCTCCACCATGCGGAAATGGTAGCACGCCCATGTCGTAGCAAAATTTCGCTTTTGTCTTGTCGCTGTCGGGTTGGAGGGGGAAACGGAAGGGGTGTTCTCAGCCCCTGCCGGCATTGGACTCATCGGACTTCGACCCTTTGGGTTCGTCGGTAGCAACCGACCTTGCCAGGGGTCCGCTCTCGATCTGAACCAACGCATACTTGCGGTCGACCCCGATCCTGCGGTCCAACATTTCCTGCTTGACGAAGGCCATCAGGCGATCGACTTCGATCTCCATGTCCTCGAGTTGCGCGCGCATATTGAGGATCACTTCGACACCGGCCAAGTTTACACCCAGGTCTCGTGTCAGAGTGAGGATCGCTTCCAACCGACGCAGGGTCTCTTCATCGTAGAGACGAGTATTGCCCGAGCTCCGCTTGGGTTCTATCAGACCCTCCCGCTCGTACAAACGCAGGGTCTGGGGATGTATATCGAATCTCTCTGCGACGGCGCTGATCATCAACAGGACCCGCCCTCGCTGTTTACGTTGCGTCATGCTCAAAACTCCCGAAAATTCCGCAAACCGCCTCCCGAGTCGAAGACCGACCCGGGAGACAGCTTACGGATTATGTACTTCTCGTCAGCTGCTCGACTCTTCAACGTCGACATACTCGGCGTCGATCACTTCATCGTCGGCGCTGCCGGAATCTCCTGCTGGCGGATCCTGAGGGGGTGCGCCCCCGCCCTGATCTCCAGCCGACTGGTACATCACCTCGGCCAGCTTGTGCGAAGCCTCGGTCAGCTTTGTAATCGAACTCTCGAGTGCTGAAAGATCATCCGACTCGAGAGCCTGCTTCGCCTCTTCGAGCGCTCGCTCCAGGTTGCCCTTGTCTTCGGCAGGAAGCTTCTCTTTGTGCTCGTCGAAGGTCTTATCCGTCGTGTAGATCAACTGATCCAACTGATTGCGTGCCTCGACCTTCTTACGCCGCTCCTTATCCTCTTCAGAGTGCGAATCAGCGTCTTTGACCATCTGTTCGATCTCGGACTCGGCTAGACCACCCGAGCCACTGATGGTGATGTTCTGCTCCTTGCCTGTTCCCAGATCCTTGGCCGAGACGTTCAGGATGCCGTTGGCATCGATGTCGAAAGCCACTTCGATCTGTGGTACTCCTCGCGGTGCTGGCGGGATACCTATGAGGTGGAACCTGCCCAGAGTGCGGTCGTCCTTCGCCATCTCTCGCTCACCCTGAAGAACATGAACCTCCACCGAAGTCTGGCTCTCGGCCGCCGTTGAGAAGACCTCGGTCTTCTTTGACGGGATCGTGGTGTTGCGCTCGATCAGCTTGGTGAAAACCCCACCCAGCGTCTCGATACCGAGCGACAGCGGTGTGACATCGAGCAGAAGCATGTCCGTGACATCGCCTCTCAAGACTCCACCCTGAATCGCCGCTCCGATTGCAACTACCTCGTCGGGATTGACCCCCTTGTGGGGCTCCTTGCCAAAGACCTCTGTGACCAGCTTCTGAACCGCCGGCATCCGGGTCTGTCCGCCTACCAATACGACCTCGTCGATGTCACTGGCGGTTACGCCGGCATCCTTCATTGCCTGTTCGCTGGGTCCAACCGAGCGCCGGATCAGATCTTCGACCATCTGCTCGAGCTTCGACCGGGTCAGTTTGATGTTCAGGTGCTTGGGACCCGCGGCATCCGCCGTGATAAACGGCAAGTTGATGTCGGTCTCTTGTGCAGTGGAGAGCTCGATCTTCGCCTTCTCAGCCGCCTCTCTAAGCCTCTGAACCGCCATCGGATCCTGCCCCAGGTCGATCCCCTGATCCTTCTTGAACTCCTCCAGCAGCCACTCGATGATCCGCTGGTCGATGTTGTCTCCACCCAGATGGGTGTCGCCATTGGTCGCCTTGACTTCGACAACGCCATCGCCGACCTCGAGAATCGACACATCGAAGGTGCCGCCACCAAAGTCGTAGACCGCGATCAGTTGATCGGTCTTCTTGTCGAGACCATAAGCCAGCGCTGCCGCTGTCGGCTCGTTGACCAGACGCTCGACTTTGAGTCCTGCCACACGGCCCGCGTCCTTGGTCGCCTGCCGCTGAGCATCGTTGAAGTAGGCCGGAACGGTGATAACCGCTTTCTCGACCTTCTCCCCGAGGTAGTCCTCGGCAGCCTGCTTGAGCTTCTGCAGCACCATGGCCGAGATCTCTTCCGGTGAGTACTTCTTGTCATCGATAACGATGCGCACACCACCTTCGCTATCCGTAACCTTGAACGGCACCATCGTCATCTCTTCGCTCACCTCGTCAAATCGACGACCCATAAAGCGTTTGATGGAATAAACGGTCTTCTCTGGGTTTGTTACCGCCTGTCGTTTTGCGACCTGACCAACCAGGCGCTCGCCACCTTTTGTAAAAGCGACGACCGAAGGCGTGGTCCGATTGCCTTCCGAGTTGGCGATCACCTCAGCATCCGAGCCTTCCATCACCGACACGACACTGTTGGTGGTTCCCAAATCAATTCCAATAATTTTGCTCACAACAAAAACCTCCTATTTCTTGAGAATACGCTCCGGAGGGGAGACCCTAATACCGGACCGCTTACATAGACTATTAACCTTAGTGGGTAACTGTCAACCCTAGCCTCATACTAATCTAACAAACATTGACTAAGATTTGTTCCCATTTCCTGATATTAGTTAACTTTCCCTGCAATAAGCCGCCACAAAGTCCCGCGGGATCAGGCTTTGGTGGTGCGACTTTCGCTCCGGGGTGCGCGTGGGCGATACAGGCCGTGGGTGTACAGGCTTCACTTCACGCTCAGTTTTACGATCCGTCTAGGCTGCGCCGGGACTTCGACTCGGGCGATTCTGAACTCGCTCGGGAAAGATCGGGGACATGTACCGCCAGGTAACGTGTCCCCTTGATCTTTCCCTCGCTCAGACACCCGAATCGCGTTATTCCTCGTCTAGCCCCTGCTCGCCAAGACAGATCCTCGCAAAACCTCGAAGTTGTGTTCAGCCTGTACACCCACGGCCCAGAGCCGCTCCTGATCACCCGGATCGTTGTGTCTACCCGAGCGAAGGCATGGGGAAGCTGCCTGGGTGGCTGTCGGTGCTCGTGCCATGGTGCCTAACGACGAACGCAGGGCGAGACGGTCGGAGTCCTATAACGATCCGGCGTAGTGGAGAGCGGAGCTGAAGCGAAGGTAGAGGCGATCGCAGATCTCAGCCTGCTCGAACGCAGCTCGGCCACTCCGCTGGGGACCGGAGTTCCGTTCAGCGGATGAGCGAGGTCCTCACGAGGCGAATGCCGACGACGGAGGGGAACGCTCGCGGGTCGAGGCCCTCTTGTCGATGCGTCGGAGGATCTTGATGACAACTGCGGGGTCGAGGATGAAAGCGAGGATTCTCATCTTCGCCCCACACCTGCAGGTCAGCGGATCGACTTCATAGATCCGCCGGATCATATGGGCCCAGGCTCGTCGTGCCGAGCGACGCCAACGGGTGATGGAGATCCTCGCCACCGGCTCCATCGCACTGGTGGCCCCGGCCGGGATTTGGGCCGGTCTGGGCACGCCCGCTCTATCCATCTCAGCGACAGGCTTGTTGCTGACGTTTGTCCTGGGACGGATCGGTTTCGTATCCCAATGGCTGTGGTTGGCGTATCTCTGGCAGACCGCGGAAGTGCTGCGCGGGGTCTGGCTCCCGGCGTTGCACGTCAAGCCCGTCGCTATCGGCGTGCGTCAATTGCTCGTCAAGATCGTTTTCGTGGTGCTGTTTATCGCTCTGTGGTGACCGCTGGTAGAATCACCGCTTCGTGGAACCTGACTCGACACTAGGCCCGTACAAGATCCTGTCCAGCCTCGGAGCCGGAGGCATGGGCGAGGTCTATCTTGCGGAGGACCAACGCCTCGAGCGGCAGGTCGCGATCAAGGTCTTGCCCGCCGCGTTCACTTCGGATCCCCAGCGTCTGGCCCGTTTCAAGCGCGAGGCCAAGGTGCTGGCCTCGCTCAACCACCCCAACATCGGTGGGATCCACGGCCTGGAGGAGGCCGACGGCGTTCAGGCTCTCGTCCTCGAACTCATCGAGGGCCCGACACTGGCGGAGCGGATCGAGCGCGGTCCGATTCCGTTTGCGGAGGCTCTTCCCATCGCCGCGCAGATCGCCGAAGCGCTCGAAGCCGCGCACGAACAGGGGATTATCCATCGCGATCTCAAACCCGCCAACGTAAAGGTGAAGCCCGACGGCACGGTGAAGCTGCTCGATTTCGGACTGGCCAAGGCGTTCGAGATCGAGGATCCGTCGATCGATCCCACCGAAGCTCGGACCGAAAACCAGGACCAAACTCGCGATGGGGCCATCCTGGGAACCAGTATTTACATGAGTCCGGAACAGGCTTGCGGTAAGCCTGTCGATAAACGCACGGACATCTGGTCGTTCGGTTGCGTGTTGTTCGAATGCGTTAGTGGCCGCCGCGTTTTCCAGCGCGCTACCGTAGCCGAGACCCTTGCCGCGGTGATCGAACAAGAGCCTGCATGGAAACGATTGCCCGGAGACACTCCGCCTTCCATTCGTAAGCTACTGCGCCGTTGTCTTGACAAGGACCCGCGTCTTCGCATCCGAGACATCGGTGACGCCAGAATCGAGATCGCGGAAGTACTGGATGGCCAGTTCGGTCCCGACGTGGCCGAAACTACCCGCGCAACAGGAACAAGAAATCGCGGGTGGACCGTCGCGCTGATTCTCGCGGCTCTCACAGTCGGCGCAATCGCCGGCGGGTTCTGGATCGAACGCTCATCCGCTCCGGCACCCCCCGCGATCCGTCAACAACGCCTCACGGAAATCGCCGGCATGGAAGAAACGCCGGCCGTGTCCCCCGATGGTAAGGCCGTCGCGTTCGTTGCATCGGTGAACGGTAAGAAACAGGTCTTCGTACGTCTGCTGGAGAAGAAGGGTGCGCCGATCCAGATTACAAAGGAAGAGGCCGACCACTCTTTCCCACGCTGGGTCGACGAAAGCACCTTGATCTACTTTCTCGACTCGGGGGAGGCAGGCGATTCTGGTTCCCTTTGGGAGACTCTCATCCTGAGCTCGACCCCGCCGCGGCCCGTTGGAGCGGCTCAGGGCGAATCAGACGTCAGTCACACGGGTTACGCGATTGCCACGTTTCGTAAGGATGCCGATGGAACGGCTCTGGTTCTCCTCGACCGGGATGGCGTAGAAACCGAATCCGTGAAACTGCCATCGCCAGGGCAATACAGCTCACCGCGTTGGTCTCCGGACGACCAGTCGATCGCCTTTCTGGTCACCATCGACTTCGTTACCAGCGAAATCCGCCAGTTGCATCTCGCCGGGGGAGACACGAAGACCATCGTTCAGACAGGGCTGGTCCGGGGCTTCGCCTGGCTGCCCGACGGCTCGCGTTTGGTGTACGCCTCGTCCAAAGGAAGCACACTGGTGTATCCGCCGATCTTCAGTCTTCGAACGGTGAAAACAGATGGTACCGACGACATCCAGATGCCGTCGGTAGGAGGCGCCGGGTACGCGTCCTACGTGGAGCCGGATGTCACGTTTGACGGCAAAGTGGTCGCCAGCCGAGTCCGTCTCGAGTCCGATGTCTTCCGCTACCCGGTGGATGGAACGCCGCTGGAAAATGTGACGAACGCGAAGCGCATCACAAGGCAGACCGGCCAGGTGCAGACGCCCTCCGTCAGTCCGAGTGGTGAAGAGGTCGCTTATCTTTCCGATAGCGGTGGACATGCCAACGTCTGGGTGGCCCGCGTCGACGGGTCTCAAATCCCGCGCCAGATCACGAACGACCAGGATCCTTCGACGGTCATCGGTATTCCTTTGTGGTCGCCCAGGGGAGACGGCATCGTTTATATAAAACACCGGACGGGGATCGGCACCGAGGAGTGGTTGGTCAACCCCGACGGCACCGACCAACGCCGGCTGGTGGCCGGTGCCGGTGCGTCATGGTCCGACGATGGCGAATGGGTCTACTACATCACTGGCGCCAGCCTTAACACCGGCACCCAATGCACCGAAAAGATTCACGTTGACAACATGAAATCGATCCCGGTGCGATGCGAAGCGTGTGGAATCGAGGTCACCTCCGACGGGTCCACGGGCTACTTCAGCCCGAACTCCAACCGGCCGGGAGAAGTGTGGAAAGCGTCACCCGTGGACACGGGACCATCCGAACCACTGGTCACGAATCTGGGGTCGCGCATCCCACTCTGGCCCCATCAATACAGCCTGTCGCCGGACGATCGCTGGCTCGCCACACCGCTCAAAGATCGTGGAACCACCAATATCTGGATCATTTCCACGAAGGACGGTTCCCTCCGTCAGATCACGGACTTTCAGCAACGTGCGACCACGATCGGCCGCCAGGTCTCGTGGTCGAGCGACAACAAGTACATCTTCGCGGCGCTAGTGGAGACCGACGCCGACATCGTGCTCCTGGATGGAGCGCTTCCTTAATTCAAGTCCCGCTCATCACGCATCGGTAGCCTTTCGTCCCAAACTCGCGCCAGGGACTGAGAAAGGCGCATAACATCGATTCAGGGAGGTTCCCATGTATCGATATCTCGCTCTTGCCGTTCTTGTTCTTCCAACGTTCGTACATGCAGATGCCGAATCGCAATTGTCCAAGCCGTTCGAATTACGGCCGGCCTGGAACAAGGCACTGGGACCGGGATACTCCGGAATCACCGCGACGGACCGTGTCGTTACGACGCTCTACTCGGACGGAGTCTCGGATTGGGTCGACTACCAGAACCCGGTCAGCATTGCGGCGCTGCCCGGCCCGCTCTCGATCGAGTAGACAACGATCCGGGTGATCAGGAGCGGCTCTGGGCCGTGGGTGTACAGGCTGAACGCAACTTCGAGGTTTTGCGAGTATCCGTCTTGGCGAGCAGGGGCTAGACGAGGAATAACGCGATTCGGGTGTCTGAGCGAGGGAAGGGCAAACATTCGGGACATGACCTGCGCGGAGAGGGACACGATCCCGAAGGGGGACACGTAACAAGTACATGTCCCCCTGATCTCCTGGCAGAGCCGCTGACAGGCTCCTAGTCGAGGAGGACCAGCGGATCGACTTCGATGCGGCGGGTCGGCACAAATTCCGGGTCGAGCAGAAAATTTCCGGTGGTGGTCTCGGTCCTCGAGGCACCCGCAGCCGCCTCGCCCTCATCGAGCGGATAGACCAGATAGCCGGCAATCTGCGCAGCGTAACCCAGTTGTCGACCCGATGGATCGATCTCGTCGGAGGGTACCAAAAAGCCATCCTGAACCAGCTGATCGAGCCCTTCGGGAAAATGACCATCGAGGAGAAACGATGTCTTGGCGGCACGATCGATCTTCAGATATGCGGCGGAGATTTGCTCATCCTGAACGGCCTGATGTAGGCCCTCCTGCCAGGGAAAGGGCAGCAAGACGCGGCTCGGCTCGGCCAGGCAGACAACGACCAGAGCGAGCGCAAAAGCCAGACCGAGGACGCGGGGCAGCCAGGGCAGCCAATCGGTCAAGGAACCACTGAACCGATCGGTCCAACTCGGAGTAGAAGCAGCCCAATGTGGCAATTCCGGGTCGGGCTCGACCACCGGCGAAAGCTCGCCTAACTGTTCATCTTGTTCGTGTCGAAGGGCCTTCTTGGCAGCTGATCTGGACAGCTTGACATCGCTAATTTTGGCTTGGCCAGATCTGACCATGAGATAGGTAGCGAGTCGAGCCTCATAGAGGGGAATCCCCACCATCTCTGCCAGATCCGCCGTTGAGCGGCGACCGTCCATATTCTCCAAAATACGGGTAGTCGTCCCGCCCTCCCTTGTTGCGAGCCCCATCAATAGCTCGTCTCGACCCGCGATCGGCTCAGCCGAATCCGACCTGGCCAGAATGGAGTCATCGCTTGGCATCTCACCATGCAGCGGCCCGTTGGGCCCGAGATCCTCAGCCACGCGAACCAAAAGCTCTTCGATTTGGAGCGGTCGGACGCCTTCCTCGAAAGAGACTTCCTGACCCTGATAAAACTTGTACTCGTAGTCGTCCCAGGACATTGCCTCGCGGCAGAGCCGGTAGCCATACTGGCTCAGGGCAGCAAGCAGCTCACTACGATCGAGATGATTGCGCTCGGTCAGCAGATCCATCACCCGACCACCACCTGCTTGGTACTCGGCAACCAGAGATGCGTAGTCCTCTGGTGAGATTTTGCCCATTTCGGCCAAAACTTCCCCAAACCCGTCTTCCTGTGCCTGGTTCAGAGCATCGGCGGAGACCATGTCGCCTTCAAGAAAAGAGATGCCGATGATCTCGGTCTCACTTTGAATAGTAAGAATCCCGGTTCGACCCAGGCGACTAATCGACAGAATGACTTCGATCAGTTCCTGACCTTTTGTGGCGCCTTCGTCGGCCATCTAGAGCCCCTTACTCCTCTGTCGCAAGTAACGAAACAAGAAAAAGATCCCCAGCCCAAACCATGACAGCCACTGTGCCGGCTGGTTTCCGGTTGAGAAGATCCACGGCAACCGGTAGCCAAGCTCTCCAGCCAACGGTAGGCTCACCAGCCCTACCAAGATAAATAGAGCGCAGAAGGCGAGTATTGGATGTCCATCCTCGACTTCGGCCAAACCCGGCAGAAACACAGCGCGATAACTCCCCTCGGGCGCCATCGCCTTCACCCTCGGGGCATTTTCTTGAGAGTTTTTCCGCACCACGAAGTGAAGAGCCACTGCGATAAGGACAAAAGCAAGGGCCAAAGGCAGCGACACCAGACTGGGCCCAAATCTGGACCAGCGCGCATCACCCTCACCACTACGCCACGTTGCGACCAATTCATCTCGAATCTCATCCGCCCGACGCAGTCCTCCATCCATGATCATGACTCGATCATATGCAGCCCTTCTGAGCCAAGCGCGGACTTCCTGGCTGGTCAGCTCCTGAGCGATTCCAAGCTCTCTTGCGGCCTCTCGAAAGCGGTACAGCTCTGAGAGGGTCTGACTCATGTTGAACCGGGCCATGGCCGCGCCCTGTTCGGTCTGAGCAGCCCTTTGAAAGTACTCCATGGAGCGGGTGTAGTCGTCCTGGTTGAAATAGCAGGCGCCGAGATTGACCAAGGCGCTCCCGTTTTCGGGCTCCTCCTGAATGATGTTGGCGTACAAGACCTGCGCCGATGACCACTCCTTCAGCGTTGCATGCAGATCTGCAATCAGTTGAGTTACGGCGGCACTCTCGGGTAGCGCCTCACGGAGCGTGGCCAGGTCGCCAAACAGGCTTCCCCGGAGCCGGCCGTTTGCCAGACTGTCCATCGACAGAACCGTTGGCGCCAACGCGACTCTCATCTGTTGTCTTTGCTCATTGATCAGGGTCGGTGAGAATCCGAGTACGACCCAGAGACCTACCAGGATAACGCGCTCCACGATCGATCCGTAGCTCCAAAGCAAGACAGACCAGTAGAGTGCCAACCACAACAGACCGGCCGGCAAAAAGAGCGGCCAAAGCATCAAGACGAGGGTCAACCCGATCGCTATCGACTCGGGCACATACCTATTTACAAAAGAATAGACGTCGTGGAACAACTCTACGCCACGAGTAGACATCAGGGCGGCGACAAAAAGAGCTCCTGCGATCAGCATCGAGAAAAGCGCCCAGTGGCCTAGATCGGCGCGAAACAGATAGAAGGCCAAAGGCTCGGAAAGAAGCCGTTGAAACCCATCGGCCTGGTGGCGGATCGAACTCCATGTCTCGCCCTCCAGGTCTGCGACCCTGGCTGCTGCGAACGCGACCTCGGGTCGCCCCGGGTCCAAGGCCTCGGCAGCCGCGATGCACCAACCGGCGACCTCGAAGCGATCCTCGCGAGCAAAAGCGAGCGCCTGGCCTGCCGCTCCCAAGCTCAAGTCGGGTAGGCGCTCCATGCCCAGATCACGAGCATCCGAGAGTAGGCGGTCAACCGCAACCGCGACTCGCTCGCGATCGCCCTGATGCGCGGCGGCCAACCATTCCAGCCAACCGTCTTGCAGACGCACGAATTGCGTCAGGGCTTGTGGACTGAGATCGAGAACTTCGGCTACCGGCGTGTCGTCCTGAGCCAACGCCGGTGTTACGAGCCCGCCGAACAGGCAGACCAGAAGGGCGAAAAAGACCCCGAATAGTGGCCACAATAGGGGTTTCCGGCTTACAGAAGCCCCCTTGTCGCCAGCAAAAGATCGCAATCCTGACACCACGTTGACAGTTTTACCCGCGTTTCTGCACGTAGCGCAATCGAATTTGATACAGCAGGTCATCGAGGAAACTCAGCTCTTGTGCCGAGAGATTCCCCTTTGTCTTGGTTTGTAGGACTTCTAGCATGTCGATATACAGTCTTGCCAAGTCCAAATTTTCGGCAGATTCGCCATCCGGTAGGGGTACGTCTCCCAGATACATGGCGATCGGCTGCGCCAGCAGGGCTACCAAATCCGCAAACTCCGGCTTCTTGGCCCCAGGACCCATATCCGGGATCTCTACCCCAGCCGAGCGCTCACCGATCGAGCCTTCAGTGGAAGGCTCGCCAGCAGGGGCCGCGGGCTCTGGTTGACTCTCCGGATCGGTACTTTCTTTCTGAGAGACCTCTTCTCGTGAGGTCGCCTGCTCAACCTCTGGTGTTGGCTCCGGTGTTTCCTCGATCGAGCTCCGATACTCCTCTCGAAGCTCACCGTCCGGAGTAAACATCCTCTTATCGGTGACTTTGATCTTCTTCTCTTCCAATGTCTCGCCCCCTCGGCGGCTCTTATCAAGTATTGCTATGGTAGCAAGTCGCAGACTTTGTCAGATATCGGAAGCTTCACACATATCGGAAGCTTCACACAACCATGACGCGACCCTCGCAGACCCTGAACAAGCTGACCACCCTCATGGCCAGACTCAGGGGCCCAGACGGTTGTCCCTGGGATCAGGAACAACAGATTGAGGATCTCAGGGGCTATCTGCTCGAGGAGGCTCACGAAGTCGCAGCCGCCATCGATAGCGAAGATTGGGACGAAATCTGCGGCGAGTTGGGCGATCTCCTGTTCGAGATTGTCTTTGTGGCCCACCTCGCTCAGGAAGAGTCTCGGTTCGATATCGACGACGTGGTCGATCGAATCGAGGCCAAGATGATCTCGCGGCACCCACACGTCTTTGGCTCCGAGCGTCTGGCGACCAGCGATGCCGTCCATCGGGCCTGGGAGCGTCGAAAGGCCGACGATCGAAAGCCACACGAGTCGATTCTTGCCGGCGTCCCAACCTCACTTCCAGCCCTGCTTGGCGCCCATCGAATGACCCAAAAGGTGGCCGGAGTCGGCTTCGACTGGTCCAGCCCCGAAGAGATTCTGGAGAAGCTGGAGGAGGAGCTCAGTGAGCTTCAACAGGCCCTCGACGAAAATGAGACCGAAAACCGCTCGGAGTCTGTCAAGGAAGAGATCGGTGACGTGCTGTTTACGGTCGCAAACCTAGCCCGCAAACTCGGCTTCGACCCTGAGGCGGCATTGTCGAGCTCGAACAGGAAGTTTCGCGAACGATTCGCCCGTATGGAAACCAAGTTGGCTGCCGACAGTCGATCCATCACAGAGACTCCGCTCGAGAAACTCGAGGAGCTCTGGCAGGCGGTCAAACGCGAACAACGGAACCAAAACCTCGACCCGACCGATTAGGGCTCTTCGCTACATGCTCAAACACCGGCTTCAAGCAGCGTTGCTCACTCTGGCTTTCTTCCTGGGGGGCGTCGGCTGCTCGCCATCGGAGCCTGAGCACTCCTCAACCGGACCTGTGGTCGTCGTCGGCATAGATGGCGCCTCTTGGAGCGCCATCGAGGAGCTTTGGTCGAATGGCAGATTGCCCCATCTGCACCAGCTTGCGGAATCTGGAGTCACCTCACAACTGATTCCCGTCGACGACGCTTCGCCGGTCATCTGGACATCGATGGCAACAGGGGTGCTACCTGAGCGTCACGGCATCACGAACTTTATCGTCACCACCGAAAAAGGCGACGTCCCGGTCTCCTCGACCGTGCGCAGGGTGCCAGCGCTCTGGAGCATGGCCTCGGCTGCCGAGCGGCGCGTGGCTGTTCTCGGATGGTGGGCATCGTGGCCTGCGGAGGAGATCTCGGGGATCGTAGTCTCAGATCGACCCCTCGGTGATGTCGAAAACGCCTTCTATCCCGCCGAATTCGCCGATCGGTTTCAAACGATACTGGAGCAGGACGTCGACAGCCTCCCTGCTCCAGAAGCCGAAACGCGAATCGGTCGCCAGGACAGAGCCCTCGCCGCAGTAGCGCGCCGACTGGCATCGAGCGACTTCGATCTCCTGATGCTCTATCAGCGCAATGTCGACGCCGAAAGCCACAAATATTGGCAGTACTTCAGACCGGAGAGCTTCGACTCGGTCGATGAGAGAGGAGTCGAGCGGTTCGGTGATCGTATTCCTCAGGCGTACGAAGCGGTCGATCGTCTTGTCGGCGAGTTGATCGCGGCAGCCGACCCGAATACAACCTTCTTTGTCGTCTCGGATCACGGCTTCTACGCTCTCAAGAGGCCCAGACGCCGGGTCTCGATCGATCTCAGCCGACTGCTCGAGGGCATGGGATACCTGAGCCGGTCCGGGGGTGTCATCGATCGCTCGCGCACCCGGGCCGTCTCCTGGGACTCGCCGCCGGATCAGAGAATCAAGATGGTACGACTGGCTCGCACCGACGGTGAGCCTGCGGGTGCCGTAGAACCGGGCGACGTCGAGCAGACCCGCACCGAGCTCTTCGACGACCTGTCCAAGCTTGTTTATGGGAACGGAAAGCCGGTGTTTCGAGTTCGAGATCCACGCGGCGGCGAGCTAGACAGAGGTGGTGACATCACCGCTGTGGTTCAAAGCGACGGCGCGACATCGGAGATTGTGTTCGACGGCAAGATACTTCCTGCCGATGTTCGGATCGGTCAGGAGATCTCGGGAAGCCATTCCAAGGCCACCAAGGGCATTTTCATCGCGTCGGGACCCATCATCGAACAATCTTCGCAGCTCGATTCGGTTCACAGCCTGGACATTACCCCGACCCTGCTCGTCGCAATGGGTCTTCCAGTGGCCAAAGACTTCGATGGGACCGCTCGGCTCGAGCTGTTTGAGAAAAGCTTCCTGCAAAGCCATCCCCCAAAATCGATCTCCACCTGGGGAACCTCTGAGCCGGGCGAGCCGATGGCATCCGAGGTCGACGAAGCCCTGATTGAAGAGCTCAAGGCGCTGGGCTATCTCGAGTAGGCGTAGCCGGAGCGGGCCAACAAGCGCGGGCTAGAACAGCGCGTAGATAAAGGGTGCAACCGCCGAAGACTCCGAAAGGACGATCAGCACACCCAACAGAATGAGTGTCACCACGATCGGTGTCAGCCACCACTTCTTTCGCGTTCTCAGGAAGCCCCAGACAAGGGAGATTTTCGATTCAGATGCCATTGGGTTCTCTCGGTTCTAATTGTATATGTCGAAATGGATTCGATGAAATTCGTAATAAAAACGCTAGTAGGGTTTGTCAGGCCGGGTAGAGGGGCCATCGACCTCCACCGGTACCCAGTAGGACGGCTCATCGGAGGGTAGCTTCATCGCCAAGAGATCCTTCCCCATCAGGCGAAGCAAGATCCCCATCGGAGTAATGATCAAGAAAAAAGCCATGAAGAGCACGACGTAGGTGATAACCGCCATGACTACCCGCAGCAGGGTCGCTAGCACCTTTTCCAGCGGTCGAAGGATCTGGGGGGCAGCCAGACCAGCCAAGGCGACAAGAGCGGCAAACCCGAGCACCCATGGCCCGGCCTCTTTGCCTCTCCAGAGCAGCAAACCACCCATGATGCCAAAGGCACATCCGAAGCTGAGGCCAAACCTGCGCAGCTCCTTGCGTGTTCTTCTGTGTGATCCGGTCATCGCTCGCTCAGCCTCGCATCAGTCCAGTTCGTAGAGCTCCCGCCAGTCCTGGTCGTCCTTCAACTCTGGCTGTTCTTCTTTGTAAAGCACCAGATCTTCGAGAACAAGCACATCCATCTCGGTCCGCATGAAACACAGATATGCGTCGCGGGGCGTACAGACGATGGGCTCGCCCCGAACGTTGAACGAAGTATTGACCACCAATCCGTAGCCGGTCTTGTCCCTGAACTTCTCGATCATCGCGTGGTACTGCGGGTGGACGTCGCGGCTCACGGTTTGTACCCGAGCCGAGTAGTCGACATGGGTAATCGCCGGAATATCGGACCGAGGCACGTTGAGCTTGTCGATGCCGAAAAGTTGGTCCTCATCAGCACTCGTCTTTCGCCGCCTCTCCTCTTTCACTGGGGCCACGAGAAGCATGTAGGGCGATGGCCGATCGAGCTCGAACAGCTCGGATACCTCCTCGACCAAGCATGAAGGCGCGAAAGGACGAAAGGACTCTCGATACTTGATCTTCAGATTCATCACCGATTGCATCTTGGTGCTTCGGGCGTCACCCACGATGCTACGGGCTCCGAGGGCTCGGGGGCCAAACTCCATGCGACCCGAGAACCAGCCGATGACCTTCTCATCGATGATGAGATCTGCCGCTATATTCGGCAGCTCCCCGTTTTGACACCGGTGAAAGGGGTAGCCCTCCTGCTCGAGCCAGCTTTGGATCTGGTCGCTGTCGAACTTGGGTCCAAGATACGAGCCCTTCTGGGAATCCTGACCGACCGTGACCTTACGAGGCTTGTCCAGAACCTGGTGCCAAGCAAAAAACGCCGCACCCAAAGCGCCTCCGGCGTCACCGGCTGCAGGTTGAATCCAGATATCGTCGAAGATGCCCTCGCGTAGGATCTTGCCGTTGGCAACACAATTGAGCGCCACACCTCCAGCCAGACACAGATAGCGCTCGCCGGTCTCCTTGCGAACATGACGCGCCATACGCAGCATGATCTCTTCGGTGACTTCCTGAACCGAGCGAGCCAGATCCATCTCTTTCTGGGTCAGTTCACTCTCGGGCTTGCGGGGGGGGCCGCCAAAGACCTTGTCGAACTCCTTCGAGGTCATGGTCAGACCCTGGCAGTAGTTGAAGTACTTCTGATCGAGTCGAAACGACCCGTCGTCTCTCAGATCGACCAGGTGCTCGAGAATGAGATCGACATACTTGGGCTCGCCGTAGGGTGCCAAACCCATGATTTTGTACTCACCCGAGTTGACCTTGAAACCGGTGTAGTAGGTAAATGCCGAATAGAGCAAACCCAGACTATGTGGGAATCTGAGCTCGTAGCGTAGATCGAGGTCATTGCCGCTACCGACGCCCCACGATGCCGTGGCCCACTCTCCGACCCCATCGGCGGTCAGAACCGCCGCGCTCTCGAACGGGCTGGGAAAGAATGCCGATGCAGCGTGGGATTGGTGGTGCTCGGGGTAGAGCAACTCACCCGAGTAGCCCATCTCTTTGCGGATCAGATCACCCATCCAGAGTTTCTGTTTCAGCCACAGAGGCATGGCTTTCAGAAACGATGGAAGACCGGCGGGCGCAAATGCCAGATAGGTATCGAGCAGGCGCTCGAACTTCAGCCAGGGTTTGTCGTAAAACGAGACAAAATCGAGATCATCAGCCTTCAGGCCCGCTTCCTTCAGACAGTAGTCGATGGCCTGGCCAGGAAATCTGTGATCGTGCTTTTTTCGGCTGAAGCGCTCTTCCTGGGCCGCTGCCACGATGTCACCATCCTGGATCAGACAAGCCGCAGAGTCGTGGTAGAACGCCGAAATTCCGAGTACGTTTGTCATTCGCTATGAAACCGAACCGGGCGATGTCATCTGTTCGTCGAAGCTTGCTTCCCGGCGGTGGATTGTAGCTGAAATGCTACCGAGCCCGCGCCAGCCCATTTGCATAGAGCAATAGCCGGAGGTCCGCACTGTTGATTTCCCAGCAGGAAAAAGGTCACAAGCACCTACCAGATCGAATCTGATCAGGCGACGTCTTCTTCTACCGAATCCCCTTCGCCGTCCTCGAGAAGGACTTCGAGGCCCCGCTCCAGAGTGAGATCTTCGATAGAGCGATCCTTTTCGGCGAGACTTCGGGTGAACTCGGTGACCGTCACATCGGGATCGAGACTCTGATTGATCGGCTCGCCATCCGGCCCGCTATAGAAAGCGTCCGTCAGCAACACCTGGGAGCCATCGGACAGGGCGATCATCCGCTGTCGTCCAGCATGTCCAAACGTCCTACGGCCTACCAACTGGCTCCCCGCCTGCTGACGCATCACGGTGGCGAAAACCTCTGCCGCGCCTTGGCTACCGCTATCTACCAAAAGCACCGTCTGGCCTCGCCAGAGAGGTCGCTCCATGCCTTCGAACTGCAGCGTCGCCTCTTCGCGTGTCCTGAGCTCTCCAAGCTTTCCTTCGGCAAACAGACCCGCCATGGCATAGGCGCTTCGAGGATCGCCTCCGGAGACCTGTCTCAGATCGATCAACAACTTCTCTTGATCACTTTCGACGAGTCGGGCCAGGACCTCGCGCAAGGTCGCGACATCTTCTGGCTCGAAACGGAAGATGCGAAGCACAGCAGAGTCTTCACGCAGCTCGAGCTTCGGCGCCCGCGTCTCGTAAAGACCCAATATCAGGGTTTTCTCGTGCGACTGACCACGACGCAGAATCTCGAGCTCGAGCTCGGTTCCCGGTTCGCCCGCCAGGAGAGTCTGAAATTGCCACAGCGGCATACGGCGAGTTGAAACACCATTGACCTGGGCGATGATGTCGCCATGCTCGAGCTCGGCGGTCGCCGCGGGGCTATCGAGGTCCACGCTGAGCACAAATGCAATGCCGCGCTCCTTGGCTACAACCAAACCGCTGTGTCGGCGCTCGATCTGTCGCACCTCGCGATAGGTCTCCACCGCTTCAGCGGGTACATAGGTAGCCATCGGATCGAGTGCGTCGGTCGAGCCATCAAGAGCCCCGGCAAGCAACTCTTCCACCGAAGTCTCCTCGACATAGGCGCGTTTGACGAGCGACAGAACCTCAGAGAACACCGACAAGTGTTTGGAAAGAGAGTCGTCATCATCGCGCTGTTGGGTCGCAGCATTGGATAACGAGACCGTGATCACCGGCAACAGAACAACGAGAGAACTAAGAAAAAATGCCAAGCGACTCTTGTTCATTGAATGGTCCTCACAACCCGCTCATCGTAGCCACTGCAAGGGGTCGACTGGTCGATTTTCAACGCGGATTTCGAAATAGAGTGCGTCGGTGCTGAGACCGATCACCTGACCCAAAGATAACACAGCGTCTTGTTTTGTTCGTAACTCCTGCATTCCTGCATACAAAGTAAATACCCGTCCAGGATGGTGCACAATAGCAGTCAATCCGTACCCTTGAAATGGAGCAGCAAACAACACCTTTCCGGGGTAGACGACCTGGACCTCCGATTTCGGGTTGGTTTTCAGCCCGATTCCATTGTGTGGCACCTGGGTTCCATACTGAGGATCGAGTCTCGGTCCAAACCGCTTGGCCACGCTGCCCAGCACCGGCCAGTCGAGCACGCCGCGGAAGTTTTGCATCGGTGTCCCACTCAGGGGGCCCTGGGTTCGGCCGTAGAGAAAGTCGATGAGATTCGCCAGCTTCTTCTCCTTGTCGGCCAACTTCGTCTTCTGACGAGTCAAACGCTGATCCTCGCTCTCGAGCCGGGCGATCAGCGAGTTGAGTCGGCTCTCGAGGCGCTCGAGTTGGCCGAGACGCTTCGATTCGACTTCGAGCCACTGCCGGGCCTCTTCGCGATGCTCGACAAGCTGACCCTGTTTGGCAGAAAGCTCTACATGCGTCGTTTCGTATTGCTCCAGGAGACCACCATCCCTCTTGACCAGATACCTCATCTGACGAATCCCGGGAAGCAGATCGTCGTGCGATTGAATCGAAAGAAATAGCCGAACATACCCCTGCTGACCCAACCTGTGGAGATCGACCATCCTTTCGCGCAGGAGACCCTGCAACTCTTCGAGACCCACCTCCAGATCACCGATCTCGGTCTCGACGCCTGCAAGCGTCTCCTCGGCAAGCGCCCTGGCGGTTCGGGCCTCTTCGAGCCGCTTTTTCTGAAGCTCCAACGCCACCTCTGTCTCTCGAAGATCACCACGTAGCCCACCCGCTTCCTGGCGAACCCGGTTCAACCGACTCCGCAGCGCCATGATCTGATCTCGAATCGACTCGAGCTCGGCCTCTCGGCTGGAGGTCTGTGCGGCCCCCATGCCAGAGTGCCCACCGCCAAGCAACAGCAGCAGCCATACGACGGCCGACAAAGACCCGATCCGACGCCAGCCGGACGCGATACCGCGACGCCCATCGCAGCTGCCGAAGATACGACTCCACTGCCTGGATTGGATGGAAATGTTGCGGGAGCTACTCACGCCTTCGAGCTCGAGGCTGCCAAGCCCCGGCGGTCTGCATGCTAGCATGGCTTTCTCTGTCGATTGCTGGATCTCACCCTGGAAATGAATCACGTTCTCCCGCCGACTCGAGCCTCAGGCCCGGTGCTCTTGGTGGGTTTGGCCCTCGCTCTTGGTACGGGTTTTCTCCTGTCTGGTTGCGGATCCGAGCCCGGCCCACAGATACCTGCCGACAATGGCTTGGTTGTCGCCCTCGAGGCGGCGCCCACCCATCTCGATCCGAGAGTGGGAAACTCACAAGCCTCCAGCCGAGTGTTCGAGGTCATGCTCAATGGCCTGGTAACCAAGGACGCCGTGGGCAACCTGCTCCCCGATCTGGCTGCCTCGTGGGAAATCCTCGATGAAGGGGCACGCTACCGTTTCTACCTGCGACCCGGCGTCACCTTTCACAACGGTCAGAAATTCTCGGCTCGGGATGTCGTTTGGACCTTTCAGAGCATTCTTGACGGCACCGTCACGACCCCGAAGCGAGGTGCCTTCGAACGCCTCGACCGGGTCGTGGAGATCGATGACCACACCGTCGATTTCGTGATGAGAGAGCCCTTTGGCGCGATGCTGGTCAACCTGACTTCGTATATGGGGATCATTCCGTCGGGTACCGACCCCGAGACGTTCAACCGCAACCCGATCGGGACCGGGCCCTTCAAACTTGTCGACAAGCAACCCGACCAACTGACCTTCGAACGTTTCGAGCAGTATTGGGCAGATCCAGCGGCTCTCGAGCATCTCGTCTTTCGCGAGATTCCCGACTCTACCGTCCGAGCCCTCGAGCTTCGCAAGGGTTCTGTCCAGCTCGTGGTCAACGACCTGGCACCTGACGTCTTGCCCTGGTTCAGGGACAACCCCGGTTTTCAGGTGATTCAAGATCCGGGCTCCAAATACGCCTATCTCGGGTTCAATTTCAACGACCCGTTGCTATCGAGACTAGTCGTTCGTCAAGCCATCGTCTTGGCAATAGATCGGCAACGCCTGGTGGATACCCTCTGGCAAGGCCTCGGGGTGGTCACGGAGACGGTCCTACCGCCGGGCAACTGGGCTCGAAATGACAATCTCGAACCGATTCCCTACGATCCTGAAGCCGCTCGGGCGCTATTGGACGAGGCCGGCCTGCTCGACCCCGATTTCGACGGACCCAAGCATCGGTTTTCATTGGTCTACAAAACATCGACAGACGAGACGGCGCTACTCCAGGCACAGATTATCCAGTCGATGTTGGCAGGGGTCGGTATCGGCGTCGAGATCAGATCGTACGAGTTCGCGACCTTTTTCTCCGATATCAAGAAGGGAAACTTTCAAGTCTTCAGCTTGACCTGGACAGGCATCCTCGACCCCGACTTCTTAAGCCTCGTTCTCCACTCCAAGAGTGTCCCGCCCAACGGAGCGAACCGGGGACGCTACCTCAACCCCGAATTCGATTCCCTGATCGACGCAGGGGCCCGGGCCACCGAGCTCGAAGCCCGACGACCCTTTTACCTAGCGGCTCAAGAGATCTTCAGACGAGACCTCCCCTACGTAAGCCTGTTTACGAAATTCAATTTTGCCGTAATGCCCACCCAGCTGAAGGGATATCAGAACTACCCGAGTGGTGAGTTCTACAGCCTGAGGCGGGTCCACTGGGAACGCAACTAACCTGGATGAATAACCCGGGTTAGGCGTCGAAAGAAGCGATGGCTTCCTCTTCGTTGTCAAAGACATCGAAGACCGTGTACAGCTGCGTGATCTGCAAAATATCTTGCACTTTCGGCGGCAGTTTCATCAACCGCAGGTTTCCGTCTCGATTCGTCACCGTTGTGTAGGCCGCTACGAGCTCTCCGATCCCCGAAGAATCAATCGTGGTGACATCTTCGAGATTGATCAAGATCTTGACGCCACCAGCCTCGACGGCCTCGTGCACCGCTTCTCGAAGGGCCACATCTCCAACGCCGATCGTTATCTTGCCCTTGGGCTCCAGAATCGTCACCCCCATATGGTGTCGTGCCGGAATCTTCATATCTCCTCCTCTTGCCTTTCTGATGCCATTTGCGGAATCTCGATCTTTTTTCGCATAGTCAGCTCGGTTCCACGATCAGGATCAAAACTATAGTCCATACTATCCATGAATTGCTGCATCAACAGAAGGCCTCGCCCATCGGGTCGAAGCAGGTTTTCTACGTTGAGCGGGTTGGGAACTTTGTCGGGATCAAACCCCGAGCCTTCATCGCGCACCCGCACCACAATCTCACCGTCGTCGACACCCAGGTCGATCTCAACGAGTTTATCGGGGTCCAGGGAGTTGCCGTGTTGAATGGCATTCGCCACGGCCTCACGAACGGCGATACCAAACCAGTGACAAGCGTCATCGTCGACTTGCAGCTGATTCAGAGCAGCCTCCACAGCGATCTCGACCAGTTCGACGTTTTCAAGACGACTGCCAATCTCCAAGTGAACCCTCGCAGTCAGTTCTTCCATTGAGCAATCTTGGCGGAGTCTAGCAGATCAACCGAGGCCCACGTAGGTGCTCAAAAGAGAGCTGGCCACCGGCAGCAGCACGCCTTCGCCATCGTCTGGAAGAAGGTCGAGCGCGGTCGGTATGACGACCAGGAGCTGAATCGCATCAAACAAAAAATGCGCCGCGATTGCCGGCCAAATGTTCTGTCTCCACTTGGCAAGAGCACCGTAGATCAGCGACAAGATCGTGATTCCGACCAACATGAGAGGTTGCTCGTAACTGGCATGGGCAAGCACGAACAGAGCCGTCGAAGCAGCGATACCGAAGCGCGGTTGCAGAAAGCCCCGGAAAAAGGTCTCCTCGACCACGCCGGCCGAAAGACTGAGAAGTAACTTGAACCCGATCGGCAGCGCCGCCATCCAGGGGATCAGTGCTGGTGGCTCCTTGGGCAGGAGCCCCTCGCCACCAAGCCACCAGATTGCCATTCCTATGCTGACAAGGGCTGTCAGCACTGCCAGCCAGGCGCCGACCCCAGCAACGAGACCAAGACCGATCTCACGTCGGATCGACAACGCTCGAAAGCCTAGCTGAGCCTGCCAGCTCTCACCGCTACGGATCTGGTGTCCCGGGATGGCCACGTAGCCGCAGAAATACCAGACCACAACACAAAGGATCAGCAGACCGTGCAGTAGGAAAAGCTGCGGGAAGCTCAGCATCGTCACATCGATCTCGTTGTCCAGGCCCAGGGCCCCCAACGGCATGAATACGCCGACCCAGAGGACGACCCAGAGAAGGGCGAGCGAGAAACCCTGTCGAAGATGATCCCCAAGCCGCCGAGTCGTCGAGTCCATCGGGGTCGAATCGAAACCGGGTGGATTGAGACCCCGGCGCCGAGTCGCCCAATCAAAGCCCAACGCAGTCAACAGGGCGAGCAGTGCCGGACCAACTGTTCTTATCGTTTCCAAGTCCTCGGGTCTCCATTCAGGGACTTCGGCAAAGGATCATACTTCACACACGGCGTGTTATGATTTCGGCTCGGTCCTGCGAGGGATTTCTCACCTCCAAGTTCGATCACTAGTCAGGAAGGAATGTCTTTTTGAGTCGGTCTCCAGACGTCGATTTTCTCGACATCGAATCCCTATTCAGCGATGAAGATCGGCTGGTTCGCGACACGGTTCGTGCGTTTGTTGACGAGAAAATAAGACCCATCATCGAAGAGTGCAACCGCGAAGAGCGGTTTCCCATCGAGCTGGTTCCCGAGATGGGGAAACTGAACCTCTTCGGCTCGACGATCGACGAATATGGACTACCGGGTCTGGGCAGCGTTGCCTACGGATTGATCATGCAAGAGCTCGAGCGAGGCGATTCGGGCATCCGTAGCTTTGTTTCGGTACAAAGCGCGCTCGTCATGTACCCGATCCATACGTATGGCTCTCAGCAACAGAGGGATCGATGGATTCCACCCCTGGGTAGTGGTGAGGCCATCGGCTGTTTCGGGCTCACCGAGCCCGATTTTGGATCCAACCCGGCAGCAATGCGAACCTCAGCCCGCCGCGACGGCAACGAGTGGGTTCTCAACGGAGCCAAACAGTGGATCACCAGCGGCTCACTGGCCGATGTCGCTGTGGTGTGGGCCAGAACGGACGATGGAATCCGGGGTTTCTTGGTCGAAAAGGGAACCCCGGGATATACGACCCGGGACCAGAAGGGCAAGTTCTCACTGCGAGCATCCGTCACTTCTGAGCTCGGTTTTCAAGACTGCAGAATCCCGGCGGACAACATCCTGCCAAAAACAGAGGGCCTCAAGGATCCTCTGAGGTGTCTCAACCAGGCACGCTACGGTATTGCGTGGGGTGCGCTTGGCGCCGCCATGGATTGCTACCAGACCGCGCTCGACTACTCCAAGGAGCGGATCCAATTCGGCGGTCAGCCGATCGCAACTCATCAGCTGGTGCAAGACAAGCTGGTCTGGATGCTCAGCGAAATCACCAAGGGTCAGCTGGTCGCCTTCCAGGTGGCCCGGCTCAGAGACCAGGGCAAGCTCAAGCACTATCAAGTCTCCCTGGCCAAACGCAACAACGTCTGGGTAGCCAGGGAATCGGCTAAGCTCGCGCGTGAAATCCTGGGCGCCAATGGGATTGTCGACGACTACCCCGTGATCCGACACATGCTCAATATGGAGTCGGTTTACACCTATGAAGGCACCCATGACATTCACGGTCTCGTCATCGGTGCCGAGATTACCGGCCATCCTGCCTTTGAACCACCAGCCGTGCAACCGGTCGAGCAAGCTACAACCGTAGGAAAGGATGGGTGATGGCAATCGACAGCACCGTCGAGCAAGGATTTATTCGAGTCACCGAGAAGGCTGCCATCGCAGCCTCACTGACCATGGGTCTGGGCGACCGAAAGGAATCGGATCGAGTCGCCGTCGAATCGATGCGCGCAGAGCTCGGGAATCTCGAGATCTTCGGTCGAGTCGTAATCGGCGAAGGCGAACGGGATGAAGCACCGATGCTCTTTGTCGGCGAAGAAGTCGGGGCACGCAAAGGCGATAGCACTGCGCTCGAGATCGATATCGCAGTCGACCCGCTCGAGGGTACCAATCTCTGTGCGACCGGAGCCTCAGGCGCCATAGCGGTTCTCGCCGCAGCTGAGAAAGGCGGCCTGCTCCACGCGCCCGATATTTATATGGACAAGATCGTGGTCGGTCCGAAGGCCAAGGGCAAGATCCACATCGATGCTCCCGTCGCTGAGAATCTTCGTAGCATCGCCAATGCCTTCGCGCGCGATGTCAACGAGCTGACCGTGGTTGTCCTCGATCGCGAGCGTCATGCCGATCTGATTCGGGACATCCGTTGCACCGGAGCCAGGATTCGGCTGATCGGCGATGGCGATCTTTCGGCAGGTATCGCCGCCGCGGTTAGCGGCACCGGCATCCACGCCGTTTTTGGCATTGGAGGAGCACCCGAAGGTGTCCTGACTGCGGCTGCCATGCGCTGTCTGGGTGGCGAGATTCAGGCAAGGCTGACCGCGGTCGACGATGCTCAGAAGCAACGGGCGATCAAACTCGGTATCGACAATCTAGATACTGTTTATTCGACCATGGACCTGGCACCGGGTGATGAGATCTTGTTTAGCAGTACCGGAGTCACCGACGGTCAGCTGCTACGAGGTGTGCGATTGTTTGGCGGTGGAGTTCGTACGTCGACGCTTTTCATGTCTCTGAGTCGTGGGTTGATCCAGTTCGTCGACACCATCGAGCGGGACGACAAAACTACACCGGTCTTCTTCTAGCAGCTCGGGATCGGGCGAGGTGTTGCGAGTGCGTGGGAATCCTCCTCTACTGGCGGCTATAATCGAACAGTAGCCGTCATCATGGGTATCACAGGCAATCTCAAGACCATGGAGCTCGCCGAGCTCCTACAGTGGCTATCGCAGGGCCGCAAGACCGGCACACTGTATCTGAACAACGGCAAGGTCGAAAAACGGATCTTCTTCGATGAGGGGACGATTGTCTCCTCGGCGGCAAGCGATCCCAAGGAGTATCTCGGCCACTTTCTTGTCAGCCACGGCTTTATCGACGAGCTCACCCTCGCCAAAGCCATGGAGATGCAAGAAGACAACAAGATGCTGTTGGGCAAGATCCTGCTGACAATCGGTGCTATCGGGGAAGAAGATCTGAATCGAATGCTCAAGCTGAAAGCCGAAGAGAGTATCTATGAGCTTTTCTCCTGGGGCGAGGCCGAGTTCAAGTTCGTCGACGACGAGCTGCCGCGATACCACATGGTCAAGTTGGCGCTGAGTGTGACCGGGCTCGTATTGGAGGGCCATCGACGAGTCGATGAATGGAAACAGATCCGGCGTAAGATTCCTTCTTTGAAGGCCGTTCCCGTATCCATCGGCGAGCTCAGAGCCGACCAGCCCGATCCAGGTGTGTCCAACATCCTCGAGATGGTCGATGACGATCGGAGTATTCAAGAGATCGCGTTACAGACCCACTCGAGCGAGTTCCATGTTTGCCGCGTCCTCTATGACCAGATTCGGATGGGAAAACTCAAGGTCGTCCAACCGCGACAGGTGAAAGTAGAAGTCGTAGACGACACCCCCGCCCAGGGTGATGTTGGACCGCAATCGCTTCTCGATGTGGCACAACAGCACCTCGAGGCTCGCAGGTTCGACCTGGCACTTCGTCACCTACACGCCGCCAAGAGTCTCGACCCCAACAGTCCGAAGGTGCAGCAACTGGTAACCATGGCTGAGAAAAGTATTCAACAAGCCATCCGTGACGATGGCATTCACATCACGGCCATTCCCATCCTGACCACCGACACCGCGGATATCGACTCTCTCGATCTGTCACCGCAAGAGGGCTTCATCTTTACTCGCATCAACGGCAGCTACGATATCCAGACCATTCTCAAGATCACACCGGTGCCGCAGCTCGAGGCTCAGGTGGTTTTCTGGAAGCTACTCGCAGCCGGGCATATCGAGCTGCGCGAGCCAGCCAAGAGAAAGAAAAAGACCGACAGCTAGGCCCTGATCTGCCAAGGCCCCGATCTACCAGGGATAAGGCTTCGACACGTGTCGGTTGTCGCGGATCGCAAATCTCAGCGGCCACTCTTTGGCCTCGCCGGCATAATCAATGCCGATCCGCGGTCCCGTAATCACGGCCCCCTGTTCGATTGGCGATCCAACCGTGAGACGAAGCTTGCCCTGAGTCAGTAGTCGGTTGTTTTCGTCACGATCGATCGACAATGCCTGACAGAGCTTGCCGGGACCACCGGCTACCTCTCCAGGTCGAGGCTGCCAATCTGGAGGGCGCTTCAAGGCTCGATTCAGGCGCATCGTCGCAACACCTCGTAGCGGTTCAGCAGCCCGGATCAGCACCGCATCTCCATCGTTGGAGTCCCCGGTCACCGCATTCAGGCAGTTGTACATCCCATAGATGAGATAGACGTACGCGGTTCCCGGAGTCGAGTAGAGAACCCCGCTCCGCTGCGTACGCCGCCCTCCCCAGGCATGACTCGCCCGGTCCCGGGTCCCGAGATAGGCCTCGGTCTCCACGATACGAGCCACCAACCGTACCCCGTCGATTTGGCGCACAATGTAGCGCCCCAACAGGTCGGGTGCCACGACCTCGGCGGGACGACGGTAAAACGAAGATGGCAGAGTCCTGTACGCACCCAAAGCTTGACGGATCTTAACCTGACCTTCTCACAAGCCCTCTATAATCGATCCGTGACCGCCAGTCAGATACCTGCTCTGTTCTCCAGCTTGCCGCAAGAGTTTGCTAGCACCTACGACCCGACAGCACCCTGGTCGCTGCTCGGAGACACTTTGGATGCCGTGCTCGAGGCGCTGCCGTCCGACGGTATCGAGATCGCACTCGACCCGGATTCCTCTGTCTATGGCGATCGAATCATGATCGGTCGTGGGACGCGGATCCACCCGGGAGCCGTTGTGGAGGGGCCGGTCCGGATCGGACGGGATGTCCAGATTCGGCCCGGAGCCTTTATCCGTGATGGCTGCTGGATCGGCGACGGGTGCATCATCGGAGCCAACACCGAGGTCAAGCACTCGATCCTGCTCGACACCGCCAGAGCTCCCCATCTGAACTATGTCGGCGACTCCATTCTCGGCTGCGGTGTCAACTTGGGTGCGGGCACCATCGTTTCGAATTTTCGCCACGATGGGCAGCCGATTCAAATTCATTTCGACGGCGGTCACATCGACACCAAGCGGCGCAAGCTGGGCGGGGTGCTGGGAGATGGAGTTCTGACGGGATGTAATTGTGTTCTTCATCCAGGCGTCGTGATCGGAGCCAGAACCCAGCTCTACCCGGGTGTGCAACTGCGCTCGGGCGTCTATCCTGCCAACTCGATCGTCAAACTCCGTCAAAGTCTCGAGTGGGTGGAGCGTCAAGAGGGATAGCGGACCACGACCAGAGTGCGATCGTCCTCGGGTGGCTCACCCTCGGTAAACTCTGTGACCGCATCGAAGATCGACTCGACAACCTCTTCGGCACTGCGGTGCCGGTTCAAGGCCGCCGTCGCCTGAAGACGTTCGGGGCCAAACTCGACCGGCGTTCCCGACTCATCGATTCGCGTCGCTTCGACGATGCCATCCGTGTAGAGCACCAACAGGTCGCCGGGCTCGAGCCGCACCAGGCCCCGTTCGTAGGTGGCCTGCGCGAAAGGGCCGATCACGGCGCCTCCCTCGGTGAGATAGCGGATCGAACCGTCGGCTTTCAATAGGAAGGGTGCGGGATGGCCGGCGTTGACGTAGATGAAGTTGCCAGTCAGCTCCAGCTCGCCATAGAACATGGAGACAAAGCGACTGGTGAGGGTACTTTTGTGGATGATCGAGTTGAGCCTCTCCACGGTCCGAATAATCTTGTAATCCCGCGACAACCCCATTCTCAGACCCATATAGATATCGCGAACCAATAGCGCTGCTGGGAGTCCGTGGCCCGACACGTCGGCGATAGCAATACCGAGAATCTTGTCGGTGATCGGAATGTAGTCGTAGTGATCGCCGCCGACACTCTCCATGGATACGGTGCGTCCGAAGATGTCGTACGTGCCATAACTGGGGATGCGCCGGGGCACGATCGATTCCTGGATTCTTCTTGCCTGCCGAAAGACATCTTCCATTCGCCCCTGTCGGATGGTCTGGTTGATGCCAAATCTCAGGATGCTCAACGAATAGAGAATGGCCTCCCGGTCATGCCCGGGAGCCACATCGAAAGCGAGCAAGAACTCCTTGTCTCCGACCTCGATGGCGGCAAACTTCTCCACTCCCAGGCGCGATTCCAGATCTCGATCCAGCTCTGGATCGTCGCTATCCATATAGAGCGTCCTCATATCGAGGAGTAGATCGATCGGTGGGTAGGACAGCGGTATCTCGAGCCCCGTCGGCACCGGCTTGGCCTTGCCAAAGGTATCGACGAGAACATAGACATCGTCGATGCGGCGATACAGTCGACCTCCGACGATGCCCAACTCGGTTGGAAGGTGTTCGAGGATCGATTCGATCACCTGCTGAACGGTGGCGGTGACGTCGCCGGTCGGCTCGAGGTTGCCGATCAGATTCTCGACCCGCTTCAAAAGGCGGGTGTAATCCACCGGACCCGGCTGGTCAGCCATCTAGTCGGACCCTCGCACCAGGTTTGCCCAACGCTGGCCCGGCCTTCTCACCAACTTTGCCTCATGGCTGGCTCAACCTGCGGGCCAACTAGCCGTGGTCGATCAGGGCGCGGACGATGGCGTCCTGGGCCTTGCGTGCCTGCCAGTTGCTGCGGCTGCGATTGCAGAGAATGGAAAAAGCGTAGATCTTTCCCGACTCGGCCTTGGCATAGCCCGAAAGAGTCGAGACACCCGTCAACGAGCCCGTCTTCGCGAAGACGTTGCCTCGGTACGGCTCGTCTGCAAGTCGTTTTTCCCACTTTAGCCCCAACTCCCCACTGTATGGCAGGGTCAAGAGAAAGTCACGCCCGCGAGGGTGAAAGTACATGTAGGTCAGAAGCTGGGTAACTTGGCGGGGGCTAAAGCGATTTCCCCGACTCATTCCCGAGCCGTCGGACAGCGAATAGCTACCCGGTTCGATTCCGACCTCGGTCAGAAACTCGCTGACGACCCTGCGGCCGGACTCCCAGCTACCCTCGCCGCAGAGTTTGGCTCCCATCAGTTTGAGCAAACTCTCGGCAAAGAAATTCTGGCTCCGCTTGTTGATGATCTCGGCGGTGGTCATCAAGTCGGTGCGATAACCAGCAGCCCACTGCCATTCAGAGACCGGCAGGGTCGACGTGACCAGCATCCGTCCGGTCAGCTCGACGCCGGCCTCCGAGAAGGCCTTATGCAAGGCTGCTCCAAAATACAGCAACGGGTCGGCCACAGCGACCCACGACTCGACCGGTGCTGCGTGCCGGAAGACCGATCCCGAGACCGTAAGAATATTGCTGCCATTGACTCGATCGATGATCACCTTGTGTTGCTTGGACGAATTGGTCGTCTTGGCCGTATTGCGAACCTCGAAGATAGGTAGATCGGGGATCAGCTCGACCCGTGCGGGTTGGCCTCCCAGACGTCCAGGCCATACTCGAACCAACACGCTGTTGTCGTTGAACGACAGCGCGTCGACCGGAGCCTCATACCAACGGTTCAATTGGTTCTTGGGCCAATCGGGATGCACCTGCGGTGGCTCGAAGAGCCCGTTGACCAGATAGACGTCTCCAGCCACCCGCCGGACCCCCAGTTTCTCGAGCTCGACGGCCCATTCCCGCATCACGGCCAGAGAATCCCCCTCGAAATGCCTACCCGAGATATTGGGGTCGCCGCCGCCGATGACCGCGAGATCACCTTCGAGGACATCGCCGTGAAGTCGGCCCCGCATCATGACGTTGGTCTCGAAGAAATAACCGGGGCCAAGAGTGTCGAGAGCCGTCGCGGTGGTGAAAAGCTTGGTGTTGGAGGCGAGAATCCGTGCCTCGTCCGCCTCGAACTCATACACCGACTCTCCTGTAGCAACATCGACGACATGGACACCGAGAGCCGGAGCCGCTTTGCGCGCCAACTCGACCGGCGCGCTGAGAACCTGGGCGAGCTCGGTCGCCTCGAGACTCGAGACCCCGATACCAGAGAACCCAATACCTGAAAACAAGCCGAGCGCGATCGCCAGGCCAAGCCTTGCCAGCCGCGCTGCTAGAGCTGACGAGGGTGTTCGCGGACCTCGATCGGCCCGTTCGGCTGCGTACCGAGATCGGGAGAGTTCACTCATCGCTCTGTGAGCGTATCTCCGATTCATCGCCTTACGCTATGAAAGGAGTAACGAGGGGCCGTGAACAGTGGATCTCAACCGCTCGACTTCAAGTATCGATAGAAGTCACCGTCGGTTGACAGAAGTAGCCAGGTGTCGAGATCGACCGTACTCTCGAAGGTCTCCATGGTCTTGAGAAATTCGTAGAACTTACGGGACTCGGCATTCTGGTTGTAGGCCCTTGCATAGATCTCGGTAGCCTCGGCATCCGCACGACCCCGAATCTCTTCGGCCTCTCGATAGGCCTCGGATGTGATCTTCTGAAGGTCACGTTCCATGTCGCCGAGAATCTTGGCTCTCTCGCCCTGCCCCTCGGACCGGAAACGATCGGCGATCCGTTGGCGTTCTGCGATCATTCGGGCGTGGACGTCGTTCAACACCTGCGCGCTGTAGTTGATGCGCTTGAACTGTACATCGAGAACCTCGATACCAAGATCGGCGGTTCTGGCCCTGCCGGCCACCAGGACCTCTTCTCGGATCGCCTCGCGTCCGATCTTGATCTCAGCAAACTCTCCGGCCACACCTGGGGTCGACTCATCCTCCTCGGGGACCCGGTTGGACGACCGGATGACCTCGATCAGCTGGTGGTTGGCGATGGCTTTGCGGACCTCGCCGTCGAGAATGTCGTCGAGTCTCGACTGGGCGCCCCGTTCGTCGCGAAGACGTTGGAAAAACAACAGCGGGTCAGCGATGCGCCAGCGCGCATAGGTATCGACCTCGATAAAAACCTTGTCTCTGGTGGGTAGCTCCGCAACATCGCCATCCCACTCCAGAAACCGCTTGTCAAAACGATGTACTTTCTGGACAAACGGTACCTTGAATTTGAGCCCCGGAGTGTTGATCGGATCGCCTACCGGCTGACCGAACTGCGTCAGAATGACCTGCTCCCACTCGTTGACCACAAACGCTGCGTTCAGACCGACCACCGCGATCACGACCAGCGCTACGATACCCATGGCTCGACTCATTGGCTCGCCCCCTGGCCGGGAAGCTGTTGTAGGTTCATCAGCGGCAGAAGGCCTTCCACTTTGTCGTCTATTACGATCTTCTTGCCGGCCTGATTGAGTAGTCGGTCCATGGACTCCAGGTAAATCCGCGTCCGGGTAACCTCGGGCGCCTTGCGATACTCAGAGTAGATCGCAGAAAAGCGAGCCGCGTCACCTTCAGAGCGATTGACTCGGTCGAGCGCATAGCCTTCGGCTTGTTGAACGGTCTGAAGTGCCACACCTTCGGACCGCGGAATGACCTTGTTGTACTCCGACTGCGCCTCGTTGATCAGACGCTCGCGCTCCTGCTCGGCCTGGTTGACCTCGTTAAACGAAGGTCTGACCGGATCGGGCGGGTTCACGTCTTGCAGCACGACCTGATCGACCCGAATACCGGTTTCGTATTGATCGTTCAGGAGCTGCAGATTCAGCATTACGAGATCCTCGATCTCTTGCCGGCCCACGGTCAGAACCTCGTTGACCGTCCGATCGCCAACGACTTTTCGCATTACCGCTTCGCTCATGTCGCGAAAGGTCTCGGTAACGTTTCGTACCCTGAATATGTAGTTGTAGGGATCGACAACACGGTACTGGACTACCCACTCCACTACCACCGCGTTGAGGTCGCCGGTGAGCATGTTGGATTCACCCTCGTGTCCGCGGTTGGTGAACTGGCTACGAACACCCGGCTCCAGGGTCTCGAATCCGAACTCCTGCTTGAGCTGCCTTTGAACCGGGACCTTGATTACTTTGTCGACACCCATCGGGATCTTGAAATGCAGACCCGGCCCGGTCGTTCCGGTAACTCGCCCCAGACGGATCACCACCGCAACCTCCTCGGGCTGCACCGTGTAGATCGAACCGGTAAGAACGATCACCACGAGGATGCCGATGATCAGCAGACGAACAACGCCCGCAGGCAAATTCGGCAGCTTGGGCATCTGCGGAAAGTCGATGATTGACTTGGGAGGTGAACCGTTCGTCGGCATGGGCACCGGAGAGCATAGCAAACAAAACAGGCTGTGACAGGACATCTTCTTCAATCGATTGAATCGAGGGGGACACACGACCAAAATGGTTTCGATCCAAGGGAATGGATTGCGGGGAGGTCGCTGTCACCGTGCAGCGTGGTTCACCGCTTATACTTCCCGGTCATGACCGTGCGCTTCGATCTGGACACCCGCAGCCTGGGGCTATCCGTCGGCGACCTCATCGATTCGAGCCTGACGCGTCACCTCGGTTTTGCGAACCGGGGCGGACACGAGCGCAAATGGCTCGGCCAGGCGATCCATAGCCGCTATCAGGAGAAAACACTGGCAGAGGATTCCACCTACCAACGAGAAGTCTCGGTCTCGGCCGAATTTGTGCACCGGGGTTGGCAGGTGACAATCCAGGGGCGCATCGACGGTCTGCGTCGAGACGACGATGGCACCGTCGTTGTCGAGGAGATCAAATCGATCCGCCGGGGATCCACTCCCTCGACGATGCTGCGCGAAATCTATGCCAAGCAGGCTCTGTTCTACGCCTGGATGTTGACCAAGGCGGGTGAAGGGAAGGTGCGTGTCGAGTTGGTCTGGATCGAGATCGGCAGCGAAGAGATCGACCACGAGCTGCTCGAGTACAAGAAAGCCCCGCTCGAAACCGCCGTCCGGAAGCGGCTCAACGCCCTGATTCGAGAGTTCGAGACCAGCCAGGCCGCCGCCGCCACTCGACGTTCCACGGCTACCCGTCTTTCATTTCCTCATGCCGAGCTTCGACCTGGTCAGCAAGAGATCGTCGAAGCGGTCGAACAGTGTCTAGAGGATCGAAGCCATCTCTTTGTCGAAGCTCCAACTGGCATCGGCAAGACCGTGGCCGCCATTCTCCCGACGCTCCGCTATGCCTTGGCGAACGACAAACGGGTATTTGTCCTGACCGCAAAGACCCTGCAGCAGGAGATGGCGATCAAGGTTCTGATGATGCTCAATCAGGAAGACAACTTCCACTCTCTGCAGCTGCGGGCCAAATCGAAGATGTGTGCCAACGATCAGGTCCTCTGCCACGAGGAGTACTGCCCCTATGCCAGGGATTACTACTCCAAGCTGCAAAGCTCCGGCCTGATGCCGCGTCTGATGGACGATTTCTCCACCCTGCTGCCCGATCGAATCTATGAGGCCGCTCGAGAGCATGAGATCTGCCCCTTCGAGGTCAGTCTGGAGCTCAGCCGGCAGGGTCAGGTGGTTGTCTGCGACTACAACTATGCCTTCGAACCCTATGTCTCATTGAGCGATTTCAGCGAAGACAGCGATCTTCGCGATGTCATCCTGATCATCGATGAGATCCATAACCTGGTCGGCCGCGGGCGCGGTTACTACAGCCCCGAGCTGACAACCCGTCAGCTCGCTTCAGCAGCTGAGTTCATGGCCAAGGGCCGAGACCCGGTCCACAAGAAGGCCATAGAGCTCTGCGCCGATCTCCAACGTCTGATCGAGGAGACCGTAGCCGTGGCGCTGGAAGAGGAGGCCGGTCAGGTCGAGGCCGTCGAGACCCTGATGCCCGAGGACGATCTCTGGGCCTTCCGAGCTCATTTCGACGAGATCTTTATCGACTATCTCGAGTATCGGCGTGACACCTCCTCGTTTCGTGCCGAAGATGCATTTGTCGACCTCTACTTCACCTATCTGCGATTCATGGATGGGCTATCGCTCTCCGAGACCGATGGCGAGGCCTTCAGCCATTGCGCCCAACGGACCTCAGCCACATCGAGCCTGCGCATCTTCTGTAAGGACCCGAGCCGGTTACTGGGACGGGTGATCAACCGCACCCACTCGACCATCGGGCTTTCGGCTACGCTGTCCCCGACCGAGTTCTACCGTGATCTCCTCGGCTTCGATGCCGAACGACTCACAACCATGAGCCTACCCAGCCCCTTCCCGGCTGAGAACAGGGGCGTCGTTATCGATCCGTCGGTCGCCACAGTCTGGCGCAAGCGCCCTGAGAACTACCCTCGGATCGCCAAACGCCTGGCCTCGTTTGCCGAGCAGGTTCCGGGCAACTGTCTGGCTCTGTTTCCAAGCTACAAATTCCTCGACGAAGTCGCCAGACAGCTCGATGTGAAGCGCAAACGGATCCTCATCCAGAGACCTTCAGGAAGCGACCAGGAACGTGAGGAGATCCTGCAGATACTGCGTTCGGCACTGATGGGGGATGTCTTGTTGATGGCGGTCGCCGGCGGTGTCTTTGCCGAAGGCGTCGATTACCCCGGAGACATGCTCAAAGCCGTTGCCGTTGTTGGCCCCTGTCTGCCAGCCGTGAGCCTCGATCAGGAGCTACTCAAGCGCTACTACGACGACCGCTTCGAGCGCGGCTTTGAATACTCCTTTGTAATCCCCGGCATGACTCGAGTCGTACAGGCTGCCGGCCGGCTGATCCGCTCAGAAACTGACACCGGCGTCATCGCTCTTTTTGATGAGCGTTTTCTGATGGCACCCTACAAGAATCATCTGCCGGCCGATTGGCTGGCACTGGAGCGGCCGTCGGAGATCGTCGGCGATCCGTCTCGAGTAGCCGAGCGTTTTTTCCGTCAGCCCTCCACCGTCATCCAGCCCAGCGAAACAGTCTCCGAGGAGACCGGGCCAACATGACGATTCAAAACGAATTAGACCGCCCCACGTGGCTAGCGCTGGTCGGTAAGCGGTTGCAACGATGGCTCGGTACCGTGGATCGCAAATCTCACTGGGAGGAGGTCTACTCCACTCAGTCTTCCCATTCGCACGGTTGGTTCCAAACTCGACCCGACCGATCGCTGGAGTGGGTCGAACGCTTCGCTCCGGACCCGAGCGCGGGTGTTCTCGACGTGGGGGGTGGCGACTCCAGATTGGTGGATCTGCTGCTCGAGCGGGGTTATCAGGATCTCACGGTGCTCGATCTTTCAGGAGGCGCTCTGAAGCGATCCCGAGAGCGTCTCGGCAGTCAGGCCGATAGGGTGACTTGGCTCGAAGCGGACGTCACCAAATTCCGCCCCACTCGCCACTACAACCTGTGGCACGACCGCGCGGTCTTTCACTTTCTCATTACCGAGGAGGGCCGCGCCGGCTACAAAAGGGCGCTTCTCGAGGCGGTGCCCGCGGGCGGCAAGGTGATCATCGCAACGTTTTCGCCGCGGGGACCTCGCCGCTGCAGCGGCCTGCCGATCTGTCGGTACTCGGCAGAAACGCTGGCCCGGGAGCTCGGCGACGGTCTCGAGCTCGAAGGCAACCAATCGGAGATCCACACGACCCCGGGCGGCCAGGAGCAACACTTCGAGTTCTCCGAGTTCCGGCGCGTCTAGCCAGGCGTTGCCGGTCTCAGCTCTCGTCTGAGACGAACATAGATCGTCTTGTCGACCTGGACTACTACCGTTCCCGCCTCGTTGGTGACGTCGATCTGAAACTCGGCAAAATACTTGTCACCGCTGGCCGTGGCGGCTCGAATCGCCGCCAGCGTTTCGTCATCCAGACTGAAGCGCGCAGTGACCCTACCCTGGGCCTGGTCCAAGAACCGGATGTGAGTTTCGGCATCGATAGCCCGATAATCTGGCCCCAGCACCTTCATCAGCATCAGAGTCAGGAAGGGGTCCGTCATCGCCGCCAGACTGCCTCCGAAATGACCACCGAAGGCGTTGCGGTTGTAGAAACGGGATGCCATGGTCACGATGACCTCCCGAAAATCCTCGGATACGTGGCTGACCCAGATGCCTGTACCCCAGAGTGGCGGATACAGGCTCAGTGTCCACTTGAATCGACTTGGAGTCTCGAGCAGAAACTTCATTGCGGCTTCGCCATCAACCCTTTCGCGACAAGATTCAGTCTATCTCGCTGGTGGTGGGTCGCCAGTGTCCGGAGCCCTGATGGATTTCGAGCGTTTTGGGACGCTGATTCTCAGACCACCGTAGCGTGGGCCCAAAGCTCGGACATTTCATGCTCGGTGAGCGGGCTTGCTTCGAGGGCCGCGAGGTTCTCCTCGAGGTGTGAGCGTCGAGTCGTGCCGACGAGGACGATGTCGACACCCGGTCGCTGGAGGACTGCACGGAGCATGGTCTGAGCGGCAGTGCGCGAGGACGACGAAGGGTCTGTGGTCGTGTCGCCCGGGAGCAATCGCCCTTTCTGAAACGGCTCGCGCGCGACGATCGCCACCCCCGACGTCGTCGAGGCTGCGGTGATTCGCTCGAGGTCGACGCTAGAGCTGCAGTTCACGCGAAGCTGAACGATCGAGACACCAGGGTGCCGCAGGCACGCCAGCACGTCCTCCGTGGTCGCGCTCCCTGGAAATGAAACGCCGTAGTGGAGGATGCGGCCCGCCCGCTTCTCGGCTTCGAGCGCTGCGAACACCACTTCATCGGCCACCACTTCCGGTGGTGGGCTGTGGAGGAAGAAAACGTCTAGCCGATCCGTGCCGAGCCGGCGTAGCGAGCCCGCAATGCCGGTCACGAGCGTGCGCGGTGCGAAGTTTCCACTCGGACGCGCTCGCCCGCCCGACGACGCGCGTCGAGGGCTGCTTCGTCTCCAGCGCCGAATCGGGTCCACCCAGCGATCGAGGCGCACCGAGAGAGATGGTCGGTAGCCGACTTTCGAGCACAGGATGACGTCGTTTCGATATCGCTGGATCCAGCGGCCCACGAGGCGTTCTGTCTCGCCGTGACCGTAGCAGTCGGCCAGATCGATGATGTTGACGCCACGATCGATTGCAAGCTCGAACGTCGCGCGCGCTTCTCGACGATCCGTCGACTCGGCCAGTCGATTCGTCCCCAAGCCGATGGCCGACGCCTCGAGCCCGGTCCTCCCCAGCGTGCGGTAGCGCATCCCGTCCGTACTCAGGTGAGAAACGCCTCGATGCCGCGACGGCGGGTGTCGGCGGCGACCTTCGCGCCGGCCACGGCACGAAAGAGCGGCTCGATCTCGCAAGGCGAAAGATCGCCTACGTGTCCTTGCCGCGCGATGCCCTGGCCGGCCGCCAGAATCAAGCCCCGACGCGAGTGGTGGTTGTCGCGCAGATCGCCTCCGCGCTCTCGCGTAAAACCCCCACGCGGGTGAACGATTCGCTGCGGCAGCGAGCAGGGTCTAAAGTCAACGAACAGATCTGGTAGCTTCGTCGGCGGATCTTGACCAAACACATCGGTCGTTCGTGTCACCTTCTCCACGACTGGAGCGCCCGTGGAGGCGTCCTCGAGGAGTGCCAGATCAGAGGTGAGTCGATCGAGAACAGCATCGTACTCGGCGCCGGGCGCGACGATTCCCTCAGGCTCGCGCCCGGCCAGGTTGACGCGTAGGTAGCCGGTGTAGGTGCTGGGTATCGCGAAGACCGATGTCTTGCTCCATTCGGTGTTCGACAGAAACCTCGCCTCGCGCAGAGCGGTTCGGTTGCGGATCGAGAGAATGGGTGTCAGCGCCGTAGCTATTCGGGACTGAAGCGTGCGGGACTGGGCTGGCTCTTGTGACGTCTTGTATCCGAGACCGCGGCACAGATCGTCCATCAACGTCCCGAGCGGCTGTCCATCACGAATGCCGCTGTCGGCCAGCACGAATACATTGGGTGAGGCATCGAACTGGTCGATGAGCCGTCCCAACTCATCGTCGATGGCTTGATACACGCGGCTGAGCGCTTCAGCCATTGGGTCGTCGTTGGTTTCGTACTTTCCGTACCGATGGCCGGCGGCGTGGGTGTCTCCGAATCCGACCACGACGATGCGAGCCGGGCGATCGGCCAGCAGAGCACGGCAGAGTCGCCCTTTGCGTTCCACCCGTCGCAAGATCTGAGGCAGCACGTAGCGATCACGCCATCGCCCACCACGCTGCCTCTCGTTGGTCTTAATCGGTCGACCGACCAATCGGCGGACCTGATCCATCAGCTCCGGTGGCTCGGTAACCGGATGCTTCGCACTGTGAATGCCCCAGTCGGCCAGTTGTCGACCGTTTAGACCTGGAATCGGGCGGGTCTCTGGAGCATCGATTACAAGGATCTCATGCCGCGGCTCATCCAACCGCGCCCAGAAGGGTGTCGTCGCCTCCCCCCCCACCGGCGCGGGCTCTAGTTCGTAGGTTCCCGGTCGCAGCGAACGCCGAGCGTAGCCGCCGTGCTCGGCGAGCGAGAGACCCGTGAACAACGTCGTCCAGGTGCCGTGCACGCTCACCGACTCCGGGCCGTAGATCCCGGCAGCGGTGCCCCGCTCGAGAATCGATGCGAGGACCGGTAGGTCTCCGTCTTTCGCCCAAGCCAGGATCCGTTCCGGGTCGCCGCCGTCGAGGGCAACGATGAGGAGTGGCGCGCGTTCTTCACTCACGGAGATCGCAGTCTATCAACGCTCCCGCGAGCGATCCGACGTCAGGCCGTCTTCGAGGAGACTGTAACGAAACAGGACGAAGAGAGACTCAACCAGCAGAGATCCCTCCTGCTACCCCTTTTTTGTAGCTAGACCACTCTCATAGCTGCAAATCCGCCCCGCTCCCGCGGGGCTTTTTTTTCTCCGGCACGGTCCCGAAGATCATTACCCGGGTTGTCGAGTTGTCAGTTCCGGCCCGACTACCTTCCGGCCCGCCCAAGACATCAGTCCTATCACCCGCCGCTTTGATCCACGACGAGATCCCGGTCTGCCGACACTGCCTGTAGCAATTGGTCGAGCTTCTCGATCGTCGGCAAAGACTCCCCGCGCTCGTAGCGTGCATAGGTGTTGCGTGATTTGGCACCGAGTCGCTCCGCGGCCTCGGCCAGGGACAGTCCGCTTCTTTGCCGCTGCCGTCGAAGTAACAAACTGATCATGCTTCGAAGGTCCGAGCTGCTGACCTCGAACTGTTGTGGTCCCGTAAGATCGACCGTAACCGCGAACCCGGGAACATCCACCATCGTGGCGAACCAGTCCTCGATCATTTCCAGCGCTTCCCGCCGGGTGCGACCCTGCGTCATGGCCTCGAAGACCGGCACCTCAGCCAGCCAGAAGGACTTGTCTCGAATTACCTTCCCAGAAAATCGCATCTTCAGGGCTTTCTCCTTGCTCGTTTCAGAATTTCTCTGGCCAGTCGTTCACTGATCTCGGAATGCCGGGGAATCGCTTCTGATTTTTCACCATCGGTCCATACATCATGCTTTCCACCATGTCGCAACAAATTCCACCCGAGCTTTCTCAGAGCACTCTCGAGATCCCTCCTCTTCACTACGAGAGTGTACACTAATACGTGTACACCTTCAATAAGTCCGCCACCGCACCGTTCCTACGTGCTAAAATTCACCTGCTGACCCGGCGGGTTTCCGGTCCCGTTGGGTAGCACAGACTACTCGAGCGGCCGGATTCCGGTCCGCCCTTCATTTCAGAAACGAACGTTACCGCTCTCCTGGCGACCGCCTCGTCCAGTGACGTTCGTAGGAGGTAGATCTCATGATTGCCAGACTCGCCCACGAACCGCACAAAATCAAGACCATCCGCCCGATCTCCTTCCCCACCCTCGAAGAACGCAAGAAGTACCTAGCCCAGGCCTATTTCAACGTCTTCAATCTGACCCCCTCCCAGGTCGCATTCGACATGTGCTCGCTCGGCACGAGTGCCATGACCCAGGAGCAGTTGTCGGGGCAGCTCATAGGGGACGAATCCTACGCCGGGGCCCGAAACTTCGAGCACCTCGAAAAAGCGGTACAAGAGGTCCTCGGACACAGCTATGTCTGTCCGACCCACAACGTGCTCGGGTGCGTCAAATTGGTCACCGCCACCATGGTGCCGGCAGGCTCCCTTTTGCCCTCCAACGCTCGCACCCGAATCGATGTTTTGACCCCTCGAAACGTGGAGGTCCCCGACATCCGGGATCACCAGACCGAGGTCTTCACAGGAAACGTAGATCTGGGTCGACTCGAGGAGCTCCTCGAGGGCGGCCGGGTTGCCATCGTGGGCCTCCAGGCATTCGGCGACGGGCAGCACCCCTTCAGCTTGGAGAACCTCCGCGCCGTCCGGGCGCTAGCAGATCGCCACGGAAAGCGCCTGGTGCTGGATGGTTCCCGGATCATCGAGAACGCCTGGTACATCCAACGCCACGAAGAGGGAATGTCTGCTCGCAGCATCGCGGCTCTGGTCAAGGAGATTGCCAAGACCGCGCACGTCTTCCAGATCGACGGGGCCCAGGACCCCAAGTGTCCCACCGGGGGTCTGCTGGCCACTGACAACCCAGAAGACAACGAGCATTTCATGAACGAAGTGGTGGTCTACGAGGGTCTGCACACCTACGGCGGAATGGCAGGCAGGACCATGGAGGTCTTCGCCCGCGGTCTCGAGGAGATGTGTCTGGAAGAAGAAGTGCAGTGGGTCATGCAACAGACCGAGCACTTCAACGACCGGCTGCGCGACGCCGGGGTGCCGGCAGAGCGGGGCTGCGACGGCGCCTACATCCTGGCCGAAGAGTTTCTGCCGCATCTGAAGAATTTCCAGCAGGATGCCTTCTCGGCCGCGCTCTACGAGATGTCAGGAGTTCGAGCCCTGGCCCATGGACTGGTAGGTCGGGACAATCAGGTTCCGGTTCAGATCCCCCGACTCACCATGACGACCCGCCAACTCGAGCAGGTGGCCGACGCCATCATCCGTCTCTACCAGCAGCGAGATACCGTGCCTCCGCTGGAGCTCGTTTCCGAGGGGATCTGGAGGGATGAAATGCGGTATCGCTGGGTCTACGCCAACCTCGAGCCCTACGAGTTCGAAACCTATCCTTTTGTCATCCACACCGTTGAGCGAATCGCCACCCTCGGCCGCGAGGAGCGTCGCAAGGCCATCGCGGAGGCGGGCTATAACACTTTCCTCCTGCGCTCGGCAGATGTCACCGTCGATCTGCTCACCGACTCCGGGACCTCGGCCATGAGCACCGACCAGTGGGCCGCCTTCGATGCGGCGCGCGCCACCCCCACTACTTCCGACGAATACCTGCACTTAGTGGAGGTCCTGCGAGAGGCCACCGGTTACGAGTTCATCATCCCTACCCATCAAGGTCGAGCTGCCGAACAGATCCTCTCCGAAGTCATGATCCAACCCGGCCAGCTGGTGCCCGGCAACATGTACTTCACCACCACCAAGCTCCACCAAGAGCTCGCAGGCGGCGTATTCGCCGACGTCATCGTCGATGAGGCCCATGACCCCGAGAGCGATTTCCCTTGGAAGGGCAACATCGACATGGCCAAGATAGAGGCCCTGGTCGATGAGCATGGCGCTGAGAAGATCGCCTACATATCCTTCGAACACTCGGTGAATATGGCCGGCGGCCAGCCGGTCTCAATGGAGAACATGCGGCAGGTCTACGCATACTGCTCCAACCTTCACATTCCGGTCTTCTTCGACGCCACCCGGATGGCCGAGAACGCTTTCATGATCCAGCAGCGAGATCCGAACTATAAAAAGACCAAGATCCGCGACATCCTCCGCGAGATGCTGCTCTACGGAGACGGCTGCACGGTCTCCGGCAAGAAGGACTTTCTGATCAACATCGGCGGTCTCCTGGCCTTCAAAGACAACGCCGAGTGGGCCAAGAAATCCGAGCATCTGCTGCGAATCTACGAGGGCAATATCACCGACGGCGGGCTCTCAGCAGGAGATCTGGCGGCGATCGCCCAGGGCGTCGAAGAGATGCTCGACGACCGCTACATCCGGGCCCGCGTATGGCAAACTGCAGCCCTTGGTCAGATGCTCCTGGACGCCGGCGTGCCCATAGTCACGCCACCCGGAAGTCATGCGATCTTCCTGGACGCCAAGCGGTTTCTACCCCATATCGACCAGGACGAGTATCCGTCACAGCGTCTGGCAGCCGAGCTTTATGTGGAGACGGGTGTGCGGGCCATGGAGCGGGGCAACGTCTCGAAGGGGCGCGATCCCAACACGGGCGAGAATTACCGCCCGCCGCTAGAGCTGGTGCGTTTGACCATTCCTCGTCGCGTCTACACCCGCGATCACATGCGGGCCGTGGCAGACGGAATTATCCGGCTCTATGAGCGTCGGGACGAGATCCGTGGCCTGCGCTTTGTCTACGAGCCCGAGAAGCTGCGCTTCTTTCAGGGCCGCTTCGAACCCATCGAAGGATGATCGCGGCAAGAGACGCCATTCGGGCTAGAGAAGAAAAGCGGTCGGGGCGATCCGCTCGACCTGGCTCAAATCGTCGAAATCACGATCGGTCGACAGCAGCAACTCGAGCCCGCGGGATTCCATGGTCGCCACATGGATGGCATCGCGAGGGGTAAGCGTCCGGTGCTCGAGGAGTAGCGCGAGCGCCCTCGTCGTGTGCCTCTCGTCGACCGGAAGAACCTCATCGCAGAGACTGATCGCCGAGTGATGGACCGTCCGGGCGCTCTCTGGCCGGCCGATGGAGAAATAGCGATGCAGGATCTCCTGGAGCACCTCGGCATCCGTAATCAGGCTAACCTCCTGATCGACCGCCCTCGTCAGCGCCTCGCGGCAGGGCTCCCTCAGGGGATGCGCCGAACCGGCGGCGTACATCAAGACGTTGGCATCGAGGAAGTAGGTTCCGGTGGTGTCCACTTCAGCGTTCGGTTCCTGTTCCGGTTCTGGAGTCCTTGACCTCGGTCTTGAGCGCGGCGTACTCACTCTCCCAGGAAGCATAATCCTCGGGGGCCGCTTCCGACACGGTGAGAAGCGCGTTCAGGGCTTCCCGCTTGGCCTTCTTCGACTCCGGACCGAGGCAATAGCGCTCGATCGACTCTCGCACGACGGCGGCCAGCTTCTTTCCATCACGCTCAGCAATCCGCGCGAGCGTCTCGTACTGAGACTCCTCAAGCGTTACCTGGATCTTGCGGGTCTTTGCCACCCTCCGAGTGTAAAGGAATCCTCCATTTGTGTCAAATTATTTGTGTCAAACAGTATCAACCAAACCGCCATACATGAGAAGGCCCTTATCGGCCGTTTCCCTAGGCAGCGCCTTGGGTCTTGGCTCTCGTCAGTTGCCGAAGAAATCCAGGACGTTGCTCAGGGTACTCGTATCGGTTCGATAGATCTCGGTGTAGCTGCAGCGTGAGCAAGTAAGGGTCGTGAACCTCTTGTTTTGAATATTGAAGAATTTCGACAGACCTCCGCCAGTGGCGGCGAATTGGCCCGTTTCAAATTCTTTGTTCTGGCATTTTGGACATTGCCAATTGTCGTGTTCCATTGGACTCTCCTTACTCGGATAGCGGCCCAGCTAACCAGCGGAGCCGGCAACGGCGCTCCTGTCAGTGCGTGCCGGTGGGTGTCAATGCGGGTAGGTGAGCTCGCCGGCACGAATGGCGGCTTCCAGATGATTTTCCCGCGGTGGGACAGCGCAGTTGTAGGCCGGTGAATAGTTACAAAGCGGGTTGAAGCTCCGATTGAAGTCCAGCACGAATTGATCACTGGCCGGATCTTCAATTTCGAGAAACCGACCCGCGCCGTAGGTCTCACTCCCGGTCGTGGCGTCCTTGAAGGGGATGAACAGACCATTCGAACCTTCACCCTCGAGCTCGCTCTTGAAGGCGCTCAACTCGTAGTCCTCGCCGTCCAGCTCGAACTCAATCGTGGCATATCGATAGAACGTCTTTTTCAGATTGCGGCTGGTGAGCATCTCGATCTCCTCCGGCTCCGAGAACACGACAAGATCAGCATCGACGGCGTAGTTTCTGTCCGCCGGGAAATAGAGGAGGTGCTCGAACGATGTCATCTCCGGTCGCTCGGGGTCGAAAACGATGAAGGTCACCCTGTCGTCGCTCGGGTAGAAGCTCAAATGAAAGCCGTCGATGTCGAAAAACGCCAGACCCTCGAGCGCTGACCCCTCATCCACTTCCTCTCCCTCGACTCGGCAGACGACCTCCTGTCCCAGCGTCTTCCAGTGCCAGGCCTCCCCCTGCTTGACCAGCTCGAGCTCAGCCCCCGGCTGGGTCGAATAGGCAAGCTCGAAGGTCTTTTCCTGGCGGGTCAGGAAGACCTGCTCGGCCGGCTCGGATTTCAGGTACTGGGCACCCGCCATCGGCGAGGCGCTCGAGGTCCTGAATTCTTCGTCGATCTCTTCTCGGTGCTCCAGCAGAGCCGCGTTCCAGGCCTCGTCATCCAAGACGATCTCTTCGATCGGCGGTTCCTCGGCGGGGCCCTCAACGCTGGGGTTCTCAGTGGCGGTCTGACTGTCCTCTCGCGGCGCGCACCCGCCGCCAAAAAAACCACCGACAACGATCAGAATCGCAAGGACCCTTAGTGAGATTTTCATCGTGATCTTCTCCAAAGTTTCAGGGCTACAGCTCTGACGCCTGCTTTCGGGCGTGAAATGCCGCGAAGTTGGCCTGCCCTCCATCTCTTCAACCGACCTGAATCTGCAGACCCCTTCGCGCTCGAGCGCCGCCAGGACCTCTCGTGTCTTGTCGTAGTCCATCTTTTGACTCTCGAATACATTAACAGCACCCCATTGGCATCGACCAGGAACTCGGCCGTCGCCATCCGATTGCCCACGATTCGTGCAGCAAGGCTACTCGTTTCATCCAGACAAGGCCAAGGCGGTGTCCCAAACCATGATGCTTACCTTACTTAGTTGACTTAGCTAACAACTTAGTTTATTATTGCGATATGACAGAGGTCGGCGTTCACGAGGCGAAAACGCATCTCTCACGTCTGCTGCGGCGGGTTGCCGCCGGCGAGGAGATCGTCATCGCGAAGAGTGGAAAGCCGGTGGCTCGCCTGGTGCCGATCGAGGCACCCGTCTCGCGACAGCTTGGCAGAGACCGCGACCTGGTTCAGATAGCGAACGACTTCGATGCTCCACTGCCGGATGCCATTCTCGATGAGTTCGAGTCTTGAGGATCCTACTCGACACCCAGTGCTGGCTCTGGATGCAGGCGACTCCCGAACGCCTGTCGGCCTCGGCCCTCGAGGTCATCGAGGAGCCCGAATCCGAGCTGCTGCTTTCGGCAGCCAGCTCCTGGGAGATTGCCATCAAGTTCGCCCTCGGCAAGCTGCTGCTGCCCGTGCCACCGGGAAACTACGTGCCGTCGAGGATGGCCAGCAGCGGCGTGCGGGGGCTGCCGATCGACCACAGCCATGCGCTGCAGGTGGCGACCTTGCCCCCCCATCACCGTGATCCGTTCGACCGTCTGCTCATCGCTCAGGCGCAGATCGAGAGGCTGTCGCTTCTCACCGCCGATCGACAGCTCGAGCACTACGATGTAAGGCTGATCTGGGCAGGCTAGCCTGACATTCTCACCAACTTCACCACATCGGCATAGACGCGCTACCGGTGGATGAGGAATCCACGCTCCAGTTAGCTCGTCTTCCCAACCTCCATAAGGATCCGTTCGACCGGATTTTGGTCTCACAGGCCATCGTCCTTGGTTTGGCAATCCTCACGCCGGACGAAGCCATCCATCAGTACGACATCCGTGCTCTTTGGTAGCGCTGGCACGACACCGCGCACATCGACAAGAGCATCTCGCGCTAGAATGGCGTAGAGCCTGAACTTCTCACAAACTTCGTTACGAAAGGCCGCAAATGACAGAAGAGGGCACCGTCGACCGCAGGGCGATGGTCAGGCTTGACAAATTTATCCCCCGCAGGCGTACTTGCAGTACGTCGAGGAGCGGGCACCCAGCGACAAGCTGGGTCGCAGAAGGAAAACGTAGTAGCTTGAGGCATTTCCGGCCTTGTAGTAGAAGGCTTGTGAGAAGTTCAGGCTAAATGCTGGCCGTCGGGATCGTAGGTCTGCCCAACGTCGGAAAGTCCAGCCTGTTCAACGCTCTCGCAGCCGGACAGGCCGAGGTTTCCAACTACCCGTTTACCACCATCGACAGCAATCTGGGCGTGGTCGCAGTCCCGGATCCGCGGCTCGAAGAGCTGCGAAAGGTCGTCGAGCCTGACGAGTGTCTTCCCGCCCACATCGAGTTCATCGACATCGCCGGTCTGGTCGAAGGAGCCAGCAGGGGCGAGGGCCTCGGCAACAAGTTCCTGGGCGCCATTCGCCAAGTCGATGCCATAGCCCACGTGGTGCGTTGTTTCAGCGGCACCGAGGTGGCACACGTGTTCGCCACCGTCGATGCGGTGCGCGACGCGGAGATCGTGGGAACGGAGCTGCTGCTGGCCGATCTGGAGATCCTCCGCAAGGGGCTCGAGAAGCGACGCAAGGAGTGGCAAACCAACCCCAGGGCACACACGGCTGAGAGAGAGCGGCTCGAGCACTACGAGGAGCTGCTGAAGGAGGGGATCCCCCTGCGGAGCCTCCGACCCGATCGTGAGGCCCTGCGGGAGATGAAGGCCCTCGGTCTTCTTACCGGAAAGCCGATGCTGTTTGTCGCCAATGTGGCAGAGCAAGAGTTAGGTGCACAAGAGCTAGGTGCGAACGAGTCACCCGCGATGGAGGCTTTGAGGCAGCTGGGCCCCTGGTCCGGCGCCGGCGAAGAGGCCGTCGTCGTGCCTGTCTCGGCCAAGATCGAGTGGGAGCTGATGCAGCTCGAGCCCGACGAGCGTCTCGAGTTCATGCAAGATCTCGGGCTCGACGCCACCGGTCTCGACCGAGTCATCGAGGCCTCCTTTAGACTCCTCGGTATGGTCCGCTTCTATACCCTGGCAAATCGGAAATTGCGGGCCTGGGAGGTCCCCTCGGGTACCCTCGCGCCCCAAGCAGCCGGCCAGATTCATACCGACATGGAACGGGGATTCATCCGAGCCCATGTAGCGACGTACGAGCAGGTCCGCGAGCATGGCAGTTTCCAGCAACTTCATCATCTCGGGCAGCTACGAACCGAGGGCAAGGAGTACGCCATCCAGGATGGTGATGTCGTGGAGTACTTCTTCAAGGCGTAGGATGTTGCAAAGCGAACCAACCAACCTGATCGGAACTGTCCTATGAAATCCAAGCTCAGCATCCTTTTCAAATTTCCTATCGTCATTTTCATCCTTCTCATGACAATAGAAAATAGTCTCTGTGCTCAATCATTAACCGTTGACGATCTTAAGAAACGAGCCATATGGGAAGCCACCCAATTAGACATAACAATAGACCTGACGAAAAAACAGCCTACCTATAACGGCACGATGATTTTGAAGACAGATGCCAACTCATCCAAAGGTCCAGTGCTCATGCTTAACAACAGAGAGGCAAGCATGAAGATGACAAACATAGAAGCATCCAATGCACTGGGTGAGAAAGCACAACTATCTGAACAAGCTCATCCAGATACAGAGAGAGTAGGCACCCTGTATGTGATTGATTTCAAGTCGTTCTCAGAAGGTGTCGCCGAAGTCACTGTCACCTTCGAATATGAATTCATTGCAGAGCAAGGTCAGGTGCTCCAACGAGAACATTTGAGTTATGCCAGTTGGGTCACGTTATGGTATCCGGTAGCTATTGCAGATTCGGGATCTTTTGTTTCTAAAGAAAATCTATCCATTCCCGGCCCCACCAGTTTTATCCTTCCCAAGGATTGGCATGCGCTTTCAAACGGAAAATTAGTCGTAGACCAACAAGATCAAAGCGGTAACAAACAAACATGGAGGGTAGGACCTGGAATTGCACGAAGCTATGTCGCTGCTCCTTTCCAAGTTTCAAATGTAAGACAAGGCAACATCGACATCAAGATGTATCTGCTCGATGCGAGTCCTCATGATGCAGAAAACAAAGCGCATCAATTTGCGAGAATTATTGACGTTCTTGAAAATGCGTTTGGAGTCTATCCCTATGCCACTTTTGCTTTGGCCGAAATCCCCGATGGCACAACAGACTACTTTGGAGCCTCTTCAGAGCAAGGGTTTATTGTCGCTGAAAGCAAGAATTTTGAAGGAGACGATGGATTGGCGCTATTTGCTCATGAGGCTGGACATTCGTGGTGGGGGAATTTATTTAGCTGCGAAGGCTCGGGTGCTTCGCTCTGCAGTGAAGCTCTTGCCCAACTAGGAGCCGTTCTAGCCGTAGAAGCACTAGATGGCAAAGAGGCGCTAAAAGATTTCTTGGATGTTTCTGTCCCAACTTATTCAACCTATCAGTCGGCACGTGGATACTTCGCGATGGTGCGCAGCAATGTGGATGAGCCTCTGAGTGAAATTGAGAGTGATTCATGGAAAGTTCACCGGCTCATGGATTCAAAAGGCATGTGGTTTTGGCAGATGTTGCGTCTCGAGCTCGGAGATGACTTGTTTTTTGAAGTTCTAAGAAATCTGACCCAACAGGCAGAAGGCATGACCCTCGAGGATCTTCAAACCTACTTTGGTGAAGAATCAGGTATTGATCTCAATGTCTTCTTCGATCAATGGCTAAAGAGAAAAGGAGCTCCCATAATTTCAATAGCATGGGAATCTCCCATGGATTTGAAGACGTATGAATATTTGGGCGACATGCCGGTAGAGAGCATATTGCTAGGAGACCCTGAGACAGAATTCAAGGTGACAATTAGTTTGACTCAGGAACAAGAAGATCTTTATCACTTGAGGATCCCAATCGAGTTTCAATTCTATTCTGGTGATTCTGAAGTAAGAGAAGTAGAGCTCAGTACCTCGGCTCAAACCTTTGAACTTACTTTTGGCTCAAACATCAGAGACATAATCCTTGATCCTGAGCACACAATTTTGATGTGGCGACCAGCCTATGGACCCAAGCCAAAACAAAACGAAATGTAGTCGGCAAATGTAGTCGGCTAGGCTAAAGGCCTAGGGAATTCCACTCGGCCAGTCGGGAGCTGCCAGCCTTTAAAAGGAGCAGCGCCTCAGATTCACAGGATTTGCTACAGACTTGACTAGTCTTACATACAGGACTAGTATAGTCACATGTCTCGCGCATCCGTTACCGATTTGAAGGCCAAGCTGTCCCGATACCTCCGTGAGGTTCGTCGCGGCGGGGAGGTCGAGATTCTGGACCACGGCGTTCCGATCGCGCGCCTGACAGGAATCCGCAAGCTCGCCGACACCTCGGGTGAGGAGCGCCGAGCACGACTGATTCGCTCCGGTGTTCTACGGCAGGGGACATCCGAGATCTCCGAAATCCTCGAACAACCGCCGCTGGTGGTCTCGACCAGTATCCTCGAGGCGCTCGAGGAAGAGAGAGCCGATCGCCTGTGAGGTACTGGGACGCTTCAGCCATTGTGCCGCTTGCAATTGCTGAGCCCTCGAGCGACCAAGCTCTTGAGTGGTTCAGCCAAGATCCCGTGCTCGTGACCTGGGCGTGGACACGCGTCGAGCTTGCCAGCGCGGTGGAACGCCGCGCGCGCCAAGGTCAGCTATCGCGAGAGGAACGGCGATCCTGTCTTGACCGTTTCGCTGACTTGGCTCGATCCTGGGACGAGGTCGTTGATCTTCAATCGGTGCGCTCACGCGCATTGCCGCTTCTGGCACGCCATCCTCTCAGGGCAGCCGATGCAGCTCAGCTCGGAGCTGCCCTCCTGGTGGCAGAGGATGACCCCTCGTCGCTCACATTCGTTTGCCTGGATGAGCAACTGGCGCTGGCCGCAGACCGAGAAGGCCTCCGAGTGCTCTCAACCTGACTTCAGAATCGATCAGATACGGTCTTCCTACGCAGCATCAAACCGTAGACGTTGAACCTCAGAGAGGTCGGTGGTTTGCTTGGCGTGCCAAAGATCATAGTTGTGCTGTAGGGCCAACCAACTCTCGGCTGAGCGACCAATGGCCTTCGAAAGACGCAACGCCATCTCGGGACTGATTCCACTCTGCCCTTGGATGACTCTGTTCAGGGTCGACGGGGATACTCCCAAACTCTCAGACAGAGCGCGAGCGCTTAGCTCAAACGGCTCCAGGTAGATCTCCCGAATGAATTCGCCTGGGTGTGGGGGATTATGCATAGCCATCAGTGATAGTCCTCGTAGTCCAACAGGTGTACATCACCTTCCTCGAACTTGAATGTGAGACGCCAGTTGCCGCTTACCCATATCGACCACCGCCCTCCTAGTCTTCCCCTCAGTGGATGCAAGCGAAATCCAGGGATGTTCATGTCCTCTATGTTTTGAGCTGTGTCTAGCGCCGCAAGTCGCATTTGGAGCCGCCTAGCATGCTTGGGCTGAATTCCTGAGATCTTTCCCGTCTCGTAGAAGCGCTTGAGACCCTTGTGCCGGACCGACCTGATCACTTGGAGAGTATAGCATGTCGCGCATCACGCAACAAATCATCCCCAGCATCTCAGCTGGGGCCTAATTGAAGAAGCTCGCCAATTAGCCGATCGGGTACCGGCTAGGGCCTGTCGGGTCCGGCTTTGCGGCCGGTCGCCTTGTCGGCATCCCGTCGAGACAGAGGAGCGCTTGGCTTCAAGCTCAGGGCCTCATCAGGTAGACTCCGCCCAGATTCATGGTTTCAAAAGTTGCGACAACCGAGTGGAGCCAGGTGCTGGCGGCACTCTTCTGACTACTGGTGCTCGGGAGATCGATTCCTATTCTGCCTCTCTCACAGTGACAAAGCGGCTCTCGAACCAGTGGATGCTGCGCGGGTTCGTAAACTACTTCTTCAAAGAAGATTGGGATGTGCCGGATAGCTTTTTCGCTCACAACGACCCGAACAAGTTGGTGTCGGGTGACAACCGCAACGGTGCACCATTTGTCCAACTATTCGACCGAGCCACCTCTGCACTTTCCTCGACCTGGCAGTGGAACGTCAACGGAATGTATCAGGTGGCACCCGAGCGCCGCTAGGGGTTCAATGTAGCCGCCAATCTGACCGGGCGCCAAGGCTATCCCATACCCTATTCCGAATTCGTATTCGGTACTGACAGAATCAATCGAGCTATCGGGGTTGCCGAGACCATAACCGATTTTCGCTACGACGACATCTTCACGGCCGATGTCCGGTTGGAGAAGGAGTTTGCTGCGACAGGTAACACGAGTCTTACCTTCTCGATCGATGGTTTCAACATCTTCAACGAAGGCACAGTTTTGTCTCGGGACAGCAACCTCGCTTCAGGTAGACGAGAGTGGGTCCAACGCACGGTCAACCCCCGCATTTGGCGACTGGGTGTGCGATTGAACTGGCGATGAGGAGATGGTGGATTCGAGCCCGCCGATCAACTCGCCAATCAGCCCGGAGGTCGACGTCGTGGGCGCTGGCGGGCCAGTCCATCCGGGTCGCGGCCATCGGGGCCACGGCGACCGCCCCGCTCGGTAGCCTCACGGATCCGGCGCAGCATGTGAAAATAGCGCCGTTGCTGCTCGGGATCTAGGATCGCACGGCTTTGTAGCACGTTGTCCACCAGCAGCCGATCCAGATTCGAGTGGGCCTGGCCGAGCTCGGCGAGCAACGACTCGATCCGCTCTTCGTCGGGCTCATCCGCAACCGCCTCGCTTCTGAGCTGCCGACGGACCCGCTCGAGTCCCTGGCGCTGCTCCATCGTGCCTTTGAAGAACCGCTCTTGAATGGCCAGAAACTCTTCCCGCTCCTCACCTTCGAGGTGAAGTGCATTCGCCATCCGGTCGAGCGGCGGAGAGAATCGCTCTCTCGGCATCCCCGCGCCAGGCGACTGATCCCCTTCTCTTGAATCAAGGGGTTGCGAATCACGGGATCTCGAATCACGGGGTCTCGAATCAAAGGACTCGGAGTCGAAACTCCCCGGGTCGAAATGGCCAGGTCCTCGAAACCGAGCTACGCCGATCGTGGCCAGGATGCCCACGTTGACACCGAGCGACAGCAGCAATAGCACCCAGACCCAGGTCTTCTTCACTCTCCCACCTCGTCCCAAAGGGTCTGATCGGGGTCGTCGAGAAGATCCCAGTAGCTTTCTGCCATCGAGGGCTCATCGGATAGGACGTCGGCATACTCAGCAGAGCTCTGCTGTGGATAGGCAAGAAATATTCCGAGCAAGATGCCGCCCGACAGCGCCGCCACCGCCGCCGCTCTACCTAGCAAGGTATCGCGAAACCAAGCGGGCACTATTGCCTGCTCGCTACCCTGCTCCGATCCAAACGCCACCACGGTTACCCGGGTCGCAAATCCAGGCGGCGCCGGCTCGGCCTCAGGCAGCTCGAGCCCTTGCCAGCTTCTCTCCAGCCGCCCGTATGCAGCGCGGAGCTCGCTATCGGTTTCGAGCAGCCGACGTAGTCTCTGGGCCCAATCGTCGTCGAGCTCGCCGTGCAGCAAGCGCAGTAGCTCTGACTCGGTGACTGGTTCAGGGTCTGATCCACCAGTCTTTGATCCAGGGTTGCGATTCATCTTTGCCGTCCTGTCTCTGTAACCCGCGAAACACTATTTTCTTGCGCTTTCTCGATATTGCGCATCGCCCGAAAAAGCCTGCTTTCCACAGCCCCCTCGGAAATCTTCAAGGTCTCGGCGATCTGTCGATACGACAGCCCTTCGAACTTCGCCAAGACCAACACTGTCCGCTGCTTCTCAGGCAGCGCGGCGATGATCTGCCGCGTCGCCTCCCATCGCTGCCGTGACTCCAGGACTTCGTCGGGTCGGGGCGCTCGGTCGAGCGGCTGGGTGAGACGGGCCTCCTCCCGGGAATCCGATGACAGCGGCAGAAAGCGGACGATCTTGCGTCGCCGCAGCCGATTCAGACAGTTGTTGGTGGCCACGCGATACAACCAGGTGTAGAGCTCACCCCGCTGCTGGAGGCCGCCGGCCTTGCGGTAGGTTTTGAGAAAGACCTCCTGGGCTGCATCGAGCGCCTCTTCCCGGTTGTTGAGTAGCCGCTCGCACAGCCGGATCAGGCGATCCTGGTGACGTTCGACGATCTGATGGAATGCATCCTCGTCTCCATCATGGGTCCGGGCCAGAAGAACCCAGTCCGATAGGCCACCTTCATCCGATCGCACTCCGGGCATCATGTCATGTCTGAAACACGCGGCGGGGCCCAGCCTTGCGGTGTTCCGCGTCGGGCGATCAGGCTTCCGGAGGGGTGTCTTGACGCTGGCGGTACTTGCGCAGATGCTCTTCCACCAAACGGTGGACACCGAGCCGGTGTAGCTCGGAGCTCAGGACCATGATCTGATTCGGACTCAAGGGATGATCCTTGTAGATGATCTGCAGGACCTTTTTTAGAGCCGCATCCAGCTCGGGATCAAAGCCCACTCCGTCGGCAGCCGGCAAATCAGCCACTGTACTCTTCCGCCTCGGTGATCCTCTCGGGATCGTAATCGTAGAGGATCGAGCGAATGGTCATCTCAGGAGCGAGCGCGACCCCCTCGTCATAGGTCAACATGTCGATCGTCTCCCATGGGCAGTAGCGAGCACAGAGCTTGCAGCCGATACAGCGCTCCAGATCGACCTCGACGAGCTTCATGAAGTCCGGGTAGTCGGGGCCCGGCACGATCTCGATACAGTCGACCGGACAAAACGCGATACAGGCCTCACAACCGGTGCAGCCCGTCTGATCGATCACCGCGGTCTGCTTGGGAGGCCGGGGCCGAGAAGCCTTGTCCACCTCGATCTTGTACCTATAGGGAAACTCATCGCTCATGGTGGCGGGAGTGTACCAGAGGATCTGGAGTCACGGGATCTGGGGACACGAGACCTAATTCGTCACCAACCCCAACGATTGCCTTACTCGGGGACACGAGACTCAACTCACAGAGAACCCATCCAATCGGACCATCAAGCACCACTACTGGTGCTGTCGTGGCAGAATCACCACTGTGCACAATCAAGAAAACTCGGTAGCGGAGTCCCAGGCAGAGTCGCTGGCCGAATCGGTTGCCGCATTCATACGCGACCCGGCTGGCCAGGACACGGATAACCAGGACACGGGCACCCACGACTTCGACGAGCTCACCCACAGAGCCTTTGCGTTCCAGTACCAGCGAAGCAAGCGCTACCGCCAGCTCTGCCAACTCCATGGCGCCGAGCCCGGTTCGATCCGTAGTTGGCGGGATGTTCCCGCCATCGCCGCCAAGGCCAGTCAGAACTTCTTTGTCGATGGGACCGCCAAGCCCGGAAGCCTGTTCCGGGGTCTCCCTGAAAACCTCCACCAGAGCCTCCAAAGCGCCATGCTCGAAGCCACCTGGCCGAGGTTTTGTCTTGGACAGCTGACCCAACCACCTATCCTGTCACTGCTACCTTCGACCGAGCAGGCACCCGACGCGATGCTCGCCATGCTGGTCGATGACGTTCTCGATCGCTGGGGCCACAGCACCAGCATCGTGGCGGTCGGCAACCAGGGTGTCGACGCCAAACAGGCCAGAGGGTTTCTGGCCGCCCGCCAGAGAGACGAACAGCCGATCCTTGTTCTCGCGACCGCCCGCACCCTGGGTCAGCTCGTCGAATCACTCGAGAAGCTCGATCTCAGATTTCGGATGCCGACGGCGAGTGTCGTGGTCGAGATCGGAGCCTCGGTCGGCCCGGTTGTCAGGACAGGTGCCAAAGCGGGTGAAAGTCGCGACCCCACTCAGCTCCACAAATTAATC
>CAXMQZ010000005.1:0-3480 GCA_964195975.1 uncultured Polyangiaceae bacterium | reverse complement strand
GTTGCCAACTCCAGAAATCGAGCGCCTACCCGGTTGGGTCGAATTCCTTGTCGAGGACGTGGACCTTGACCGTTTCCCGCAGTACGCCATCAAAGGCCATCGCCTCGGCGGTGGCCGGGGAGGCCATCACCTCGAGGTAGGTCTCGAGATCATCGGGCTCGAAGCAGATCACGATCTGATTCTCCTCCGTTACGGTGTACCGGATTGGCCTGTTTACAGTTTGGCTCGCAAACAGAGCTGCGTGCGTCCGGAAGCCCTCTTCCCACTTAGCTGCATCTTCAACTTGCGCTACGGCAATTACTTTCGGCATCGTCGTCTCCTTGATGACTCTTCATGGCTTGAAGAGTTTCGTTGTTGATATCGGTAGGAACCCGCAGGCTCCCGCCCCTTCCTCGGTCCCTGTCCTCGGCCCCGTCTTTGGCCCGGTTCAGCTTTGTGGTTGGTCCAAGCAGGGTGACTATACCAATCGTTGGCGACTTCCAAACCCCAATCGGACCACCTCCCATCGGGGCGACTTGGAAGGGGAGCCTCCATCCTGTAACCTAACCCTCAGATTCTGAACACGCACCAACCAAGAGGGGGTTTGCCATGCCTTTCGACAAGAGGTTTTGGATCAGCTTTGCGGCCGTCTTCGTGGTCGCGATGGTCATCGGGTTTATCAACCACGGTCTGTTACTCGCACCCGACTACGAGGCGCTGACGCCTTCGGTGATGCGCACGCTCGAGGATCAGGAGTCCAAGTTCACGTTCCAGATCTTCGCCCATGTTCTCGTTGCGTTCGGCTTCGTCTGGCTCTATCGCGAGGGTCGCTCGCCGGATAAACCCTGGCTGGGTCAAGGGGTGAGATTCGGTGTCGCTTTCGCGCTCGCCGCGATCGTGCCGATCTTTCTGATCTACCATGCGGTGGCTCAGTTTCCGTTGGATCTGGCGATCAAGCAAGGCCTGTTTGATTCGGTCGGCGCGGTGATCCTAGGCGTCGTCACAGCGTTCTTGAACAGGTAGCGACGCGGGTACTCGATGGGGACATGACTCGCCTGGGGACATGACCCGAAAAGAACGGGACACGATCCCGAACTCCGGGGGAGTTCGGGTCATGTCCCGTTTTCGGGATCGTGTCCCCGATTGAGTCTCGTGTCCCCGATGTAGGCATTTTGGGGGTGAACGCCCGAGTTAGGTCTCGTGTCCCCGAAGGATAAGGGTGGAACGGAGGAAAGTAGTGGTCGCCATGGTAAAATAGGCCATCATGAGTAAGGTAGACGAGCTTGAGCGGGCTGTGCGCGATCTGCCGCCAGAGGATCTACGCCAATTTCGCGACTGGTTTCGTGAGTTTGACGCCGAACTCTGGGAGCGGCAGCTTGGGCGCGACATTGCTGCCGGCCGGCTCGATGGTCTTGTCGACGAGGCTCGGACCGAGCACCGTGAGGGGCGCACGCGGCCTCTGTGAGACATTTCGCTACCGAGCGCTTCTGGCGCCTCTACGAAAAGTTCCCCCACCACATACAGCGGCTTGCCGACAAGAGTTTCGATCTACTCAAAGAGAACCCTCGTCATCCTTCGCTGCGCTTCAAAAAAATTGGCAAACTCTGGTCTGCCCGAGTGGGAGCGCACTACCGTGCCCTGGCAACGGAAGAGGACGATGATTTCGTCTGGTTCTGGATCGGCAATCACGACGAGTACAACAGGCTCATCTCCTGACCGACCCAGGTCGTCGTGATTGGCAGTGGGACACGAGCCCGAGTTCCGTAGGAATTCGGGTCATGTCGCCGGTCGCCTCGAGTTAGGTCTCGTGTCCCCGATGTAGGTATTCTGAGGGCAAACGCCCGAGTTAGGTCTCGTGTCCCCGAAGGATTAATCTGTGGGATTCCTCCCGCCTGGACTGCGGTTGAGCTTCATTCGATAGAATCGGAGTCTCACTGAGCAGGTTCGCTCCAACGGAGTCGGCAACGTAGCCCGGAGTGTAGGCATCTGATGATCGGCCAGACCGTCGGGCACTACAAGATTCTGGACCGCCTGGGCAAGGGTGGAATGGGGGAGGTTTATCGTGCTGAAGATGTCACCCTCAAGAGGCAGATCGCGCTCAAGGTTCTTCCCCCGGATCTGGCCGGCAGCCAACAGAGGCTGAAGCGCTTTCGGCGTGAAGCCGAGGTGGTGGCATCTCTGAATCACCCCAATATCGTCGTGATCCACTCGGTCGAAGAAGCCGACGGCATCAACTTCCTCACCATGGAATTGATCGAGGGCAAGCCGCTCAACCGGGTCATTCCGGCCGGCGGGCTGCCGCTCGACGAGTACTTTGAAATAGCAGTTCCGCTGGCAGACGCACTGTCGGCCGCACACGAGAAAGGGATCGTGCACCGCGATCTCAAACCCGACAACATCATGGTGAATGATCGTGGCACGGTCAAAGTGCTCGACTTCGGACTCGCCAAGCTAGCCAGTCCAGAGGAATCAATTGATTCCACGAATCTGCCAACCGAGACCTTGACCAACCAGGGCCAGATCCAGGGCACGGTTCCCTATATGTCGCCGGAGCAGGTGCGCGGTCGCGAGATCGACCATCAGTCGGACATCTTTTCGCTCGGCGTGGTCCTACACGAGATGGCAACCGGCCGACGCCTGTTCAGGGGTGAATCGTCTGCCGACACCGTGACTGCGATCTTGACCAAGGAGCCGAAGCCGATCTCAGAAGTTCGACCCGACCTACCGTTTCACCTCAGCCGCATCATCTCGCACTCGTTGGTCAAGGAGCAGGACCATCGATACCAGTCGACGAAGGATTTGCGCGATGAGCTCGAGGGTCTGAAACGAGAGGTCGAGACCGGTCGTATCCGAACCGGCAGCCTCTCGCAGGAGGATGTCGACATCGGACAGGTTGGTCGAAGGAGTCGGAAGTGGAAAATCGCTGGTGCGGTGGCCCTGGTGGTCCTTCTAGCCGTCGTTGTGGCGGTGGTGGTTCGGATTCTCACAAAGCCGCCGACGATGACGGGCGACAAAGTCATTGCCGTGCTGCCGTTTGAAAATCTGACCGGCGATCCGAGTCAGAGCTATGTTGGGGAGGGTCTTGCGGCCGGAATGATCACTCAGCTCAGCGAAGTAAGCGGTTTGAGCGTCGTGGGACGCTCCGAGACCTGGAGTCTGCGAGATGAAAATCTGAGCGCTCGTCAGGTTGGGAAACGCCTAGGAGTGGAGATGGTCGTCGAGGGTGGATTGCTTGCCGGAGAGGGGGTGCGCGCCAACGTGACTCTGACCGATGCCCAAACCGGTCTTGTCCTCTGGTCTGATAATTTTGTCGGTGATCGCACGCGGCTAATCGAGCTCCAGAAACAGATGACTCGACAAGTCACACGATATTTGTCGATAACGGTGTCGTGAGGCGAGCGCCGCCGTCTGGCCAAGAATCCCACGGCTTCGGCCAAGGCCTATGATTTCTATTTGCAGGGTCAACAGTTTCTCGAAGCCGTGGACAATCCACAGGGAGCC
>CAXMQZ010000004.1:0-12867 GCA_964195975.1 uncultured Polyangiaceae bacterium | reverse complement strand
GGCTGAATGTGCCGCGAAGTTTGACTTGTCCGATGTAGGTGCCAGGTTTGACCAGGACCAGGGAGCCATCTGAAGCGCTGTCGAGTGCATGGGTAATAGTGGCCCACGGATTTGCGTGGGTACCCGTTCCGGTGGAGTCGTCCCCGCTAGTCGCGACCCAGAGAGTCTGAGCCAATACTGGAGTGCCCAATACCAGAGAGCCCAGTAGCAGAGTACCCGGGAGCAGAGCGAGCGCTAGAGCACGAGCTGCAGCTCGTGCGCCCGTCACGGTGCTTTTCAGAAAGGGGCCTCTTTCCACAGGGCCCGAGAAGGTCATAGAGAGATTTTGGCTCCTTTCCAGAGTGCCGACTGTGAGACGGGTCACAGGTCGAGTTTCGACTCGGCTCCGATATCCACGTACCGTTGGCCGCGAACAGACCTGTCGATACGGTTTTCAGGATGCGTTCCATATACTAGGGTGCCTTGAGTTCATCGGATCGTCTACCTCTGTTGAGGGTCAAGCCCTCTGATATCGCGTCTCGCGTTCTTGTCGTCGGTGACCCGGCTCGCGCAAAGCAAGCGGCAAGTCGTCTCGACGCGGTAGAACAGGTCGGCGACAACCGCGAGTATTCAACCTTCACCGGAACCTCCGATGGGAAACAAATCACTGTCGCCTCGCACGGCGTCGGCAGCGCCGGCGCAGGTGTGTGTTTCGAAGAGCTCGCTCGGGGGGGAGCCAAGGTTATCGTTCGGGCTGGCACCTGTGGCTCGCTTTCCGAGTCCATCTCCGACGGAGAGTTGATCATCGCGACAGGAGCTGTGCGGGACGAGGGTCTGACTCCTAGGCTGGCACCTCTTTCCTATCCGGCCGTAGCCCATCACTCTGTGGTGAGAGCGCTTCACGAGGCGGCCGAGGGTGCTGGAAGAAGAGCTCACGAAGGTCTGATCCTGTCTTCGGACCTGTTCTATCCGTCCGAGGCGATGGGCCAGGACTTCGGACTCTGGCAACGGAGTCGCGTGATCGGAGTCGAAATGGAACTGGCGACGCTCTTTGTCATTGCCTCTTTGCATGGCATACGCGCGGGAGGAATCGTGGTGGTCGACGGCAACCCAGCCAGGGCGGCCGCTGACATGAGCAATTACGACCCCTATCGCCAGGTGGTTGCCGATGGAACCGAAGTCATGATTGATCTTGCCGTCGAAGCCCTGACGAGACTCGAGCCGTGAGAATCGTCGTAGGGTTGCTTGTCAGCTCGATGATTGTGGGGTGTGGCGCTTCTGAGTCGGATCTGCCCAGCCCAGATACAGCGTCCGAGAGTCTGAAGTTTTTCTATGTCTCACCCGATCCACTCGGCGTAAACCCCTTCTTGATCATGGGACGAACGGGTCTCGAGCGAGCGGCCGAATCCCACGGAGCCGAAACACGGGTTCTGGAGAGTGAAGATCCCACGACCCGGGAGGAGAACCTGAGGGCGGCCGTCGACGCTGGCGCCGATATCGTTGTGGTTCTCGGGTTCGAGTTCAACGACGCGATTTCGAGGCTTGCACCAAGGGCCACCGATGTTCGGTTCCTGATCGTCGACCATTGCCTGGAAGATCCGCCTGCCAATGTCTTCTGTGGGGTCTTTCGTGAGTTCGACGCCGGTTTCTTGATCGGTGCCGAGGCGGCGCTACTCAGCAAAACCGGTCATGTGGGATCGATCGGCGTGGTCGACATTCCCTTTCTGCGGCGCTATACCGACTCGTTCGAGGCTGGGGCTCGACACATCGACCCGGATATCCAAGTGTCTACCCGTTGGGTTGGTGGCGAGAGGCCATTTGCCGACCCGGCCCGGGCCAAGGAGCAGGCGGTGGTACTGGCGGCGGCGGGTGCAGATTTCATACTCGCTGCTGCTGGGGCTGGCAATTTCGGGGTCTTTGAGGCGGCTCGCGAGCGGGACTTCAGGGTCTTCGGAATCGACATCGATCAGTGCCCCGCTGCCCCTGGCTATGTGGTCGACAATCTGATGAAGCGGGTCGATCGCGCGGTTGCCGAGTCGATTGAAGCCATCTTGGCGGGCTCGACCGAGCAGCTGCTTGTCTATGGCCTCGAGGGAGGTGGCGTCGATGTCGTCGCCCTCGCGGAGGAAGGTCAGGGTGATAGCGAGTGCCTGATAGTCGATCACCCAGAAGTCATCGAGAAGGTGCGTGAGCTCGGGGACCAGATCATTCGAGGCGAAATCGGTATCGATGATCCAATGGGTCTACTTTGACCGCCGGCCCGCACTATTCATGACCGAGGGAGCTAAGAACAATCCTCCTCCTGCCCTCGAGCTTCGGGACATTCTCAAGAAGTTTGGAAGAGTTGTAGCCAATGATCATGTCGATCTGTGCGTCGAGCCCGGCGAAATCCGAGCGCTTGTAGGGGAGAACGGTGCCGGCAAGACCACTCTGATGCGAGTGGCGTATGGTCTCTATCGGCCAGATGCCGGCGAGATCCGAGTTGGCGGGGCCAGACAGGAGTTCGCGTCTCCTGTTGACGCCATCGCAACGGGTCTGGGAATGGTGCACCAACACTTCATGCTTTTTCCTGATCTGACGGTTGCCGAGAATGTCGTTTACGGTGCGGAGCCCTCGAGATTCGGCGTCGTCGACCGCAGCCTCGCCGCTTCGCAGATCGAGCAGCTGTCGCGGCTCCACGGTCTCGACGTCGACCCCAATGTCCTGATTCGTGATCTGTCTGTGGGAGCTCGCCAGCGAGTCGAGATCCTCAAGGCGTTGTACCGAAGAGCTCGAGTTCTCATCCTCGATGAGCCCACCGCGGTCCTCGCCCCACGGGAGAGAGACGGCCTCTTTGCGGTGCTCGAAGATCTGGCGGAAGACGGCACGGCGATCGTGTTTATCACCCACAAGCTGCCCGAGGTCATGAGGCTCGCGGAGCGAGCGACGGTCATGCGTGATGGATCCGTTGTGGGAACCGTGACGGTGGCGGACTCCAGCCCGGAAGAGATCTCTCGAATGATGATCGGGCGAGACTTGCCCGCGCCGCCTACCCGAGAGAGAAAGGCGGCGGGCGGCCCCCTCCTGGTGGTGGAGGGTGTGTCTGTCGATGCTCCATCGGGTCGCCGCGTTGTCCATGAGGTGTCGCTCGAGGTCGATACCGGCGAGATCGTCGGCATCGCGGGCGCCGCAGGAAACGGGCAGAGCGAGCTGATCGAGACGCTCATGGGGTTTCGACCGACAGCGGCCGGCAAGATCTCTGTTGCTGGCCAGCCGGTTGAGACGCTTTCGATCGCGAACCGACGGGAAGCGGGTCTGGCCTGGCTTCCCGATGATCGAGATGGTTTGGGGCTGGCCTTGGAGGCGTCGATCACCAACAACCTGATGATGGGCTCGGAAGCGCGCCCGCCGCTGTCGAATGGGAGACGCTCGAGTCGCCGGGGTTGTGAGGAATTCGCCTCGGTTCGAGCTCACGAATATCGAATCAAGAGCTCGGATCTGAGAGCCCCAGCGCTCAGTCTGTCCGGTGGAAACCGTCAGAAGGTCTTGATCGCGCGCGAGCTGCCGCTGGCAAAGAGGGTGTTGCTGGCCGAGCAGCCCACCCGAGGGCTGGACTTTCTCTCTGCTGCAGATGTTCACCGACGACTGCTCGATCACCGGGCCGAGGGCCATGCGGTTTTGCTTGTGTCGAGCGAGTTGAGTGAGATTCTCGAGCTTTCCGACCGGATCTTGGTGATGTTCGAGGGCCGCGTGGTTGGCAGGTTGGGCTCAGCGGAAGCCACTGAGGAGCGTCTGGGCCTCTTGATGGCGGGCGCAGTGGCGCAGGCGACTCCATGACGGGTCCAAGAGCCTGGTGGAATCTCATCCGAGAGCCCCTTCTTTCGGTGTTGGGTGCATTTGTCGTCGGAGCTCTGTTGATGGCTGCATCCGGCCACAATCCGATCTCAGCCTACATGGCCATGATCCAGAGTTCGCTTGTAGGCAGCGGTCTGACTTCGACGCTTGGGCGGGCTACCCCGATCATCGGTTTGGGCTTGGCCGCGGCGATAGCTTTCCGGTCGGGATTCTTCAATCTCGGAGGCGAAGGGCAGTTTGTTCTCGGTGGTCTAGCGGCTGCGCTGGTTTGCTTGCATGCTCCTCTGCCCGGGTCGCTTTTGATACCGACATCGTTCGTAGCTGCCGCTCTCGTCAGTGGTCTCTGGGCTTGGCTCGGTGCCGACTGGGAGTTTCGTTTTGGGGTTCCTCTCTTGATCTCAACGCTCTTGATGAACTATCCAGCACGCCTTCTGGCGTCCTATCTGGTGAGCAAACCACTTAGAGACGTTGCCTCGGGTCTGCCTCAGTCCCATGCGATTCCAGAGTCGGCGTATCTGCCTGGAGCCATATCGGGTCGATTTCATCTGGGGCTCGTCCTGGTTGTCATCGCGGTGATGGCCGTCTCGTGGCTCTTTCTTCGCACGGTTGTCGGTTATCGCATGCGAATGACGGGTCTCAACGCCCGATTCGCGCGGTATGGCGGCATCGATGTCGGCAGGCTCGGTCGTGGCGTCATGTTTGCCAGCGGAGCTCTTGCGGGCTCGATCGGGGCTATCCAGATCTTGGGTGTGCACTTCAGGTTCATCGACGGCGCTCTGACCAAGCCCTTCTACGCCTGGACCGGGCTGATGGTGGCTCTGCTGGCTCGGTCTCGCCCGGTAGGTGTTCTTGTCGGCGGTTTCTTCTTTGCGGCCGTTCAGACTGGCGGTTTTGGTATGGAGCGGGCGGTCGAAGTCCCAAGGGAGCTGTCTCAGGTGCTTCAAGCCTTGATCATTCTGTTTGTCGCGGTCGGCGCGCAGCGACCGGTGCGAGATTTGGAAGAGGGAGAGGCCCACGTATGAGTGAGCTTTTCTCCCTGTTGGACGTGACGTTGCTCAATTCAACGCTTCGTTTTGTCGCGCCTATTCTGTTGGCGGCTTTGGGCGGAATGCTCTGTCAGAGAGCCGGCATCTTCAATATCGCCCTCGAGGGACTCATGCTGGTCGGCGCCTTTGGCGCGGTTGTCGGGAGCCATCTGACCGGAAACGCCCTGGGAGGCGTGGCGACCGCGATGTTGGCTGGCGCTCTGATGGCACTCGTTATGGCCGTGTTCGTGGTCAGCCTGAAAGGGGATGCGATCGTGGTGAGCATCGCAATCAACCTCCTGGCGGTCGGCCTGACCGCGTATCTCTTGACGGCCTTGTTTGGGGTCAAGGGAGCGTTTCGGCCAACGGATCTTCAGGGGCTGAATGCGATCAGTGTCCCTGGCCTAGCCCATCTGCCGCTTCTCGGACCACTTCTTTCAGGTCACAGCATTCTGGTCTATCTGTCATGGGTGTTCGTGTTCGCAAGCTACTTCTTGCTCTACCGTCACGTCTGGGGCTTGAGGATTCGTGGCGTGGGTGAGCACTCGGCGGCGGCCCAGACCCTTGGGGTCAATGTGGCTGCGATTCAATATGGCGTCCTGATTCTCTCTGGAGTGCTGTGCGGTCTGGCCGGCGCCCAGCTGTCCTTGGGTAATGTGACCCTCTTTGTAGAGAACATGAGTGCCGGCAGGGGTTGGATCGCAGTCGTTGCGGTAATGCTGGGTCAGGCGAATCCGTTTGGTGTAGCTGCGACGAGCCTGCTGTTTGGTTTTACCGATTCACTCGGGTTTCGACTGCAGGGGCTCAACCTGCCTTCTCAGCTAACCGAGGCGGTGCCCTATCTCGCCACGCTGGCGGGTCTGTTCCTTGTTGCAATGCGAAGACGACGGGCATTGGGGACATGACCCTGCACGGGATCGTGTCCCATTGTCTTCAGGTCGAGTCCCTGCGCGGGATCGTGTTTCAATTTTTTGGATTCGTCTGATTTAGGTCATGTGTCCCCCTCGATTCAGGGATTTGGAGTGGAGCTGTGAGACACTCTGAGTGTTATGGACCAACCGTCAGTTTCGAGCTTGATGGACTTCTCGGGGAAGGGCGTGCTGGTTACCGGCTCGGGGCAGGGGGTCGGTGTCGGGATTGCGCTCCGATTTGCCGAGGCGGGTGCCGACGTGGTCGTTCACTATCGCTCGAGTGAGGCAGGAGCCCTCGAAGTCGTATCCCAAATCGAGTCGCTGGGAAGAAAGGCGGTAGCGCTGCAGGCGGACGTAACCGTCAAGGACGAGGTCGAGAAGCTGATCTCCGGCGCTGTCGAAACGCTCGGCCGTCTCGACGTGCTGATCAACAACGCCGGCACCTATCCCTTGTCGACGATTGTGGAGATGCCGGAGGATGAGTGGCGCTCGGTGATCGATAACAACCTGGGGAGTGTGTTTCTCTGCACCCAGGCAGCCGCTCGCTATTGGGTAGAGAGTGAGAGCGGTGGTGCCATCGTCAACATCGCATCGATCGAGGGAGAATCACCGGCGCCGATGCATAGCCACTACGATGCTGCCAAGGCGGCTGTGATCATGCTGACTCGAAACGCCGCCCAAGAGCTGGGGCCGAGTGGGATTCGGGTCAATAGCGTTTCACCCGGTCTGATTTGGCGACAGGGTCTCGAGGAAGCCTGGCCCGAGGGTGTCGAGCGCTGGTTGAAGGCCTCACCCCTTCAGAGTATGGGTCGCTCCGAAGATGTCGCCGACGCCTGTCTGTTTCTCGCCTCACCCGGTGCGCGGTGGATCACCGGAGCGAACCTTCGCGTTGACGGTGGTGTCATGTCCAAGCCCGTGTTTTGAATCCCGCATTGTGGAAACCGTGATGATTCTTCAAGATCGAGTTGTACTGATTACAGGCGCCGGTCGGGGCATCGGGCGGGGCATTGCGCAGGCCGTCGGGGAAGAAGGCGGCAGGGTCATAGCTACCGATCTGGACGAGAGTTCGGCGGGCAAGACGGCAGGGTTGATCGAGGAAGCGGGCGGACAGGCTCTTGCAGTAGTTGCCGATGTCACCGATCCGAACGCGATCGCTGACGCTATCGATCGAGCGGTCGAGACCTTTGGCCGCCTCGACGGCCTGGTCAACAATGCCGGCGTTCTGCGGATGGGATCAGTCCTCGAGACCACTGCCGATGACTGGCAGTATCAGTTCCAGATCAATGTCCAGGCGATGGCCGAATGCTGCCGGCTTGTAGCCAAGCAGATGATCGCTCAGGGTGAGGGTGGCTCGATCGTCAACGTGGCCTCCAACGCAGGAAAGGTCGGATATCCGAACATGGCGGTCTACAACGCCACGAAGGCGGCAGTGATCAGCCTGACCCGGTCGCTGTCGGCAGAGTGGGCCGAGAATGAGATCAACGTCAACGCGGTCTGTCCGGGCGGTGTCGACACCCCGATGCTCGAGGAGGTCGCGGAGTGGGTCGGACCTCGGATCGGAGCCGACCCTGGCGAGTTGCACTCCACGATGACCCCGGCACAACTCGGTCGTCACATTCAGCCGATCGAGGTCGGAAGAGTCGTCGCATTCCTCCTCTCCGGCCGCGCCGCCATCATCCGTGGTCAGTCGATCAATGTTGATGGCGGCGACACGCCGTACTGAGTCGACAGGTCGCTCTGCCGAATGGGCCTGCGGTGACGGTCGATCCAATATCCCCAGGCGATCAACAGCCAGATGGCTTGGGCAGACCAGGTCACGGCCTGTACGGAGGGTGGAGGCGGACCCCAGATGCTTCCTGCATAGACGGCCAGCAGAAAAACCACCAGGGCCCAGAAGGCGATTGTGCCGGTGCGGTCACGAGCCCGAGTACTTCGTGCGTAGAGTGCGACGCCAACGAGAAACAGAGGCACCTCGAGTGCGAGCGTCCCGGGGATCGAATTCCACAAACCCAGCCCAACACGGTAGCTCGCTGCGAAGTCGACCGGCACGTCGGGTCGGTGGGTGATGAAATCCAAGATCCAGTGGCTGAGCACCAGGAGGGCTAACGTGAGCGCCGCGGCTCGAGACCTGCGTAGCCACCCATAGAGGATTGCGAAGATTGCTGACCAGAGGCAAAGAGCGATCAAGCTATGCGAAAACGGATAGCTCACGAAATCCAACGGCGTCACCGCGGTTATGCCGGGCGCAATCTCGACCTGCTCGATGCCGAGTGTCACCAGTGTAGGCCAGATGAGATCGGCCAACTGAGCGGCAAGAAACAGCGTCCCCAAAGAGATTGCTGGTGCCAATTTCTTGGCTGCGAACCCTGCAGCAAAGTGACCTATGAACATCGACTGAATCCAATCATCTCGATGTGAGCTCTGGAGGCAATTCAACAGCTTGGAGTGCATCTTGACTCATGAGTACTTCGCGGCACACCCGGAAGCAGTATCGGGTCGTCATTCTGAGCCCTCTTGAAAGTCGACCTGGGTGCTCGTGCGCTCGATCGCCGGCAACCGAGCGATGGAGAATTTCGGGTCCAGCGGTCTGTCTTGGAGAATCGCTTCCGCCACCTGCTCACCGACTGCGGGGGCGAGCTTGAACCCATGTCCCGAGCCGCCGCCAGCAATCCAAACATTGGCTGCCTCGGGGTGCCGATCGAGGATCAGGTCTCCATCGGGGCTGTTCTCGTATTGACAGACTCGGGCCTCGATGAGCGGTGCGCCAGCCAATGCCGGAAACCGTCGTCTAAGAAAGGACCGGACAGCTTCGATCAACTCGGGTGTGGGCGTGCGTTGGGCCGTGGTCGGATCAATCGGCTCTCCACGAGTGTCATCGGCAATCTTGAAACCCCGCCCCAGTGAGTCCGGGAATCCGTAGACGATTTTGTCGCCGAACTCGACCCAGACCGGAAGCTTCTCAGGAGACCAGTCGTCGCTCCCCTTTGGAGTCCCGAAGTAGTAGACCTCCTGTCGTGTCGGCAGGACCGATTTGGAGAGGAGATCTGGGAAGAGCTTTCCCAACCAGGGTCCACAGGCAAAGACATATTGATCGGCTTGAAGAGTCGTGCCGTCTTCGAGCCGGAGCACGTCGCCGACTCCATCAGAGGTCGACTGAGGCACGACCGTTGCCCTCCGGTAGCTTCCGCCCTCGCTCGAGAATTGCTCGACCACACGTTGGCAGGACTCTCTGGCCAGCAGAACTCCGGCGTGCCGTTCGAGGTAGACCGAATCGATTCCGTCAAAATCGATCTGAGGGTAGCGAAGAGCAGCTTCGGATGTGGAAAGGCTCTCAACCGGAAAGTCGAGAGCCGCCAGGATGGGAAGAGCCGTTTGAACATAGCTGTCGTCGCCGTGCATCATCCAGAGCGCTCCGGTCTCGCGATAGACCCTGGCTCCGGAGTCGTTCTCGAGCGACTTCCAAAGCTCGAGTGACCGCTTGACCATCTCCGTGTAGATGCGGTCAGGACCATAAATGGCCCGAATGGCTCGACCCTCGCCACCCGAGCTCGACCGGGAGTTTCCTGGTCCCCAGGCGTCGATAAGAATGACTTCGGCACCGAGTCGGTTGAGCTGCAAGGCAGTCCAGCCACCGAATGCTCCGGCACCGATGACCGCCACCTTCGGTTTCGCCGGGCCGGATCTGCGATTGGGAAGGTCTGTGACGCTGATCATCGATGTGGCTGCCATTGCGCCGATAAACCGGCGACGCGAGATCTTCGAATCGGTCGGCTTGATCATCGACCCATTCGGTACCCCTTTCGAGACGGATCGGTTTCGCAACCACCAGCCTCGCCGAAGAGGCTCGGATGGACAACCCCTATCTGTGAACATCCTCCTGGAAGATCACAGCTAGTCCTCGAACTGGGCAAGGTAGTCGCCGTACCCTTCGGTCTCAAGATCTTCGACCGGGACAAAACGCAGGCTGGCCGAGTTCATGCAATAGCGCAAACCTGTCGGCTTTGGACCATCAGGAAAGAGGTGACCCAGATGGGAGTCGCCCTGCTTGCTCCGCACCTCGGTTCGCACCGTGAAGAGCTTGCGATCCTCGATCTCGACCAAGTTGTCGGACTCGAGCGGGCGGACAAAGCTGGGCCACCCTGTCCCAGATTTGTACTTGTCCTTCGAGCTGAACAGAGGCTCACCCGAAACGACGTCGACATAGATCCCGTCCTGCTTGTTGTCCCAGTACTCGTTTTGAAAGGCGCGCTCGGTACCATCGAGCTGGGTGACCTGGTACTGGAGCGGAGTCAGACTCTCTTTGAGCTCTTCGTCGGAGGGTTTTGCAAATGTGGTCATCGTCGACTTCCTTTCAGTCTTGCTTGCCGATTCGCTGCCCCAGGTTCGCTCGAGATACTCGACTCTTCCCGAGCCCTTCTTGTAGCGGTTGTAATGGGCAGAATTCTTCTTGTAGAAATCCTGATGATACTCCTCGGCGGGATAGAACTCGCCTGCGGGAAGGATTTTAGTTGCGATGGGCTGGCTGAACTTACCCGACTCAGCCAGCTGATCGCGTGATTGCTCCGCGAGCTCTCGCTGCTGTGCATCATTGTAGAAGATCGCGGTTTTGTACTGATTGCCTCGGTCGGCGAACTGGCCGCCGGCATCCGTCGGATCGATCTGCTGCCAGAAGACCTCCAAGAGGTCCTCATAGCTGACTTCGGCTGGATCGTAGGAGACCTGTACCACTTCGAGGTGGTCGGTCGATCCCGCAGAGACCTCCGAATAGCTTGGGTCCGTTGTGGTGCCACCCGAGTAACCGGAGACCACCGCTGAGACACCGTCCAACTTCTCGAACGGGGGCTCCATGCACCAAAAACAACCTCCGGCAAAGATGACCTTTGTCGCGTTGTCCTCTGCTCCGGCATCGCGGCAGGCCACACTCAGAACACCGAGTCCGATCACACCGACAGTAATAAGAAGTGTTTTGACGCTCATGGGTATCTCCTTGATGCATTTCTCGACAGTCACCAGCGGCCAGTCCACAAGAACCGAGGCTTACGGTGTCTCCTATCGTCTACGAACAGAAATCTTGGCTACAGGATTCCTCCAATCGAAATCCTGCGGGTCAAGAGAGCTACGATTCTGAATTCCCTCGTGGATGTGAACAAAGCCTTCGGCGCCGCTTCGGGCCAATCCTGATGCGGATATCGGAGACGGATGCCCGATCCGGATGAAGATTCATTTCATTGAAGAAGGTGTCCTGTCACCGAAATGTCCGAAGATTCATTTCGTTGAAGAACTTGTCCTGTCGAGCGATCTTTTCACCGCTGACGAGTAATCCCATGCAAGCCCTCGAGCTCTTCAAGCTCGGCGATGATGCTGGGATGGTTCGCCGTCTTGACCTGACAGACACTGTCAGTAGGATACAGAAATGTTAGACAAGCTCGAAATCCGCGAGAGCAGACGAGACGATTCGGCTGCGATTGAGTCACTCTATCCGGAAGCGTTCCCGGACGAGAATCTGCTTCCCCTTGTGCGAGACCTTTTGAATGATGTGGTCGTCGCCAAATCGCTCGTCGGGACAATTGGCGCGCGAATTGTTGGACACGCGATCTTCACGAAGTGTGGCGTGGTTGGAAATAGCGTAGACGCTGCTCTACTCGGGCCTCTCGCTGTCGCGCCAGCGTGGCAAAGACAGGGCATCGGGAGTGCGCTCGTCCGCGCCGGCTTACGACGGCTGGAGGACGCGGACGTGAACCTGGTATGTGTACTAGGCGACCCTGCTTATTATGGGCGCCTCGGGTTTCTCCCTGAGTCTTTGGTTGAGCCACCATTTCCTTTGCCGGCTGAGTGGGATGGCGCATGGCAGTCACAAAAGTTGGGCGAAACTACGACGCCCTGTGCGGGAAAACTAATCGTGCCCCCGCAATGGCTTCAACCTGCCTTGTGGACTCCGTGAAGCATCCGACTTTGGCCGTCTTCCCTCCTTGGAGTGGAGACCACGGCGGCCATCAAGAGTGCCCAGGTCTATCGCGCGCGCATCAAGAGAATCGCGCCGTGAGTCTGGATCGGCGTCAGATGTAGAGGCGATCCTTGTCGATCTCATCGCGTAGGCTGCGCAGCTCTTCGGTGCTGGGCTCCTCGTTGTGGCCGATCTCTTCGGGCAGGAGTAGCTCGAAGCCGGTGGCGGCTCGTGCCTGTTCCAGCTCGACCCCCGGATTGAGCGCCAGCAGTTGCATCCGCTTGCTCTGTTCCTCGAAGTCGAGGGTGCAAAGATCGGTGACTACTCGGAAGGGGCCGGTGTCCGCTGGTAGGCCGGCGCGCTTCCGCGCTCCGGGCCCATCGAGATAGCCGGGAGTGGTGAGAAAATCGACCTCGGACACGAAGGTCCGGGGCGACTGCCGCATGATGACGATGGTGCGCCAGCAGGCGGAGCCGACATCGTTGCCGCCTCCCGATCCCGGCAGTCGCATTTTCGGCGACGACTGCTCGCCGATTACCGTGCTGTTGAGGTTGCCGTAGGCATCGATCTGGGCACCGCCGAGAAACCCATACTCTATGAAGCCGCGTTGCGCCGCCTCCATGGTGGCGCAGATGCCGGCGGCGTGGAGGCCCTTGTTATAGGTGCGCATGTCCCCCACCGCCAGAGGGAGCTTCTCCAGGATGGCGCCGGTGCCCCCGAACTCGAACACCGGCGTCAGGTTCTTGGCGTGCATCTTCTGCGCCAGCGACGCCGCCAGCATGGGAATGCCGGTGCCGATGAAAGCAGTCGCGTTGTCGGCCATGGTGCGGCTGGCCAGGCAGATCATCAACTCGGTGCTGGTGTAGCGTTCGTCTGCCATCTCAAACCCCTTTGATCCTCAGCTCCTCCAGCCGTTCTCTACCTACCAGATCGAGGTAGGCTTCGTGACTCTCCACCCCGTAGACCCACTTGTCGAGATAGGCCTTCACCTTCTCGGCGTCTTTGGTGCTCTCAAAATATGAGCGGATGTGCTCCTCGCCGATGCCCAGGCCGCCATGGCGGCCTGGAAGGAGGACTACAATGAGAGCCGGCCTCACACGTCTCTAGGGGGGCTGGCCCCCCTAGAGTACGTCGCCCAGCTACTGGCTGGGAACGCACTTGAGGAGGCCGTATA
>CAXMQZ010000003.1:0-71508 GCA_964195975.1 uncultured Polyangiaceae bacterium | reverse complement strand
ATCTCCTCGTCACCGCTCTCTAGCGAGGTGTCTACATCCTTGACCATCGGAAGGCTGGCGATCTTGGTCGCAGCTTGCTGACTGAGAAGCCCGAGAATCACTGGATCGTCCCCTGTGATCTCGACCTCGACTCCGGTGAAGCCCCTACGACCACGATTTGTCGCTATTCTGAGGTCGACACCAGGTCTTGTTGGTAGCAGTTCTCGCAGTCGGTTTCGCACTTCGGCTGTAGTGAGGCTGCTCTCCTCCTCTTCCACCAAAAATATGTCGACTTGACGATTGCGTCGCCAGCTAGCTCGAGACCGGCCTGTGCTTCGATCGTAGGAATAACTGACGTCCGCGATATCCAGATCGACTCGATTGGCGTCGAGCATCTGGTAGATCTCCAGGTAAAGTGCCTCGGTCTGTTCGAGCGAATACTGGCGAGGCGTATCTACCTTGAGAATGACCTGCCGTTCGAGTGATCGACTCGAAAACGAGCGCTCGATAGTCGAAAACAGATGAACTACACCCGCAAACATCACCAAGATCGAGAGCACGAAAACAAATCGATGGCGCAAAGTAAATGCCAGCGATCTTCCGTACAGAGAAGTCAACCAGTCGATGACTTTTGATGGCTTCGATTCCTGAGATTTGAGGAGAAACACTGCAGCCATGGGAACAACCGTCAGCGCAACAAGCAATGAGGCCACCATGACGATACAGATCGTTACGCCTATGTTTTCCATGTAGAGCTTGAAACGACCCCCAGTGGTCAGAAAAATCACTGGCAAGAAGACACACATTGTGGTCGCGGTCGATGCCAGGATTGGCAGCGCGACCTCACTCGCCCCACGAAGGCTGGCGGTCAATGAGTCTTCCCCCAACTCGTTGCGGTGTCGAAAGATCGATTCGATCACCACAATTGAATTGTCGACCAGCATTCCGAGGGCCAGCATGAGACCGGCCAAACTCACGACGTTGAGAGTGAAATCGAGCACGCCGGACTTGCGAAGCAAATACATCAAAACAAAGGTTGCGACGATCGATAGAGGAATCGCCACGGCTACGAGCGCGGTGGTTCTAAATCGATGGAGAAACAGGAACATGGCTACGATCGCCAACAATCCACCTAGGAGTCCTGCGTTGCGGAGTTGTCCCAATCCTTTCCGCACATCTCGAGAGGCATCTTGAAAGAGCCTATAGCTGAGTCCTTCGGCCTCGGGCAAATCCATGATTGCATCAAGCTCGGCTTTGACTCGATCGGATACGGCCAAGATATTCGCGGTCGAGGTTTTGTTGACGCTGACCGTCATCGCCTCTTGGCCATTGAGAAAGTTGAACTCTTCCTGGACCGGCAGATCGTAGGAAACCTCGGCAATGTCCCCAAGTCTTAGACCGTCGTCGTTGAGTGGCAAGTTGCGAATCTCATCCAGATTGGAGAACTCGCCCACCGTTCGCACTACGAGCTTGCGCCAGTCTTCTCGTATGTTTCCGGCTGAGAGATTGATGTTGCTGCTACGCAAGAGGTTTGTCACTTCACGTACATCGACTCGGTAGGCCAGCATTCGACCGGAGTCGAGATGTATTTGGATCTCCGGGGAACGAAGGCCCCGCACCGAGACCTGGGCGACCCCTTCCAGTCTTTCCAGTCGTCGGGTCAGGACATATTCCGCAAAATCGTAAAGCTTTGCTTGAGACCAGTCCGCGCTCAGATCGAATCGAATGACCGGAAGATCGCTGGTCTGAAATCTCCGGATCGAGAGCCGATCCAGATCGTCGGGCAACAGATGGCGGACTCGGTCTACCCGGTCGCGAACGTCGACTGCCGCCAGATCCATGTCGGTGCCATCGAGAAAGGTCAAAGTGATTCGAGCGGAATCAGAGCTGGCGCTGGCCGACATCATGTCGATCCCATTGATCGTTCCAAGGGCATCTTCAAGAGGGCGAACCACGAGCCTTTCAACCTCCTCTGGAGAGGACGACGGATAGGGTGCGATCACGCTGATATTCGAAGAAGAAAAGCTCGGGAGAAATTCGAGCGGCAGCCGGGTCAGTGAAATCCAACCCATCACAAGGACACCCAAAACGATCATTCCCATGGTCACACGCCGCTCGACCGCAAAGCGAACAATTGGATGAATTCGTATTGACATGGCAACATTCCGCTGCGCCGACCGGATCAGCGGGCAGCAAAAAGCGATATTACCTGCTCAGACACCCTCTGGAACCATATTTCGTACCGATTCCAAGATTGAAGGGGCTCAGTTCGAGCTCCTGGACCGATCCAAAGACAGCTCTCGACTCACCGGCGGCAGACACCGTTGCTCATCGCAAGCCTGGTAGGTCAATTGAACCGAATCGGCATCTGCCGATATCTCACCCGGAATTTCAACCCTCGAGGTATAGACATCCAATCTCTCTTCAGCAAAAGCAACCTGCATCGATTCTCCTGGTGGGTAGCGGACCTGCCGCACAGCCCCCCCGATCTCTGTTGGAATCAGAAACTCGATAGACGCCGGGTTCGCATTGACGTGCCAGCCATCGCGAATATCCAATACCACCACAAACTCTTGCCAGACTCCCTGTTGCAGAGTGGGACCCTGTTTCAGAGCCGCGGTGACAAGATTTCGAGCGAGGTGATCGATCCTTTCGACAGCAAAGCTCGTTCCGCTCGACAATGAAGATTGCTGGGCTGCAAGGGCGATCGTAGTCGCAGCCGTTGGCGCACGCCGCAGATCGTCGGAAAATGCCTTCAATGCTTTCTCGGCTCGGGCACGGTAGACCGGCTTTCCCGTCAGCTCGGCCAACCGCATGAGGTTGAGGATCGCAGTTCCGTTTCCTGAAGGAATGGCGCCATCAAACACCGTGACCGAGCGCACCAGCAGGTTCGGATCGGACCCGGCCAGGAAGTAGCCCCCTCCGGGCGCTCCAAGACGTCGTTCCATCTCCAGGGTCAGTCGCTCAGCCTCGCTGAGCCATCGCTTTTGTCCGGTGACTTCATGCAGGGTCAGTAGGCCCCGAACCAGGAATGCATAATCGTCGAGAAAGGCGGGGATCTTGGCCTGCCCCTCACGCCAAACATGCAGTTGGACTCCATGGTCATCCTGGACACTCAGCAGAAAGGAGGCTGCCCTGACCGCCGCCTCGGTGTATTTGTCGTCATTCAACAGATCACCCGCCCTAGCAAATGCGCTAATCGCCATGCCGTTCCAGTCAGAAAGCACCTTGTCATCGACGATCGGGAACTGGCGCTTAGCCCGAGCGACCGCGAGACGCGCCAGAATTGGATCGACCCTGGCCTGCAGCTCCTGCTCGCTCAGGCCCAGCCGATCAGCGAGCGACGAGTAGGATTCGGTCAGATAGAGGGTGTAGTAGTCCTTTTCGAAGTTTGGCTCCTTGTCTAGTCCAAAAATCGGAGCCAGGAGAGCAAACTCTTTATCGCTCAAGAGAGCTTCGATCTCCTCCCGGGTCCAAATGTAGAACGCGCCCTCTACAGCATCGGTCTCCGCATCGATCGCCGACTTGAAGGCCCCGTTGGGCAGCTGCAAATGGTCGAGAAGAAAGTCGAGGCTCTGGCGCGCCAATCTGTCAAGAAAACCATCGTTGGTGTCTGCTGCGGCCATGCTGAGAAGCTCGGCCAGAAGCGCGTTGTCATAAAGCATTTTCTCGAAATGTGGTATCCGCCACTCTCGATCGAGCGTATAGCGGTGAAAGCCACCATCGAGGTGATCGAAAACAGCCCCACGACCCATCGCGGTGAGAGTCCCTACGACCATCGACTTGGCCTCCACATCACCAAGCTCGCCCGCTCGCCAAAGTAAGTAAAGATTCGAGGGCGTCGGGAACTTGGGTGCCCCGCCAAAGCCCCCGAATTCGGAGTCGTATCTCTTCTTGACCGATTCGACAACTTCGGCCGCAAGCTCCTCGGGGATCGAGGCACCAGGCGTCTCCGAGCCCGACATCGCCGTGCGAACCCGAGCGGCGATCTGCCCAGCCCGGCTCTCCACTTCTGGACGTCGCTCGAGCCAGGCCCGATGCAACCCGTTCAAAACCGTGGTGAAACCTGGGCGCCCCTGATGATCTTCGGGTGGAAAGTACGTCCCGGCAAAAAAAGGTTCGAGCTTCGGAGTGAGGAAGACCGAGTTGGGCCAGCCTCCATGACCGGTCAGCATCTGTGTCGTCGTCATATAGATCTCGTCGATCTCGGGGCGCTCCTCTCGATCGACCTTGACGCTGACAAACCAACGATTCATCAGCTCGGCAATCTCGGGATCCGAGAAGACCTGACGCTCCATTACATGGCACCAATAGCAGGTCGTATAGCCAATCGATAGGAATATCGGTTTGTCCTCTTGCCGTGCCCGCTCGAAGGCCTCCTCGCCCCATGGATACCAATCAACGGGGTTGTAGGCATGTAGCCTCAAGTAGGGACTCGACTCGTCGATCAGCCGATTGGGTACACCCCGTGGGGTGTCAGAAGCCGCAATCAGTATGAAGGCGAAGACAGCGCCATGCCAAACCGGAAATCTCAATTTTCTCATTCGAACGACTCTAGACAAGGTTACACCAGACAAGAAAAAACCTACCCACGAGGTATGATCCGCCGCGGAGATCTCCCCATGTCCAGACGAAACCTGCCCAAGAAGACTCGGTCCGTTATCACCGGGCTCATTCTTGCTCTAGCGATTCTGAGTCTCAAGGTCTTGATCTCTATAAGCTCATGGCTCGACCTATTCTGGAGAGGCTTTGATCCATCAGGTGAATTGACATTGTCGAATCGACTAAACCTCTCCGCGGCCCGGCGCATCTAATATGGTGTGAGTGAGACTTGTACTCTGAACCTATTCATCCCGCCGCTTGCGGTCTTTCGCCCGGCTCCCTCTCGGTCCATGGCTGAGAGCGAAATCGTAGCCCGGGCCCAACAGGGCGATCTGCAGGCCTTCGAGGAGCTTTTCGAAGCTCACAAGGGCAGGGTATATGCGTTGAGTCTCAGGTTGGTCAAGGATCCTACAAGAGCCGAGGATATGACCCAAGATGCCTTTGTCAGAGCCTGGCAGAAGCTTTCTACCTTCCACGGTCGCAGCTCGTTCTCGACCTGGCTTCATCGTGTAGCGGTCAATGTCATTTTGGGCAAGTTGCGATCCGAGTCGCGATCTGCCGACCGAGAGACAGCTGTAGAGGACCTGGAATCTCTGGCCGGAGCCCGGCCTTCCAACCGTCCAGACATAGGGATCGATCTCGAAAAGGCGATCACCCTGCTTCCGGCCAAGGCACGAACCGTTTTCGTTCTTCACGATGTCGAAGGCTACCGCCACGCCGAGATCGCGGAGCTGATCGGAATTGCCGAAGGAACCTCGAAAGCTCATCTTCATCGGGCTCGAAGGCTATTGAGAGAGGTACTCAGACGATGAACTGCGACTCCTTTATCGAGCATCTCGATGAGTATGTCGATGGAACTCTGCAGAGCGAGCAGGTGACTTCGATCGAACAGCATGTCGCCACATGCACCTCGTGTAGGAGAAACCTGGATGAGCTGCGTTCGTCGATGAAGGCGGCCAGCGACCTGCCAAGAGAGATTGAGCCTGAGCGCAATCTTTGGCCACAGATCGCGGACCGTATCGGATCGAGTCCAATCGACTGGTCCGGTAGACGGTCGACTCCTCCACAGACTCAGAGATGGCTCCAGATGGCGGCCGTAATCGGACTCATGGTGTTCGGTCTTTGGGTGGCTCGATCGCAGGTCCACCAAGGGCCTTCTCGCCCCGCGGCTCAGCTAGACGCACGCGGTCAGTCAGCTAGACAATCATTTGCTGACTATGCGGACCGGGCACACACCGAAGACGGCATCATGTTGGCGAAGAAAGACCTTCTCAGCACCATCGAGCAGCGACGGGATGTCCTGGACGATCACACATTGCAGCAGATCGAGGCAGACATGCTCGTTTTGGACGAGGCTATCGGTCAGATCCGGGCTGCCTTGGTCGAGCAACCCGAGAATCGAAGGCTGAAACTGGCTCTTGCAGCCCGCTATCAGCAGGAAGTGAGACTTTTACAACAGGTCAGCCGAGTCTGAAGAGCTCGGAGGATCCTCGAGAGGAGATGGATATGAAAACCCTGATCAAGACTATGGCTTTGAGCCTGCTTCTGGCTCACGCACCAACATGGGCAGCACAGCCAGTAGACGAGTCTCGACCGATCGACCCCAATGCTCGTGTGGAGATAGATATCATCTCCGGCTCGATTCGAATCACAGGTTGGGATCGAAATGAGATCGTTATCAAGGGCACCGTCGGAGACGATGTCGAGGCTCTCGAGGTGTCTGGAACCGGGAAGCAAATCTCAATCGATCTCGATATTCCCGAAGGCTGGGGCAGCCGTCATAAGGATATCGACGTAAATCTGGAGATCTCGGTACCGGCTGGGATCCGACTCGAGGTCGAAACGATCAGCGCCAGCATCGATGGCAGCGAGTTGACCGGCACCGCCAAGCTCGCGTCGGTGAGCGGCAGCATTGGTCTTTCGGGGGCCCTCGAGCGAGCTGCAATCGAAACCGTCAGTGGAAGCATTCAAGTAGACGGTGGTCAGACCCGAATCGAAGCCGAATCGGTTAGCGGCTCGATTATTCTCAAGGGCGTATCCGAAAGCGTCGAGGCAGCGACTGTGAGTGGCCACATCGAGGTCACTGCCGACGCAGTCGATCGAGCTCAGCTCGAAGCGGTTGCCGGCAGCATCGAGTTTCGGGGGTCTCTGAACGAAGGGGCCCGTCTAGATGCCGAAATTCACAGCGGAAACATAGTGCTGATGCTTCCAGCCGACACCTCCGCACGATTCGAAGTCGAGACCTTCAGTGGCTCGATTGAGAACGAGTTTGGGCCAGCGGCCGAAAGAAGTGACCGTTTCACTCCAGGAAAGTGGCTCAAGTTCACCACCGGCGATGGCGATGCCCAGATCAATGTCGAAAGCTTCAGCGGTACAGTGAAGCTGAAAAAGATGTAACCCCTCTTTGTGACATGCCATGCGAATGGCAGCAGGAGAATCACCGCGCGTAGGCTCATACGAGCCTACGCGCTCTTTTTCATCTGGAGGACAAGAAAGGTAATGTCGTCTTCGGGTGGTCTTCCAGCTGCCCATTTCTCAGCATGTCTCGATAGGTTCTCGATGATTTCGGACGGATTCTGGTCCTTGGATTCCTTGAAGATCGACTGGGCCCGCTGATATCCGAGCGGCTCTCCACCTTCGTTGAGAAGCTCTGGAAACCCATCGGTCATCAGGAGCACTGTGTCTCCCTCCGCCAAAGTGGTATTCCACTCCAAATAGCACGCGTCGGCCAAGCCGCCGAGCGGTGTTCCAGGGAGTACTACCTCCTCGACTTCGCCGGTTTCGCTTCTCGATACGAGAGCAGGAGGCATACCTGCAGCTGAGATCGAGATTCGACCTCCCATATACCGAATCAGGGTCAGCGCCATGTTCATCCGACCCAGATGCATCTGCTTCAACGCTCGAGTGGCCTCGTTGAGAAGAGTCGGAGGCTCCGCCCGGGTCGCGGCAGAGGTCAGCAGGCCCTTGACGACCGTGACCATCGTGCCGGCTCTGAGTCCATGGCCAGCCGCATCGCCAATCGCCGCGGTCAGCTCGCCCTGATCGGAGAGAAAGAAATCGTAGTAGTCGCCGCCGACTTCGGCAGCGGTCCGCATAAAGGCAGCAATCTCGAGATCTGGCAGGTCTGGAACCTCTCGAGGAAGAAGTGAAAGCTGCAGTTGACGCGCCTCTTCGAACTCCAGACTTCGACGATCATTTTCGGCCTCGAGCAATCGTTGCTGAATCTCCTGTTCTTTTCGTCGTCGCTCCTCATCCACAAGTCGCCCTTGATGATCACGAATCTGTTCGGCCATGCGATTGAAGGTATCCGCCAGCTGACCGAATTCATCTCTCGACCGTATTGGGACCCGTGCCGTGAGATCTCCATCAGCAAGTCTTTCCGCTCCTTCGGTAAGAAGCGTCAAGTTGCTGGTCATTCGCCTGGACAACCAGAGGACCCCGATCATCGCCAGCACGATCAAGACGAAACCATAGGCCAGGTTGTTGAATGCAGTACGTCGAAGCTCGCGAAGAGGCTCCGCGATCGGTCGTGCGACTCCCAGGACCAGACCAGACTCCGGATCTATCGACTCGGCGACGATCCAGTCGACCGAGTAATCCTCCGGGTCCGCGGGGGTATCGGAGTTCATCGATATACCCACTTCGTCCAATATTTCTCTATCCTCGGGATATTGGACATAGATATCTCCCTCTTCACCCCGAGCAAAAGGCACCTCTCCACCCTCACGCGGTGTAGCTGCCATCACCTGTCGTAGCAGCTGTGATGCCGGCACCATTGCCTTCAAGTAGCCGACGACTTCGTCCCCCCTGTGTACCGGGCTCATGAACTTCGAGCCCAGCAGCCGTTCGATCTCCGCACCCCGGGCTTCGACCGCTTCCAATTCAGCGGCTTCGAGTAGCTCTCGACTTTGGATCGCCTCTTGAACTAGTGCCTCGAGGTACTCCTCCGTTACTCCTGCCTCCTCGAGGCTCAACGCATGACGTTCGAGCCTCTCCAGAGCCTTGGTAAGAGTGACCGATGGATAGATGAGAAAAGGTTCGGTATCGGATTCTCCCCCGTTGTCTAGCACCTTGACCGGGCTGAACTCGAACCAGTCGACCGTTCCGTTGAGATCCCCCATTCGCGACATCAGGTCTGTATAGACCTTGCCTGCTCCACCCCTGGACTCACTACCATAGACAAGCGATCGAACTGGCAGGTTCGCAACTGATTTCAGGCGCTTGTGAATGCTGCGGCGAACAGTGTCCAGTCGCGTACTCATCTCCGCCGCCATCTCGGCCGACTCTGCCGAGACCGCTTCTCGGATCGCCTGTTGTGAGGTCCAGTACGAGAAAACAACAATAGCCGTCAACGGTACGACGGCGAGCGAAAGAAACGCGACAACTAGTTGAGTCCTGACTCTCACGGCTCCGTTATCCTAGGCTATTTCGCAAGATAGGTAGTCGACGACGAGCTTGGTGATCCATTGACCAAGCAGCCTCAGCACATGATACGGGCAGGAGACCAGCAGGTTGCCCTACCGCCAAGCGTGACGATGTCGCAATGGGGCCCTCGAAAACTCAGGTCTTTTCGCGTGCATTTGCGCCTACTTCTCGATTCTCAAAGGCGCTGTAGAATGTGGTTTCACCTACAAAGGAGAGCACAATGGACTTTGAGATTCCCGCAGAGATCCAAGCCGAGATCGAGGAGATTATCGGCAGCGACGCGAGTCCCGTTGGCATCGACGCAAAAAAGACCCACGTCTTGATTCTCTACAAGCTCCAGGAGATCGAGCATCGGCTCTCCACGCTGGAGAGCCGACTGATCCCTGCCGAGAGCTGAAGCCACGAAGCGGTGTCGGCGCCGGCTGGAGGTCAATCCTTGTTAGCGTTCGATCGCAAGAAGGACACCAGGTCGGTGAGCTGGCGAACCGTCATGACATCCGCGTAGGCGGCCATGCGCGATGGTCTGCTCTCAGCCTTTTCGCGTGGAGGAATCGCTCCGGGTCCGAGCCACACCCGCTCTTCGGCTGTCAGATCGGTCCACAGCTCCACCCGCTCGGTATTCACATGAGCTGGAGCGATGATCGAGCTGGCTATCGCACCTCGACCCACCCCCTTCAGAGAGGTCCCGAGATCGGGTCCTGGTGGGATGGCTTCCACCGGTGGCAAGCCCTGGATGCCACTCACCTCGTGACAGGCTGGACATTTGAGGTCGATAAAGGCCTCCCTGCCGGTAGCCACGTCTCCGTCGGGGAGGACCATGCGCACCATTTCCGATGACGAGTCGCCGCCCGGAGCACAGCCGGTGGCCGCTGCCAGTAACACCAGAATCGAAGGTAGTCGATACCGCATGATGTACCTCCTTAGCAGTGGATCTCGGCGCCGCGGCGCGCGTAGAACCACCAGTTGAGAACCAAGCACACGGCGTAGAAAGTGGCAAATCCATACAGCGCAATCTGCGGCGTGCCGGCGTTGATTTGTTCACCAAAAACCTTCGGGATGATGAATGCTCCGTATGCCGCGACGGCCGAGGTCCAGCCGAGCACCGGTCCTGCCTGCTCATCACTGAACATTACGCCCATGGAGCGAAAGGTGGAACCGTTACCGACCCCCGTCGCGGCAAAAAGGATCAGGAAGAGCACGAAGAACGGCGCGAAGTACTCTTCCGGCGTCTGTGAGTGATAGGCCAGGTACATGAAGTGCGAGACCCCGAGCGCCGAGGCGATCATCACGATGGTGACGACCTGAGTCACCTTGGCACCACCGATCTTCATGTCGGAGATCCAACCACCGATGGGTCGAATCAGCGAGCCGATCAGTGGACCCAGCCAGGCATAGGCAAAAGCATTCGGAGCGTTGGGGTTGATTCCCAACTCGACTCCGTTGGCGTCATGCATGAACCCGAAAATGACTTTGATCGCAAGTGGAAAAGCAGCCGAATAGCCGATGAATGAACCAAAGGTCATGGTGTAGATAATTGTCATGACCCAGGTGTGCTTGTTTTTGAAGATCTGGAACTGCCGGTTGAGCGGTTTCTTGACCTCACCCGGAAAAAGCTTCAACGCGAAAACCGTGCCGGCGATGACGAGAGGAAGTACAAGCCACTTGCTCATGCCGACGACAAGCAGCAAATAGAGACCGATAGTGGCGGTCACCAGCCCCACCCCCAGAAGACCCGTGATGTGAAACAGGGCCGTGAGGGTCGATCCGACATTAGGCGATACCGTCTCGGTTCTGATGTTGTTCATGCCGAAAAAGGCGGCGATGCCGAGCACCAGGAGTATCGGCACCCAAACCAGGCCGGCATTCTGGATATAGCTCATGACACCGGGATCACTCGGCAGTGGAGTGCCCTCTCCTCCCAGCACACCAAACAGGCTGAAGGTCATGACGAAAGGAATCAGAACCTGCATGACGCTGACGCCCACATTGCCGAGGCCCGCATTCAGTCCCAGAGAGGCCCCCTGCACTCGCTTGGGAAAAAAGAAGCTTATGTTCGACATCGAGGAGGCGAAGTTGCCACCACCAAAGCCTGACATCCCAGCCAAGATCCAGAAGATCCAAAGAGGCGTGTCCGGGTTCTGGAGCGCTACCCCGGTGCCGAGAGCCGGGAGAATCAGCAGTAGGGTGGTGTAGAAGACAACGTTTCGTCCACCCGCTATCCGAATCAGAAAGGAGCTCGGAATTCTCAGAGTTGCGCCGGTGAGGCCAGCAATTGCGTTGAGTGTGAACAGCTCTGCTTTGGTGAAGGGAAATTGAAGATCCAGCATCTGAGCTGTGATGATGCTCCAATAGAGCCACACCGCGAATCCGCAGAGCAGACACGGGATCGAGATCCAGAGATTGCGTTGGGCAATGTTCTTGCCTGTGCTGGTCCAGAATTCCTCGTTCTCGACTTCCCACTTGTCAATATTTATCTTCGACATGGTACCGCCCTCACTGGTCGTGACGATCCTTCTGGGGCCGTCGGATTAAATCTCCTCGGCGAACGCGTCCTTAGGTTCCTCGAGCGCGAACCAGCAGTACAGGAAACTCGCGAAGGCACCGGCTGAGATGACTAAAAAAAAGGTCTTTGTATCGACGAGCGAATAGAGGACCAGATAAACCACGGCGCCGACGTTGCCGTAGGCGCCGGCCATGCCGGCGATCTGACCGGTCATCTTCTTCTTGATCATTGGGATGACGGCGAAAGTGGCACCTTCAGCGCCCTGCACGAAGATTGAGCAGACAACTGTTATGCAGACTGCCATCAGCAGCCACCAGATGCCGTCGAACATCGGCACGAGATTCACCTCGCCTCCTTCACCCACGGGGCCGTACTTGCTGATATTGGCCATGCCGAAAAAACCGATGGCAATACCGATCATGTAGATCAGCATGGTTCGCTTGCGATTCCTCATCGTGTCCGACAAGAGCCCGCCAAGGGGCCTCGCGAACAGATTCACAAAGGCGAAGGAGGCTGCTATGACACCGGCCAGCGTGGCGGTCATGATGAAGCTGCCATCCGCTGCGCGCAGGTTGCGAAAAGTCGTCTCAAAGAACATCGGCAGCATCGAGATAACTGCGAGCTCGGCACCGAAGTTGGCGAAATAGGTACTGTTGAGCGCAGCCACACTGCCCCAGTGATACTTCTCCTCCTCCGGGACACCTGCCTTGAGCACTGGGAGGTTCACCTGGAGAGTCTTGATCACATGGGCGACATAGATGAGCGCCAGGACTCCATAGATGATCCACACTACATTGGGAGACAACAACAGCTTATCGCCGATATGAACGCTACTAAGACGCCAGGTAAGAATTCCCATCGCACCGACTAGCGGAAAAGACCAGACCAGATACTGGATCAGGTCGCCGTAGGAAGTGACGGTCATCGGTTCGGTTCTCTTGGCACCCTCGAACTTTCTACCGTCCGGTAGGTCTCTCACCGCGAAGAAATAGAAAATGCCATAGCCGAAGGAGAGAACTCCGGTGTAGGCCAGCGCCCAGCGCCAGCCGTTGTCGCCAAGACCAAGCCACTGGCCGCAGAAAGTCAGCCCGATCCAAGGCAAGGTCATCGCCGCTGCGGCCGATCCGAAATTGCCCCACCCGGCATAGAAACCCTCAGCGCGACCCACCATGTTGCGGGGAAACCACTGCGCCACCATGCGGATGCCTATGACGAATCCAGCACCGATCGAACCCACTATCAACCGGGAGATCAGCAACTGCTGGAAGTCGTTGCCAAAGGCAAAAATGAAAGCCGGCACCGACATCGTCACCATCAGAATCGAGAACACGATTCGGGGCCCATACTTGTCGATCAAGGCACCGATCACAATGCGGGCTGGGATGGTCAGCGCCACGTTGCAGATGGCGAGCACCTTGATGTGGTCTTTGGTGAGCCAACCCATCGAACGCAGCATCGTAGTGGCAAGTGGTGCCATATTGAACCAAACATAAAAAGTGATGAAGAACGCTATCCAGGTGTAATGCAAGACCCGGATGCGCTCTTGCGCAAAATCAACAAGCTCGGGTTTCTTCATGTGTCCTCTCCCATGAGGCCGATCCCAAACGGAACCAATCCTCGAAGCTCATACGCAGAAGCCATGGCTAGTGCCCACGAGGCGGCCTCTACTGATGGTGATGCAGACTCTCCTCCAAATACGGGTCTCCAACTGGGACCACCGATGCCCCGGCTAGACCGCGAACGATCACGATGGCGGCCAGTCCAACCGTTGCCAACACCGCTCCTACTTCTGCTAGCCCGATCTTCGGACCCCCAGGAATAAGCGGTGGATAGATCATCAGATAGAGATCGAGGGCGCGTCCCAGGAGAAGAATCATCGCCACCCTCGAGGCGATAGTCAGACTTCGTTTGGGTGCCCTTGCCATCAAGACGTGGAACGGGATCACCCAGTTCAGAATCGGGTTGACAAAAAACAGGGGTAGCCAGCTACCGGTCATTCGCAAAGAGAAGTATGCGGTTTCCTCGGGGATGTTGGTGTACCAGATCAGCACGTACTGGCTGTACCAAATGTACATCCAGAAAGTGGACATGCCGAACATGAGCTTTGCGATGTCCTGGATGTGATCCCTGCTCACTTCTTCGTCTAGCACCCCTTTGCGCTTGAGCCAGACCAGAACCAGCAGCATCGCGGCGAGACCGCTCTGGAAGATCCCGGAGAAATTGTAGACCCCGAAGATCGTGCTGTACCAGAGAGGCTCGAGCGCCATCAGCCAATCGAAGCTCGCCAGCGAAACCACAAACGATCCGAATACCAGGTATAAACCCGATAGACGGCTGAGCTGTCGTGTGTGAATCAGCAAGCGGTCCTCGTCCTGGCGTCGTGAAATGCGTCGAAACCCCCAGACGAAAGCTGTCAATATGCCCACATAGGCAATCGAGCGAGCGAAATAGAAGGCGGGTATGTACCAGGTGTCCTTGAAGGCCGAGAGCTCCAGCGCACTATCTCCGAACAGGTCCGGATAGAGCGTCGTCGAACCGCCCGCTATTGCCACGAGGGTGATCACTCCTCCCACTGGAACAAGGGTCGCCATCGCCTCTGGGACTCGTTTGAACGACGTGGCCCAGGCGGCACCAGTAACCGAGTGAATGGCCAAGAAGTAGAGTGCCGCCACGCCGCAGCCCAGCAAGGCAAACCCAGACCAGAGAAGAGTCATCCAAAGTCGAAGCGGCGAAACGATCGCTCCCATTCCAATGAGAAAAACCCCGATGATCAGCAGGATTCGAAATGGTGTCAGCAGAGCCGACGGAGTCCTGAGTGTCCTGGCCTCAGGGAGCATTGTCAGCCTCCAATAGAACGTCGTCGCCCACTAGAGAAGTGTCATCAATCGTAGGGTCCGCTTCTGGCAAGGGTCCCGCCTCAGCTTGAAGATGGCGCACCCACAGCGCCGCCTTCCACCGATCCGCGGCCTCGATTTGACTGGCGTGACCGGGCATGTTGCCCTGTCCAAACGTGACGATATGGAACAACCTGCCATCGGAAAGATTGCGAGCGTTTGATGCCAAAAGCGACGGGGGCGTAGGGAAACCACGCTGGGCGACCGTTCCATCACCCTCGCCTCCTACTCCGTGGCACAGCTGGCAGTAGACACCAAAGACCAGCTCACCGCGTGCCAGCAACTCGTCGGCCACGACGGTGTCAGCGGCAGCATCGTAGAAAAAGGGGTTTTCCAGCTCCCGGCCGGACCGTTCGGCATCCTCTGGGGTCGCTTCGTAGTGCAATGGCAGCTGACCGCGAGGAATGGTTCCGGCTGGCGGCACCTGCATCGTCATACCGCCCGCGAGCACCGGATTGGCAGTGAAGCTCTCGTACGGCACCGCAAACACCATCCCGGGAAGAAATTCGAAATTGGTCTGCGTCGGATCGGGCTGAAGACTCCAATTCAGAGCCAAGATTACGATGACTGCCAGTAGCAGAGCCCAATTGAGCTTTGCCGAGCCGATCATCGCCATACCTCCAAGGTCGCGATGTCCGACGTCGGTCGCTTTACATTCTTGGAAGGCACTTCGATCTCCTCCACCGCTCCGACACCATGACGGTTGCAGATCCGGAGGACTTGATCGGTATCGAAGCCCGAGTCCAAGATGTCAAGAACCACCGCGAAGTGATCGTCGGTGATCCGAGGATCGATGAGCTTCGCCTTCTTGCCCGGGTAGAGCCCACTACGGACAAAGAGTGCCAAAACCGTGGCGAGCCCCGCGAAAAGAACTCCCGTTTCAAACACCACCGGTATCCAGGCCGGGGCAGAGCTGTAGGGTTTGCCTCCGATATTCAGCGGCCAGTCGACAGCGTGTACCCAGTCCTGGAAAAAATAGAAAGCGAGCGAGCCAATGGCGGCGGCGGCTACCGTAATAAAGCCGATACGCGACCGGGGTAACCCGGCGGCGCGATCGAGACCGTGCACAGCGTAGGGAGCGTACACCTCTCGAATTTTGAACCCGGCTTTTCGCAGCTCGAGAACGGCGCCGAAGGTGCTGTCTTCATCCAGAAATATGCTGACGAAGTGACGGGAGCTCATGTCTGGACCTCCTCGAGCCCACCGACAACGGATCGGGCTGCAATCGGCTCGGTTTCAGCCTCAACCTCGACCTCAGCCACCTCGAGACCGTGAGCAGGTTTCAGATGGGCGTTGAGGACCCCTTTGATCTCAGCCATGGCGATCATCGGTAGAAAGCGGCAAAACAGAAGGAAGCAGGTGAAGAACAGGCCGAAGCTGCCGGCCAGAGTCGCCAGCTCGATCAGTGTCGGTGTGTAGCTGGCCCAGCTCGACGGTAGGAAGTCGCGGTGAAGCGACGTGGTAATGATGACGAAGCGCTCGAACCACATACCGACGTTGATCAGGATCGTAGCCACGAAAACCACCGGCAGCGCACGGCGCATGCGTCGGAACCAGAAGATCTGAGGCACCAACACATTGCAGCAGACCATGATCCAGTAGCTCCATGCCATCGGACCCATGGCCCGATTTAGAAAGACGAAGCGTTCTAATTCGTTGCCGGAGTAGAGGGCGACAAAGAACTCGGTGGCATAGGCAATGGCCACCATCCAGGAGGTAGCGAGCACTAGCTTCGTCATCGTGTCGATATGCCGGATGGTCAAGTAGTCCTCGAGCCGCATGGTCTTGCGAGCGATGATCATCAGCGTCAACACCATCGACATCCCGGAAAAGATCGCTCCGCCGACGAAATAGGGCGGGAAGATCGTGGTATGCCAACCCGGCAGCACCGACGTGGCGAAGTCGAAGCTGACGATCGAATGGACGGAGAGAACCAGCGGTGTGGCCAACGCTGCGGCCAGAATGAGATAAACCGTCTCGTATCGGTTCCAGACCGACAACGCTCCGTTCCAGCCCAGACTGAAGAAGCTGAACAACCGCTGCCTGAGACCCGGCTTGGTCCGATCGCGCAGGGTTGCCAGGTCCGGGATCAGACCCACGTACCAGAAGACCGCTGAGATGATGAAGTAGGTGCTTATGGCAAAGACATCCCATAGCAGCGGTGAGCGAAAATTCACCCATAGGGGACCACGTCCGTTGGGATAGGGAAGGACCCAGAAGGCCAGCCAGGGCCGACCCATGTGAATGATCGGAAAAATGCCGGCGCACATCACCGCAAAAAGGGTCATCGCCTCGGCGGCCCGATTGACCGATGTACGCCATCGCTGTCGTAGCAGAAAGAGGATGGCTGAAATGAGGGTACCAGCGTGGCCAATACCCACCCAGAACACGAAGTTGGTGATGTCGAACGACCATCCGATCGTGCGATTGAGACCCCAGGTGCCGATGCCCGTCTTGATCTGGTAGCTGACGGCTACCATGCCGACGAACAGAGTGGTCAAGGAGACTAGAAAGGCTGCCCACCAAAGGGGCGTCGCCCGTCCCTCGAGTGGTCGGCTGATATCGATCGTGACCTGCGCTGGCGTCTTGTCGCCGGCTATCAAGGGTTCCCGCAGAGGCCATGCGGTCCTAGCCATGATGGGAGTCCTCCTGCTCCTCAGTGACGTGTCCAGCCGTGATGGCTGGCCGATTGCGCACCAACCTCAAATAGCCCACCGATGGTCTTACATTGAGCTCTTCGAAAATCACATAGTGTCGTGGGTCCCCAAAAATCTTGGAGACCCGGCTTTCGGGATCTACGAGATCTCCAAAGACGATGGCCTGCGCAGGGCAGGATTGCTGGCATGCGGTCTGGATTTCACCATCTGCGACTTCGCGTCCCTCGCTAATAGCGACGATCTTCCCCTCCTGAATGCGCTGCACGCATAGGGAGCACTTCTCCATCACGCCACGGTCACGCACGGTGACATCGGGATTGAGCATCAGATTCTCGAGTTTGTCGTCGTGGGCGTAGTCGAACCAGTTGAAGCGGCGCACCTTGTAGGGACAGTTGTTGGCGCAGTACCGCGTCCCAACACAACGGTTATAGATCTGCATATTCAGACCCTCTGAGCTGTGCAGTGTGGCAATCACCGGACAGACCGTCTCGCAGGGAGCGTTATCGCAGTGGTGACACATCATCGGCTGGTGCACCGTATCCGGCGCCGTGGGGTCACCTCGGTAGTAGCGGTCGATACGGATCCAGTGCATCTCGCGGCGGCGCTCGACTTCATCCTTGCCGACCACCGGCACGTTGTTTTCAGCCTGGCAGGAGACTACGCAAGCCGCACAGCCCGTACAGGCCGACAGATCGATCGCCATTGCCCAGTGGTGGACATCGAATTCGTGCTCACCCCACAGATCGGACTCGAAATGGTGCAGGTGCGGCGCGCCTGCCGAGCGATCTTCGAGGTACTCCTCCAGCACGGCCTCCTGAATAATCGGCCGATCTTGACCATCGGTTGGCGCCAGCTTCTCCGGCACCGAAAGAAAGTGATAGGTCTGGGTCGAGGCCAGATCATAGGTTCTGCCGGTGGGGATCACCTTCACCCCTGATCGGCGGTAGCCACGACCTTCTTTTCCGAGCGTCGTCCAGGGCGCGGCGTTGACGCCTACAGTAGCGCCTGCATCCACCGTCGGCTTGCTTTGCAACCATTTCGGACCCGCGGTGTGAAAGCGGTCGGTGCCCAGACGACCATAGCCCAGTGCTACTGCCACGACTCGATCGTGCTGCCCGGGTTGAACATAGACCGGAAGCTCGAATGACTGCTCACCCGGGACCTCGAGTCGCACCACATCGCTCTCACCGACCCCTAGATCTGCTGCTGCCACCGGCGAGAGGCTGGCGTAGTTGTCCCAGGTCACCTTGGTTACGGGATCCGGCAACTCCTGGAGCCATGGATTGTGGGCGTGGCGGCCGTCTAAAAGACCGATCGTCGGGTAAAGCTCGAGGGTGAAGTGCTCGTCCTGACCGACACTGCCCAGCGGCTCCACCGCCGAGATGACGAATGGGGATACCTCCAGAGCCTCTGCCGCTATCAGAGCCGAGCCGTCGCGAACGGTGTGGTCCCAGAAACTCCGAAAAGAGAGAGCCGAGGTACGAGGCAGGATCTCCTCCAGCCAGCATTCCTGGATCAGATCAAGCGCTGACTTGGGCTCACCCAACCAGACCGAAAGACTCTCCATCATCGACCGGGTGTCACGCAGGGGTCGAATGGCAGGCTGGGCGATGCTCACGACGCCGGCCACCGCCTCACAATCACCCCAAGCTTCCAGAAAGTGGGGCTCCGGACAGATCGCATCGGCTCGTGCCGCTGTCTCGTCCAGGCTGGCCGCGAAAGAGACGACAAATGGAGCCTCCTCCACCGCCTTGGCAAGCCCGGGTAGAGGCAGATCGTAGACCGGATTGACACCCTGGATGAGTAGGAGGTCAACCGAGCCCCTGGCAAGCTCATCGGCCAACTCGGCGAGGGCAATATCGTTCCCCTGACGCTGCATCGAAGGTCGCTCTAGATCGATGGTGGCGCCGTAGGCACCGAGCAACTGGTTGAGATAGTTCACCAGCACCTGTTGCCGACTCGACTGGCTCGCCGAAACCACCAAAGAGCGGCCTCGTGCCTGCCACAAGCGCTCGGCAAGATCGTCCAGCGTGGCCTCTTCGAGTACCGACGACGAGGTGCCTGCAAAGCCGGGATAGGCGGTACCGGCAAGCTCGGCCACCTTCTCGGCAAGACGACCCAACGCTAGACCTTCTTCGGCTGGATCGAGGATCACCCGTAGATCGGCATTGCTGCCGGTGAGCGACATTCGACTCTCGAGTTGCGCGTGAAACGACAGGCGAGGCGAGTCACCATCGAGATTGCGCCCGCTGCGGTAGTCGGTGGTGAACTCGACTGGTGATATCCAGGTACCTAGGAAGTCGGCACCGAAGCTGACGATGACATCCGCCCGGCCGAAGCGGTATCGAGGCAACACCCGAAGCCCATGCGTCGTTTGGTGGGCATCGAGAATCGCCGAGCTTGACAGCGGATCGTAGACAACATGCTTGGCATCGGAAAACTGTCTCAAGAATCGATCGATCAACCGCTGCTCGGTGGGACTTGTCACGGTGTCCGTCAGCAGACGTACGCGACCTTTGCTCGCAGTGACCTCGGCGATTCTCCCTGTGACCGCTTGGTCCACCTCGTCCCAGCCCGACTGCCGACCGGCCAGCTGGGGACCGCTGAATCTCTGCGAGTCGTACAGTCCAAGCAGCGAGGCCTGACCGACCGCGCATAGCCCACCTTGCGAGAAGGGGTGATCACGATTTCCTTCGAGCTTTATGGGGCGCCCATCACGACATTTAACGAGAGCACCGCACCCTGCCGCGCAGCCACCGCATGTGCTCGCGTACCAGGTGGCACGACCAGGTACGATCTCCTCGGGCTGCACCAGATAGGGAATCGCCTTCTCAACCGGTTTCCGGCTGCAGCCCACCAATAGGGTTCCAGCCACCGTAAAGCCGCTGGCTTTGAGAAATCCGCGTCGGTCGATGGGAAGGGCCACAGGTGCTTCCGATTCGCTCCTGCCAGCCCGCGGCAGGCTGGAATCACGCTCCTCGACGCTTTTCCAATAACGGTTCTCTGACATCACATCTCTCCTGCGGCCATTTCTAGAAGTGACAGGAAGAACAGTCGATCGAGGCCTGGGGCTTGTCGAGGACAATGCCGGCCTCATAAGGATCACGGTGACAGTTGACACACCACCCCATCGACAGGGTCTTGACTTGGCGCACGCTCTCCATGGTCTCTACAGGACCGTGGCACTTCTGACAGTCGATACCGGCGTATAGATGGGGTCGGTGGTCGAACATCGCGAAGTCGGGCAATTTGTGGATCCGGATCCATTCGATGGGTTGCTGGGTGAGATTTGGATCTGGCAGCAGATCTTCCCCGAGTCCCAGGGCGGTGTAGATCTTTGCTATCTCGGGGGACACCACCTTGCCTGGCTGGCGGCCCTCCTCTTCGGCGAGGAGCTCTTCGGCCCGCACTGCGCTGCGCGGTGCAGCCACGAACCGATGGCAGTTCATACAGACACTGGCAGCCGGGATGCCGGCATGGCGGCTGCGCTTGGCACCGGAGTGACAGTACTGACAATCGATCCCAAGCTCTCCGGCGTGCAGGCGATGAGAGTAGGCAATCGGCTGCTTCGGCTCGTAGCCCTGCTGGTTTCCCGGCAATCGCACACCGGCGAGCTTTGGCACCAGGGCAAAAAGTCCGAAGACCAGCGCCACGGTCAGAATCAGGGTGGTGATGCGATTATTCATGACACAGTTCGCCCATCAACTCTCGATAGTCCTCGCCGTGCGCGGATCTCTGTTCCACCTCACCACCTGGGGCCGCCGCCAGAGATACATGTTGGGCACCACCAGGATGTGCACCAGTCGTGTGAACGGGAAGAAGCCGATGACCACAAAAGCGGTGACAACATGGAGCTTGACCGCCAGAGGCATGGCCACCAGGTAACCGATCTGCGGGTTCAGCTTGACCAGCGACCAGAGATAGGGCGCGGCCGAAGCGGCAAACCAGGAAGAGCCCCAGGGATAGAAGATGGCGACATAAACCCCGGAAGCAATCAGGATGAATAGCAGCAGATAGAGAAACCAATCGGCAGTCGAAGTCACCACCTTGACTTTTGGAACAGTTGCGCGTCGTAGAACAATCGCGCCAAGCGAGACGAGAGTGGTAATACCGAATACCAACGCAGTAATCTCCAGCACGTAGAGCCGCAGCGGCCGGCTGTTGAAAAGCAGCACCTGTCGCGGGATCAGAAACGCTACAACATGCCCGGCCAGCACCGTGAGGATGCCGTAGTGAAACGGCACCATGGCCCAGAAATGCTGACGGTTCTCCAGGAACTGCGAGGACAAGCTCGAATAGGAGAACGACTGGGCGCGGTAGCGCTGGATGGTGCCGAGCAGAAAAACCACCATCACGGCGTAGGGTAGGGCGGCGAAAAGCAGCTGATCGAGATAGTGGGTCATGAGACAGTCCCCTTGTGAATAGATGACGCCTGGGGATCACCGATCTGTACGAGCTCTTGCTGATCGGGGAGCTGGGCGAACTGGTCCGGCTCCGCGGTCGACGGTCCGAGAGTGAGCTGAACCGCCTTCAATACCTGCTCGTAGGGATTGTCCTTGCCCTCGAGCCCGGCGAGCATCTTCTGCACGGCAGGCGCTAGGCAGGAGCCGGCGAGGACCGCAGCCTCATCAGGGTCGAGTCGAGCCAGCGCCGGGAGTAGGGACATCAGATGGTCGGGAAGCTCGCCCTTTTCTTCGATGCCGACTTTCGACAGCAGGTCTCGGGTCTTGACCAAAAAACGGCCACGCCGATATTGCTCGCCATAGAGATGCCAGCCGACCTCGAGGGTGCAGACCGGGTTGAGATCGAAGGTTCGTGTATAGAGCTCTTGGAGCTCCCACTCGTCAAGGCCGGCGATGGCGCCACGAAACACCGCCAGAGCGCAGGCAGCCTCCGAATCGACATCCTTCAAGTGTCGTTCACAGTCGGCAAGGGTGGACCGGTATCCGTTGCTCGGATATCCGACAGCCACACCAAGCTCTTCGAGGATGGATTCTCTGTGAACACTCACAATCCCCTCCGTGGTCCGGCCGTAAAGCCAAAACCGACACTCTGCCGGTGTCCATGTGGGTCCTCGATCATCTGGATCGCCTCCTCTCGATGCATCGGCGGAATCACAAAGCGATCGTCGAACGTACACAAAGCCGTCAACCGATAGATCGCTTCCGCCTCTTCGGGAGAGCAGCTCGCCTCTCGCAGGGCCCGGTCGGCGGTTTCGTGATCGATGTCGCCAACGGTTAGGGCGCGTCGATAGAGCCGCACCGCCTTCTGCTTGCGCAGGGCGTATCGCAGCTTGCCCTCGTGGCCGGCTCCAAACATGTTGGCGAGGAACTTCATCGGCACCCGCGCCTCGTCGATGTCGTGGAAGAGTTTGTCCGGATGAGAGAGGACATCGCCCTCCCGGCTGGCCATCACCGGCGACATCGGCGGCACATAAAAGAGCATCGGCAGGGTGCGGAACTCGATGTGGGGGGGCAGAGCGATCTTCCACACTTTGACGAACTGATAGACCGGCGACTTTTGCGCGTACTCGATGACGTCGTCCGAGATGCCGTTGTTCGTGGCGGAAGCGATCACTTGCGGGTCGTGCGGATCGAGGATCATGTCGCGCTGAGCCTCGATGAGCTCCTCATCCGGAAGGTTGGCCACTTTCTCGATCCGCTCGGCGTCGTAGAGCAGCACACCGAGATAGCGAATACGGCCGACGCAGGAGTGAAAGCAGGCCGGTGCCTGCCCGGTTTCGAGTCTTGGGTAGCAAAGGATGCATTTTTCCGATTTTCCGGTGTGCCAGTTGTAGAAGGTCTTCTTGTAAGGGCAAGCCGCGACGCACGAGCGCCAGGCTCGGCAGCGCTTTTGGTCGATGAGCACGATGCCGTCTTCGCCTCGCTTGTAGAGGGCGCCCGATGGACAGGAAGCGACACAGCTGGGATTCAAGCAATGGTTGCAGATGCGTGGAAAGTAGAAGAAGACCAGACGCTCGACCGCGAACAGCTGGTCGCGTTGCTCCGCGGTCAGGCCTTCGAGGTTGGGATCGTTCGCGGCGTAGATCGGCGAGCCCCCCAGATCGTCATCCCAATTTGGACCGGCCTCGATCTCCATGTACTCGCCGGTCACCCGAGAGACCGGACGTGCGACCGGCTGATCGGTCCCTTCTGGAGCGTTGAACAGGGTCTGGTAGTCATAGGTCCAGGGCTCGTAGTAGTCGTCCATGCTCGGCATGTGTGGGTTGTGGAAGATGTTGGCCACAATCCGACCCTTGCCGGTCGACTTGAGCTGGGGCTTGTCGCCATTGCGCTCCCAGCCACCTTTGTACTTGTCCTGGTCCTCCCAGGCGGTGGGGTACCCCGTACCCGGTTTGGTTTCCACGTTGTTCCACCACATGTACTCGGTGCCCTGTCGGTCGGTCCAGATGTTCTTGCAGGCAATCGAACAGGTATGGCAGCCGATGCACTTGTCCAGGTGGAACACCATGGAAATTTGTGAGCGTACGTCCATCCTCTTTCTCCTCTCCGACTACCACTCGAGCTTGGGAAGCTTGCGAACCAGGATGTGCGTGTCGCGGTTGGACCCGGTCGGACCCCAATAGTTGAAGTGATAGGTGAACTGCCCGTAGCCACCAGCCATCAGATTCGGCTTCAGACGGGTACGGGTCAGACTGTTGTGGCCACCGGCACGTTTGTTGCCCCGCAGCGGGGATTTCGGCACCGAGAGAGTCCTTTCAGGCGAGTGATACTGGATGCAGATGCCGCGTGGAATGCGCGCCGTAACCGCGGCCCGCGTTACGACCACGCCGTTGTCGTTGAAGACCTCGACCCAATCGTTGTCCACGATCTCCAGATCCAGCGCGTCCTTGTCGTTGATCCAGAAGGGCTCACAGCCGCGCGACAGAGTCGACATGCGCTCGTTATCCCCAAAGGTCGAGTGGATGTGCCACTTCCCATGTGGCGTCAGGTAGTTGAGCATCAAGGACGGGTTTTCATTCTTGGTGAAAGTGAGATCCGAGAACTCGGTAGGTAGCGGTTTGGGCTTGTAGGTCGGCAGGTGCTCGCCGAAGTCGAGGTAGAGCTGATGATCGAGATAGAAGTGCTGGCGGCCGGTGAGCGTGCGCCAGGGCACTAGTGCCTCGACGTTGTAGGTAAAGGCTGAGTAGGTGCGACCATTCTCGATCAGACCCGACCACATCGGGCTGTTGATGAAACGGCGGGGCTGGCTTTGGATGTCCAGGAGGCTAGTTCGCACGTTGCGGCTCTTCTCGGCCAGATGCACCAACGACAGACCGGTCTTCTCCTCCATGTTCCGATAGGAGCGATATGCGAGCTCGCCGTTGGTGACGCTGGCCAATTCGAGAATCAGATTGCAGACCTCCTCGTCCTCCTTCAATGAGGGGTACTTTTCTCCGTCGTCCCAGCCCTCGGCCGGCTGATTTTCGGCCAGCTCGTCGTAGAAGTCCTCCATGGCGTAGTGGGTGCCGTGCGCCCCTAGCCCATCGGCACGCGCTGCCGGTCCGAAGGTACAGAAGTGCCTGTAGAGATTCACGTAGTCTCGCTTGACCAATTTCAGGTTCGGCATGGTCTTGCCCGGGATCGCCTCTACTTCACCGTCGATCCAGCTAAGAATTTCCCTTTGTGAGATCTCCGCTGGTGAGTCGTGGGCCAACGGTGCGGCGACCAGATCTTCCACCGGCTCTGGGAAGTGCGGCGCGGCCAACTCGGAGAATTTCTCGGCAATAGCCTGGAAGATCTGCCAGTCGCTCTTCGACTCCCAGCATGGAGGCACCGCCTTGGACAGCGGGTGGATAAAGCTATGCATGTCGGTGGAGTTCAGATCGGCCTTCTCATACCAGGTGGCTGCCGGCAGGACGATGTCGGAGTAGAGAGCCGAGGTGTCCATACGAAAGTTGAGATCGACTACCAAGTCCATCTTGCCGCGTGGCGAATCTCTCCACACGACGTCCTGGACCGAACCCTCGGCCAGGTCTTCGGCGATCGCGTTGTCATGCGTTCCGAGGTAGTGCTTGAGGAAGAACTCGTGTCCCTTGGCCGACGACATGAGGGCGTTACCACGCCAGATGTACCAGACTCTTGGCCAATTGGTCGGAGAATCCGGGTCCTCCACGGCGAACTTGAGCTCGCGGCTCTTGAGCTTCTCCACCACCCAATCGACGACCTCCTTCTCGGTCTCGGCACCCGATGCTCTGGCCTCGGCCACAAGCTCCAGGGTGTTGCGATTGAACTGGGGATAGAAAGGCAACCAGCCGTTCCGGACTGCCCTCACCTGCATGTCCATGGTGTGACCCTTGGCGAGCGATCCGTTGTTCGACGGCGGTACCGTGTGGTAGTCGGTAAAGGCCTTCTCGTAGCGCCACTGGTCCGTGTGCACATAGTGCCAGCTCGGTGCATTCTGCAGCCGCGGTGGACTGACCCAGTCCTTGGCAAAGGCCAGGGTGCCCCAGGGTTCCCCTGGTGCGAGCTTCTCTTGACCAACATAGTGAGCCAGTCCGCCACCGTTGACCCCTACACAGCCGCAGAGCATGAGGGCGTGAATGCCGGCCCGATACATCAGATTGGCGTGATACCAGTGGTTGATACCGGCACCGATGATGATGGTGCACTTGCCCTTGGTCATTTCCGCCGTAGTGATCCACTCGCGCGCAAAGCGGATCAGCATGTCGCGGCTCATGCCGGTGTACTTCTCCGACCAGGCCGGCGTGAAAGGCGTGTCGTCGTCGTAGCTCTCGGGATAGGCGCCGGGCAAGCCACGGGGTACGGCGTATTGGGCCATCAGCAGATCGAAGATCGTCGTCACCGGGACCCTCTGACCGTCCGTGGCCGTCAAATACCGCACCGGTACGCCGCGCTCGAGAGTCTGACCCTCGCCGAAGTCATCGAAGCCCACCTGAAGCACCGCTTCGGAGCTCTCGAGAAAGCTGAGCCGTGGGGCGATCGGGCTGCCATCCAAGCCATCTTCGAGCTTGAGGTTCCACTGGCCGGGCTTACCCCAACGAAAACCGCTGCTTCCCATCGGCATCTTCGGGGCATCGGCATCTTCGTCCCACATGAGGAACTTCCACTCACCGTTCTCGACCTCGCCATACTTGACCAAACGGTTGGCCCGCAACATCTGACCGGGGCGATAGCCACCGTTCTCTTCCACGAGCTCTACTAAGTAGGGAGAGTCACTGTAGCGTTTTATGTAATCGTTGAAGTAGGGGACTTGGCGATCGTGATGAGCCTCCTTGAGCAGCACATGGTTGACCGCCATCCACCAGGCCCCATCCTGACCGGCGTTGATCGCCACCCATTCGTCGGCATACTTGGATACCTGGCTGAAGTCGGGCGAGAAAACCCACATCTTCGATCCGTTGTGCCGCGCTTCGGCGGCAAAGTGACAGTCGGGCGTACGGGTCATGTTGAGGTTCGAGCCCATCACCGCCAACAGCTTGGCGTGGTACCAGTCAGCCGACTCGGCGACATCCGTCTGCTCACCCCAGGTCTCAGGAGAGGCGTTGGGCAGATCGCAATACCAGTCGTAGAAAGAGAGCGCGGTGCCGCCCATGAGCTGTAGCATGCGAGCGCCGCTCGCATAGCTGATCATCGACATCGCCGGGATCGGGGAAAAGCCGGCAATACGATCGGGACCGTGGCTTCGAATGGTGTCGACATTGGCTGCCGCCATCATCTCCAACACCGTATCCCAGTCGGTGCGACGAAAACCTCCCTTGCCGCGCGCTTTTTGGTATCGGGTCCGCTTTTCTGGATCCGATACCAGGCTGTGCCAGGCCTCGACCGGATCTTCGTGATCTTCCCGCGCCTGCTTCCAGAGATCGAGCAGGCAACCACGGATATAGGGGTATTTCACTCGGAGCGGGCTGTAGAGATACCAGGAATAGGAGATGCCGCGTTGGCAACCGCGAGGCTCGTACGGAGGAATGCCGTGCTCGAGCAGCGGGTAGTCCAGGCCCTGCATCTCCCAGGTGACGATGCCGTTCTTGACGTGAATCTGCCAGGTGCAACCACCTGTACAGTTGACACCGTGGGTGGATCGGACGACCTTGTCGTACTGCCACCGATTGCGGTAGAAGTCCTCCCAGCCACGTGCCTGTGGGTCGACTTCGTCCTGAATCCAGGGAATACCGGTCTTGATCTTCATGATTCACCTCGCACCAACGGTCGTCGAACGCCCCGTAAGCGTCCGCTCCAAGCCGCGTCTGCGGCCACGAAGCCGAGCACGGCTCCAGCCAAACCCAGGAGTAGGAAGATGACCTGGGAGGTTGTCGTGTCTTCTTTGCCGATTCGCGCCTCGGCCTCCAAGTAGGCGACCAGAGGCAGAATCTCCTCGTTGGTCAGGCTCGCCTTGGCGTAGATCGGCTGCATCGTCTCGGTAGCCGGTGCCAAGAGCCAGGAAGCGAGGTTCTTTCGCCCCTGCAGCCGCTCGTAGACCTTGGTCAGATCAGGTCCCAGTCTGCCGCCGCCGAGAGCGGCGACACCTGCGACCGTGTGGCAGGATAGGCAAGCGGGGCCGCCGTTGGTCAAGTGTACATCGCCGCGAAAAATCTGCTTACCCCGCTCGATATCGGCCTCGCTGAACGGCTCGTCTCCGATGTCGAGCCCGGCAAACTGAGACGCCTCTAGTACCGACTCGGCAAGAATCAAATCTAGAATTGCTTCCGCTCGCTCACGGGTGAGGCCCACCACCGGCGGCATGACAACGCCGCCGGCAGCGTCCTTGAGATTGAGAGCGTAGACGTCGCCACTGGCCAGAACACCTTTGGGATCCATGATGAAGTCGAGCAGCCAGTCGCGACTCTGGCGCTCCTCGACGTTCTTGAGATCGGGGCCCACCAGACGGCCGCCGCCGATGGTGTGGCAGCTTATGCAGTTCTGGCGGAATGTGGTCGCCGCCTCTTGCGCCTCGCTCGTGTCAGGCGTCAGCAAGACACCAGCTAGCCCTACCAGGGCCAAGGCGCCATGTCTCCAAAGTCTTGCTCGAAGCTTCATCGTGCTCACCTCATCAGTCCTGTTCAGATCGGTCTTGTATCCGAATCACGTCTGCCAGGCTTGTATGTCGCAGCATCTCGAGATAGTCGTCTCGCACTCGTTTCCACCAGTCGTGCATACCGCAAGGATCTTCCTCCGAGCACTTGTGCATACCCATCAGGCACTCATCCAACCGACTGACTCTGTCGATCGGCTCGATGATCTCGATCAGCTTTATGTCCGCTGACGGACGGCTCAACTTGTAGCCACCACTCGGGCCGCGAGTTGCTTGCACCACGCCCTCGCGCTTGAGCAGCAGCAAGATCTTGGAGAGATAGTTCGCCGGCACCCCGGCGCTCTCGGCCAAATCGCGTCCCAGAACGACTTGGTCCGGTGGCTGGCTAGCCAAACAACCCAGGGCCCGAAGTGCATACTGCGAAGTGGTAGAGATCAATTGTCGATTTCTTCACGAAGAAGTCATCAATCGCTATGAGATGCACAGTAGCTCTGAAGAATAGAGGGATGCGCCACCCGAGCGGGCGGAAACCAAAGACGTCTTCGGGTAGGTCGAGATCTACCTTTTTGGGTGGGAAATCCCGGTCGTGTTTCAGACTACTCAGACTCGATCAACAATACTCAGACTCGATCAGCAAACGGACAGATTTGTATATCGGCCTTGGAGCCCGTCTGAGTAACCCGCGTAGCTGAGTCCTGACTTTCACGACTCCGTTGTCGTAAGCTATGGTGGAAGTGGGGCTCATCAACGATGAGCTCGGTGACCGAATGACCGATCAACCTCAGCACATGATACCGGCGGGCGACCAGCAGGTAGCCCTACCGAAAGGTGTGTCGACGTCGCAATGGAGGTTGGAGAAGTATCGCTGGCAGAACCCGCGAATCAGGTCTCTCATAGGTTGTATCAAGATGCTGGAGTCGGTGATGGAGAGCAACTACGCCATCCTTCACTGCTCACCAGCACGTCTGCACGAGATATGGCGACAAGTGCGACAAGTGGCTCAGATGATCCGCTCGGACCTCGGAGCCCTACTCGACTACCCATCCGTCGTACCCGAGCTCGAGAGAGCCCGTTTCAGCGTACTCCAATCTTTGGAGATGCTCGACCAGACAACACTTCAAGAGCTGGAGAAATTTCCCGAGGACGTTCCGGCCGACCGACGAATCGAAGTTCGCAAGGTGCTCTGTGTCTCATTGGGCAAGCTGCATGCTTTCCTCCAGGACACCTTTGGTGAGATCCTGGCTGCCGACCCCAGATCGAGTCAGGATTCGGACTACTTTCTCTCGCGTCGGTTCCCGCGCGACATCGAGGAAGCGGAATGGCTATTCGCCTCCGTCGCAGAGCTAGAGGTCTACTGCCGAGAATTGGAGAATGTGCGCTACGAACGATTGACCCGGGTGGTCTCGGCCATGCGTCGAGAGGATAGCCTTGCTGCCAGTCGGACCTGGGAGGAGCTGAAAGAGTTTCTGGCCGAGCTAACGGACAACCTCGCACCCAGGCTCAACGAGATTCTCGCCCTACGCGGCATTCGATTCGACGAGATGGAGATACTCGACGACTATGCCCTCCAGATACCGACCAAATCGCGACTGGTCGTGGAGCTCGCGGAGACCGGCCGCCGCGCCATCGAGGTTGTCAAGAAGGCGCTGGGCGAGTCTGAGGCGCAGAAGGAGCAGAACCTGAGGGATCTGATGGAGCTTCATGCCGTTATGAGTCGACGCGTTACGTCTCTCCTGTCCGCGATCGACAGATCTCTCCAAGACTTGTGGGTTTTCGTTCCGATTTGGCTACAGAACATCGAACGGCGCAGGGCGCTGATTCTCAACCGCGAACCAGACGCCCCCCGGCCTCTCGATATCGGTACCAGGGAGTAGACATTTAGCTCTTCGGGGCACCCGACGAGCTCTCATCCGGCGGTCGGGTCCTGAATCGGCGATAGCTCCACATGTATTGGCCTGGGCAGCGAAGCACACAGGCTTCGACACCTAGATTCAGTTGAGTTGCGGCTCTGATCGTGTCGGAATCCCCTAGACCTTCGGGTGGTGGCAGGAACCGGACATAGAATTTTCCATCCCTGGTTCGTTCCGCAAAAGCAAAAACGACTGCAGGGTCGTACCGTCTCACCAGACTCCGGACCAGGGTCATCGTCAGGGCCCTGGAGCCAAAAAACGGAGCAAAAACGCCATGCCTCTTCAGCGGTTCCTGATCGGGCAGGATAGCCACCAGACGACCCGCCCCCAAAGCTTTCGCAAAGGTCCTCAATCCAGATCCAGTGGCAGGTACCATCTCGGTACCCAGTCGTTGGCGAGCCTGTCGGATCAATGTGTCGAGCTCGGCGATCCTTGGCGGGCGATAGAGTGAGAGAATAGGATATCGCTGAATCAGAAAGTAGGTGAAATACTCCCAGTTGCCCACGTGAGGGGCTAGGAGTAAGACCCCTCTGCCCCGCTCCATCCCAAGGTGGAGCAGTTCTTCATTCTCGACTCCAGCTTCGAGTTTCTCGAGTCGATTGCTCGACCATTTCCACATCGCACCAGCTTCGGCCGTGTTTTGCCCAGTGGCCGACAGGCTTTCCCTGATCAGGGTGGATCGCTCCTCATCGCTCAGCTCTGGAAAGCATCGCTTCACGTTGCGCCGTGACACCTCGCGAAGACGGTTTGGTGTCAGCCAGAGAAGCATGCCGATGCCACCTCCAATCCATTGCGAGAGCCGGAGGGGAAGAGTTGAGAATCCAAAGATCAAGCTTTTGACGAAGAAAGCCAGTACCGGTGACGATTTTGTCGATTTCTGTGCCTGCATGGACCCGCTTCAGCGATTGGGACAAGAACTTGCCCTCAAGAAAGAGGGAAATACGAAGGGACTCTCACTGGACAGATTCGATGCACGAGGAGGAAACATCTCACGAGTCCTCTTCTTCCCAGAGGCGACTGATCACGCATGAGTTGACTCCACCGACCCCCATGTTGAGCTTTCCGGCTACTTTGCCTTCGGGCGGGGTCGGATTCTGGCCTACCAGAGAGCCCTTCATCGGTCGAATGCTGGGGTGAATCTCCTCCTCTTCGATGTTGACAGGATGGAGAAACCCTTTGGAAAAACCGAGATGTTGAGCGGTTAGCTCCCAGCCTCCGCAGACCGACATCCCATGACCAAACGACCCTTTTCGGGCGGTCAGCTTTGTGGTTCCTGGCATCACCGAGAGGGTGTTTTGAAGCTCGGTCCAGTCGCCTGGGGTGGCGGTCGCATGCATATCCCAAGTAGCCACGTCATTGGGATCGGTGCCAGAGTCCTCCAATGCCCTCTGCATGACGGCCCGAGGGCCCGTCTGAGTCGGCGTAATAATGTGATCGGCATCCGAATTGATCGCGACGCCAATGATCTCCATCCCTAGTGGTTTCATCCCGAGAGCTTCAAAGTGATCGACATCTCCGACGACCCAGATACAAGCACCACCGGACACATGTGTGCCTCGCATTCCAGTAAAAGGCTTCGAGACCTGTCCGTCCTGCGAGACCACACGGGCCTGGAAGAACGACCCCACTGTCAGCGGGTGTGGCTCCGGATCAGCCGAGCCGACAACAGCTGCCTTTGCCTGTCCCGACCGTATGGCGTCAATTGCGAACTTCAGAGTTGTTCCGAAACCTGCGCAGGCAGCAATCGGAGCGACCGTGGGACCGGTGATCTTGCCACTCATGGATATCTGTGCGGCCGCGATGTTGGGGATGTTCCAGAGCAAATTCGCCTCGACCGCATTCCAGGGCTCTAGAGGACAACCATACCGAACGTTGAGCTTTCTTCTACCCGATGCTTTTCGGCGGATGAGGTGACCCTTGGTCGCTTCGATGTCTTCACCGACACTCTCGGCCTCGATCTCCCGCAGTTCCTCCAAATATTGCCTGAGCGAGTCAGATCGCTCAATCCAGAACTCACACCATGTGTCAGCCACATCGCCAAAACGATCACCCTCCGGGTCCAGCTCCGCTGGGTCTTCCGGGATTTCGAGATCGTTGCGCATCTGTTGTTTTTCCTGATCATCCGCTGCTCGAAATCCGGCCAGCATCGAATTCCGATCGGGATGACTCCAGAACCGGTTCCATCGACGTTGCGCTCGTTCGTAATCGCAGCTAATTCGGAAATTGGTCGGTAGATCACCTAGCCCCGTTCCTACATAGATATGGGCCTGATGCCCGAGGCGTTGAAGCTCCTCTTCCAGGCCTCGGTTCTGACCCAGGGATTGGATAAAAGCGCCAAGAGCGAACTTCACCATGTTGCCCATCTTCGAGTCGAGCTGGGCGAACTTGCGAGGCTCGAATCTCTCGTCGAACCAGGGTTTGTAGAATCCAAAATCAAAGTCCGGCTCACCCACCAGGAAGTTGTTCGGACCGTAGCCGTCGAATGGAACCAGCCAACTTTCCGCCTGATTCAGATTTCTTTCAAACGCGGCCATATCGGGAGACTTGGGAGCAACAATCCCCCAGCCATAGATGCCGATTCGCTTCTTCTTCATTTCATTGCCCAATCACAGAGCTCGAGGTAGCCGAGGGGCTCGCGCCGCTGCCGGAGGAAACCAGTCGTTCCAGAAGACCTCATACTACCTCGTAGTAGGCGTTTTCAGACCTGCCGTAGCTTCCATCGGCCACGGCGAAAAATCAGGACACCCATCAGAGTGATTGCCGTTTCGGCGACAGCGATCGCCCAAAATACGCCCCGGGGTCCCATGTCGGCGGGCACCGCAAGTATGTAGGCAAGCGGGATCTGAAACATCCAGTAGCAAACGAAATTGATCATCGTCGGCGTCCCGGTGTCTCCGGCACCATTGAAGGCTTGCACAATGACCATCCCCATGGCGTAGAACAGATATCCGTAGCTGATAATTCGCAAACACTCGACACCGATCGAAAATACTGCTGGATCATCGGTAAAAATCCCCACGATCGTTCCACCGAACAACAGAAATATGGCGGCTACCATGCCAAGAAAAATCATGTTGTAGAAGCCGGTGAGCCAGGCCGAGCGCTCCGCTCGCTCGGGTTTACCAGCGCCGAGGTTTTGACCCACAAGCGTAGCTGCTGCATTGGCCATTCCCCAGGCTGGAAGAATAGAAAAGATGACTATCCTGATAGCTATTGTGTAGCCTGCAACCGCGCTGCTGCCAAATCGCGCGATAATTCGCACCAGCGCCACCCAGCTGCAAGTCGCAATCAAGATCTGACCAATCCCTCCGAGTGACACTCGAAGCAGTCTCTTCATGATCGCAGGGTGGAGACGCACCTGGCTTGGGGAAAGTCTAATCCTCGACTTGCCGTTAGACAGGATCCAGAGCTGGTAGATGACACCTGTTCCCCGCCCGATGGTGGTCGCTACGGCTGCCCCTGTTACTCCCAACTGCGGGAAGGGGCCCAAACCGAAGATGAGACAAGGGTCGAGGATCAGATTGACGATGTTGGCCAGCCAGAGAACTCGCATGGCAACAGAAGCATCCCCTGCACCACGAAATATGGCGTTGATGACAAACAGGAACACGACCGTTCCACACCCCCCCAAAAGCACCCGCGAGTACGTCGAGCCCAAGGCGATCACCTGCTCACTCGCGCCGACAAGGCCAATAGCAAACGGCCCGGTCAGGTACCCGACCCAGCCGAGGAGGATCGATACCCCGAACGCCGCGAGAATAGCCTGGCTCGCTACTACACCTGCACCAGCGACGTCTTTCTCGCCAACTCGTCGAGCTACCATCGCCGTAGTTCCCATGCCCAATCCGATCGCTAGTGAAAAGACGAGAGTCAAGAGCGATTCGGTCAAACCCACCGTGGCTACGGCATCGGCGCCGAGACGGGAGACAAAAAAAACGTCACAGATCGCGAATACCGACTCCATCACCATCTCGAGGACCATCGGGATGGCGAGAAGTACTATCGCCCTACCGAGAGGTCCGATCGTGACGTCTAGATCGCCGCCGGCTAAGGCCTGTTTCAAAGCGGGCCAGAGAGGCTCTCCACGAGTCACGTCGGCATCGAGTACCTGATTCTCGTCCATGGTTTCGATATCGGCAGTGGCGCCGGCCTTGGCTAGAGGCTCAGTCAGCCAAAATTCTAAGAATTTGCTCCTGAGTCTCAGGCGCGATGATCATCTCGAAATGTTTGCCTTCGACATCCACCGGTTGCCAGGCGAGTCTGGAGAGCTCCTGTCGTGACAGCCACATCTGGCTCGCGAGCGTTGCATGTCCATCACCCCGAGTAGTTATTCGAGACTCAGCAACCGGAAGTTTCTCGAGATCTCGATCGCCAGCGAACAATGTCGACCACGAACCCTCGCGCTGGCGAATCACCGCTTTGCTAGGTGTCGAGAGACTTCCATTCTTGACGATATAGAGACGCGTTGCTCCGAGATCTGGACCGTCACTTCTTAGTAGGCGATGCAGCCGTTGAGTCCTATCCAGAGACTGAGCAAGGAACTCGAAGCGTTCGTCTGAATCGCCAAAGAGATCGTCGCGCGGTTTCTTGCTCAGCCGGCGCTGCACCTCGTCACCATAGATCGACCAGCCGTACTTCTTCCAATTTACGGCATCGAAGAGATCGATCTCCAGTGCATGTCCTCGATCATCGACGAACAGATCCCTGGTGTACGTCGGCAGATCCTGAAACAGCGCCTTAAAAGTAAATAGGACTTCGGGAGACCAGACTCTTCCAATCCACTGAACGTACTTTCGGCCCCGATCGAGCTCACGAAGCACTCTCAGCGAGCCGCCGTTCGAAGATCCCAGCAAGCCTAGCTTGGAGACGGCAATTCGACTGTCGGTCTCGATTCCTGCCTCCGCTTCTTCGAGCTTGACACTACGGTATTTGGCGAAATATCGACAGACATGAGAACCGTTGCTCTGGCAAAGAAGCACTATCTCGAGCTCAGATTCACCACGAACCTCACGCAGATTCTCGAGACGCTGATCCAGCAAACGTGCAGACTCCACGTTGTCTTGCCTCCAGTCGTAGGCAAACAAGAAGAAGTTCTCGTCTGGGTGCGGAGCGGTCAGATCCCCGACTTTGTACCCGTTGCGCTCGAAGAGATCGACGAGAGGTTGGTAGATGACCTTCTTGAACAATCCCGCGACCCTGAGCTGGAGAATTACGTTGCCAACCTCGATCGGATGGGCCCCTGCACCAAGCACGAGCGACCGCGCCACCCGATACCCTCGATCGCGCGGTCGCAATAGATTCTTGCCCTTACCCCAGTAGATCTGACCGGTGGAGCGATCCCGAAGCTCGGCTCCGGTGACTCCCGGCACAAAGATAACCGGAACCTTTTCCGATTTGCCGACGGGTTCCGAAATGGGCGGCAAGGTCTGAGCGCAAACCACAGCCCAGAAACCGACCCAAACCAGAGCGCCTATGCGGATCAAGATCCGGCACCATTCGGTCCTGGATCTCACCCGCTCATCCCATCTTCTGGGCCGACGTCTTCAGACTGCAGAGACTCGATATCGTGAAGGATCAGACGCGCACTTCGCTGAAACGTGAAGTACGACTTTGACCACTCGAACATTACAACCAGCCGATTGCGAAAACCGATCAAAAACCAGATATGGATGAAAAGCCACGAAAACCATGCCGTCAGTCCGGAGAGACGCAGCCCCCCCAGCACACCCACCGCTGATCTTCGTCCGAGTGTCGCCATAGAGCCACGATCAACATAGTGAAACGGCTCGACAGGCTTGCCTTCAATCGCAAGACGAATGTTTGCCGCAGCGTGCCGCCCTTCTTGAATCGCTGCAGGCGCAAGCCCGGGCACTAACTTCCCATCCTCCTCGAAATGAGCGAGATCACCGACCACATAAACCTCAGGATGATCGGGGATCGTCAAGTCCGAGTTAACGACTACGCGACCGGACTTATCAAGCGGCGCTCCAAGCAAGGCACCGAGTTCGGAGGCCTCGATTCCAGCAGCCCACAGCACAGTCCGGGCATCTATTCGGTGGTCCCCCACGAAGATACCCTGGTTGTCGATATCGGTCACCGTAGCGTCTATCCGAACGTCGACTCCGAGTCTCTCCAGCTGCTGCTTGGCTTTCTCGGAGAGGCTGTCCGGAAAAGTCGAAAGTACCCGCGACCCCCCCTCGAGCAGCAAGATACGGGCATCATTCGGGTCGAAATTGCGGAATTCTTCAACCAACGTGTGACGCGCAATCTCGGACAGGGCACCGGCCAGCTCAGCTCCAGTCGGACCGGCTCCCACTACGACAAATGTGAGCCACGACCGACGAGCAGCGGGATCCTCTTCCAACTCCGCACATTCAAATGCGGTCAGCACTCGTCTGCGGATCTCCAGCGCATCCTCGATCGTCTTGAGACCCGGTGCCACTGATTCCCACTCGGGGTGCCCAAAATAGGAATGTGTCGCTCCGGTCGCTACGATCAAGTAGTCGTACTCCAGATCACCTGCCGAAACCAAACCCACCCGCCTTCGAGAAACATCGATACTCTGGACGGCATCCATCAAGACTGTAGTGTTGCTCTGACGACGCAGAATCTGCCGGATCGGAGCACCGATGTCGATAGCGCTGAGACCCGCGGTCGCCACCTGATAAAGCAGCGGCTGAAACAGATGATGATTTCTGCGGTCGACAAGGGTGACTCGCACAGGAGCCCGACGGAGTGATTTCGCGGCATTGAGGCCGGCAAAACCGCCTCCGAGAATCACGACATGAGGTTCGTGGGAGGCCATCGCGGAGTCACTCTAGCGTGGAATTGGAATGCTGGTACGATTTCCAAAGTTCTTCGCCTGTAGCTCCCTACAATGATCGGAATCAAAATCATCGACCCCTATGAGGTCATCGCCGAGCCCAGCGCATACATTTGTGGGCGACTCCAACTTCGAGGTTGATTCTCAGCCAAGGACTCAATAGCCTGAGGTCGACATGCGCCAGTATTTGGACTTGATGCAGCACATTCTCGACAACGGGACAAGAAAATCGGATCGCACCGGCACTGGCACGCTGAGCATTTTCGGCTATCAGATGCGGTTCGATCTTGCGACAACGTTTCCTCTTGTTACCACCAAGAAGCTCCATCTGCGCTCCATCATCTACGAGCTTCTCTGGTTCTTGGCGGGTGAGACCAACATTCACTATCTCAGCGATAACAAGGTTCGTATCTGGGACGAGTGGGCTGACTCCGAAGGTGAGCTTGGTCCCATCTATGGCTATCAATGGAGATCTTGGCCTGCACCGGACGGTAGACACATCGATCAGATCTCCCAGGTCGTCGAGCAAATCTGTAGCAATCCGGATTCGCGCCGGCACATCGTCAGCGCCTGGAATGTTGCCGACATCGAGCGTATGGCGTTACCGCCCTGCCACCTCCTGTTTCAGTTTCATGTTGCAGACGGGCGACTTTCATGCCAGCTCTACCAGCGCAGCGCCGACGTGTTTCTGGGTGTTCCATTCAACATCGCGTCATACTCGTTGCTGACCCTGATGATGGCGCAGGTCTGCAAGCTCGAGCCTGGCGAGTTCATCCTCACCCTCGGCGATGCCCACCTCTACCTCAATCATCTAGAACAGGCTGGCGAGCAATTGTCCCGCACGCCCAGATCGCTTTCTCGAGTCGGGCTCAATCCTGACATCGACTCGATATTCGGCTTCGGTTTTCACGACTTCACGGTCGAAGACTACGATCCTCATCCGCACATCAAAGCGCCGATCGCTGTATGAAGCTCTCCATCATCGCTGCGATTGCCACAAACGGGGTTATCGGACGAGACAACGATCTGCCTTGGCGGATTTCCGTGGATCTGAAGAGGTTCAAAACGCTGACGATGGGCCATCACCTCCTGCTTGGAAGAAAAACCTTCGAGGCCATAGGAAGGCCGCTACCGGGCCGTACGATGGTCGTTATCTCTAGAGGCCGACCAACACTCCCGGACGGCGTGTTGCTGGCCGACTCGATCGAAGCCGCTATCGAGCTTGCAGCAGGCCGTGGCGATGACGAAGCTTTTGTCGCCGGCGGCGCCGAGATCTACACCCTGACTCTACCTCTCGCCGACCGTCTCTATCTGACACGCATCGAGGCTCCATTCGAGGGAGACGCACGATTTCCGGAATTTGACGAATCCGGCTGGTCTGTCACCTACGAGGAGGCCCATCCGGCGAACGACACCGACTCGTGGCCCTACAAGTTTCTGATCCTGGACCGAATCTGACCTCCCCTAACCCCCAATCCTGTTCACCCTCTCTCGGCGATCAGGCTCTCGACCACACTGGGATCAGCCAGGGTAGACGTGTCACCAAGATTATCCGTATCTCGCTCTGCGATCTTGCGTAGTATCCGGCGCATGATCTTGCCCGAGCGAGTCTTGGGAAGCGCCGGTGCAAACTGGATCCCCTCCGGGGTCGCGATCGGTCCGATCTCGGTTCGGATATGCGCGATCAGCTCCTTGCGGAGCTCCTCGCTCGGCTCGACACCCTGAACAATTGTGACAAAGGCATAGAGCCCCTGCCCTTTGATGTCGTGTGGAATCGGCGTAACCGCTGCTTCGGCCACCGCGTTATGGCTTACCAGGGCGCTTTCGATCTCGGCCGTCCCCAGCCGGTGGCCGGAGATGTTGACAACATCGTCGATCCGCCCCATAAGCCAATAGTCACCATCCGGGTCGATCCGACATCCATCGCCGGTGAAATAGTGATCGGCATAGGTCGTGAAATAGGTGTCGATAAATCGGTCGTGGTCACCCCACATCGTCCGCATCATGCCAGGCCAAGGTCGACGGATACATAGCTTGCCGCCCTCGTTCGGATCACACTCGCTTCCGTCGTCGCGTAGAACGACGGTATCAACACCAAAGAACGGTCGAGAAGCACTTCCGGGCTTGAGGATATGGGCTCCAGGCAACGGCGTGATCATGAATCCACCAGTCTCGGTCTGCCACCAGGTATCGACAATAGGGCAGCGACTATGGCCGATATTCTCGAAGTACCACATCCACGCCTCCGGATTGATCGGTTCGCCCACCGTCCCCAGAACGCGCAGAGTGTCGAGGTTGTATTTCGCTGGCCACTCGGTCCCCAACCGCATCAAAGCCCTGATAGCGGTGGGTGCGGTGTAGAACACCGTAACTCCGAACTTGTCACAGATCTGCCAGAACCTTCCCGCATCCGGATAGGTGGGTACGCCCTCGAACATCAATGATGTGGCCCCATTGGCCAACGGCCCGTAAACGATGTAGCTGTGACCCGTGACCCAACCTATATCGGCGGTGCACCAATAGACATCATCGTCGTGCACGTTGAAGACCAGTTTGTGGGTCAGCGAAACTTGAAGAAGGTATCCACCTGTCGTGTGGACGACACCCTTGGGTTGGCCAGTGGAGCCCGAGGTGTAGAGAATGAATAATGGGTCCTCTGCATTCATCGGCTCGGGCTCGCACTCTGCGTCGACCTTTTCCATCTCATCGTGATACCAGAGGTCTCTACCCGCTACCATCTTGCATTCCAGATCACCGGTTTTCACTACGATCACATGGGTCACAGAAGGCGTCCCGGCAACCGCATCATCGACGATGTCTTTGAGATGAATCTGTTTGCCGCCACGACGTAGCAGGTTGGCTGTCACGATCATTTTGCAGTCGGAATCGTTGACACGCCCGCGAATGGCTTCGGCGCTGAAGCCCCCGAAGATCACCGAGTGGATGGCACCGATCCGGGAACAGGCCAGCATCACAACAGCCAACTCGGGCACCATCGGCATGTAGATCGCCACCCGATCGCCCTTCTCGATGCCGTTCGCCTTGAGGACATTGGCAAACTTGCAGACCCTCTCGTACATCTCTCGATAAGTGAGCTTCGAGACCGAGTCTTCTTCCTCGCCTTGCCAGAGAATCGCGGTCTTGTTTTCGACCGGCGTCCCCATATGCCGATCGAGACAGTTGTAGGAAATGTTCAACTCACCATCCGCAAACCAAGTGTGTTCCACTTTGCGCCCCTGTGTGTCCCACACAAACTCCAGGCTCTTGGTCGGCTCTTTGAACCAGGTCAGACTCTTGGCCTGCTCGAGCCAGAATTCATCAGGGGCCTCGATCGACTGGCGCCACATCTCCAGGTACTGACCATCGCTTGATATGTAAGCGTCAGCGCGAAACTGATCCGAGGGTGGAAAGGTGCGATCCTCTTTCATCAAGGACCGGATCGATTTCTCAGTTGAATCTAGTGTCATTGTCATCTCCGTCTTGTCCTCTATCTTTTGAGGTTATCAGCTGCCTAGAAGCGGTACACGACCGCGAATTGCGTGCGTATGTTGTCGGCCTCCCCTTCGGCCTTGTAACGGGTTTCCCAATAGGAAAGCTCGAGACCGAGATCGACATGTCGACTCAAGCTCCAGATGCCGTTGGCAAAGATCGAACTGTTGCGACTCCTATCTCCAATCTCGATGTCCTCTTCATCGACCCGGTCGGTGGACAAACCCAGATGGTAGCTAAGATTAGAGAACGGCCCTAGCTCCAGACTGATCCATCCACCCTTCGACCCAATCTCGATCATCTGCTCCAGATTCACGCCCTGTCCGATTCCACCGAGGTAGGGAGCCAGGTTCTCTCCAACAAAAAGCTCGCTCTTTACTCGCACTTTTTCGGTGACGGGAATCTCGACATCAAAATTCGCCGACCAGCTGTCGAAGTCTTCGGTCGAACCATCCATATCGACCTCGAACTGCTCCACCGCGTAGTGGCCGGATACACCGACAGACACAGGGCCGGCCTGACGGTTTTTCTTGACCCAGCCAAGATGAAGCTGGAGTCCAGGCAGAGCAGAGTCTGCACCGGAGTCGACTGACGCAAATACGCTTTGGGTCGACCCGATGTCCTTCGTAATCGCCGCCGTGACCAAGAAGTCGGACGCAGCTCCTACGCCAACGGCCTTTCTGATACGGAGCTGAGGTCTTCGAAACCCGATGTTGCCGGCCCACCAAGCGACCGGATAGTTGAGTGTTCGGGGGAATAGAGGTGATATGACATCGCTGGTCTGACCCGCCAGCAGGCTGAACTTGGATCTCGGCCAAACCAGATCCACGAAGGCCTGTCGCAACCTCGGCTGCGGGCTGCTGCCACCACCACCTCCATAGAAGTCGATCTCGATACGACCCGATGCTTGGAGACTCTCGTCGTCCTCCTCGACACCGCCGATATTCAAACCGACTCGAGTCTCGTTCACGGTCATATTGAATTGGGCATCATCGGCATCGGCAGGATCGAGGTTGATCCATTTCACAAAGTCTCCAGGCACCGCCTCTCCGGTGTCCCAGGCGGAATCCAGCTTGACGTAGCCGTAGAGCTGGAGATCGATCGACGACCACACCGAACCTCGTTCGCCTTCATCCGTGTCGTCCGCGAAGAGGTCGGACACCAAGACCAGGGGAAGCAATGCCAAGACTATTGGCAGAGAAGCTCGCATGATAGATACCTTGAAATCGCCGTTGATAAAGGCAGCGTGCGGGAAGAGGACCTACCTCCTGGGGACCATCGTCGCAGTCCCGACGATTCCTTGAAACACCTGTCTGGGTAGTCCAAAACCCACCCCTTTAGGGCGTGTCCCCAGGGTCTATCCGGGCACGATTTGACAATCTACAGTCGAGAATATATCCTTCCATCCGGATGAACGGATTGAATGAAACGTCACGAGTGGCGGAGAAACCCGAGATTTTCGATCGGCTAGCAGTCCTTTCCGACCCCGTTCGCTGCAGGCTGCTCCTTGTGTTGGAAGCCCAAGAGCTCACGGTGTCTGAGATCTGCTCCATTCTGCAGCTTCCGCAGTCCACGGTCAGTCGGCACCTCAAAACGCTGGCCGACGATGGATGGGCAAGAGCGCGACGGGACGGAACAAGCCGACTCTATTCTGCGGTTCGACAGGCTCACCAGCACGGGGCTCAGCGTCTCTGGCAGCTGCTCCGCGACGAAGTCATGGCTGGATCGGCCGCATCCCAGGATCAGGCTCGTCTAGAAGAAATCATGACCCAGAGACGCTCCAAGTCACAGGAGTTCTTCTCTTCGGCCGCGGGTCAGTGGGCGCAGCTGCGCCAGCAGCTCTTCGGCAGTCGCTTCGACCTGCTCGCCCTTCTTGCCCTGCTCGAAGAAGACTGGGTGGTTGGCGACCTGGGTTGCGGCACCGGCCAGACGGCGGCTTCTCTGGCACCGTTTGTGGGCAAGGTCATCGCTGTCGACGATTCAAAGGCCATGTTGACGGCTGCCCGAGAGCGTTTGGGCGAAACGGGGAACGTCGAGTTGAGACAGGGCCGTCTCGAGTCGCTACCCATCGAGGACGAGACTCTCGATGCGGCGGTTCTGGGCTTGGTGCTACACCATCTTCCCGATCCTCCAAGAGTGCTTCAGGAGGCGTGCCGTGCGCTCAAACCGAACGGCCGCATTCTCGTGGTCGACATGCTTCCTCACGAACGTGAGGACTATCGACAGGAGATGGGGCATGTTTGGTTGGGATTCGAGCAGGAACAACTCGAAGACTGGCTTGCCGAGGCCGGTTTTGGAAAGGTCGCATTTCGAGCACTACCACCAGAGCAGCAGGCAAAGGGACCCAATATCTTTACAGCCAGTGCACAGCGACTGGTTGTGTAAACGACAAGGAGAAACTCATGACAGTTTCAACCGAGACTGAGAATAACGTTGCAAACACGGTGGCCGAAGAGCGGCTGCCTTTCAAGGTAGCCGATCTGTCGCTCGCTGAGCTGGGGCGAAAGGAGCTGCGGCTTGCGGAGCACGAGATGCCGGGTCTGATGGCGCTTCGAGCCAAATATGGAGAGACCAAGCCACTGGCCGGCGCCAAGGTCATGGGCAGTCTCCACATGACCGTCCAAACCGCGGCATTGATTGAAACGCTGATCGCCCTGGGAGCCGATGTGCGCTGGGCATCGTGCAATATCTTCTCGACGCAGGACTCCGCCGCGGCAGCTGTGGCGGTCGGCCGACCCGAAACAGGCGGCACGATCGAAGATCCGAAGGGCATTCCGGTTTTCGCGTGGAAGGGTGAGACTCTGGAGGAGTATTGGTGGTGCACCAAAGAGGCGCTGACCTGGCCCGATGGATCGGGGCCCGACCTGATCGTCGACGACGGCGGCGACGCGACACTTCTCGTGCACAAGGCCGCCGAGTTCGAGAAGGCAGGGCTGGTTCCCGAGTTCGATGCCGAGTCCGACTCTGAGGAATGGGGCATCATCCTCCAGACCATTCGACAGCAACTCGCGGACCATCCAGGTCGTTGGAGCGCCATTGCCGCACACATGCAAGGGGTGTCGGAGGAGACCACGACCGGTGTCCACCGCCTTTATCAGATGGCCAAGGAAGGCACGCTGCTCTTCCCCGCCATCAACGTCAACGACTCCGTAACCAAGTCGAAGTTCGACAATGTCTACGGTTGCAGGCACTCTGTGGTCGACGGTCTGAACCGAGCCACCGATGTCATGATCTCGGCAAAGCTGGCCGTAATCTGCGGCTTCGGTGAGGTCGGAAAGGGCTGCGCCCAGGCTTTTCGTGGTCAAGGCGCCCGGGTAGTTGTCACCGAAATCGATCCCATTTGCGCTCTTCAGGCCGCGATGGAAGGTTACGAGGTCGTACGGCTCGAAGACGTGGTCGCGACTGCCGATATCTTTGTCACCACCACCGGCAATTTCGACATCATCACCGCCGCACATATGGAGCGGATGAAAGACAAGGCCATCGTGGGCAACATCGGCCACTTCGACAACGAGATCGACATTGCAGGACTCAAAAAGATCGAGGGTATTCAACACGTCAACATCAAACCGCAATACGACGAGTGGATCTTCCCCGATGGACATAGCATCCTGATGCTCTCCGAGGGTCGTCTCCTCAACCTGGGCAACGCCACCGGTCACCCTAGCTTTGTGATGTCGGCGTCGTTTACCAACCAGGTCCTGGCACAGATGGAGCTTTGGACCCACAAGGATGCCTACGAGCCCAAGGTCTACATGCTGCCCAAAAAGCTAGACGAGGAAGTGGCTCGCCTTCACCTCGACAAGCTGGGTGTACGGCTCACGGAGCTGACCCAGAAACAGGCCGACTACATCGACGTTCCGATCGAGGGACCCTACAAACCGGATCACTACAGGTACTAGGTTCCAACTGAACAACGGGGGGACATGTCCTCGTGACGTGTCCCCCCATCTATTGGGCACCCAACTGTCAATCTGTCATGCCCACCGGCGCCGCTAGCAGAGCCCCCGCACATCGGTCCAGGCCGAGACAATGCCGCACTCGAGGCCGGTCATGAAGATGCGCGGCACCGCCCTACCCGCCAGTTCGAGAAACGGCCCATGAATCGACGCGAGGGCCGCCGGCCATAAGGGTTACCTCGAGGCGGGTGCGCCGACTCCAACCACGGTATCTCGACACCGCTACGATCTCACGGTGGTCGTCTCCGAGTGAGCGAACATGGCTCGAGATCTCGCCGTCTCCGAAGTCGTGAGTCGGCTGCCCTCGATAACCATCGTTTTCTGCCAAATGAGCCAGGGTCTCGGCCACAGCCGCGTCATTGAGCGCGATGAGTCGTATCTGACGACTCTGCTGCAAAAACAGTTTTGTCTGCAACCGATAATGGGTCCAAATCAAAGCAGCCGCAGAAGCCACAATCAAGATCACGATCATCGCGACCATCAGAACATGCCCGGAGCGCGACCCTCTTACCACGACCTTCTCCCTGGTCTCCCTCTCATCGCGTATCTCAAGAATAACTTTTCGCTCTGAGTCTCAGATTTGCGCAGTTGCGCTCGACTACCGGTGACGCGGGAGCCCGGATCTCTCGAACGTGCGTAGACCAGATTGATCTCGACGACCCCACCAGGCAACCGCCGCCAACGCCAGGTGGAGACCCGGCGCAAGACCGTGCGCCGCCCCGACTCACTCTCGACCGGTGCCCTGACCAAGCGCACCAGATCGCCCAACTCAGAGTCGTACACAATCTCGCGTCCATCGACCGTGGCAAGGCGCAGAGGATCCGTCGACCATTCCCGGTAACCATTGAGCGTGCCCGTCGCCGCCTGAACATCGGCCCGAAGCAGCGCCTCGCTCAGCCGCGCTATTGGTTCGGGGGCCATCCGTTGCCAATCCAGAAAAACGACCTGGACCTCCTGGAGTACGCGTACACCGAGAGTCAGGATAAGACCAGCCAGAAGAACAGCCACCAGGAGCTCGACCAGCGAGAATCCTGTTGCTTCCCTCTTGCTCATGAGGGTCTCCAGACCATCGTCTGCACTCGCCTCACCCATACCTGGTTGGCGACGAGGTAACGAGCTTCAACGGTCACGATATAGAGGTCATCGACCTCCGAAGAACGAGCTACATCCATCGTCATTAGGAGTCCGACGACCGATGAGTCTGCAACAAACGCAACTGGAAATGCCAATTTCGTCCGGCCCTCGGTCAGGGGAATCGCTCCGCCGCGAATCGTCTCGAGCGACGATTCGACCGCCCGAAGAGCCGCTTCATTGGCTCTGAGACGCTTCATCGTCCGAGGCTGAATCGTGATCAGGTGAAGCGTCAGAAACAGCGCCATGGTTACCAGCAGCAGAGCCACCAGGCTCTCGATGAGAGAAAACCCCTTTTGTAGCCTCCCGGTTAGTAGCATCCCGGTGCTCATCCCCGATTCCGGTCCATGATTACCTTTTGCCTCTGACGCCCCTTTAGTACCAAGCCGGATACCAATCACGTACCGAATGGACCTGTCATTAGATGGGGCCGTGGGGCAGATCCTCGAGAAAAACCTTCCTGCATTACCGATTGCATTTGGCGAACAATCAGCATCCTCGATAGGTGTTTTGATTGAGTCTAAGCTCATCAAGGAGTCAATCGTGTCACGGTATCTCCTTTCAAATCCTCTATTCTCAGAGACATTCTGGGGGCACCAGAGAGTTCTACGATTTCCAGGTCTGAGTGCGACCCATCCCTCACCAGGAATGCTGACCCTCGCAGGAATTCCTCCGGACAAGCATATTCTGCGGTGGGTCGATCTCAAGGTCGACGAGTCCGTGAGCTACGGACGAGAGGCGGAGACAGGCAGTACCTGTTCAATACAAGGGTTCAAAGGATCGAGAAGGGTACAAGTAGCACAGTCGGGCCCGACAAATTCCATGGAATAGGTACCGCTCCAGGAGTCGGGACCGGTGAAGCTGCCGTCGAGCGAGTAGGTCTCGGTGCACCCACCCACCAGCGAACCGGAATTGCTAAAACCGCTGGCTGGACACGTTGTCGCGGCCCCTACGAGAGGGACTGGATTGGTAGGAGACGACGTGATTGTGGCCCCGTCCGCAGAAAAGTCGAACTGCGAGATATCAATGTTCACGAGACCCAGACAGCAGGAGAACTGAATAGGTGGCCCATCCAGGGTCCAGCTGCCATCGGGGTCACACGATCCCGCTGACACATCCCAGAGCCCCGCGTCGCCCTGCTCGAAACCATCGTAGAAAAGAAGGTCGAGATCGATGGTGACCTGCGCGATGTCGCTGCCACCCATGCCGTCCGACACCGAGTACTCGAATGTATCGACCCGTCCCGGTCCGCCATCCGGAACATAGGTCACGGTGTCGAGACCTGGTCCAAACGAGTTGATGGACGTCTGGCCCATCGCTGGTTGAGTGACACCGATGACTCGCAGCGTGTCTCCAGGATCGGGATCCGAATCGTTACCGAGCACAACGATCTCCGTCGGCACCGCACTGTCCATTGTGATCGGATCGTCCAACGCTGTCGGCGCTTGATTCGCAACCTGACAGGTGTCGGCCTGACCATCGGCAACGATCAGATCGATGTCGGTCACGGTCACCTGATCAAACGAGAACCCAGCACCCTCCTCGAAAGCGTCAGTTCCGTAGCTGACATCGATCTGAACAAAATCTCCTGCATGCGAGGCGGAATCGAGCGCGAACACGCTCCAAGTGCTCTGGCTCCAGCTCGGCTCCGTATCGGCCCAACCAGGCTGGTTCTGGGTGCCACACGAACCATAGAGCCCTCCGGCGTTGTAAGGCCGTCCACCGTTCGGCTCCACCATCGTCCGCTGACCGCTCGCCAGGTCGTGAATTCCCACATTGGCCCGGTCGAACCAGAAGATGTCTCCTTCGATATCGACAAAGGTCTCGATATCGAACTGCGTCGAGAGACTGAGGGTGGACGTATCGCTCAAGCGCATGATGGGCGACCGGACAACATCACACTGATCGGGTAGGTTGCTGGAGGAAGCCATATAGAACGAAGAGGCACCGGCCCCGCCTCCGGTATCGAATCGTCCAAAGGTCCCCGCGACCACCTCCCAGCCGTCCAGTCCCGACTCGAAGTCGAAGACCTTGACATCTTCTGGCTGGACGCTGGTTTCGGCGCCCAGCAACCGTACCAGGTGCGACTTGATCCGCCCTCCGAGCTCATCGCTGGTCACATCAACGCGAATCTCCAACGTCTCATTGAATGACAGACCGTCGGCCTGGAAAGCGATCACACCCCGGGCCCGATCACAAGAATCGAGCGACGGAGCGAGATTGAGAGGTACCGGCGTGGTCACGACAAGACTTCCGGGATGGGAGATCGGCTCAAAACCGACGACCCTGACGTTGGTTAGCTGTCCCGTACCCGTATTGAACACGTCGAATCCCAACTCGGCCGTCTCGCAGTTGTCGAGAAACGCATCGAGATCACCGTTTATGAAGGTCAGATCGACAGATCCAGGATCGAGACCGAGACTCGCGCCAGCCACGGGTATCACGCTTGTGCAGCTGCTGGCCGGTCCAAAACAGCTGGAATCGGTTCCTTTGGGAATGACCACATACGAATACTCGCGGCCATTGAGAAGTCCATCGTCGAAAAAACTGGTCGCGGATGTCTCACCGACTTTGATCTTTCCAAAGTCACAGGCGAACTCACCGTCGGTTCGGAAAATCTCATAGCCCGACGCATCCGGTACAGGAGCCCAGGACAGATCGACCCCCCGATCCACAGGTGAGGCCACAACGACGGGCGGAGTGGCTGGGGAGGAGCTACACCCTCCGTTTTGAATCGTTGGCGTAGCGCAGGCAATGCCGTGGCGATCAAAGGCGGCAAAAATGGCTTCCATGTGAGGGGTACCGTCGCTTAGGTCACCGTTGTCGTCGTCGACTGCCAACAGGTTCAGATACCCTCCGTCACCATTACAGCCATCACCGGTGCCGGTTCCATCGACGCAGCTGTACCAGTTCCCAACCGGCCCGGCACCAAGGTAGGCCAGTCGAGTACCGACCTCGAGTGCGGTATTGAGGTCCATATTGAAGGGTGAACTTTGGAGGTCCCAATGCACCAGATCCCAAAAGGCTTCCGAGTAGACTGCTCCCTCGCAGTGGATGGCTCCACCGCAGGGTCCAATGTCGCCCAGAAGAGGTGGCTGGCAGCTATTGTCGATCCAGGCGATATCGTGCGGCGATTGCGACGTCCTTTGACGCCAATCGATATCCCGCACCCCGTCGCAAGTCAGACAGGGGTCATCGTCACCGCAGTTATTCTGCACCTGGTAGAAGCCTCTTGCGATACAGGAATCGTTGAGTCGCATGGACGCATAGACATCGGCGATACCTTCACCGGGTGAGGAGATTGCGCGATTGACGTCGTTGTTATCGAGTCCGTGGCCCCATTCATGGTCCAGGACTCCCGCCAATTCACCGGTATTGCCGCACACCAGCCCGGGGGCCACGCTTCCAGATGTGAAGAAGTTGATCGTGATCTCGTCCCAAAAGGCATTGCAGTTGAACTCGGGGCTCCCCAGATCGGGGATATTGACCACGGCGGTCAACTGGTTTTGTAGCCACTGGTTACCGGGTAGCTGACCCCGGGCCTGCTCCGCTATTCGATTGAGCTCGTAGAAACCCGTCCTGGCTGCATGGGTATTGCCCAGGGACGAGGCTGACGCTGGAACCTCACAGTCGGCTCCGGAGCTCGTGCCCAGATCGAGATTACCCGAGCTCGTCTCACTGGTCAGACCGCAAAAATCGTCGATTTTGATGTACTTTCCGTTCAGCGAAGTGGTGACATCTCCTTCGGCGCAGACCGGATGGTTGCCACCACTGTCGGAAAACTGCGAACCCGTAGCAGAGGAAATGTCGGCAAAGGGCATCGGATACCCCGCCTGCTCGACCCCATCGGGAGCTGTACCGTCATTGCTTACCGGAAACACACCGCCTGTTACCGTTCGAGTGGAGGCGTAGGAGTTGCGATCCTGAAACTCGAGGAGCTCGCCGTTGTGAGCATCGATGAGTGCCTGCCAGGTTCCTGATTCGCCTGCCAGGACCGGTGACAGAACCCACGCCAACCGATACCGATAACCCTGTCCCAACGAGCTCTTGGTCGGACCAGTGTCAGCTACAGTGGGAACGAGAATCAGCTCAGGTTGCGTTCGATCCGACACAATCTCGAGAGGTCGAAGATGATCGGAAAGCACGTCCCGGGCCTGCTCGAGATCGACCGTCGGACCCGTCGACACTTCGACATCGCCCCAGACCTGAGAGCCAAGCAGCACCAGATTCCCATGATTGATCACCGCGGAGAGAAAGCTGTCACGAACCACAATGCCGTCTACTACCCGCTGCGCGTGAATCTGGATACGCTCCCCTTGATCGTGCACGACAACAGATGGAGGCTCCTGGAGCTCACCGATGTCGACACCGAGAGCAAGCCGGTTCTCGCTCAGATAGTGCTTGAGCCCTCGCCAGGCTTCTTCGGCCAGGCTCTCTGAGTCGCTCGGCCGGGCGCCCTCTTCCTGGTCGCGGACCCGCGTATTCCCCTTGCCGTTGCCAGCGATCAATGGTTCCGCGAGTAGCAGCGTCGACCATCGATCACTCCTCGGATCAAGATATCCCCTGCTCGACGCTAGTCCCAAGCTCTGGAGCCGATCGGCCGCAGCCCTGGAGTCCGCAGCGCCAAGTCGATTGACCGGCGTGGGTTGGTTGGCGAGGTAGAGACTTGGATGACGAAACCCCTTCTTCTCGATTGCCGGGGAGCGATTCGGTTCGAGCTGGGCCTGCACCACAGAAATCGATGCCAGCGCTAGAACGACCCACCAGAAGGTTTGAATGCGAGAGGATGGGCTCCATTGACACCTCGAGCCGACCTGGGAAACAGACCGGTGCTGTTGAATCATCTGGCGCCCCGCAGCGCTTTTTGGTGGTTCGATTGGCATCGCCACTCCTCATTCCGGGTTAGATCCTCCAGAATAGGGGTCGTCATGCATCGGGGCTGTGAATAGTTCAACACTCGACACTAATAGCCAGACCGCTATGTTCAAGACTCCGCGAGCAGATTGTGGATAGCGTCCGTCAGATCTGGTCACACGCAATCAGGAGCCCCAGAGGGGGCCATGCAGGTTGTGGAGGAGCGACAAGCGAGAGTGGCCTGAGATGGCTGGCGATCTCTCCCCAATGACGTGGCGTCTAGGGAAAGATACCCAGGTCGTGATAACTGAGGGCAATCTTGTCGATTGCGTTGATAAAGGCCGCAGTGCGCAAATCCGCTTTTCCGTCATATCGAGAGCGGACCTCGCAAATCTGATAGTAGGCGGAGATCATGGTCTCCTCGAGACCACTGTTGACTAGATCCGCCTCGTCGGCTCCCCGCGTCAGTGCCTCGATTTCGGATTCTCCAAACTCCTGTCCGCTCTTGGTTTCAAAGGCGCCAAAGAGCCGGCGATAGGCCTGCTCATCGAAACGCTTCTCCATCCGGCCGAAGCGCACATGGGACAGATTCTTGACCCATTCGAAGTAGGAAACGGTGACACCACCTGCATTCAGAAATGTATCCGGAATAACCAGGACTCCTTTTTGGCGAAGAATCTCGTCGGCTTCGAAGGTAGTAGGACCGTTGGCTGCCTCCGCCACGATCTTGGCTTGAATCCGTGGCGCATTTTCAGTGGTGATCTGATTCTCCAAGGCTGCCGGTATGAGGATGTCGCACTCCATCTCCAGTGCATCGACGGACGATTCAACGTTGGTGGCACCCGGAAAGTCGAGAATCGACCCGGAGTCTCGGCGGTGTTCGAACACCTTCTCGACATCGAGACCCGCCTTCGAGTAGATCGCTCCCTCATATTCGGCGACACCGACCAGCAGGGCTCCACCCTCCTGCATGAATTTGGCGGCGTAGAAGCCGACGTTGCCCAGGCCCTGGACGATAAAGGTCTTGCCCTCGAGGCCCGGAGCGAGACCAAGCGCCTTCATGTCTTCGGGAATCGAGCAGGCCTCCCGAGTGCCAAAAAACACACCACGACCGGTAGCTTCCTTGCGCCCTCGAATTCCACCCTGAGCCACCGGCTTCCCGGTAACACACGCCAGTGAATTGAGTTCACCCGCAGATAGCGAGTTGTAGGTATCCACGATCCAGGACATCTCTCGGGGTCCGGTTCCATAGTCGGGAGCTGGGACATCGACACCCGGACCTATGAATCGCTTCTTTGTAAGCTCATAGGTGTATCTGCGGGTGATTCGCTCGAGTTCGGTTGTCGAGTGCTCGCGTGGATCGATCTTGATACCGCCCTTGGCTCCGCCGTAAGGCACATCGACGATCGCGCACTTGTAGGTCATCAGAGTCGCAAGGGCCTTGACCTCATCGGTACTTACGTGAGTGCTGTAGCGAATCCCGCCCTTTGTGGGCAGCTTGTGATGACTATGCTCTGCTCTCCACGCCTCGATGGTTTCCAGAGTGCCATCATCCCGGATCAGAGGAAACGTGAAGTAGTAAACGCTGTTGCACACCTTGATCTGTTCCAAAAGGTTCGGGTCGTGATCGGTCAGGGCTGCAGCCTTGTCGATGCTACGAGTTACCTGATCCAGAAAACTGATTTCATTGGACATAGATGTACCTCCACGTGTCGTGGTTTGCTACAACGCAGCCTCGTTTGGTCAGTAGATAAATCACGGCAGTGATAACACCGATTGGAGTCGAGAACAAGCAGCGGCCGGTCGCTACTCGTGTATGCTCGAGGTTCATTCGATCATGTTGGCACTATGGCTCGAAAACAGGAATCTCCGACTTCGCTCGGATGTCCAAAGACCTGATGCGGGGGCCGACGATGCCCTGATACGTGTTCTTCGCGCCGGAATCTGCAACACGGATCTCGAGATGGTGCGAGGTTTCTACCCCTTTTGCGGCGTTCCGGGGCATGAATTCGTCGGCGAGGTCGAGACGGGTCCGGAGTATCTCCGAGGAAAAAGGGTTGTAGGTGAGATCAACGTAGTCTGCGGCAAGTGCGAGGCCTGTGCTAGGGGACACAAGACCCACTGCACCGATCGAGCCGCCCTCGGGATCAAGGGCCATGACGGAGCCTTTGCCGAGTACCTGAGCCTGCCTGCCAAAAACCTGCATGTGATACCCGACACCGTTTCCACCGATGCGGCTACGTTTGTCGAGCCTCTGGCCGCCGCGCTCCAAATTCAAGAGCAAATCTCGATCGGCTCTGACCATAGAGTCTGTGTCGTCGGAGCCGGCAAGCTGGGCACGCTGATCATCTACACGCTGGCCTTGACAGGAGCCGCAGTTACGGTCGTGGGTCGGAGACCTTCGACGCTCGAGCGTTTCCAAAGAATAGGAGTCGAAACGCGAACTCCAGATCAGATCGAATCCGCAAGCTTTGACATCTCAGTCGAGTGTACCGGCAACGCCGCCGGTTTCGGCCTCGCTCGATCGGCTCTACGACCTCGCGGCACCATGGTCATGAAAAGCACCTACGCTGGTGAGCTCACTTTCGATGCGTCGTCTCTCGTGGTCGACGAGATCACCTTGATCGGGTCCCGGTGTGGCCCCTTCTTGCCTGCGATCGAGTTGCTCGCTAGCGGACGAGTCGATGTGCGCTCACTGATCGAAGAGCGCTACCCTCTTACCAGGGGACTCGACGCCTTCGAGCACGCCAAGAAGCGCGGCGCACTCAAGGTACTGATTGAACCGGTATGAGATACTGGGGCTTCGATAAACCTACTGTCAATATGGAGAGAGAGGGAAACAAAAATGGGAAAGTGGATTGTAGTCATTTGTTTTACAGCTATCGCGCTGGCTGCCTCGACGATCGCGTTGGCGGCTACAGCCAGTGAAGCACCGGACAACATCACGATCGATGTGTGTGTGGCGAAAAAAGCTGCGGTCGAGTTCCCCCACAGCCTCCACAATGAGAGCATCGAGTGTGCTACCTGTCATCACACTCAAGAGGACTTGACGGCTGGCTCCGATGTGACCGTCGAGACCTGCTCCTCCTGCCATGTGGAACCAGCCGATGCGGCGACTCCGGATTGCGCTCAGATGAGTCTGACCAAGAACCCATATCACATCAACTGCGTTAATTGCCACAAAGAGGATGGCGCTGAAAACGCCCCAACAAAGTGCAATGACTGTCACCCCAAGGCAGATTAGGGCGTAGAGCTTTTGCTATCCGGGTCCGGCTCAGCCGATTCGAGGATACCTGCAGAGACCCAGTGCTCGAACAAGACTCGGACCCGGTAGCGATCCACCAGAACCTCGGATTCCGTTTCTTTGGGTGACTTGCCCGCCGCGGCCTGTTTCCACACCTCGCGAAAAATTTCTGGATCGGTCTCATCTTCACCCATCGTCGGTTGCTTTCCGGTCGACCTGAAATGGGCATCATCGGGTGCTATCGACGCAGCACGCTTGAACTCGTCGTATCTGCGAATACCCTCGAAGAGGATTGACTGGATCGACATCGGATCCTGGCCTGTTCGCGAGTTTTCGGGGGGTACTTTTAGGTGATCCAATACAAAACGTCCCGGCGCCGGATCTTCGAGCAGTTGATATACAGCGACCTCGCCGGCCAGCCGGCCAGATCTGGCGCCAATGACCTTGCCTTGGTCCAGCCAGAGCTCGGCCTCGGTCGACCCATCGCTGTCGAAGACTCTCAAAACGCCAGCAATCTGAGAGTCCGCGAGATTCTGCAACAAGTTGGGTAGACCAAAGAGCTTCAAATCGCCCGAGAGTGTGGCCGTGGAATCCTCTTTGGGTGAGTCGGTTCCTTCATCGGCTCGTTCAAAACCTCGCAACATCTTTCCGGCGGTCGCAGCCCACGGTTGATCTGCCGAATCCCGTGAGATCTCCTGCAAGAGCGATCGAACCGCTGGAGTATTGGTGCCTGAAAGAGCTTTGAGCATCCACTCGACAGCCTGTGTCCTCTTGCCCGTCTTTAGCGATACCCCGAATATTTTTTTTGGCATCTCCTTGCGAACTTCACGGACAAGACGCTCGACGGTGTCAGCTTCTCCCGACAGATCTTGACCCTCGAGCCAGGTGAGTCGCTTCAGGGTATCCCCCAGCTCCGGCTTTCGCTTGAGACCATGCGCCACAACCGCTCGGCGTGCGTCTGGCATATCCATACGGACCAAAGCCTTGATGGTGCTGTCCAAGAGGTAGTACATCTGCTCCGAGTCGTACTGCCGCTCACCCTTGTGCGTCAGAGCATTCTCGATTTCGCTGGCGCGAGCCGACAGCGCAGTAACCGCTCTTTCATGATGGAGCTGACCGAGACTCGACAGCGCTTCACGGACCAGAGGGTACTCGCCCTTGATATCGGACATTGGCACCAGCACGTCGATTTCGGGGTCAATCGGGTCGTCCTGACCTCTCGGGATGGTCCGCAATAGATGGATCAAGTTACGCAGGTAGTACCACGGAAAAGATGCTTCACCCGTCGCTGTCTTGACCAGATCCGCAAAAGCAGCACTACGGGCGTCTGCGCCATGAATCCTCAGGAGGTCGAGAACATGGCGACGTTGCTCACGATCCTCTTCCGCCTCCAGATCCTCGAGTAGCTGATGCGGTGACAAGAGAGGGAAAAAACTCAGAAAGCGACGTAGAAGATGAGCGTTCTCATCCTCGTCCACCATTTGAAAGAGTCGGCCACGATCGATCGCGCCATGGGTTCTCCGCTGTACCGACTCCGATAGGACTCCATCGATCTCTTTTTTCTCGATCATCTGGTTCGCCAGATCCAGAAGCGTCACCGCCCGACCCAGAGATCCGCGATTGAACTCGTCGACCGCTGTCGAGACAAGCTCGTCGAACCTCTTCTGCCCCTCCTCTCGATTTTCGGCCATCGAGATAAACCGGTGCATGGCTCTGACTGCGGCTTGTGGCGCCTCCCCTGTGTCACCGGCGTCGGCAGGGGGAGGCGCCCAGTCGGGAAGATTTTGCGCCAAAAGACCCAAAAGACCGTCCGGCGTCGCTGGAAGACCTCGATTTCGCAGCTCACTCAAGAAACTTTCGAGCTCTTCTGCATTCTCAGCACCTTCCGTGGCCTGCGCCACCACATCGGCAGCTAGCCGGCGACTCTGTGAGGAAGGTGCTTCAGTCGAGGGGATATGGGCTTCGGCGAGCTCGAGCTTTTGTAGCAGCGTGTCGAGCCTTCGAAGTCCCTGGTCGACGTTTCTGGAGACATCTTCGAGTGACTCTGAAGCGATTGCCTCCCCTTCTGCCTGTTGCGCTCGACGCGGTCTTTCCGTGGCTTTCTCGTCCGGTGTCCTGCGGTAGACCACCTCGACTCCGCTCGTCGGGCTGAGTGTGATGTCTATATCGAGGCGCTCCAAATCGGCGATCAAACTCTTGCGATCCGATGCCGGACACCCCTCGATCAGACTCGGTCGAAGGCTGCCGATCCAAGCTTTCACCACGTCTGCTGGAAGCAATTCCAGCTCGGCCAGCATGTGAAGCTTCTTTGCGGCATGAAAAATGTAATCTGCTGTCGGTAGCTGAGCGCCCGGATTGACCTGAATCGTGGCCCATGCGACAACCTGAGCGCCGACAATTTCCGGTGGCGCTTCGAGCAATAGCCTCACGGAATCGGCGAAGAAAAGCGGTGGGATACTGTCGGAGAGATACAACTGCATCTCGTCCAGAGCAGTCCTCAGTTGAGCCTTTGCACCTGACGAATTTTCCGCCACTCGAGATCCTAGCGCCGCAAGTCTAACTGAGATCGTCGACTACCGCAGCGGAAGTCCGAAACCGCTCCCGCTCAGAGTCGATCTGCCTGCATTTTCATCACTGACCAGTCGGTTTCTTGGCAGCCAGGACTGCGAAATCGCTGGCTAACGACCCTTCGCGCATCAGCAGTCGCTCCACGTACATCACAAGCCTGAGAATGGTCATGTCTTCTTCGCTTTTCGGGTCGAAATTGCCGACGATATGTTCAAGATAGGGATTCAATAGAGTCCCGCCATAGGGTCTGTACTCGACCTCTTCGAAGCGTCGCCTGAGGGCGGGCTCAATCTTTTCCGAAGAAATAGCTTCCAAGGGGGCTTCTTCGGCCCAGAAAGCCTCGGGCTTTGCTACAAAAGTATCCTTGCGTTGATTGGCAACATAGTCGAATCGCAAATGTTGTGGCGTAATGGAAAGCAGTTCCTCGACAATCTGTAGTTGATGATCCGTGAACTGAAAACGCCTAGGACCGACATAGTCATTTACCAGCAACCATCCACCCGGTTTGAGTGATTTGTCGATACGCGCGATCGCTGCATCGAGGTTTTCGACCCTGTGCAGCACCAGAGTGCACACCACGACATCGTATTCGTCGACCGGAAGATCGACTTCAACCAGATCGCCAACCTCGAAGATGAGACTTTGAAACCCACGGTCGCGGGAAATTTGACGAGCCGCCTCGATTGCTTGGGGCGAACGATCAAAGGCATCGATTCGGTCTGCGAGGCCCCTCTCCGACACCAACATCTCCTGACCACCTCCGCCACAGCCAAAACTCAACCACGGTCCCTCACGCGGGATAGGAAGCTGCGAGCAGAGGTCCAATATCCAGTGCCCTTCGCTAGCCCCCCTGGCAATGGCCGGTTTTATGCTCTCATCGATGACAAGTGCAGAATCCATCCAGCCCAAACCGCGGTCCTGGGGTCTCACAGGCTCCGGGATCTCTTGGATCGGGTCGATCGTTCGAGTTTTTGTGGTCGAATCAGGCAACAGGCTTGCTCCTCGGGAAGAGTACCTTCTCAAACAGACCTCAGCAACAGAACCTCTGAAGTAGCATCCAAGAAATAGAACCGCGGTGAAACAACGCGGTGAAAGAATAGGTCCCGAGAGATAATAGTGAGCGATTGGTTCGCTTGCGGATTCTCCATCAGAATGCCTACTCCATCTTCACTTGGTGCCAGCATCATCGTCTGCACGCGTAATCGTGCCGACGATCTCGAAAAAACATGTAGAGAGCTCCTCGCAATGATCGCACATTCGCCTCGCTACGAGCTGCTCGTGGTTGACAATGGGTCCAAGGACCGAACGCCGGCCCTGCTGGCCGAGCTTGCGGCCCACAACCCCGATCGGCTCCGCTGGATTCGAGAGCCACGCCCAGGGTTGTCGATCGCTCGCAACACCGGGATCGCGCAGACCCACGGCGAGATCGTGATCTTCATCGATGACGATGCAATCCCGCAGGGGGGCTGGCTCGACGCTCTGGTGGCCGAGCTCTCGGATCCCGAGATCTGGGCGGCCGGCGGACCGGTCAGACCGATCATCTCGAGCGCCTTCCCTGATTGGTTCTCGGCTCGGTTTCTTCCCTACCTCTCAGCCTGGGACCGAGGTTCCGAGGCCGAGGATCTGAGCTACAACGAGTATCCACGCGGCACCAATATGGCTTTCCGTCGACGTGTTTTTTCCGACCTGGGCACTTTCCTACCTCAACTCGGTCGACAAGGCAGATCTCTGCGCTCCTGTGAGGAGACCGAGCTCTGTCTACGGATCGAGCGCTCGGGTCACAGGATCCGCTATCTCCCCGCTGCGCGAGTCACACACAAAGTCGATGTGGGACGACTTACGAAAGCTTGGATGACCAGCCGGTTCTTCGCCCAGGGATTTTCTGAAGCGATCATGGAGTGGCGTCACGCCGGGATCGCGGGGCTTCGGATCGGGCTAAGACGCAGCGCTTCCCATGTACGCCAGGCCTCCGGTCCTTCCGATCCAACCTCGGAGCTCTTTCGCACTTGCCAAGCCGGCGCTCGCCGAGGCTATGTTGCGGGCAGTTTGCATGGGACACTGAGAATCCCGAGGTACACGCCATGCAGAAACGACCCAATGCTTGCACCCTGGTTGCCGCCGCATTAGCTCGCCTCCCTCGGTCCTAGCCGAGCTTGACCCCCTGGCTCCATCGATTTCCCCAGTAAACCGATAAAGGTCTCAGCAACGGAAAGAAGGCCTCGGCTGGCGATCGAATTCTGCCGTGTCTGAGGCCTCGCGCCAGATCGATCATCACGGATCGGCTCCAGATATCACTCAGGGCATCTTGAAATCGATACCTCTCACCAATCATTCTCCACCCCCACCCTTCGCTCTGGCATCTTCGCACCAACCCCCTCAGGGTGTAGTCGTGCGTGTGATAGACCGCTGCCTCTGCACAGGTGCCAATCTTGTAGCCAGCTTCGACTACTCGGCGTTGCCATTTCTTGTCTTCCATGATCGGTGCCCAACCAAAGGGAATTCGCTCCCAGACTTCACGTCTGATGGCTGCGTTCACGGTCGAGAAGCCAATTCCGTCGAATTGCTCGATCCAGTTCTTGGACTCACTGGTGAAGTAGAACCGGTCGCCACCCGAATCCCAGTAGAAACGTCCCTCCCGGCTCGGACTCTCTCGAATCCCGCCCTGAATAGCGGCAAAGCTGCCAGGTCTCGAGAGGGCCGAGGTGATGCGATGCAACCACAATCTGTCGATCGGAACTGCATCTTGATTCAGAAATACGAGGATCCGCCCAGTGGAGAGCCGAGCTCCATGGTCGCGTGTCAGGCCATGGTTGAAGGTCTTAGGCGGAACTGATTCGACTCGTACACCGCATCGACCGAGCGCGGCAAGCTCGGCAGATCTGGAGCCCGAATCAACGCAAACAATCTCTACACTCCGGTCGATCAGCTGATTCTGGATCGCTCCGATGCATTGGAGTAGTCTCGATCCCCCGTTCAGAGTCGGGATAACCACCGAGATATCGACCGTATGGTTCGGATCTTCTATCGATGGCTCGAGGGTCTGCCGGACTTCTGGCGCCGTTGTCAGCAGCTCTTGATAACACTCTACGATTCGATCGACCGTGTGGTTCCAATCGTAGTGCTCGACCACCAGACGTCGTCCTGCTCGGGCCAGGGCATCGCACAGGCTGTCATCAGTCAGCACCCGAGAGAGTTGCTCGGCGAATGAACCCGGCTCATCCGCTATCAAGCAGTTCTCCTCATGCTCACATGTGATCCCTTCGGCACCCACCGTCGTCGTTATCACCGGAAGACCGGTGGCAAACGCTTCCAGGATCTTGAGTCGGGTGCCCGACCCCACCCGGATTGGAGCTGCCAGAGCCCGATGGCTCTGGAACTGGGCAACCGTATCCGCGACCGTGCCGACAACCTGAACTCCCTCCCAACCGTCTCTGGCGCGGATGTTGTCGGGTGGATGGGCTCCAACAAGAGTCAAGGTAGCATCGGGCACGCGAAGTCGAACCAAAGGCCAAACCTCGTCCAACAGATACTCCACCGCGTCCAGATTCGGCGTGTGCCCAAATGAGCCCAGAAACAGCACCCTCGGCTCCCTGACCGGAGTCTCGGGCAGGCTGAACCGTAGCGTGTCGACTCCATTGGGCAGGACTCTCAGACGCCTCCATCCATCGGTCATCAATGGAGCCAGCATATTGGCATCGGCAGTCGACATCAGATGGACCTGATCGGCGGCTTCTGAGACCTGGAGCTCGAACCGAAAAAGCTTGAGCCAACTGAGCCGGTCCGCCCAGAGATCCCGATCGGTCTCGAAACGACGGTGAAAACCAATCTCTCTTCTCCGCCGACTACTGACAAAACTCAGATCGTGCTCGGTCAGTACGACCCGAGCCTCACCCAGAAACCGAGCGTACTGCCCCATCTCGGCATATTCGAGCTGTACGATGTCGATGTCCTCGGCCTCGACGATGTCTCGCAGTCGCTCACCAACTTGCTGGAAACGGAGGAACTGCGCCCCACGCGGCATCAGATCCCAAGTCTCGGAAGGAGGTACCGGATCCCGCCGATGGACAAACACTTTCTTGCAATAGGGTGCAAGGCCCTTACGCTGGGCAGGGTCGTCTCCGATCGACGAATAGACAAAGGCATACAGGTCGCATCGATCGGCCAAACGGTAAATGAGATTCGAGTTGCGCACCCCACCTCCGTGATAGGGCGGCAAGATGGGGTACGGGTGAACCAGCAACACCCTCGGCCTCCGGTTGCGCTGTAGTGTCGACCCATCGTTCTCGGATCGCTCGATCTCCGAGACTGCAGAGTAACCGCTACGGCGGCGCCACAGCCGACGACCGAGTGCCCGCAGGGCACGCCACGATGCAAAGCCAGTGAGATACAGGTAGATGAGAACGTGGGACATTCGCTCAGATTCTGTGTTGCCCATTCAAGTGGCCGACCCATGCGGTCCGCACATTAGATTGGTGTCCGACCGTTGAATTCACGCCCGAGGGTAGAACCTGGCCAACTCTCCGAGGCTTTCGGCTTCGGCCATGAAAGTCTTGTTCTCCCTTATTTCCCGCGGCCGATCCCATACCGATCCGGGTCTGGTTACGATCGAGAACGCATCGGTTAGCTCGGTCCCGCCCCAATTAACCAGCTCCTGGCGGATGCAAGAGAGCGATAACTCATCGCAATAACTTCTAAAAAGCTCGGCAGAGCAACTCTCGGCCCGCCAATGGAGGTTATCGAAAGGGATGCGACCCGTCTCGGAATCAGCGAAGGCTCCTATGTTGGAGTGGTGGATGAAACCAACCCCGTCCGGCGACAGCTTGGTGGCGAACTCGGCGACATAGGAGTGCAGGACATCTGCTTCGGCGTGTACCAGTGAATCGAAACTGAAGGCGAAATCCACCGTGCCGTCGTCGATCATGGGAAGGGTCAGACCATTATTGACATGGAATGAAGCCCGTCCGGAGTCTTGAAACCGACTTCGGCACTCCTCGACACACTTTTCCGACAGATCGACACCGATGAACCGACTGCATTGTTCCAGGAGGAACTGGGTAAAACGACCAAAACCCGGCGCAATTTCGAGAACGGTTCCGGTCGGCAGAAATCTCATCAGCCGAGGGTAGAGAGCACCCCACCATTGGAAACTGGCTCCTCCCCAAACTTCCGACCACTCGTCCCCACCCTCGGGCCAGAGGTAATGGTTCCAATGATCGCGATTCTCTTGAATAGTGCCCAAGGTCGTCTCGATTCGTCGTCTCGACTTGCCTACCGCTAGATCTCGCGATACAAGCTCGAAGGACAGGCTACCCGACCCACTGAATATAACCTACTGCACATAGCCAAGCGCCCGGAGCTCCCTGAGGGTCTCCTCGTGAACCGAGCCATCGCCTGGCTCGGTCTCGGGAGTCGTCTGGTGCCAGGCACGCAACATCTCGGTCAACTCGGCAGCGACTTCCGGGTGCTGAGAGATGACATTCACCTGCTCGTTGGGATCGACTCGCAAATCGTACAGCTCGGCTTTCCCAACCATATAGCATGATCGACCCGCCTCACCCCGCCCTGCCTGTACTCGCGCTTGGTTCGGGTTGAGAACCAGGCGCCACTTGGAGGTGCGAACCGATTCGATCTCAGGTCCCAGCTCCGCAAAAGTCACTCCTGCTGTGGCTTTTCGGGCCGGTGTCCCCGCAGCCTCGGTTTGCGTCATCATCGACACCAGGCTGCGGCCCTTGAAGTCTGGGGGGATACTGATCCCCAGAATTTCCAAGATCGTCGGTGCGAAATCAAGGCTCTGGATGGTTGCCTGGATACGTTGATTCGGCTCGATCTGTTGCGGATATCGCACGATCAATGGTAGCTGGAGCACGGAGTCGTAGACTGAGCACTGATGAAAGAAATACTTGTGGCGCTGATATAGCTCCTCGCCATGGTCAGCTGTAAGGATGACCATGGTCGTATCGGCAAGGCCCATTTCGTCGAGTCGATCCAGAACCAATCCTACGAGATGGTCGGTGAATGCGATCTCGGCGTCATAGAGAGCCTGGATCGAGGCTAGTTCTTCGGCGCTTGCCTGTCGATCGCCAGATGTGATCCGCCAGAGGTCATCCATGTCACCGCTGACCGGGGTCAAACCCTCCAAAAACAAATTCTCAAATTCCGTCGGCGGAGCGTAGGAGGCGTGGGGTGCAAGCAGATGCAGCCAGAGAAAAAATCGGCTCTCTCCGGTAGCCTCGAGCCAGCGTACCGCAGCTTCGGTTGCCAGGGTGTCGGTAGGTCGATCGCGATCGGCCTCGGGTGCGTCGACCGGGAATACCTCCTTATGCTCGAATCCCCGGTTGGGCGCGTTGGTCATGTTGGTGAGGAAAGCGGCCGTACGAAAGTCGGCTTGGTTCAGTATCTCGGCCAGTGTCAGCTTCGACTTGGCCAGCCACTGCCCATTGTCACGAACGCCATGATCCCGCGGATACCTTGAGGTCATAATTGAAGATAACGACGGCCAGGTCAGACCGCGTTGGGCGAATGCCTTTTCAAACAGTGCGCCTTCGCTGGCGAGACGATCGATTCTGGGACTCGTAGGTCGATCATACCCATACGCCGAGAGACGGTCTGCACGCAACGTGTCCACGGTGATCAATACGACACTCGAGGCTCGTGTCGGTACGTCTGGGCTCGGGCTGGGTCGTCTATCCGCTTCTTGCGGTCCTGCGCAACCCGCAAAAAACACCGTCCAGGTGATCGCGTGTAACACTCGCCCTGAGAAGGAATGCACGATTCCAAGACCACAATTTCGGATTGCCATCACACGGCGACTATAATCGCCCTACCCTGACCCTATCTACCCCTTTGGCGTTAAATGCCCAACTGGCTCCCGGACCTCGCTAGCGTCACCGACTCGCTCTACTTCCTGGTTGGCGGGATTTTGATCGCTCTGATCACTCGCTGGTGGGCAGGCCCCCTCGACAGGCGAACCGTCGGAGGCTATCTGGCTCTTACGTTTCTCTTCTTCTCCATTCCTCTGGCTACACCGCAGTATCAACTGCCACTCGACTACATCTACCAGTTCGATCCCTGGCGTGAATCGCTGGCAACAGGGCCGGACCAAGCACAAAACCCTCTGCTTTCCGATGTCGCCCTCCAAATGATCCCCTTCCGCACCCTCGTGCGAGACCGACTACTAAGCGGGCAAGCTCCACTGTGGAGTCACGAACTGGGCACCGGACAGCCTCTTCTGGGCAACGCCCAATCAGCACCATTTGCGCCACTCCATCTCCTGGCGCTGCCGCTGCCGCCGCTGCGAGCCCTGACCGTAGTTGCTGCGTGGCAGGTTCTGGCCTCGATGCTTTTGATGCATCTTCTGCTCGTCCAATTGGGCGCCTCCAATCGAGCCAGTACCTTGGCAGCGATCGCCTACAGCCTGTCGGTGTTTCAGATCGGGTGGCTCTATCACCCACTCAGCATGGTCTCAGCGTTTCTGCCCGGCCTCCTCCTCGCTGTCGAGCGACTACGCCAACGCGAGCCTCGAGCACTGGCCGGTATCGTGATTTGCGCTACCACAATGCTTCTCAGCGGCAATCCGGGGGTCGCGGCGGTCTGCTCGGTCGTAGTGATCGGCTGGTGGCTGCGAGCCCTGATCGCAAGCTCGCAGCGACGAGGGTTTCTTTGGCAGAGTTGCCTCGCGACGCTGATCGCACTCGGGCTCTCGGCGCCCGCTATATTGCCTCTATCCGAGACTATTCCGGCAAGCGAACGGGCTCTCGTACTGAAAGTCGCTCCTGAGACGGTTCAACCCTCACGGTTCGAAGCTAGCCACCTGCGAACTCTGGTTACTCCGTTCGCCTCGGGCAGCCCGAGAGATGGCAACTGGTCGGGCACTTCCAACTTTCTCGAACTCAGCACCGGGTTTGCCGGACTCTTGACCCTCATCCTGGCTCTCGTCGGAGCCCTGGTCTTTCAGGGTGCGATTCTTGGCTGGATGATCACCGGACTAGTCGCCATCCTGGTCGCAATGGGTAGCCCCCCACTCTTCGACCTGGTGAATTCATTTCCCTTTTTGTCGCAGTTGCCACTAGGGCGGTTACGTCTGATTTTCGTCCTGGCGACCGCGATCGCGGCAGGCTTGAGCTTCGATCGAGTGGTCCAGGATCGCCGAGCGCGCTCGATCGCCGCCATCTTGATGGCCTCTGGTCTTGTAGTGCTTCAATTCATCATTCCCGAGGTAGAGAGCCCCTGGCAGGCGGCTTGGCGATGGTCGGTGTCGGCGGGTCTACTTGCCACCTTGCTGACGCTATCGATTCCGAAACTTCGGCGTCGGTTTGCCGGGATCGCCATAGTGGTCGTCTTGGTGGACCTGGCGCTCTTCGGCCTTCGCTTTCATCCGATCACCCCGAGCGCAATGGACCTGAGACCGCCGGAAGCCATCATCTATTTGAGGGCCCAATGGCGATCCGAGGGTGCCCCGTGGCGAGTCTCAGCCATCAATGGCCGGATGTTGCCCTATCTGAGCTCGGCTTATGGGCTCTGGGACCCGCGAGGGTTCGATCCGATGCGTCCGGGCGACGCCCTCCAGCTGCTCCGAGAACGACTCGACCGCCCAGCTCTCGTAGGACTGTTCTTGCAGCGGGCCCCGCTGGACCAAGGCTTCCTAGACTTCCTCGGTGTACGCTATCTTCTCACCGGTTCACACGACCAACCCGGTCCCAGCTGGAGCGAGAGCTACCGCGACAATCGAGTGGTCGTATGGGAAAACAAAACGGCGCTGCCACTGTTCTTCGTGCCCGAGCGGATCGTGCCCTGTGAGAGCAATGCCGCAGCGCTCGAGTTTGCCAAAGTCAACGAGGACTTCCAAAAACGCACGTGCGTCAGCACCGAGCCTGAGAACTCGCTCCAGAAAGGAACCGTTAGCTCCATCTCTGTGGCGCCAAACAGCTTTGCGGTCGAGATCGAATCGTCGAGCGAGGCCATTGTCGCCTCGAGTGTCACCTGGATGCCAGGCTGGAAGCTGCACATCAACAGTCAGCCTGCAGAGATCGTGAAAACCAATGGTGCTTTCTTGGGAGCTGAAGTCGGGACCGGGCAGAGCGTACTACGCTTTTACTATACTCCTTGGCAGTGGCGAATCGGATGGATCGGCTTTTTTCTCGCCTTGGCTCTCGGCCTTTTGGTAGCAGTCCGACACCGCACGAAATGATCATCCAAGCCGGCTGAATCGATGACGCCGACTCGATCTTCGCATCGTTCGGTATCTGCCCGACTGGGCGGATCCGTATGCCTCAAATGCATCTCGCTGTCGATGCTGCTTCTATGGGGATGTCACAGGGAGGAGGACGCCACGCTGGTGCGATTAATCGAGACAGATCCTTCCCGAGCGCTCGATCACGAACTGATTTTCCAGACAGATGTCGTACACGATTGGGAGCTTCCTGGAGCCACCAAGAGCGAGGGTCCCGATCCCAACCTGCCTCTGCTCGATCGACAGGTGGATTTCGGTGCCGCTCGAGTACAAGAGATCGAAGCGATCGTAGAAAGCATGCCTCAAGGCACTTTGGCTTTACGCTGGCAAACTTCGGAGCATCCGTTCTCGAAGGAGCGTCAGATCCAGCTCCAGGCCGAGCATCAGAATCCCGGCCCCCAGAAGCTCTTCAGGTTCGACGTAGCTTCGCATCCTCTCTGGGCAGGCCAAATTTCTGGACTGCGACTCTACACTGATCGCAGAATCCGCGACAGCGTGGCCCCGATCCGAGCCCGTGTTCTAAGCCGAAGAGTCGACCCCGAGGGGCTTGAGAAAGCCAGAACGCAAGGCTGGAAGGTCAATCTGAACCGAGAGATCCGTAATGCCCTGTTGGCGCCGCCCGGCAAAGAGATTGTGCGCAATCTGTCGGTTCCTCCAGGGGCGAAACTGTACCTCGGCTACGGCTTGCAGGGCGGCATCCGTCAGACTGTCGAATTCCAGGTTATCGTTCGTTTCGACAATCGACCCGAGAGGACTCTCTTCTCGGGACTAATCGACGGCGCGCTTATTCCCATGGCCGGGTGGCACGACGCCGTTATCGATCTCGGTGATCTCGTCGGCCGAACTGTGGAAATAGTGCTCCTTACCAAAACAGAGAGTCCACTCGATCTGGCCACCGGTTTGCCTTTATGGGCGAACCCGGAGATTGTCGGTCGCGATCATCGGCGCACACTCCCCAATGTGCTCCTGATCTCGATCGACACTCTGCGTGCCGATCACTTGTCCCTGTATGGATATGAGCGACTCACCAGCCCACATCTGGACCGATGGGCCAAAACGCAAGCGGTGGTGTTTGAAAACGCGGTTTCTCAGGCCCCTTCCACACTCCCTTCGCACATCTCTCTGTTGACAGGTCTCAACGCCTTCCGGCATGGTGTCAGCCACGATCCGGCTCCGGCATCGCTCGAGACGCTGGCGGAGATCTTGCAACGGTCAGGCTATCGAACTCTGGCACAGACAGGGGGTGGCTACATGCACCCAGCCTATGGCTTTGCCCAGGGGTTCGATATCTATCGCTACTGGTTGTGGGGATACGAGCGCCTGCAGGAGTTCCCAAATGGGATCGAGGCCGCTCGTGGTTGGATTCAATCCTATCGGGACCGACCGTTCTTCCTGTTCTTCCACACCTACGAGGTTCACGCACCTTACCGGGCCCGACAGCCGTTCTACGATTTGCTGACCGGTGGGCGCAAAGCCCCGGCGGATCTCCTCTGGATGACCACCCAGCCAGCCGGCGCTGAAGAGGGATTTCAACCTCGCCGCGGTACCGACTATCGCTACGGATCGGCCGATCCGAGCGTCACCACGTCGCGTACTGGATCAACTGCCGAAGCGATCGACCTCTACGACAGCTCGATCGCCTTTGTCGACGAAGGGTTGGCAGAGCTTTGGAAGCTCCTGGAGGCGCTGGATCTCGACGACGACACCCTTGTCGTTCTTACTTCGGATCATGGTGAGGCCTTCGGCGAGCACGACCTCGCGGGCCACGGCTATCTGTACGACGACAATTTATTGGTCCCGCTGGTGATCTCATTTCCCGGAGACCGCTATGCGGGCCACAGAGTCGAACGGCAAGTTCGTTCGATTGATGTCCTACCGACGATCCTCGACGCGATCGGCTTGACACCCCCTGTCGACATCGACGGTCGATCGCTCATCCCCCTGCTCGAGCAGACAGCAGAATCGTTTCCAACAGAGGCCTGGTCGTATGCAGCCAACGATAACTTCGGAACGGCTCTACGAATCAACAACCGAGACAAGTTCATATACAACGACGCTGTCTGGGCGCCGATCCGCGGTCAGGAGGAGCTCTACCGGCTGGATCAGGACCCCGGAGAAGTCAACGATCTTTCGGCAACCGCACAGGGTGTCGATCGGCTGCGAGAGGTGGTGCAGTCGACGCTGGCGCGACAGAGCAGAGGGCTGTTGATCCGACTCGCCAACAACGAGATCACCCCTCTTACCGGCGAGCTCGGTGGCGACTGGGTGGGTCAGACCCGCATCAAGGCGCCACACCTCCCCTGTGCCTGCCTGTGGTGGAGCGACAACGATACCGTGCGATTCGAGGTGCCTCCGAGGAGTCGGTATGATCTGATCCTGGACGCCAACCCAGCGACCACCGGATGGATTCGACTTCGAACCGATAGCGGATCTTCCGACCCGGGCTGGGAGGTCGAGCGTCAATTGACACTCGACGAGCTCGATGAGCCCATCGCATTCGAGCTTCTGAACGGAGGTTGGCATTCGTCAGCGTCAACAAACAGCGAGCTCGGAACGGGTGTGCAGATTCGCTGGCAGAGACGCAACCCGGATGATGGCGTCGATCTATCGAGTGCGGAAGCCGATCTACGCCGCCAGATGAAGGCGCTGGGCTACGTGCAATAGCGGCTCGAGACAAACCCAGATGAATCCAGCTATCGACAAATCCACTCGGCCCTTGCTCGGATATTTCGGCCACCACAAGTGTGGTTCGACCTGGATCTACCATGTGCTCAGCGATGTCGCTGAGCGGCTCGAGATCCCCCAGTTGCACGTCCATGGTGCCTACGCGTTTGACCGCGATCTGCCCGGTTTCCGTCTCCAGCGCGGGTTCGACTTCATTTCCTATGTCAATGCGAACTACCACTACATCCGGGATCTCGAAGTGCGAGCGATCCATGTGGTGCGCGACCCCAGGGATCTCCTGGTCTCAGCCTATTTCTCGCATCGCAACAGCCACCCGACCGATGGCTGGCAAGAGCTCGAAGAGTTGAGGACACACCTACGCCGAGTGTCAGAGGAGACCGGTCTGCTCCTGGAGATGGAGTTCTGTAGCGGCGTACTGAACGACATGGCCAGTTGGCCCGACAAGCCGCCCGGTATCCTACGCCTGCGCTTCGAAGAGATGATCGACGACGAGCACAACGCCTTTCGCACCATCTGCGACCATCTCGGTCTTCTCGACCGACTCGGAGAGAGCACCCTCGCCGAGATCGTCGATCGCTGGTCATTCGAGAGTCTGACCGGGGGTCGCAAACGGGGTGACGAAGACGCCGGCCATCATTTCCGCAAAGGAGTCGCCGGCGACTGGAAAAACCACCTTACGCCCGCCTTGGCGTGGAGCTTCAAGAGACGGTACAACGATCTGTTGATTCAATACGGCTACGAAAGGGATGACAGCTGGGGAGACATCAACTGATGCTGACTCTGACCTACCGCTAGTCGAGATAGCCCAGTGCTTCGAGCTGCTTTTCCAGCTCGATATCATCGAGAGCCGACGTGGTTGATGGATCCGGTTGATCGCCAACCCACCAGAAAGTAATGCCTGTTTTTGCCTCTCCTTCCAACAGACCCGTTGCCGAACAATCTTCATTGTCGACCTCGAGCCGCTGTGGATTCTCGAGCCTCTCGAGTCGTAGATCAACAGCGAACGGAATGGTGTCCACACATCCATCAATTTCGATCTCCCCCTCGATCTTCGAGGTCGAGCCACTCGCACTGATGAGGACGATCGTGAAGCTAGAATGTGACTCGAGCTCGAAAGAAAAACGTCCCATACCACGCCATCTCACGGGAGCGGCAACCTCTGAAAAAGCCTTGACCGTGACGGGTTCGACAAACTCGCTCTCAACCAGACCGCGAATGTTTGCCGGCCCCCGATTGCGGAATCCCAGCCTCAGACCTCGGGCATTGCGAGCCAGCATTCCTACCGCGCGACTCCGTAGACGCTCGACTTCATCGGGCAAAGCGGATGAAAGGTCGAATCGCGTATCGGCATCGTCCTCCAGATCGTAGAGCTCTTCGCTGCTATTCAAAGGAGGCCATGCGGCATCTCTAAAAAGATATTTCAACTGATTTGACCAGCGTAGAGCTATTCCTTCGTTCGTAGACGCTGCATAGGTCCAAGATTCTTCGGGAAATTCGCGGTCTTTGCCGTCTATGAGCGACAAGAGTGACCTTCCGTCCGTAGTCTCAGCGGGAGAGACTCCGAGGACCTCGAGTACCGTAGGCACGACATCAATCAGCCGCACTTGACGGTCTACTTTTCGGCCCTCATAGCGCCTACCGGGAAACACCATGACGAGCGGGACTAGTAGGTTGTTTTCGTAGAGGTGGCCATGTCCCCATCGCCCATCGACACCAAGAGCCTCTCCATGGTCCGAAGTAATGATGATCATCGTCTGGCGTTGGAGGTCGAGCGCTTCGATACCTTCAAAGAGACGAGACAGCTGGGTGTCGGTGTATGCAATCGCACTGTCGTAGAGATCGGCTGCGAGTTCGGACAAATCCGGAGGAATCGGAACCGTTCGATCCCCTTCCAAAAGAACACCCCGGTGCTCGCCCAAAAACCCGGCATCCTTTTGCGGTCTCACGATCTCGGTCAGAATTCGGTTGTCGGGATCTAGATCGCTAAACCTGGAGAAAAAGGGCTGACGGGCCTCGTTTGGCGGGTGTACTTCGAAGGTGTGTAGGAACAGATAGAACGGCCCCAGACCTTGCTGCTCCTTCAGCCATTCGATGGACGCATCGACATTGCTCTCCAGCTCCCGCGAACGCGGCTTCGACTGCGGCCAATACACATAGGACTCGAAGCCCCTCGAAAATCCGAACCGGGGGTGGACAAAGCCCCCTCCCGTAATAGCCTTGGTGGCGAAGCCAGATCTACGCAGGATTTCGCTCAGCATTTCGACCTGAGACGAAGATGCTGCCGAGGTGTTGAAGTTGATTCCGTGCCGGAAGGCTTCGACTCCGCTCAACATCGAGACATGAGACGGCAGGGTCCAGGGTGCTTGGGCGACAGCGTTCTCAAAGACCACCCCCTGACCTGCCCACTCGTCCAGATAGGGCGAAGTGGGCCGAGTGTGGCCATAGAGACCAAGCCGATCGGCTCGTAGCGTGTCTATGGAAACAAGAATAACGTTCGGACGAACAGCGGTGTCGACAGAACCCCAGATCTCCGGATGACCCCACACCGGAAGTCCCTGCGAGGGATCGAGTCCGTCCTGAGTCTCGACGGAAAGACAAATCCGAATCTCTCGCCCTGTCCAAGGCGCGAGATCCGCCGACGTCTGACGCCATTGCAGGGTCGATTCCGTTGTCGAGCCACCAAGCGATCGGTCGACCACTACAATTCTCTCTGTCTCTGCGATGACTTTTGCGACAAATCTTACTCGCTTCCGCACACCCGGCATCAGTCCAAAAGCCAGACGCAACCTGCCGCCTTCAGGCACGATAACGGACCGTTCGTACGACATCGAGGGATGCCCAAGAAGAGCGCTTCGCCAGTCATGATCGATCTCGACCTTCCAAGATCGCAGCAGCGCTTGTCTTAACTTGTGGGCATCAGTCTCTCGTGCCTCTGCAGTTATCGACAAGATCTCGACGAGATCGCCGACTTTCGGATCGATCTGGAGACTCAACTCGTCAACCGTGTCCGACCAGTGTCTGCTTCGTCCCACTTCGAACAACAGCTCATCCCCATCAGCCCCAGACCTACTCCAGCGGTTGACAACCATACGAGCAGCATCAGAGTAAGCACCTGAATCGGAACGCCAACTCAACGCCGCACCGCCTCGGGTCAGTCCCTTTATCCGGAGTCGAATCAGATCGACTTCGTCTGTGTCGAGCGAGCCTTCACACTGAATCGTTATCCCAGTGGACGATACGAGAAGGCGAGTCCCAGCTACGTCCGCGGGCTGGATCCCGCCAGCGAGCAACAAGCAGACCTCAGGCACTTTCCCACCGTCAAATTGCCAGTCCTGGAGCACCTTGGTCACCGAAATGTGATCCGTCGTAAACAGATCTGTCGCTTCCTCGTCGATAAAACGGAGCACACTCTGTTTGCTTTGTTCTGGCCGGTCCGAACAGGAGATAGCGAACAGGGCAACGACAAAAGTTTGAAGGATAGATTGCTGTCTCAGACGCATAGCAGGGCTGGATACTTCGTTAGGCCCACTCGATTTCGGTGGGTCTCCGGGAGGATACAGGAAG
>CAXMQZ010000002.1:0-77120 GCA_964195975.1 uncultured Polyangiaceae bacterium | reverse complement strand
CTCCCTCGTGGTTGCGCTCACCGTCGTGCCGATGGTTGCGGCGAGCATCCTCGGTGGGCGCCCCGCCCGTTCCTCACGTTTTCTCGACTGGATCGGCGACACCTACGAGAGCCTCCTCCGTTTCACCCTGCGTCACCGCTTCGTTTTCGTGCTTTCCATCTTGATGATGTTCGCGGGAGTGATTCATCTGTTTTCGACTATCGAGCGTTCCTTTTCGAGCCGTTCTCTCGAACGACAGATCATTCTCAAAGTAGACACCCCTCGCCAGTATTCTCTCGAACAGACCGAGGCACTTTACTCGGAGCTCTACCAATTGCTCGACGCCAATCGAGTCGATCTGGATATCGCTGATGTCAGCTATTCTTTCGATCGAGGCACAGGCCGGTCTCGAGCGAGCTGGCGACGCAATCGTCAAGTCGACATATTTCTGGTGGAAGAGGAGGAGAGTAGCCTCACCACTGCCGAAGTGCGAAACCGGCTGCGAGAACTGCTGCCAACAAGACCTGGTGTCGATCTCAGAATCGCCACCAACCGTGGTCGTAGGGGCTTCACCGGAGTCGAGGTCGAGATTACAGGGGACGATCCCGTGATTCTCGGGCTTCTCAGCCAGCAAGCCGCAGCCCAGATCGCGAGCCTTCCCATGGTCAAGGATGTGGACACCTCGTTAGAAAGTGGTGACGAAGAGATTCACGTGCGGGTGGATCGGGATCGAGCCGTCCAGGCTGGGCTTTCCAGCCGATCGGTGGCGTTTACAGTCGCCAACGCGCTGTCGGGCCGAGCGATGAGCCATTTCAAGACCGGAGAGCGGGAGCTGGACGTGGTCATGCAATACCGTGAGGAGGATCGCGAAACACTCGATCAGCTCAAGAATGTGCCCGTTTTTGGCGGTACTTTGCCACTTCCCCTGGATTCGGTAGCGAAGTTCGAGTTTGTGGCTGGACCGAGAAGTATCGAGAGGGTCAACCATCGGGCCAAGGTGAGTGTTTCAGCAAATGCGGCAGATCGAACAGCTTCGTTCGGTGCTATGCGGGCCGTCAGCCGGGTGATGGACGAAATGCCGATGCCGCCCGGATACGAGTGGAGCTTTGGTCGATGGAATCGATTCATGCAGCGCGATCAGGACAGTGGCCGCTTTGCGCTGCTGTTTGCCATTCCTCTTGTTTACATGCTGATGGCGGCGCTCTTCAACAGCTTTTCTCAACCACTCACGATCATGTTCTCGGTACCCTTTGCCCTCCTAGGGGTGGGAATAGTCATGAAGCTCGCCAATCAGCCCTGGGAGACGATGACCATGCTCGGAGTGATGGTGTTGCTGGGCGTCGTGGTCAACAATGCCATAGTTCTGATCGATCACATCAACTATTTACGAAGCAGTGGAATGGAGCGCAATGAAGCCATTGTCTTGGGTGGCAAACACAGGCTCCGCCCCATTTTGATCACTGCGATCACGACGATTCTGGGTCTGTTCCCCATGGTGGCGCCATTCCTCTTTCCGCAGTGGTTCGGAACGGTCGAAGGTCGGGCTGCCTCCTGGGCGCCGATCGGGCTGGTCATTGTTGGCGGACTGACCACTTCGACGTTTCTGACGTTGATGATCATTCCGACCATTTACTCCTTGATGGATGACGGTACCCTGTTCCTGCGGCGAGTAGCGACTGCGGTCTCGACGACACCTAGAGTCGGTACCAAACCGGCTTCGCAGGGGGAGAGCTGAGTGAGATTTTGGATTCAATCTGCGGTCTTCGGCCTGGCAATCACCATTTTGGCTTCGACATTGCCAATGGCGTGCGGCAATTCCTCCCAGTCCGAGGCTCACCCTTCCTCCAATGCCTCGTCATCGGGGCGATCTACCGGCGGACCCTCAGCAGCGGTACCGGTTCAGGTAGCTCAGGTAAGACGACAGGCAATCTCCAGCTTTATCGAGACCAACGGGACTCTCGAGGCCGAGAACGAAGTCGATATCGAATCGCGCGTCTCCGCCCCGGTCGTCGAGCTCAAAGTCGAAGAGGGCATCGAGGTACGCAAAGGCGACTTGCTAGCTCGTCTGGACGATCGCGAGTTCCACGCGCGGGCAGAGATCTCACGAGTGACCCTGCAAGAGGCAGAGGCTGCCTCCAGGCGCGCGGAGTCGCTGCGAGAGAGTCAGCTGATCAGTCCGGAAGCCTACGATCAGACGGTGACTCGTTTGGAGACCGCCCGAGCGCAATACGAGTCGGATCTGATACAGCTCGGTTACACCAAAATCGAAGCACCCTTCGACGGGTTGATCGTCGCTCGTTATATCAACTTGGCCGAACAGGTCGGATCGAGCACACCTCTGTTTCGAATATCGGATTTCAAGCCGTTGCTTTGCCCGATCCAGGTACCTGAGCGGGACCTCCCGAAGCTGCATATCGGTCAGCGAGCCTATTTGACCTTCGACGCCTGGTCCGAAGAGCGTTTCCAAGCTGAGATCTTGCGGATTCGACCCGTTGTCGACGCGGCCACCGGTACGGTGAAAGTAACCCTGGATGTCGATGCGCGGGGTCGTTTGCGGCCAGGGATGTTTGCCAAAGTCTTCGTCGAGACCGAAACCCGGAATGAGACTCTGGTGATTCCCAAAGCAGCGTTGTCGCTCGAGAGCATCGGAGACACGGTCTATGTGGCGGAGGATGGCGTTGCCTCGCGGCGAAATGTCACTCTCGGGTTTCGCGAAGGTGACCTTGTCGAGGTGTTGTCGGGTCTGGAAGCCGGCGAAAGCGTGATCGTCCTGGGTCAGGATGGTTTGAGCAACGGAACCCCAGTGCAGGTTCTGGGGCCACTGGGAAGCACTGCAGCCGGCCTGACCGAGGCAGCGGCAACTGGCGCTGCAGGCCGAGTCGGGAAAACAACAGGCACCTCGGGTCTACCTCCAGGCCAGAAGCCCCGTTTCGACCCCGACAGCATGACCCTCGAACAGCTCGAGCAAGCCAAGGATCTCATGCGCTCCCGAGGGCTCAGCGACAAAGAGATCGAGGAGAGAATCAGTAGGGCTCGAGGGCAGTCGGGTGGCGAGTAGCGGCGCTGATTCTCGATCAAGACTTCGAGGTAGCGCGTGAAACTGGTCGAGTTTGCCGTTCGGCGACCTGTCAGCGTAACCATCTTTGCTGTAGCGGCTGTGGTCTTCGGTCTGGTTGCCTTTAGACAACTCGCGACCGATCTGCTCCCAGATATCAACTATCCGTCGCTTACGGTTCAAACCACATTCGAAGGTACCGCTCCGGTCGAGGTGGAGAGCCTCATTACGCGCCCGGTCGAAAATGTAGTTGGCGTCGTCAACAATGTGGTTCGCGTGGTTTCCAGCTCACGGACGGATATCAGTGACGTTACGCTCGAGTTCAGTTGGGGAACCAATATGGATCTGGCCGCTCTCGATGTTCGCGAGAGGCTCGATGTGCTCAGGCTTCCCGTCGAAGCCGAGAGACCGATCTTGCTGCGATTCGATCCGTCCCTGGACCCGATTCTTCGGTTGGGTCTTACCGGTGAAGACGATCTGATTCGGTTGCGTCTGCTTGCCGAAGAACAGGTCAAACGGGGGTTGGAGAGGATCGAAGGCGTCGCAGCGGTGGTTGTGAGCGGAGGACTCGAGGAGGAGATCCAGGTCGAGGTCGACGAGCGCCAACTGTCCAATCTGGGGCTCGATGTCGAACAGGTTGTAAATCGACTCGCCCAGGAGAACATCAATCTGACCGGTGGGCGCCTGCTGGAAGGGCAGACCGAGTTCTTGGTGCGGGCGGTGAATGAATTCGTACGGGCCGAGGATCTCGAAGACGTAGTAATCGATAGCTCTCGCGGAGCCATTGTCCGATTGAAGGACGTTGCTCGGGTGTACAAGGGCCACAAGGAACGCGATCTGATCACTCGTATCGATGGCAAGGAGAGCGTCGAGCTGGCGATCTACAAAGAGGGGGGTACAAATACCGTCACAGTCTCCGATGCGGTCAGGTCGAGTCTTTTCCAGCTTGGCGAACAGCTCGTCAAACTCGACCCAGCTCTCGAGCTAGCAGTGATCACTGACCAGGCGAGATACATCCGTCAGTCGGTTGCCGAAGTCCTGAGAACAGCACTCTACGGCGGTCTGCTTGCGATTGTCGTTCTTTATCTCTTTCTGAGAAGTTGGAAGACCACAACCATCATTGGACTCGCGATTCCAATCTCGGTCGTGTCGACTTTCTTTCTGATGTACCTGTCCGGAATCTCGCTCAATATCATGTCGCTTGGCGGTTTGACGCTTGGAATCGGCCTTTTGGTCGACAACTCAATCGTCGTGTTGGAGTCGATTCAACGACGCCGCGACAGCGGACTCGATGAGCAAGAGGCGGCTCTTGAAGGGACCACGCGCGTGGCGCGAGCGGTCGTAGCGAGCACTCTCACAAGCATCTGTGTGTTTGTGCCTATCGTGTTCGTAGAAGGCGTGGCGGGTCAGCTGTTCGGCGACCAAGCTCTGACGGTAACCTACTCGCTCGCGATTTCTTTGCTGGTCGCACTGACTATCATCCCGATGTTGGTGTCACGATCGTTCACACCCCTGGAGGAGGACGCGAGGGAGAGTACGGGCGACTCTGGGAAGGGTGGTTTCAAGAACAAGCTCGGCAGTCTCCTATTTCTGGTCAGTGTCCAGGTCTCGCGGCTTGTCAAGACAGTCATTCTTGCAGTCGGTCGTCTGATCAGCGCGATTCTCAGGTGGCCGCTGAATCTGTTCGAGCGTCTCTACGATTCTGTCGCGAAACTCTACCGTCGCGTGCTCGATACGGTTCTGGATCATCCGGTAATCACCGTGGTTTGTGCTTTTGTCCTTCTTGGAGCGAGTCTCGGGCTGGTACCGCGACTTGGGACTGAGCTGATTCCAGAGCTCATCCAAGGCGAGTTTTTTGTCAACATCGAGCTGCCTCCCGGCACACGTCTCGAGGTTACCGACCGTCGGATGTCCAGTCTTGAGAGATTTAGCATGGGCCTAGACACTGTTACAAGCGTCTACTCGATCTCGGGAGCTTCCAACGAGCAGGGTGGTGTCACTGGAGAGAAGCGAGAGAACATCGGGCAACTTACCCTGACAGTCTCTCCGCCGATCGATCGGACCAAGGAGGAGTCGCTCATGCAGGTTCTGCGGGAGCGACTCGACGCGCAAGAGGATGTGACCTATCGATTCGGGAGGCCATCGTATTTCAGCTTTCGGACGCCGCTTGAAGTCGAGATTCGTGGCTACAACCTCAAGCTGCTCGAGCGGCTGGCGGCCGATCTAGTCACGCGAATGCGAGGTATTCCGGGTCTGGCGGATGTCAAATCGTCGACCGAGGGCGGAAATCCGGAGCTGCAAGTGCGATTCGACCGACAAAAGCTCGCAAACCTGGGTCTCACCCTTGGCGAGGTGGCAGGTGTCGTGCGATCAAAGGTCCTCGGGATGATCGTCACCGATATTCAGCGCGAAGACAGGTCTATTGATATTCGTTTGAGGGTCGAGGAGCAGTATCGTGACAGTGCAGATGCCCTCAGGAATCTCACCGTAGTCCAACGGGACAAAACGGCGATTCCGCTGTCCGCCGTAGCCGTGGTAGAGGAGGTAGAGGGCCCCGCCGAGATCCGACGATCCGAAGGCGAAAGAGTCGCGCTGGTTACGGCAAACCTGGCTGGGGGTGACCTCGGGAGTGTCTCGGCCGCGATCGAGCAAGAGCTCGAGTCGATGAATCTACCGCTTGGATACGAATGGCGTATTGGTGGTCAGAGACAGGAGATGGAAACATCATTTGACAGTATGAAGCTGGCTATCATGCTGGCGATCTTCATGGTATATCTGGTCATGGCCTCTCAATTCGAGTCGTTGATCCATCCTTTGGTCATTCTGTTCAGCATTCCATTGGCTCTGATTGGTTTGATTACTACCCTGGCTATCACTGATACGTCGATCTCGATCGTTGTGTTGATCGGTGCCATACTGCTGGCAGGCATCGTTGTAAACAACGCGATTATCCTGGTCGATTACACAAATCAACTGCGTCGTGAAGGCCTACCCAAGCTCGAGGCCTTGAAGAGGGCAGGACAGGTGCGTCTTCGACCGATTCTGATGACGACGGCTACCACTGTGCTCGGCCTTTTTCCGATGGCGTTGGGTTTGGGAGAGGGCAGTGAGCTGAGAAGCCCGATGGCTATCACCGTGATTGGCGGCCTGGTTGCCTCCACATTTCTGACCCTGCTGATCATTCCAGCGGTCTACAGTCTTGTCGACCGTCGGCGTTAGGTTCAGGGGCGATTTCGATTCAAGCCAGGATCGGTCCAAGGATATTTCATGCGGGTTTCTAGACCACTTTCAATACGAGCACTGTGCGATCGTCCGAGGGCTCGTCGGTGGGTGAGTAGCGCTGTACGGCCTGGAGTAGACCGTCGGCGATCTCTTGGGCAGACAGATGCGCTAGACGTTTGAGCGTGTCTTCGACCCGTTTTTGGCCAAACTCCTCGTCGTGGCTATCAGGACTTTCTTCGATTCCATCGGAGCAGATCACAACCGCCTCGCCCGGATTTAGCTCGAGCTTGATCTCCTCGTAGGTTTGGTCGGCCAGCAATCCGAGGGGAACACCCGTCGCCTCCAACTGCCTTGCGGTGCGACCCTGTAGTAGGTAGGGCCGGGGCAGACCGGAGTTGGAGAGCGTGAGCGAGCGCTCCGATCCATCGAACACTCCGAAGGTCATGGCCAGGAATCGATTGTCGATCGAGAGCTGCTTCAGCTTGTTATTGAGCTCGGTTTGCATCTCGGCTGGGCTCGGCCGGCTGCGCCTCGCATACTCTCTGATCGTTCCGACAGCGAGCGACCCGTAGAGGGCAGCCGATGTCCCTTTTCCCGAGACGTCAGCAACTGCAAGCGCGAGCTTGCTCTCGCCATAGGGCAAGAAGTCGTAAAAGTCTCCAGCCAGGTGGCGGGCGGCTTCGTATGCTACGGCCATCTGGATCCCGGGTATCCAGGGTGACTGCTTTGGCAGCAGCTGTCGTTGGATCTCGCGTGCTGCGTTCAGATCCTTCTCGAGCCGAGCCTCGTCGTCTTGGAGCTCCTCATAGAGGCGAGCATTCTCCAGCGCGATCGCCAGCGACGACGCAAGAGTCGACAACAGCTGTTCATGATGGGCAGAGAAAGCATCGTACCTCAGGCTTTGAAGATCGATCACCCCGATCAAGCGCTCTTTGAAAAACAGAGGTACCGCCAACTCGGAGCGGACAGACAAATCCTCGACACAACTCACATAGCGGGGATCGACCTCGACGTTGGGCACTCGTATCGACTGTCGGAGGGCAGCGGCCGTACCACAGATGCCCCGACCTAAAGTCATGGAAGCTGTGTCACGGTTTCCCACATCTTCGCCAAAAACTGTCACCCTCGGCAGGAGCAGTCTTTCGGACTCATTCCACAACAGGACCGAAAAGAGATCGTAGTCGATTAGAGGACGGATAAGCTCAGCGACCCTTTCGAGTAGCATGTCACGGTCGAGGATCGAAGCCATCTCCCGACTGACTTCGTGGAGCAATGAGAGCGTTCGCGCCTGCTCTCTCATATTCTGATAGAGCTGCGCGTTTTCTACGGCACTGGCCAGGTGGTCGGCCAGTGAGGTCAGGAGCTTTTGCTGCTCGGTTGTGAAGTTGTTGGGCTTGTAGCTGCCTAGATCCAGGACTCCGATGGTGCGTCGTCTTGTCACCAGGGGGAGGGCAAGCTCGGATCTGACCCGATCGGTTGCGTGGATGTATCTCGAGTCGCCAGAGGTGTCGTGTACGAGAAGCGATTCACCCGATTGAGCCGCTATGCCTACGATTCCCTGGCCGAGCCCGAACCTCCAATGCTCGAGGACATCCTGGGGGAATCCTACGGCAAACTCGAATCTGAGCTCGCGACCATGGTCGTCGAGCAGCAGGACGGCAAAAGTGTCGTAGTCGACATACCGCTCGAGCCGCTTGGCGACACGCTCGAGTCCTCGCCGGAAGTCGGTTGCGGCGTTGAGGTCCCTTGTCGCCGCCAGCAGACAGGCGATTCCAGTGCTCAGATCGTTGTCGTCACAGTCGGGATCGTGTTTCCGAATCGTGTTCTCGGCCATCTGGTCCGCAGAGCTGTTTTTCGGCTTTGCCACTTCGAGTCCCCTGATCTCCAACAACACAAATACGGGCGGATTTCTTCCGCATGGTGCGACCCGACATGGACCATGGGCTCTGTCGATGGAATTTGTCAGGTTGGCAGGGGCTATTCGGCGGGCGTGAAAGGCATTGTGAACAGGGATGCCATGAGATCGATTCCGTACCAGAGATTCGCGAGCCGAAGGTTCTCGTTTGGAGCGTGCTGATTGTCGTCATGATTGGCGATGGGCACGACCACGAGGGGCGCTTCCAGTATCTCGTTGAACAGATAGAGCGGCAAAGAGCCGCCAAGCGTTGGGACTTTCAGCACCGGCTCTCCGGCTGCTCTCTCAGCGGCCGCTTCGACCTCCAGTACGAGCGGCAGATCCATCGCTGTTCGGGCGGCGGGATACCCTTCGTTTCGGGTGACTTTGATGAGCTTGGGATGCTCGAGTCGTATCTCGGCGTCGGGCTCGTCTCGAATGATGGTGAAGCCCTGTGCCCGAATGTGCTCTTCCACGAGATCGAGGATCTCGATCGGGTCGTTTCCTTTCGCGAGTCGAATATCGATGCTGGCGGTGGCCTCCTTCGGGATGATGTTTCGAGCCTGCTCCCCCACGGTGGCACTGGAAAGTCCGCGAATATTGAATGAAGGGATAAGTAGGCGCTCGGCTAAAGGCGCATTCTCGGCTTCGGTCGCAGCGAGGCCGAGCTCGATGCGGAGCTGATCATCGAAGTCGGGAAGCAACGACATCGCTTCTCGCTCGGCATCTGAGATCGGCATTGTCGAATCGTAGAATCCCTCGATCAACACCCTTCCGTCCGGATCTTTCATAGTTGAAAGCAGGTTCACCAGAACTTGAGCCGGATTGGGCGCCCAGTTACCGTAGTGGCCACTATGGAGATATCTGTTGGCGCCGTAGGTCTCGAGATCGAGCCCTGTGTAGCCACGAACGCCAAACAGGAGTTGGGGTCTTCGACTCTGATGAACAGGTCCATCGCAGATCAACCACAGGTCGACATCCAGGGCTTCGCGGTGGTCTCGAAGATATCTCCCAAGGTGCTCCGATCCAGCCTCCTCCTCGCCTTCGAACAAGAAGACCAGGTTGGAGGTCGGAGAGACCTTTAGTCTCGCGAGGGCGTCGAGGGCAGTGAAGATCGCAGCCAATGGAGCCTTGTCGTCTCCTGCGGAACGAGCATAAAGACGCGCTTCGGGGTCGAGCCTTTCTCCGGCACTGGGTAGGGGTCTCGCTACACCACCCTCCTCGATCGAAGCGGTATACAGTGTCGGATTCCAGGCTGGGTTCACCCACTCGGCGGGGTCGACCGGCTGGCCGTCGTAGTGGACATAGATTCCGAGCGTGCGACTGGAACCGATGTCGCGCGACCCATAGACGATCGGCGGTGCGCCATCCTGAGTCCAGATCTCCGTCTCGATATCTCTACGAGCCAGCTCTTGGCGGATGAAGTCTGCATTTCGCTGGATGTTCTCAATGTCGGAGGCTACATTGGGAATGCTCAGAAGCTCGGAGAATGACCGCAGAATCTCCACTTCGTGGGCCATTCGGTAGGCACGGACATTCATCAATATTTCGTCGCTAAACGTGTCGCTGGCAATCACAGGGTGAGCTGGAAGAATGATCGACAAGATCGGCAGTATCCATCTAGACCCGTTGTAGGAACGTGTCATCGATAGCAGGGATCGTGGCATTAGGATCTCTCCTTGATCGAGATTGGGCCACCCGAGACGGGTGCGGACCGAACAAACTCTTCGAGTAGTTCGAGGAGACGATCGACATCGCTTGCATCGTTGTAGACGTGGGGTGCGACACGAATCGAGTCACCGCGCACACTGACAAACACTTTGGCTTCTGTGAGCTTGCCGACGAGTGGTCTAGGATCGCGTCCCATTAGCCTCAATCCCAGTAGATGCCCGGAGCGGTGCTCCGCATCGGGAACCCCGAGATCGAGTCGTTCTGCTCCTGATGCTAGAGCGTCGATCCAGGGATGGATCGTTGAATAGATCGACTCCACTCCCCAGTCGAGTGTTTGCTCGAGCGCTGCGAGGGAGGCGGGCACGAGACCGAAATTGCTCACTTCGCCGACGTCGTAGCGGCGAGCACCGGGATTGAGCTCGTCGGTGTAGTTCACAAGCGACGAGAAGTCGCGACTGTTGGCTCTTGTGATCCAGCTGTGTTCGATCGGTCGACCCGAGCGAAAACGGGGCGAAACCCACATCATGGCCTGGCTGTAGGGACCCAATAGCCACTTATAGGTGCCGGTAACCACAAAGTCGGGTTGTGCCCTGGTGACGTCGAAGGGAAGCGCGCCTATCGATTGGGATCCATCGACAACCAAAGCAGCACCGACCTCGCGGGCTCGGGCGCCGACCATAACAAGATCGATGGCGGAACCATCGGTCCAGTGACAGTTTGGGACCGTTACCACGCCGGTCGCGCCATGAATGGCTTCGACGATCTTCGACGTCCAGTCGCCGTCGTTCGGGAAGGGGACCGTGTGAAGCGAAGCTCCGGTTTGGGCGGCGAGATTCTGCCAAACATAGATATTAGATGGGAATTGCTCGGCGAGCACTACGATCTCCTGGCCGCGAGAGAGCGGCAGATTGGAGGCCGCGATTGCTGTGCCGTAGCTGACCGAGGGCAGCAGCGCTACCCCGTCGGCGTCGCCACCAATGAGTTGGGCGAAAAGCTCCCGGAGCCGCTCGATGGAGGTGAAGAAATCTTCTGGCGTAATCTTCCAGGGTTGCATTTTTCGAGCTAGACCCTCCTGCCCGGCTCGCACGACTCGCTGGGACAGCGGGCCCATGTAGGCACAGTTCAAATAGGTGACGTCCGAAGGAATGTCGAACTCGTCACGCTTGCAAGGCAGTGCCATCGCGGAGATTGACTAGGCGTTTACGACCGATGCGATCGCATCGCAAACTGGAGAGACCGTCTCAGACGTCAGTCCCGCAAAATTGATCCGACTCGAGGCCAACATATAGATGCCATGCTCCTTTCGGAGCTCGTTGATCTGTTGCGGCTCCAGACCTGTGAACGAGAACATCCCGTGGTGCTCGAGGAAAACCTGGTTGGTACTCTGAGCGAGCTCTAGGCCTCGGGCATCGAGTTCTTCCACAAAGAGGCCCCTTATCTCCAGGATCCGAGTCCGCATCTCGGAAAGCTCCTGCTGCCAAAGCTCTCGTAGGTCCGAGTCACCCAGGATGGTCGACACAATCGACGCCCCGTGGGCGGGCGGATTGGAATAGGAGACTCTGATGCTGATCCTGATCTGTGAGAGAACGGCTCGAGCGGCCTCTGCAGAGGTCGTGAGCACCGTTAGAGCACCGACACGCTCGTTATAAAGGGAAAAGTTCTTCGAGAAACTGTTACAGATGAGCAACTCCGGGACCTGATCGCAGAGAATCTCGACCGGTCTCCGGTCCTCCAGCAAGCCGTTGCCAAATCCCTGATAGGCCAGATCGACAAGAGGCAGGGCCTCGCGCTCGGCAAGCAGGGCTCCGATCGCCTTCCACTGCTCTTCATCGGGGTCGACACCACTGGGGTTGTGACAGCAGCCATGGAGGATGACGATGTCGCCAGGAGCGACTCTCGCTAGCCCCTCCAGCAGTTGCTCGAATGCCAGCCTGCAACCGGTAGAATCTAGATAGGGATAAGTCATGACCGGAGTATCGACGGCGGAAAAAATACTCTTGTGGTTGGCCCAGGTGGGGTCGGGCACCCAGGCAGAGGCGTCGGGTCTCAGTCGCTTGAGGAAATCGGCGGCGATGCTGATAGCTCCGGTGCCACCGGGGGTCTGCGCGGTCGTGAGGCGACCTTCCTGCAGAACCGGGTGGTTGTCACCCAACAACAGCAGTTGTACAAACTCGGCGTAGGTTCTGTCGCCCTCGATCGGCAGATAGGACTTTGTCGACTCCGTATTCCAGATCCGCTGCTCGGCCAGGTGGACGGCGCGTAGCACCGGAGTGTGTCCCTGCTCATTCCGATAAACGCCAATTCCGAGGTTGATTTTGTTTGGATTGGGGTCGTCGCGAAAGGTCTCAGCAAGACCAAAGATCGCATCGGGTGGAGCCGTTGGCGTGTTTTCGAACATCGATGGATTCTAACGCGATGGAACCTAGTTCGAAGTCTCTGACCATCTGGAGGTATCGCCCGACTCGAAGCCATCGGTGAAAATCGAGCTGGCACTCTCGAAGCGAAGGACCGATCCGCCTAGGTTCACTGCGTAGAGTTCGCCCTCTTCGTCTTCGCCAAAACTCACGACTCGAATGTTGGGACCGCTCAACCAGTTCTCAAAAGACCAGTTTCCCCGGGTCTCGGTGGCGAAAAAGATGTCATTGACGCCGGAGTCGGCAAAGACATAGATGCCTCGCATCCCGGACACCCTGGTACCTCGATAGCGATAACCGCCGGTCACGATGGTGCCGACAGTCCGCGGATAATCGAAGAGCGGCGGGATAAAGCTCGGGTCGCCACAGGAGGGTGTGCCGTTGGGACAGTCGTTGTCGATCGGGTCGGGGTCGTGGCAGAAGTTCCCTTCCATGATTTTCCAGCCAAAATTTTCTCCGCCGATGCTGCTCGCAGACTGAAAGCTGATCTCTTCGCGGGTGCCTTGTCCGACATCGCCGATAAACATGTCACCGGTGTAGCGATCGAAGCTCCAACGCCAGGGATTGCGCCAGCCGTAGGTCCAGGTTTCGTCCCCAAAAGGGTTGCCCTGCGGAATCTCATAGGGGTCGATATCGCCCGGCGTATCGATATCAAGACGGAGCATATTGCCCTTTAGATCGTCGAGGCGTTGGCCCCGGCAGCCAGGATCGCTCGAGCTTCCACCATCTCCCATGCCGATATAGAGATAGCCGTCGTTGGGGCCAAAATGAATATCGCCCCCGTTGTGGTTGGTCGCATTCTGGTTGATCACGATGATCTGTTTGATCGAGCCGGCACCGGTATCGGCGATGTTGGGATTGCCGGCTGAGACCTGCCGCCGTACCACGGCTGTCTCGCCCGAGCCTGAACCCCTGGTGTAGTTGATAAAGAAGTAACCGTTGTTCTCATAGTTCGGGTGGAAGGCGAGCCCGAGCAAACCCTGCTCACCACCGGCGATGATCGGCGGCTCGAGGGTGCTGCCCGAGATGTCCAGAAAAGGAGTGGCAAGCACCTGGTTACCGTCCCAGATCTTGATCCTGCCGGATTGTTCGACAATGAATAGTCGATCGGAGCCATCACTCGCATTGCGCACCGCTACGGGACTGCTCAGACCGGATGCGATCAAGACCAGCTCTAGATCGTCTGGTGGCTCTGCTGTGGCTACACCCAAGACCGAGATCGTGGAGAGCACGGCCACCACAAGAGCGGTGAAAGCGGTCCTGTGAGATCGTGAAGTTGTGAGTCTTGGATGCATGGATGAACCCCTCGGTAGGACGAGCCATGGGAACCCTGGGTTTGGGCTAGGTCCCTAGCTCAGGCGGGCGATTGTAACAGGGATATTGCAATGTCACAGTAAATCGAACCCTCATATCGACAATCATCAATAAGTCGCTTTTCCAGCCACCTTTTTGATCCTCGGGATCAGCACACCGGAGCTTCGAGCCGATCCGTAAGCGGGCTTTGGATGAGCACCAGCTGATGACTCAGAGGTTGGAGGCCTCAGGCTCAGGACTTGGCGCAGGGCCTCGACGCAACAGACGCTTCGACCACCCTCGGAAGTCCTCGAGGATCGAATAGAGCGAAGGAACCAGGATGAGGGTGATGAAGGTGGCGAAGAGCACCCCAAAGGCCAATGAGACCGCCATCGGGATCAGAAACTGGGCTTGCAGGCTCTTTTCCAGCAGCAGAGGTGTGAGGCCTGCGAAGGTGGTCATCGAGGTCAAGAGAATGGGTCGAAAGCGGGAGGTGCCGGCGCGTCGAATGGCCTCGCCGAGTATGTGAGTCTTTTTGAAGGCACGATTGATGAAGTCGACCATGACCAGGCTGTCGTTGACCACGACCCCGGTCAGGGCCACGATTCCGAACATCGACAGGATGGTCAGGTTCAAACCCATTGCGAGATGTCCCCACACCGCACCGATGAGACCGAACGGAATTGCGCTCATCACGATGAGCGGCTGGAGATAGGACCGAAAGGGAATCGCAAGCAGTCCGTAGATGGCTACCAGGGCGATGAGAAAGCCCTTGGCCAAACCTGAGAGAGACTCCCTCTGATCCTCCTGCTCTCCGGCTAATGTGTATCGGATCTCAGGGTAGTCGGCCATCAGATCGGGAAGAACATTGGTCTGCATGTCGGCGATGATTTCGTTGGCATTTCCGACCAGGTCATCGACATCCGCGGTGACATTGACCACCCGACGTCGGTCTTTGCGCCGGATCGAGGCCGGTCCCCTTGACGGTTCCATCGTGGCGGCGGTACTGAAGGGAATCTCAGCACCCGATGGCGTGCGCAGCCGGAGATTTTCGAGATCGCCCAGCGAGCTTCGCTGGTCGGCGGGGAAGCGGACCATGACTTTGATCTCGTCTCGGCCACGCAAGATCCTTTGGACTTCTTCGCCATAGAAAGCTTGGCGAACCTGCCGGGCCAGGTCCGCCTTTGACAGTCCTACGGATTCGGCCTCGGGTGTCACGTTCAACTGAAGCTGCCGCTTTCCCGCCCGAAAGCTGTCGCTGATGTCGCGCACACCAGGGTAGGGGGCCAGCTCACGGCGTAGCGCAGCAGCGAAATCCCTGAGGTCGTCTACGTTGGGTCCTGAAAGCTCGAAATTGATCGCCTCGCCGCTGGCAAACAGAGATGAGGAGTATGAGAGCTCCTCGGCGTCCGGGATGGCACCGACTTTCTCCCTCCAACGGTTGGCGATCTCGAGAGCCGAGATCTGGCGATCTTCAGCGGGGGCCAACTCCAGATTGACCTCACCCAGATTGCCCGAGGAGATGTTGACTAGGATTGCCAGGGCCGCAGGGCCCGCGGCAGTGCGAAAGGGTTGTTGGCCGACCGTTGTCATGACGTGGCGTATCGGCCGGCCACCAAACTCCGACTCCAGCTCCCCTGAGAGCTCGAGAGCTGAGGATTCGAGGACCTGCAACACGGCGCTCGTCGACTCGGCCGGTGTACCCTGAGGCAGAGCGAGGTAAGCGGCGGTATTGTCGCCTTCGACATCGGGCAAGAATGTGAACTGAAGCCACCCACTTCTGACCATGCCGGCGGTTAGAAGTAGAAGGGCGATCATGCAGGCGAGCGTCAGGTACCTCCACTCGATCGTGATCTCGAGAGTGGGCCGGTAGACCCGTTCGATAAGCCAGTCTAGGCCCTTGGCCAGAGAGCTCTGAAGCTGGTCCCAGTACCGGGCAATCGCGAATTTGGGAGCTGTCGCCGGTTGATGATGCATGTGAGAAAGATGATTGGGCAGGATCAGAAGAGACTCGACCAACGAGAACAGGAGGGTGGGAATTGTGATCAGCGGTATGACTCGCATGATCTTGCCGATGTTTCCGGTGACACCCAACAAGGGTGCAAAGGCCGCGACACTTGTCAAGACCGCAATGATCACTGGAGTCACGACCTCGCTCGTACCATCCACGGCAGCCCTGAGACCCTCTTTGCCCTGTTGAAAATTGGAGAATATGTTTTCGCCGACAATGATGGCGTCGTCCACGACGACTCCCAGGACGAGGATAAAGGCAAACAGTGAGATCAGACTGATCGAGACATCGAGCATCGGCATCAGAGCGATTGCACCCAGAAACGAGATCGGTATGCCCAGCGACACCCAGCTAGCGAGTCTGAGCTTCAAGAACAGGGCCAGGACCAGCACGACGAGGGCAAAACCGTTGCGCCCGTTCCTCATCAGGAGATCGAGTCGACTGCGCAGAATCTTGGTGCGATTGTCCCAGACCGTGAGCTCGATGCCATCGGGTACCTCGGTGCGGGCCTTGTCGAGATATTGGACGACGATCTTCTCGATCTCGAGGGCGCTCTGATCTCCTACTCGGAAGACTTGAACGAGAACAGCCGGCACGCGGTCGAAGCGAGACCAGGTGTCGGTTTCTGCAAAACCGTCGACCACTGTGGCAACGTCACCGACCCGGAGCCGAGAGCCATCGGCAAGAGTCATCAGGGGAAGCTCTTCGAAATCCCTACCGACGTAGGCCTGGCCTTCGGTGCGGAGAAGAACCTCTCCGCCGGAGGTATCTACCTTGCCTCCCGGGAGATCGAGTGAAGATCGGCGAATCGCATTGGCAACCTGTTGAAAGGTCAGGCCCCAGCGGCGGAGTGCCGACTCCGACACCTCGATCGAAATCTCGTACGGACGGGTCGCCACGAGCTCCACCTGGGTGATGCCGGGTAGCGCGGACAGGTCGTCGCGGATCCTCTCACCGAGCCTTTTGAGGCTCCGCTCATCGGTGTCACCTGAGATGGCGACATCGAGAACCTGCCGGCGGATGACCGCCGCTTCAACGACCGGCTCTTCTGCTTCAACGGGAAAGGTGTCGATCGAGTCGACCCGCGATTTCACATCGTTGAGAAGCTTTTGAAGGTCGGAACCATCGACTGCTTCGACCAGAACGATCGCCATGTTCTCCGCCGCGGTAGAACGAATCTCTTTGATCTCAGGGAGATCCTGGATCTTTTCCTCAATGCGGATTACGACGCCCTCTTCGACCTCTTCGGGAGCGGCGCCAGGGTAGAGGACTCGAACCGAGACGATGTCGGCAGAGAATTCCGGAAAAACCTCCTGTTTGATTCCACCCAGGGTGACGATGCCGACAATGATCAGCAGCCACATCAGGATATTCGCGGCCACTCCGTTGGCCGCAAACCAGGCGATGATGCGGTTCACAACGCCTCCTCGTCCTCGGGATCCGTTCGAGGAAGGCCTGATTCCTCGAAGGTCCGGACCTTCATACCGTCGATTGCAATATCGACCGCAGAGGTACAGACAAATTCTCCGTCGGAGAGACCCGAGGTCAGTACGGCTATGTCTCGATTGACTCGAAATATCTGTACGTCTCTGAATCGGAGACGGCTGTCGGCATCCACGACTAGAACTTGACCGCCCGATCTGAGGGCTTCGCGAGGCACCACGATCGCCCTGTGTAGGCGCTTGCCTTCGATCTCAGCGTCGACGAACATTCCGATTGGTAGAGGCGCTCCGGCAGCTTCGCTGGCCTTTCCGAGCGGATCGTCGACTCTCGCGAACAGTGGCAACATGCGTGTCTTGGCGTCGAACTCACTGCCAGTTCGAACGATTCGTCCTGGCCAAGAATAGGTGGTATCTCCGATCGTGCCGCTGAGAACGACGGCGGGTCCACTTCCATTGGCTCCTCGGAGATTCAAGCCTGCCCCCAGGTCGAGGTAGGCGAGTTGGTCTTTGGCCACTGGAAGACGCACCTCGGCCGCGTCTGTCGAGTAAACGCGAGCCAGACTGGTACCACGGGCCACATACTGACCAAGATCGACCAGCGTCGACTGAATGCGTCCGTCGAAGGATGCCCGGATTCGGGTGCGCTCGAGATCCAACTTGGTTTTCTCGAGAGTGGCTTCGGCCGCTTGTACACGCGCTTTGGCCTCCGCGAGCTGCGGCTCTCTCATGGCCAATGCCGAGGGCTCTCCTTGACCGAGATCCGCCCATTCCTCTTGCGCTAGATCGGCCTCCGCCTGTTCGCGCTGAACCTGCACCATCGCCTGAGCCACCTGGGCTTCCGCCTGAGAGACCGCAAGCCGGAAGTCCCGGTCCTCGATTCTCACCAGGTCTTGGTTCCTCATGAAGAAGCCACCTTCTGCGAATCCTGGTGATACCCAGTCGATCCGCCCGGCCACCTGGGCTACCAGAGATGATTCGACTCGCGGACGGACGGTTCCTTGAGACTTCACCGTCAACGCCAACTTGGAGTGCTTGACTCGTATGACTCGAACCAGCGGGACTCGAGCGACAACCTCGGTGCGTTCGAGTTTGGGTGTGGTGAGTATGAGTCCGGCCGCTGCACCCAGACCCATGAGTAGGACCAGGAGTGGCAGAAGGATCTTGGCTCGGCTTTTCATTTTGTAGAGCTCCCGGCCGAGTGGGTCGGTGCACTCGGTGCCTGAATCGTGTGGAAATCTCCACCCAGGGCGAGGTTGAGATCGATACGAGTATCCAGTCTTTGTCGTCGTGACGATAGCCATTGGCTCTGAGCCAGAAAGGAATTTCGTTGGGCCTCGAGAACTGTCAGATAACCATCGAGCCCATACTCGTAACGGTCGTTTGCGAGTCTGTCGGCCGCAATCGATTGTTTCGCCGCCTCGAAGAGAGCCCGCTCTTGTTCGGCCAGGAATCTTTCGGCAGCAAGCGCAGACTCGACCTCTCCAAAGGCTTGCAGCACTTGTTGAACATAATTTTCGGTGACCTCTCGCAGCCTGGCTTCCGAGAGCTTGACCCCCGCACGTAGCCGACCTCCCTGGAAAACCGGCTGGAGAATGTTTGCCGCGAGGCTCCAGACCGAGAAATTGTCATCCAGCAGATCGCCGATATCAGCACTGAGTGTGCCTCCCGAAGCCGTGAGCCTGAGTCTCGGATAGAGACTCGCTCGGGCCTGGGCAACATCGAGCCCCGCCGCCGCCATTCGGTTTTCGGAGGCAAGAAGGTCGGGTCGTCGGGTGACCAGCTCTGCGGGCAGACCCGGAGGAATCTCCGCCGGCGGCTCGGCCAGCTCGATACCGTCACCAACGGGGCTCAAGTCCCCATCGGGATAGCGAGACAACAGAACTTGGAGTTGGCGCCGCGCCCCATCGAGCTGCCGGCGGCGCAACGCCAACGTAGCTTCGGCCGCAGCCTGGTTGGTGACTGCAAATCGGAGATCGAGGGCAGGCCTCGTACCCACTCGGTAGCGCCTCTCGATGCGCTTGCGACTCACTCGACGACTTTCCAGCGTGGCCTCAGCCAGCTCGACCTGTTGGTGAGCCTCAACGGCGGCAAACCAACTCTTGGCTGCTTGTCCTGCCAAGGAGAGTCTTGCTCCCACATAATCGGCTTGCGAGGCTTCGACGCGGGCAACTGCAGCGTCTTTTTGAGCCCGCAGCCGGCCCCATAGATCCGCTTCCCACGAGATATTGAGGTTGGCTCCGAAGCTCGAGAAGGTCACGCTTAGAACCTCTTGCTCTCTGCCAGGGATTGGAAATCCGACAAAGTTCTGGCTCTGCCTCGAGCCTGTAACGCCCACGCCGATCTGTGGATAGAGGTCAGCCCCGGCAATCCGTGCCTGCGCGACTGCGGCATCGACGCGGGCCGATGCCGCAAGCAGATTCCGATTGTTGGCCAGCGCCTCGGTTACCACGAGATCGAGATTCTCATCATCGAACTGTCGCCACCAACTCGAGCCGTCGAATAGGTCCACAGTCTCGGGCTCGCTCAAGGCGGTCCATTCTTCGGGCACTTCGACGCCGAGATCGGGTGGTTCTGGAGGTATTGCCGACTTGCAGCCGAAAAGAGCCGTCAGGCTCGAAAGGATCAGCACTGACAACAGGCGGACGCGATGCTGGGAGCTCGACGAACAATGGTTCATGATCCATTCCTGTCTCGATGCCGGTCGGGGCGCATCCAGGAAGTTTCGAGAAAGTCGACCAGATGCTCGATGATCCGATCGACCTGGGGCGAGTAGTCCACGTCTCCTCCTTGGATCAGCTCCGAAAGCGGTCTGCCCACGGCGGCGGTGTACGCCATCGCGCCGACCGTGAAGTGAAAGCGCCAGGCGAGCGCCTCAGGTTCGAGCTCGGGAAGGGTCTCGGAGAGGGCAGCCAGAAATCGGGATAGCACATGCTCGAACTCGGCAAGAAGCTCACGTCTAGGCTGGCCAGCCGATTCGGCAAAGGTGCGTCCCAACAGTTGGATAAACTCGGGGTTGCCTCTTTGTCGGTCGAACCGCATCTCGAGTACCGGGCCGACAAAGGCGCGGAGGATCCCACGGAGCTTCGTCGACCGGTCCTCCTCAAGAAGGGCATGACCGAGTCGCTCCAGACGCTGACTGTTGAGCGGTCTGAGCCTGCGTCCGAAAACAGCTCCTACAAGTCCCTCCTTGGAACCAAAATGGTAGTTCACCGAGGCGAGGTTGGCATTGGCATCTTGGGTGATTGCTCTCAGAGAGGTCCCATCGATGCCGTTCTGGGCAAATAACCTTTCGGCGGAGTCGAGCAGTGCCATCTTTGTCGATGGGGGTGTAGTGGAGTCGACGCTGGTCATGGTTGCAAACGCCTGTTTGAATCAAACGTACGTTTGGATCCTAGAGGCTAACGAATCGTCTGTCAAGAAACTCAGGCATGGAGCGTGGGCTTTGTCGGGTTTGCCTTGAGTCTCAGAGGCAACCAATCAGGAAATGTGTTCGTAGTTGAGGTAGGATTCCCGCTCTGTAGCTCTGAGACGCTTCGCTCAGAGTTATAATTTGGAGTGATATTTCAGGCCGAATGGAGCCCGCCACGGTTCTCGGAAGCGTATGAAACACGAGCCCATCTATCTCTCGTCTCGAAGCCGGCGAAGAGCGGCGGCGGCAGTGGGAATCTTTGCGCTCATGGCGATTGGCCCAGGGGGCAAGGTCGAAGCAGCCTCGCTCAAGCCACCGGAGATCAAGGCGAAATACCGCGAGGTCCTGGCTACTCTCGCGACCGGTGATTTGGACCGGGCAGTTGCCGACTTGATCGATTTTGAGACCAGTGTCGTTGGAGAGGAGCAGCCCTGGCTGCGAATCGAAAGCTTCTGGCGTATCAAGCTACGGGCTCTGAGAGATCTGTTGAAGGCCGACACCCTCGACCTGTTGAGGCCTGTGATCGTGCTGCATTCGGAAGCATATTTCACCTACAGCGAAGAGCGGCGTAGGTTCATGGCGGGCCATTCGCGCCTTATGGCGTCTGAGTTGGCAGAAATCTATGGTTTCAGAGCCAACTCACGCGACGCGAAGGTCTTTAGCGGCCAGGTATTGACCAACTTCGGAGTCGTCCTCTGGTCTCCCACCAATATCGTTCAGAGCTCGGATCTTTTCTTGCGTGCTACGGGCGCCGACCCGGGAAATACGCTTGCTCTGCTCGGTCTTGGTACTGCATATGAGCATGCTGGTAACTACGAGCGGGCAATTCACTACTTGAGCGCGGTCTTGAAATTAGAGGGCAAGAATCAGCTGGCAAGTCTCCGACTCGCCCTCTGCCAGCTCAGGGCCTCTGAAGACTATTTGCTGGAGGCTACCCAGAGCTTGGAGAATCTTTCGCAAAGCGACGCACCCGAGTGGATACGTTCGATTGCATACCAAGAGTTGGCTCGAATCGAAATCGAGTCCGGCGATCTCGATACTGCTGAGGCCCTTCTGCAGATGGGTCTTCAGAGCCTCCCAGGTGATCAACAACTGAGTGTCCAACTCGGATCGGTGTTGGACCTCGAACGCCGGCCCAAGGAAACGATCCAGGTCCTAGATGCCATCCCTGCCGATGGATGGAATCGTCCGTCGCCACGCCAAATTTACTCGACCTGGGAGCCCATAGGTGTCGAAGAGACTCGAGCCGAGCTGAGGATCGAAATGGAGAGTGGCCTCGATGCACTTCGAACAGCTCTTGGGAGCTTGGTCGGGGAGGAAACTCCGCAATGAGAGCCGGCCTCTTCATCTGCTGGGCGCTTGCATTGAGTCAGCCGATTTTTGCATCGCTCGAGGTTTGGATCGAGAAGCCACGCTCGGCGAAGATGGTCTCCGGCGTCGTTGAGATCGTCGCGAGGGCTGCCGGAGATGAAGAGGTCGCGGTGGTCAAATTCATCGTCGATGGCGTGGAAGTTGGGGAGATCACCCGATCCCCCTTTGCGATCAAGGTCGACGTCGGTGACGAGAACAAGGAGCACGAGTTCCGGGTCATCGCTAGATCTGTAGTCGGCACGACTGCGACTTCGATCGTTGTGACTCCCGCGCTAGCGGTCGACGACTCTCTCGAGATCGAGCTCCAACAGCTCTATGTGACCGTGACCGAAGCCGATCGCAGAGTGCTCGATCTGGAAAGCGATGACTTTCGGATCTTCGACGACGGCGTCCAGCAGACGATCGTGACTTTCGAGAGCGGCGAAGTGCCGCTGACCGCCGCTGTTCTCCTGGACTGCAGCCTGAGCATGAAGGGGGATCGTCTGGCAGCGGCCCTACATGGAGCCAAGGTGTTTCTTCGAGGGATGAACTCGTTGGATCGGGCAATGATCATGCTGTTTTCGGATCGACTCCTGCGCCAGACGGAGTTTACGGAAGACCAGGAGACCTTGAGCGGCGCGGTGACGGATGTCGCCGCTGCTGGAGGCACCTCGATCAACGATCACTTGTTTATGGCACTTTCGCGGCTCGAGACCGAGCAAGGTAGAAGGGTGGTCGTGCTGTTTTCCGACGGCTCCGATGTCCAGAGCGTCCTACCGATGGCCGAGGTGCTGCAGAAATCTCGACGAAGCCAGGCTCTTATCTACTGGATTCAGCTACGTGAGCCGGGCGAGAGTGATGTACCTTCCTACACAACACCTTGGCGCGATGTTGAGGCCAATCGAGAAGAATTCAGGACTCTCAAGGAGACAGTGGTCGAGAGTGGTGGTCGGATCGAGGCGGCCGAAAGCATCGACGCACTCGATGAGGCTTTCGCCGGTATTCTCTCGGAGCTCCGCGAACAATACGTACTCGGGTACTACCCGAGTCATGCCGTTGGAGACGGAAGCTGGCACGATGTCAAAGTTCGAATCCAGAAGCGCGGATCGGTGCGGACCCGAGAAGGCTATATCGACTATTGATAAGAGTTTTCTCGGACGGACTCCTAGCCCATCAGCCGCCGCCAGTCTTCCAAAGATCCAACCCGTAGATAGACGTTGTTGTCGAGTTCTGTGCCTATGGTAGAGGTCTCGGTCGGTCCGTAGTCGTGCCCTGGGAAGAGGACGGTCTCAGCTGGGAGCTTGGCGAGCTTTTGAGTCAGACTGTAGTACATCTGATCGGGATCGCCCCCAGGAAGGTCGACTCGACCACAGCCCTGGACAAAAAGTGTGTCTCCCGCAACCAGACGGTTACCGATCAGAAAACACTGGCTGCCTGGGGTGTGACCAGGGGTGTGAAGAAACTGAATCTGCAGATCACCAAGATCCAAGCTGCTTGCGTCGTCGACTCTCTTGAGGTCGGAATCAGAGACGCCGGTAACGACTTTGACGCCCTCGGCCTCGTTCTTGTTCACGTACAAGGGTACTGAAACCTCCTCGAGAAGAGCACTCACCCCCTCGACTTTAACACCCCAAAGATCTCCTCCGACATGGTCGGGATGATAGTGACTGATGAGGGCTCCAACAATCTCATATCCGTCCCTTTTGGCTGTATCGAGAAGCGAGGTGACGTCCCAGGCGGGGTCGACTACGAGGGCCTTGCGGCTCTTCGGGTCTCCGATCAGATACATGAAATTTCTCATCTGTCCAGCGACAGGATGTTGGACTGCGACCTGCCGTCCGGCAAGAAGCTGACGAAAGTAGATATCCGGGTCTTGCATGGCTCGATTCTCCTGATCAGCGCGCTGTTTGTCTCTCAAAAAGGGGGTTGTTCACAAGACGCCTAGCTCGCAGCACTACGGTGTTGGGATCGCAAAAAACGTGGCAGGATCACAAATCGAACTGATCCCCCTCCTGGAGTATCCGGAACCCACGGGCGCGGATCTCCCGACTGGCTTCGCTATTAGGTTCTAGTGCTTCGTTGGTGTGATTCAGATGCGTAAAGTAGATCTCTGTTGTCGAGGTGTCAACCAGCTTTTGGAACAGATCCATGGAGGTCGATATCAGAGGGTGTCCGATCTCCTCGACAGGTCTTCCGGGCATCTCGTCGCTCGAGTAAAACGTTCCGTCGATGAGGGCAAAATCGACTTCGTTGATGAATTCGTCGACAGGATACTGCCACGCCGCCCAGGAGTCGGTGTCGGGCAGATAAAGAAGGCTCTTGTTCGGACCCCGTAGGACAAACCCAAGAGTATCCGCGTATTCGTCACGGTGCGGTGCCAAAAAGGCTTCGACCGTAACCGAATCCGCAAGGCCCCGCGCACTGCCTGGCTCGATCTCGTCGAGCCGAACGTTTTGCATATCGACGAGTTGGCTCCAAGGCCCGTTCTGCCGCAGAAAGTCGGACATCTTCGGTGTGGCAAAGACCTGCAGCTGCGACGTGCTGACAACTTCATAGCCGAAGAAGGCAAGACCCAGATAGTGACCGATGTGGGCGTGGGTCAGAAACACACCATCGACAGGGGCGCGGTCGACTCTGCCGATCGGAGGATCGCGGACATCCCGGAGCAGGTAGAGCTGCTGATGCAGGTCCGGTGTGGCATCGAAGAGGAAAACTTCATCGGTGGATGGCAAAATGAGCGCGATGCTCGCGACGAAGCGTCTCGCGGCAGGGTCCTGTCGAGCGGTCTCACACCGATCGCAGGTACAAGCCGCGTGAGGCAGACCGCCATCCTGAACCGTGCCGAGAACTCGGACATAGGGCTGGTTGCGTGGACGGCCTATCGATACTTTCGGGCTTGATGCTGCGCTTTCTCGGGGTGGATCCTGGCGCCCGCTTCCGCAGCAAACGAGCAGAGGTAGCAGTACCGTGACCAAAGCCGTTTGGACTATGACTCGATGATTCACTATGGGGTCGACTCGATCATCTTAGACGCCAGCTCTTTGACGATCTTTGCGGCAACGCCGGCGGTCAGCCCGTTCAGATCACGAGTTGGATTGAGTTCCACAATATCGGCTCCGACGATAGGAGAAGGCAATTTCTGGATCATCGTGATCGCTGTCCGGGTCGACAAACCTCCATGCTCGGGATGCGATACGCCGGGTGCGAAGGCCGGGTCGAGCACATCGAGATCGAAGGAAACGTAGATTGGACCTTCCAGTTGCAGATCGGCCCAGTCGACAGAATTGTGATGAGGGGTCGGCATTCTCTCGACATCATATTTCTTGGCTAGCTCATCTTGACTATGAGTGCTGGCGCGAATCCCGACTTGAACCAACCGATGCAGTGCCCTTCTCTCCAGGATCCTGGTCATCGGACAGGCATGCGATTGTGGGTCACCATCAAAAATCTCGTAGAGATCGGGGTGGGCATCGAAGTGTACGATCGTCAGGTTCGGATATCGGGTTTCGAACGGCGAGACTGTTGCCTGGGTGACAGAGTGGTCTCCGCCGAGAAATATTGGATAGACGCCTTCTTCAAGCAGGGCTTCGGTACACTGTTCGATGGCTGCAAAAGGGGGCTGGTCAGGAGGCAATTCGAGATCGCCGAGAACTTGTAGCCGTGATGCTCCACAGAGGTCGACACCGGACTCCGAAAACATATTCCCGGCTGGTGAGAGTAAGGTTCTGCGGATCTGCTCTGGAGCCTCCGCAGCGCCACTCAGGTGAGATGAGCTGCCATCCCAGGGTAGTCCTAGTAGGACAACTGGAGGAGGCTCGACCCTTTCGATCTTGGCAGTGATAAGGTCCATGCTCGTCATGTCGATGCGGGCCTCGCGTCGAAAGTATGCCGTCGAGTTGTTGCCGACACGTACATCACTGAAATGCTACCAGCTGGAAGCTGGAATCCGGCGGCAAAGTGTGGATAATCGGGGCTCTGAAATGGAAGCTCTTTCAAGCTGGTCGAGAGGTTTTTGAGTTATGACAGTCGTAACATATATCACTAGTGAATCGGTTACCGAGGGCCATCCGGACAAGATCTGCGATCGCATCTCAGATGCTGTTGTCGACGCTCTTCTGGAGCAAGATCCTGATAGCAGAGTCGCGATTGAATGTCTGGTCACAACCGGTACGGTTATCGTCGCAGGAGAGGTAAAAACGAACGGGTATGCCGATGTTCAGAAAATCGCCCGCAGGACTCTCCGGGAGATCGGATACACAAATCCTGAGTTCGGAATCGACAACGAAGATGCCGGTGTACTGGTCAGCATTCATGAGCAGAGCCCGGATATCGCGATGGGAGTGGACGAAACCGAAGATAGGGAGCAGGGTGCCGGTGACCAAGGCATGATGTACGGCTACGCCAGCGATGAGACCCCCGAGTTCATGCCTCTTCCGATCACGTTGGCGCATCGACTGACCTATCGTCTTGCTGAAACGCGAAAGACTGGCGAGATCGAGGGGATCGGTCCGGACGGCAAGAGTCAAGTTACGATCGAGTACCGAGATGGAATACCGTCACGTGTGGACACCATCGTTATCAGCACTCAGCATCTCGCTTCGCGCGACATCGACAATCTTCGCGCCGAGGTGATCGAAAAAGTCATTCGACCCGTCTGCCAGGAGTACATGGACGACGAAACAAAGCTCCATATCAATCCAACCGGTCAGTTCGTTGTCGGTGGCCCCGAGGGTGATACTGGCCTTACCGGTCGCAAGATCATCGTGGACACCTACGGAGGGGTCGGAAGACATGGTGGCGGTGCGTTCTCGGGCAAGGATCCGTCCAAAGTGGATCGCTCGGGTGCCTATGCGGCTCGCTACGTTGCCAAGAATATTGTCGCAGCAGGTCTAGCCAAGAAGTGTGAGGTGCAGCTGTCCTACGCCATAGGAGTAGCTGAACCGACAAGCATCAATGTCGATACCTTTGGTACCCATCAGGTGCCGGAAGATAAAATTGTCGAGTTGGTCCACGAACACTTCGACCTGACCCCAAAGGGAATCATCAGCCACCTGGAGCTCAAAAGGCCAATCTACTCTGCCACTTCGGCCTATGGCCATTTTGGCCGAGAGGGTTTCTCCTGGGAGAAGACCGACAAGGCCGAGTTGTTGGCATCAGAGGCGGGTCTCTAAGCCCGTTTCGAACACCAGTCAATCCTTCTAGATCCTTTCTGCTTGCGGGTTGAGCTGTGGAAGGTTGCACTGTGGTCTTCTCGTGCAGCCCGTAACATGATTCCGGCAACGGTTTGGTTGCCGGCGCAGGGTGTGATTTCGACGGGCCCGAATCCTTGCGGACCTGGACCACAGACAGCTGCCCTGTTGGGGAGATGGAATGACCCAGATCGAGAGAATCGGAAGATTTGAGGTCCTCGAGCGCATTCGAGGCAACTCCTTCTCGCTTGTTTATCGAGGACGGGATCCGTTCGCTGATCGAGCCGTCGAGATCAAGGTCTGTGTCGCAAGAGACGAAGCTATTCGCAAAAAATTTCTGCTCGCCGCCGAGGATGCGGCTCCTCTTCGGCACACGAGTATTGCCACGATCTACGAGTTTGGCTCCGGCGAGTCAAAGCCCTATCTGGTGCAGGAAGCATTCTCGGAATGTAGTCTCAGCGATCTTCTGGCCGGAGGCGATCATGTCGAAGATGTCCTCAAACTCTTTTATCTAGTACAGGTCGCTAGCGGTTTACAGCATGCCCACCGGAACGGAGTGCTGCATAGAGAGCTGCGGCCGGCCTCGATCTTGGTTCACGAAGATGGTCGCGCGAAGATTACTGATTTTGGTACCGCACGATTGGCCAGCGCAGCAGCTCATCTCGGAAACGGTGCGCATCGGTGGCCTGCGGTGGGGTGGCTGCTGCCTGAGCTCCTGTTGGGTCTCGAGCTGGATGCACGAAGCGACGTCTACGGGTTCGGCGCTCTCTCTTACGAGTTACTAACAGGCGAGCCACCGTTTGCAAGCGAGACCTTGGGCGAGCTGGTTCCTCGGATTCTGGAGTGCGAACCGGCTCCGACTAGCAGTGGCTGGCCCGACTGTCCGCCCGAATTGGAACAGATCATCAGTAGATGTCTGCGTAGAGACCCAAGTCAGCGCTATCCCCATATTTCTGCGCTGATCGAGGATCTGAGTGCCGTGCTGCCGGTTCCAGATGCGGATGATATCGAGGAAGAAGAAAAAACCATCGTCACGACCGATCTGCAGACGATCTACGTAGCGGACCGAGAGGAGCCGGAACAGGAGAACGCACCCGAGCCTGTCCCGCCAACTCAGCCCAAGGTGTCGACATGGGTAGACACATCTTTGGAGCTCGGTCGACACGCCAAAGTCGCAGCAATGGATGGCCTGGCTGCTTGCATTTCTCTTGCAAGGAAGGTCTCTGTCCCCAGAATCTCGACTCCAAGGAGCTGGCGACCAGCATTGATTGTGGGGCTAGCCATAGCTCTTTTTGGAGTCGTTGCTTGGAGCTTGATGCGAAAGCCGGAGCAAGTAGTGGCGGTCGAACCCTCACCAACGAGGCCGGTTCTCGAGGCTGTCGATCAGTCAGCTCCGGGTCTGTTGATCATCGATGCCCAACCCTGGGCCGAAGTAAGCCGATTGGTCAACGATAAAGGCGAAGAGATTGCGCTGCCGCAGAATCCCTATACGCCGCTCCCTTTGAAGCTTCCTCCTGGGCGGTATCTTGCCACCCTGCAGCGTCCAAGCGCGCTCGACTCTCAAAGATGTGAGGCTCTCGTATCGGAGACGACTGCCGGAGTCTGCAAACCCGAGATCGGCGATGTGATCGAAGCCAACGACTATTTTCGTGAAACAGGCTGGTGGCAATGATTTCGAGAAAGAATCTATTGGCAAGCATTACTTTTGTCATGATCACCGGGACGACTCTTCCAGTCTCGGCCGCGGAGTTTGTGGAGTACTACAAGGTCGGCCTAGCGGCAGTGGAGAGTGGCGATTGGGATCGGGTCAGCGAGATGATGCAGCTTGCCATCGAAATTCAACCCGACGCAAAAGCGCGCGTCAAGAAAGCCCTGTTTTTCAAACGATACTTGCCGCACTACTACCTGGGACAAGCCTCCTACGAGACTGGAGATTGCGCTGGTGCACGGGCCTCATGGAGGGAGTCCGAATCGCAGGGAGTGGTCACCCGGTTCCCAGAATACGAACTACTCAAAGCGGGGATTGCGGATTGCGGTCAGCAGCACTCTGAGCTCGAGGCCGCACTTAGCCAGGCCAAGGGACTCATTGGGTCCGCGGGTGCCGCAGGTGTGAAAGCACGTGAGCGCTGGTCCGATCTACAGGCAACGGAGGTCGCAGGTGCCGAGGCTTTGAGCCAACGGCTGAACCTTGCGGAATCCAGGCTTAGAGAGTCCGAAATGCTGCTGGCACAGGCAAACGGGAGCCGCGAAGATTTGCGTATGTCGGGTTCGAAGGCCGCAGAGGCGCGAGATAGCTTCAACGCAGTAGGACGCGAGGCTTCGCAGTGGCTTCAAACAATCGCCGCCGAACAGGTACAGATGCGGGTCGATTTGATTGGGCTGGCCGAGATCGCCAAGAGGGCATTGAAGCAAAGTGACTTTCTCGATCCATATCCACCAGGGATTGCAAGACACAGGGCCCGAGTCGAAAACCTCATCGAGCAGGTCAGTGGCCTCGATGCCTCGGTTGATGACGCTGAGATCGATCAGCTGGCCAAACAGCTCAAACAAGCGAGCTCCTCGCTCGAGCGATCGACGGTCCAGCCGCCTAGAGAATTGACTATGGCAGCCGAGGCTTTTCTCAGGGGCGAATACGCGCAAGCGCTCGACATCCTCGACCAAGGAGAGCTGGCTTCTGGAAAGGTGTCCGCGCAGGCTCATCTTCTTCAAGCGGCTGCGTTATTCGCGCTCTTCCAATCCCAGGGAAGGCTGCAGCCGGAGCTCCTGGAGCAAGCTCGACAGGAAGTCCTGTTCTGCCAAAGCGATAGTGGAGCAAAGCCGATCCCTTCTGCGAGCGTTTTCTCACCCCGGTTTATCGAATTCTTCGAGGCTCAACAGTCAGGAGTAGTCGACGGTACTTTCGAAGACGCCGACTCATAGACGCTGAAGCCGAGCGAAAGAGATTGTCAGGGTCTCAGGGTCACGAGATAGCTTTGGAGGCCACGGCGACAAGCCTCAACGGTTTCGGGTCTCAGGTCAGTCTTGGATAGGCCGATCGATCCCTCCCACGCAGCCACGATCAGCGCAGCAGCAGCAACACAGTCGACGTCGCTACGGATCTGACCGCGATCTTTGGACTCCTCGAGGGCGTTCTGGATACCGGACCGCCAAGCGGAATAGATGGAGACCAATCGGCTCCTGAAACCTGTGTCCTTGACCGACATCTCCTGGGCGAGATTGTTCAACGGACAGCCAAGAGCAAGACTCTCGGTGTTGCTATGTCTCGCCGCCCAATAGAGGAGATCGATAAGCGCCTGGACCGGGTCGTCGGCCTCGACGATCGGGCGCAGCCACCGATCGAGGATCCAATCGCGAAGTACCTGGTCTACGACAGCATAGCCGAGCCCGGTTTTGCTTTGATAGTGATGATAGAGAGCGCCTTTGGTGACGCCGGCCGATTCGAGTATCGAGTCTACGTCAGCGGAGCGGAATCCGCTGCGGTGAATCTCGCGAAAAGCCGCCTGCAAAAGACGGCGCTTTGTCGCCTCGGGCTGTCTGCGGCGGATCACTTTTGACACCGGTGGCTGATGTAGTTGACTTCTCCTTTATATTTTAACATACCGACGAGTTTGTATGTAACTATCTTCAACGATTCGATCTTGCTCGGTTCAGGTCAACAAGATCTTGAGTCGACGATAGGCTGCGAAGTCGTAGGTACCCCCATCGCTGGAATCGAGGCTAGCGAAACAGTAGGTCGAACACCGTAGACGATTGCAAAGGAGATCGTCGCTCTCGGAAGATGGCTCGGATTTCAAGGCTTGTAGATAGCGAGGCCGAGAAGCTGTAACTATCCGGTTACGGTTGCGAAATCGAGTTTGTGAACAGTTTTTCCATTGAGGGCGTCGAGGATCGCGTATCGAGACTGTCAACGGCGAGGCGAGAAGGATCGGTTTGTAGCCGATTAAGGGCCTCTGCTTCGATTCGAGGCTTGACAGAACTACAGCGAGAATTTATAGTAGGTAACCTACAAGTTACGGATAAGACGAAAGGTAACCAAATGGTATCAAGTGATCCTATGATTGATGGCTCGATCACAGAGTGTCTGAAGGCACTTGCGGATCCGACTCGACTTGCGATCGTAACCAGGCTCAGATCCGGAGAGCTGTCGGTCCACGAAGTAGCCGATGAGTTTCCGATGAGTCGTCCGGCAATCTCCAAGCATCTGAGGATCCTGCGTGAGGCTGGCCTGGTTGCAGAGCGAGCGGCGGGGAGGGAGCGAATTTATGCGATGGAGATGGAGCCCCTTCATTCGATTCGAAACTGGTTGGCCAAGCTCGGGATCGGGGGGAATGGAGCGGGAGGCTCGTATTCGAGCTATCGGGGTAGCTCATCCAGCAGCTCTCGGGTGAGGCCGAGAGTCCGCTCGGAAGAGGACTGGAGGGTCTGGTAGGCCAGTTAACCTGCGAGGACCTGCAGGTGAATTTTTCTGATTCGTGGCCTATTGTCAAAGTCACAGAGCACGATCTGCTGCCAGGTCCCGGTAACCGGCCGTCCATCCACGATCGGAAGGGTTAGAGAGGGTCCCATTAGAGCCGCACGGACATGGGAGTAGCCATTTCCGTCGCCCCAACGCAGGTTGTGCTCGTACTCTGCCCCCTGCGGAGCCATGGCTTCGATCGCTCTTTTCAGGTCGTTGACGACACCGCTTTCGTATTCGATCGTTGTCAATCCAGCTGTAGAACCCGGAACAAAGAGCAAGAGCCATCCCTCTCGAGCACCGCTAGAATGGACGAAGCTTTCTACGTCGGCACTCAAGTTTTCGATATCGGTCCCGCTGGTGGTGGGAATTTTGAGAACAGTTGTCAGTAGGTCCATCACTGCTCCTTTCTGTCCGATTCTAGCCGGGTTGATCATCGATGCGGGTCCGGGACGCCCTATCGCGGCGATGGATACAACTGCCATGCAATCGCCGAGGCTTTGTCGAGTGTTCCCTCCGGAGAGCCGGCTATGGCTATCCTCAACCTACCCTCGAACCCCGGAGGCTATATGCCGACTCTAGCCGAGCGCCGGGAGATCTGTTCGTCGCTGCTTCGAGTGGCAGAGGATCGACCGCTCATGGTGGTGTGCGACGATGCATACCAAGGGTTGGTTTATGTGGAGGGAATACCCAGGGACTCCATGTTTTGGGATCTCTTAGGTGCTCACGAACGTCTGTTGCCGGTCAAGGTGGACGGCGCAATCAAGGAGTTGGCGTTTTTTGGTGGACGCGTCGGATTCCTGACTTTCCCGTTTGCCCCAGACAGCCCAACCGCGGCAGCTCTGGAGACCAAGATCAAGTGTCTACTAAGGGCCACGGTTGGCTCGCCCGTTTCTATCAGTCAGGTTCTGGCGCTGTCGGCTGTGAGATCACCCTCGCTTGGGGAAGAAGTCGAGCGCATCAGACAACTCCTGTCGGTGCGAGACCATCGCCTTCAGGATTCGCTCGGTGAGCTCGATCCGAGTCTTGCCAAAGTCCTGCCCTTCAATGCGGGTTGTTTCGCACTTTTGGAGCTGACCGAAAAGGTCGGCACATCGTCGGACTCGGTCCGAAAACGACTTCTCGAGGATTTTGGGACCGGGCTGGTCTCGATTGCACCGAACTATTTGCGAATAGCCTTTTGTTCCATTGCTGGGGAAGCAATCTCAGAGCCGGTGAATCGAATCGGGCTGGCGGTGGAGCCGAATTAGGCCAGGCCGCTCACATAACCACCATCGACCGACACGAACTCACCCGTAACGTATGAGGCCTCGGGTGAGCAAAGAAAGGCGATGACCTCGCCGATCTCCTCCGGATTCGCGACCCGTCCGATCGGGATCGCGGATCCCTGTGCAGCCAGGATTTCTTCGACGGTCTGCCTTTGTTCAGCCGCGCGCGCTTCGGCGAGCTCAATCTGTCGCTCGGTCTTGGTGTATCCAGGCAATACGGCATTTACGGTAACGCCGTCGGCCGCAACTTCGAAAGCAAGAGTCTTCAGATACCCAAGCACCGCAGGTCTGAGTGCGTTGGAAAGAGCCAGCAATGGGATTGGTTGCCGCGAAGATACCGAATTGATCGCGACAATCCGACCCCAGCCCCGTCGGCGCATCCCGGGCAGCACGAGACGGCACAGCCGCGGTACGAAGAGCAGCGCAAGTGGTATGGCTTCCTGCCAGTCCGAGTCGTCTAGCTCTGCGGCCGGTTTGACGGCGGGACCGCCTCCATTCGCAACCAGAATATCGATGGGGCCAAGGTGCTCCTCCACCTCGGACACCAGATTCTCCAGATCTGGAGGATCTCGGATGTCACCCTGTATGGCAATGACTTCAGCGCCCTGTTTTTGTAGCTGCTGTCTTGCCAGATCGAGCTTTTGGCCGCCCCGACTGTTGAGAGCGACACGTGCCCCTCGGCGAACCAGCGCCTGGGCTGCGGCCAATCCCAGCCCGGAGCTAGAGCCTGTAACAAGTGCGACTCTGTCGGTCAGATCCGGCATCGGAACCTCCAGGGGGCGAGTTCCCTACACGACAATCTTGCCGTCCTCATCATATTCATAAACTCCTCGGCCGACTTTTTTCCCCAGTCGACCCGCTTTTACATACTGAGCAAGCAAATTGTTTGGCCGATAGAGATCTCCCAGCGTAGCGTGAAGATGGTTCAAGATGGAGAGTCGAACATCGAGACCCACGAGGTCGACCATCTCAAAGGGTCCCATTGGGTGGTTCAGGCCCAACTTCAGGGCGGTATCAATGTCCTTCGGGCTCGCCACTCCCGATTCGAGCATGTTGAAGGCTTCGTTACCGATCAAGGCGTTGATCCTAGAAGTGACAAATCCCGGCGATTCGGCCACAGTCACCACCTGCTTACCCATCTGTTCGGCCACAGAACGCAGTGTGTCCAGAGTCGCATCCGAGGTTTCCAGGCCTCGCACGAGTTCGATGAGGCGCATCAGATGAACCGGATTGAAAAAGTGCATTCCTGCAAACCGCTGAGGTCGGCCGCTCGCCGTAGCCATCTCGGTGATCGACAGACCTGAAGTATTGGAAGCAAAAAGAGCCTTGGGAGGAGCCGAGCGGGCGGCGCTTTGAAAAATCCGTATCTTGAGGTCCATCACCTCCGGAACGGCCTCGATAATCAAATCTGCCTTACCTACCGCACTATCGAGATCCTGGTCTAGGTGCAGATTGGATTTGGCTTGCTTTGCGACTTCAGGATCGACTTTGCCGAGTTCGACACCTTTGTCGAGATTTTGATGAATCATAGAGTGTGCCTGGTGAAGCACCTCGGAGTCGACATCAAAGATATGGGTGACAAACCCGCCGGTGGCCGAGACGTGGGCGATTCCACGCCCCATGGTTCCTGCTCCCAAAACGGCGACCGCACGAATGTTATGATTCAATGGATTCAACCCCCTTTGTCAGAGTCGGGATAACTCGAGTCTATCGTTGCAAAAGATTCATGTTGCGATTGGCCCTCAGGTCTCCAAGACGATTTTAGAAGTGTTGCCTACCAAAGGCTCGACCATCAGATCCACACTCTGCTCCACGGTCAGTCTACTGGTCAAGCGGCGGTCTCGATTCCTGATCCGGGAGCGTAGACCAGCAGGCCGTCAGACATTACCGGTCGAGCCCCTAGTTGCCGGGCCCATTTTTCGGTTCGCCCGCACTGGAGAATCTTATCCTTGGTTTCGAAGCTGTTGAGAAAGAGACTGTTTGTGCGCAGTATTTGAGCTAGACTTGCCCGGCCGCTGCCGGATTCACGGTCGCGTCTGGAGGGTCGAATCGAGTGTCACACTATCGTCTTCATGGAAGGCTCCTGCTGCTCTCTGCAGTAATCCTGTTGGCTCAGACAAGTACGACTGCCGCTCTAGCTCAGTCGGCCTCGCCGCTTCTGCTGGATTTGTCAGGCTCGCTGGCGTCGATTCGCTACTCACCGGGATCCCTCGATAGGGCCTCCAGGGTCCAGGATCATGTAGAAAAAATGGTCGAAGATTTTGACAGTTGGAGTAAGGAGAAAATTTCACTCGGAATCTACCTCTTGTCGTTTGAAGATTGGGTACAAATTGGGCTGCAAGACACCTACGGAATGCCATCACCCATGGGCGGCCGAGGACTGGCTCTTCCGGCATGGGGCAACCCTGAGACGGTTGCACTCTGGAAGGGTTTGATGCAGAGTCGGCTGCCCACGATACCGGACCCCTCAATAAGCATTAGCCGGGGAACCCCAGACGAGCTGGCCAGCCTGCTGGTAGCCGATGTCATCGCAATTGCAGAACTGGCCAGGATCCAGCTGGTGTCCGCCGGTTTTCGAGGAGACAAGCCTTGGGTCGATGATGTTGTGGCCCACACCATGGCGCTATCAGGGATTCTTCTACACAAGGACCAACGACTCCCCGAGGTACGCATGATCTACAACAGCCTCTCTGCGGCGGGTGGCGGGTCAAAAGCCCACAGCTTGGCAGAGTCTGAATCGCCCACATCGATTCAGACAAAGCTGTGGTTTGATGCCCAATGCTTTACTGCGGCTTCGATCGTGGCAGAGTCCGGTGGCAAACAACCCGCCAAACAAATTCTGCGTTTGGCGAAGAAAAACGGCGGCGTCATTCGGGCTTCAGATCTCGTTTCGAGCTTCCCAGGATTGGACGGCTGGCTCCGTTCCAGCTTTTCCGATGAGTAGTGTTTCTGGGGGCCTGTGGAATGGGCCCTTGCGTTTCTTCAAGCTTTCGTCTAACAATCTAGACGTAAGTTGGCAAAAATACGGGTATTTGATCCGTAATCCGTAGGAGTACCCGTAAATCGAGTGGGTTGGAAAACGGAGGTTCGAAATGAAAACGGTATTGATCGCGTTGGGAGTCCTAACTCTGCTCGCTGCTCCGGCAGCTGCCGGGAGTATTGGCGCCTTTGCCTCATGGTGGGATCCGAACGACAGCAGCGACGAATTTGCTGGTGGTCTCCTGCTCGAGGTCAGAGTGGGGGAAAGAGTAGACCTGGAGTTTCGGGCTTCCTTTTTCGACAATCTGGTGACCGATCTTCCAGACGATGCCCCCGGGGTCGCGATCCCGTACAGCGCCACGCCGTTGGATTTTGGCTTCGCCTACAACTTCATCAAGGACAGCCGCAAAGTCACCCCGTATATCGGTGCCGGCGGAACCTACTATGTACTCGATGCCGACAATGATGAGGTTGGGCGCATCGAAGACGAGTGGGGTTGGTATGGAGTCGTCGGGATCGATTTTCCAGTCGCCGAGAGGTGGAAGATCTTTATCGAGGGCATGTACCGGGATACCGAGGCGACCCTCAAGGGCAATGATCTCGGATTTGCCGACCCCTCGGTGGTCGAGGCCTTTTTTGATCTCAGAGGCCCAACCATCAACGGTGGCATTGCCTTCACCTGGTAGTTGAACAGTAGGTTTGCGACCAGCCTACAGAGCTCGATTCTTTGGGAGCGGGGGATGATTGTCTCCGCTCCCTTTGTTCACTTCTCAAGAGACCTGTCGGAGCCGACTCATCCAGGACTCCCCTGGGTCCTGTTCCCCCCGGATACAGCAGTCTTGGCTTGATGTTCTTCTGCGCGAACCATCGTCGGTTGCACGGGAGTGCCGGTGCCCATCGGAATGATAAAGGGTTCCTAAGAAAAGATCGTTGGTTTCAGGCTGGGCTTGTGCGGCGGTACCCGGCGTTTGGGGATGGCGGTAGAATTCGACAGTACGACTTCATTCACTGTTCACACGGGAGAGAGGAATGACCGATTCAGACAATCCCAGCTTCACCTACCTAGGCCACTCCACGATTCGATGTGACCTGCCTTCGGGAGAGGTCATGCTTATCGACCCCTGGGTCCAGGGTAACCCAGCCTGTCCCGAGGAGTTGAAGTCGTTTGATCGAATCGATGCGATGCTGATCACTCACGGCCATTTCGATCACATCAATGACGCGGTAAAGCTGGCCAAGGAGTACAAACCGAGGATTGTGGTAGCGAACGTCGAGATCTGCCAATGGCTAGAGAATCAGGGCGTTGAGAACTGCTCGGGAATGAACATCGGTGGTGGACAGGATGTCCTTGGGGCTCGGGTGACCATGGTTCGCGCCGAACATTCGAGTGGTATCCTGGATGGCGATCGATTCATCTATGGTGGGACTGCGACGGGTCTCGTTATCAAGATGCAGTCGGGGTTCACCTTCTACCACGCTGGCGACACCGGTCTCTTCTCGGACATGAAGCTCATTGCCGAGTTTCATCAACCTCACCTTGGCTTCATTCCAATCGGCGATCACTTCACGATGGGACCGCTCGAGGCTGCCCGGGCTTGTAGTTGGTTGGGTCTCGACCGCGTCGTTCCGATTCATTGGGGTACATTCCCAGTATTGGTGGGTACACCAGAAGAATTGAACGAGGCTCTGGAGGCATCGGGTTGCGAGTGTGAAGTTGTGACGCTGCAGCCCGGCGAATCGATGTGATTGCAGCGACGCGCCACTGATTCCTGACGACCTGGAGGTCTGGCCGATGCCAACAAGCACTGTTGAGGACTACCTCAAGCACATACTGTTGCAAGAACAGGCCCATTTCGGAGAACGGGTTAGCACCGGCACGATTGCCGCTGCCCTAGGCGTTGCACCCGCGACAGTCACGGCCATGATCAAGACTCTCGATCGAAGTGGATTATTGAGCTACGAGCCCTACTCGGGCGTCTCACTCTCTGCGGCCGGGCGCCAACTAGCTCTACATGTTCTACGCCGGCACCGGCTGGTAGAGCTATTTCTGGTGCGAGTCATGGGGGTCGATTGGGCCGAGGTTCACGCTGATGCCGAGCTTTTGGAACACGCCGTCTCCGATCAGCTCATTCAAAGGATGGACGAAATGCTCGGCTACCCCGAGGTGGATCCGCATGGCGATCCAATTCCGACCGCAATGGGAGACGTGCGGGAGCAGAACTGGCTTAATCTTCTGACTTGCCCGGTTGGCGAGGCTATCGAAGTCGCGCGGGTCGGCGATCAGGCGGTCGAGTTTCTTCAGCTGATCGAGAGGGAGGGCCTCAAGCCCGGACACCGGCTCACCATCATCGAGCGAGACGAAGCAGCCGACAGGGTCAAGCTAGCCCGCGAAGGCAGAGAGGATTTCAGCTTGGGGTTTCGAGCGGCCTCGAAGATCTTCGTGTGCCAGTCGACATTGGCACCGCTCACCGCTCAAACCAGCGAGCACGAACAAGAATAACCAGACGCTGCAAGACCCCGAGTGACGGTCTTGGTCGGTTTGTGCCTTTGCCGGTGGCCATGGCCTCGCTCAAGAGGTGCAAAGACGCGAATCTCAGATAACTCGCGGCTGCACGGTAGCGTCTGGCAGGACCTCCCTTGGGTAGAGATTCCGCCAAAGTGTCGCGCAGATCTCTGCTCTCAGTCGCCAGGAGAATCTGCGCGTTCTCAGCGGCAGAGCCTCCTTCTCTCAGGGTGCCAAGGAGACTGCGCAGGCGGAGAAATGCCGCAGCCTGGGTCACTGTTGTCGTATCTGCCTTGGTGCCGAGTACAAGAGCGAGCCAGGCACCGGCAATCTCAACCGACTGTCGCTTCGCCGATGGGCGGTGGTCGGTAGATTGGGTCACAGCGATATGCCGCGCGAGCTGATGAAGGCGATCGAACTCGTCGCGAAGCCAGGGCCGTTCGCCCTCAGCAAGGGCGAGTCGGACAAAGACGGGCTGCCCGGTGGGGTTTCCATCGAGCGCCTCCTCCAGCTCGAACTCCCATCGATTGAGCCCAGCCAGTCGCTCCCCCTCGAGACCAGGTTGGCGAGCAAAGTCGAACAGGGTGACGGCATAGGCTGCGAGTGCCTGGATTCGCAGTCGCTCTGAAGCTGGAACAAGAACGAGTGCCGGCGCAAAGTCCAACATCGCTTGGCGACAAACCGAGGCACAGATCTCGGCAGCACGAATCGGGTCGTGATCCTGGGTAGGATGGTGAATCTGATCTACCAGGCGAGTATGAGGACTGCCCGCCAGCGCATTGCCCCGCGACCGTTCGCCGGTTGACTGGTTCAACTCTCTCACGCCTCGGAGCCTAGCAGAGGGTCGAAGACCAGCCCGCTGCGAGCCGACCGCCAAAAACCGGTTTGGGTATACTCGTGTCGACCGGAAAAACGACCTTGAAATCGAATCTGAACTGTGACTCTTTCCACTATCCGCGGAGCGCTCGGGCTCTAGACTGATTCGGATCATGGCCAACATCGAACGCTTCAAGAAACGGCTGATTCGGCAGGCTGTCCAGACGAATCTCGATTCCATAGAGGGCAGGAGACCGAGGCCCGCGAGCTATCGTAGTCATACGCTAGTAGTCGCTGCGCGGGCTCTATTCTTCATCCTGGTCCCAGCTGCTCTGTTCGCATCGACAATCGTGGTATCGAATATGGCTTCGGATTGGCGTGGGAACAAAGCCGAGATCGTGAGCGTGCAACTGGAGAAACCGACACTGTGGCCACCCCAGCGCTCTCGAAGGGTGGTTCCGAGCTCCACAGCGTCAAACACCTTCTCGATACCCGAACCGATCGATCCAGCAGTTCTCCCTCTCGCTCTCCGGACCATCATTCTGGATCCAGGCCATGGTGGGGACAATCTCGGCACGGTGGCGCCCGAGGGGTTGGTGGAGAAGGAGGTTACCCTGGACATTGCGGAGCGAGCGCGTGACCTGTTGCAGCAAGGCTCCTATACGGTGCTGATGACGCGTGACTCCGATCAGAGTCTTTCTCTGCGAGAGCGTGCCGAGTTTGCCAACAAGAACCGCGGAGACATCTTTGTCTCGATCCATGTGAATTGGATAGCCAATCGCGAGTTGCGGGGCGTCGAGACCTTCTATCTCGGTTCCACCGATGATCCCTACCTGGAAGCTCTTGCAGCCAGAGAGAACCAGCAGTCGGGGTATTCTCTAGCCGATTTGAGACAGATTCTTCAGCAGGTCTATGCAGGGGTGAGGCAGGAAGAATCACGCCGCCTCGGTGAGTCCGTCCAAGAGGCGCTTTTTGCGTCGTTGTACAGTGTCAGTAATACGGTCAGAAACAGGGGCGTCAAGAGCGCTCCGTTTGGTGTGCTGATCTGGACTGAGATGCCAGCCATCCTGGCTGAAGTATCTTGTGTCTCCAATCGGGTCGAAGCCCGGCTACTGATGACCCCGATCTATAGACAGTACTTAGCCGAGTCGATTGTAGAGGGTATTGAAACCTACTCCCGCCAGCTCAGCCAGGTCTATCAGGTCGCCGATGCCGTGGATGAAGGTAGCAATGAAGGTAGCAAACGACTTCATGACTGAGCAAATTCTCAACCTGGGTGTCGATCTCGGGACCTCTCGAAGCTCGGTGTCGTCGTCGAATGGCGTGCGTCAAGCAGTCGAGAGCTATGTTGGCTGGCCGTCCGACATGGTGGCTAGAAAGGTGTTGAGAAAGGATGTCCTTATCGGGCGCGAGGCGATCGACAACAGACTCATGGTCGATCTATATCGACCCTTGGAAAGGGGGCTGATCAAAGAGGGCTCGCAACAGGATGCCTTGGCTGTGAGGGAGTTGCTTCGACACCTGGTCTCTCTGGCGGGAGCTACTCCGGATCGACACGATCTCAAAATTCAGGCGGTGGTAGGGGTGCCGGCGGAGGCGCTTCGAGTCAACAAACAGCAACTCCGTGAGGCCATGCAGGGAATCGTGGATTCGTTGATGATCGTGTCAGAGCCCTTTGCGGTCGCATATGGCCTGGAAGCGCTGACCAACGCCTTGATCATCGATGTGGGTGCTGGAACCTGTGATTTCTGCGTGATGAATGGTCGCTACCCCACGGAAGACGATCAGAGGACCTTGACCATTGCGGGTGACTACGTCGACGCGCATCTCCACCGGCTTATCGCCGCCAGGTATCCGGAGGCGTCAGTTTCGCAGCATATGGCTCGGAACTGGAAAGAGCGCTTTAGTTTTGTCGGTTCCCCGCCCGAGATCATCGAAGTTACGGCACCGGTTCAAGGCCGACCAACGCAGTTCGACATCACAGATCAAATGAAGCAAGCCTGCGAGGGCCTCTTGCCCGCTGTCACCGAGACAATGCTGGATCTAATCTCTCGTGTGGATCCTGATTTTCAGGAGCGGGTCCGGGAGAACGTGATTCTGTCCGGAGGAACAGGTTTGATTCGGAGCTTTGGTCTCGCCCTTCAGGGCGCACTGGATCAGATTGGCGGCGGTAGAGTTCGAGTGGTTGCCGACCCCTTTCATGTTGGCTCGGATGGAGGCCTGGCGCTGGCGATGGATGCGCCCGCCTCCGAGTGGGAACGTCTCGCTGCGTAGCCCCTTTCAGCCTTCCCGCATGGTGCCCTCTTCAGGCATTTGCGGCCTTCCGTGACGAACTTTGTGAGAAGTTCAGGCTAGAATCGGCGGCGAGGTTGGGTGCGATGAGCAAGGGCGATGCGAGAGAGCGGCTGAGTATGTTGCGTCGGGAGATCCGGCAGCACGAGCACCTTTACTTTGTCGAGGACTCTCCTCGGATCTCTGACGAGGAGTACGACAAGCTTTTCCGCGAGCTCAGATCCATCGAGGAGAAGTTCCCTGATCTCGTAGCAGCCGACTCTCCTACCCAGCGAGTCGGAGGGACGCCTCTCGTTACCTTCGATCAGATCGACCATGCGGCCCCGATGCTGAGTCTGGACTCGGATACTGACCCTGATGCGGTTCGCAGGTTCGATGAGCGAGTTCGAAAAGCGCTTACGGGCCAGCCGGTGAGCTACGTCGCTGAGCCCAAGCTCGATGGTGCTTCGGTCGAGCTCGTTTACAGGCAGGGTAGGTTGAGCCGAGCCGCCACCCGAGGAAATGGGATTCGCGGCGAAGATGTGACTGCAAATGTCCGGACCATTCAGGCGGTGCCTCTCAGATTGCGTGGAGATAGGCGGACCGTGCCCGAGTTGCTGTCGGTTCGTGGCGAGGTCATCATGCAGCTAGAGGCCTTTGAGGAGCTCAACGAGTGCCTGATTGCTCAGGATCGTGAGCCCTTCGCCAATCCTCGAAATGCAGCCGCTGGAGCGTTACGACAGCTTGATCCACGGGTGACGGCAACCCGTCCTCTGGATATCTATGTCTACGACATCCTGGCGATCACAAATTCCGATATCGATTCGCAGTGGCAGGTTCTCGAGTCGCTTCGGCAGTGGGGTCTCCGGGTCAACGACCTGTCACGTCGGATCCAGTCGCTCGAGGGTCTCCTGGATTATCACCGCAAAATGATGGAGTGCCGAGATGACATCGGCTATGAGATCGATGGAGTCGTAATCAAGCTGGATCCGGTGGCTTCGAGAGAGATTCTGGGCTCGACCTCGCACCACCCCCGCTGGGCGTTCGCCTTCAAGTTTCCACCTCGCCGTGAAATCACGAGAGTAGAGAAAATCATCGTGAATGTCGGCAGAACAGGCGCGGTCACTCCAGTGGCGCTCATGAGACCGGTCGAGTTGGGAGGGGTGACCGTTTCTCGAGCTACGCTCCACAATCGCGAGGAGGTGGAGCGAAAAGATATTCGTGAGGGCGATCGGGTCCGGATCCAAAGAGCCGGTGACGTGATACCTCAGGTAGTGGAACGGGTGGCTGAACCTGGGCGCCGACGTGGGCCTAAATACAAGATACCCAAGCGTTGTCCATCTTGCTCGACCCCGCTGGTCGAAAAGGGCCCGTTCACGTTCTGTCCGAACAGCTTTGGTTGTCCTGCTCAGCTAAGGAGCCGTCTGGTGCATCTCGGATCCAGAAACGCGCTCGACATCGAAGGGTTGGGTGAGGAAACAGCCAAGCTGTTGGTGAACCGGGAGTTGGTGCGACAGCTTCCAGACCTGTTCGATCTCGAGGCAGCCCAGCTAGTCGATCTCGAAGGTTTCGCTCAGAAATCAGCCGACAACCTGGTAGAGGCTATCGCCAAAGCCTCCCATGTCGAGCTCCAACGATTCCTGTTCGGGCTTGGTATTCCCGAGGTTGGGATTACCGCCGGTCGCGCTTTGGCCCGTCACTTTGGTTCTCTTTCCGATCTCCGCGCAGCCGACAGCGTCGACTTGGAGGAGGTCGAGGGCGTGGGGCCCAAGATCGCGGAGCAGATCGCCGGTTTCTTCGCTGAACCGAGAAACCAGGAGATGCTCAATCGACTTCTGGACGGTCGCGTCGAACTCGTCGATCCGGTTTCAGTAGCCCAGGTTGAGAGCAGTGAGCTGGAGGGCAAGCGATTCGTGCTGACAGGAGGTCTCGAGTTGATGGCTCGCGATCAAGCCAAGCGGCATTTGGAGTCGCTAGGTGCGAAAGTCACCTCCATGATTTCGGCAAAAACAGACTTTGTCGTTGCCGGAATCAACCCTGGCTCCAAGCTGGCTGCAGCTCAGAAGCTGAACTTGGCCATACTCGATGAACAGTCGTTTGTCGAGCTGTTGCGTTCCAGCGGACTGGAGGTTTGACTCCGTAGTGGAAAACTTCGAAATCTCGAAAGTCTTGTTGCAGGTTGCCGATCTCCTGGAGGTGCAGGGGGCCAATCCATTTCGAGTCCGGGCGTACCGAAACGCGGCTCGGTTTGTCGAGTCATACGCCACACCGGTGCGAAAACTGATCGCAGACGAGGCCGACCTCACAGAGTTGCCGAGCATCGGCAAGGATATGGCGTCGCATCTTCAGGAGCTCGTGGCGACCGGCAAGCTCACCGCCCTAGAGGAGCTCACGGCCACGATCCCCCGGACTTTGATCGATGTCATGGGACTGCCAGGTGTTGGACCCAAGAAGGCGAAGAAGATTTGGCAAGAGCTCGGTGTCGAGACCGTAGACGAGCTCGAGGTAGCCGCAAAGGCAGGAAAAGTGGCTACGCTCAGTGGGTTTGGCGAGAAGAGTCAGCAGAAGATTCTGGTCGGAATCGAACAATTCCGACAACATCGAAGTCGTTTCAAAATCTCTGAAGCCGATCAGTTGATAGCACCGGTACTCGACTATCTCAGAGTGTGTGAGGAGGTTCAGAGATTGGAGGTGGCAGGTAGCTATCGACGCCGAAAAGAAACCGTAGGAGATATCGACCTTTTGGCGATCGCCAGCAATCCGAAGCCGGTTATGGATCGATTCACCGGCTACCCACAAACCGACAGAGTGGAGCTGTCGGGTGATACACGGGGCCGAATTGCTCTGCGATCGGGTCTCGAAGTCGATCTGCGTATCTTGGCTCCCAACAGCTATGGGGCGGCTCTGGTGTACTTCACCGGCTCCAAGGAACACAACATCAGGCTGCGCAAGAGAGCGATCGAGAAAGAGTTGCGACTGTCCGAGTACGGAGTGTTCGAGGTGATCGTCGAGAGCGAGGATGAGTCGGTCTCGGAGCGCGATCCTTGGACGGGCAAAATGGTTGCCGGTCTCGAGGAGAAGGATGTCTACGCTAGCGTTGGCCTGCCTTGGATTGCTCCGGAGCTCCGCGAAGATCGAGGCGAGATCGAGGCGGCGAGCAACGATGACTTGCCCGACATTATCGAGATCAGCGATTTGCGCGGCGATTTGCAGATGCACTCTACATGGTCGGACGGCAAGAACTCGATCGAGGAGATGCTCGAGGGATGCGTTGCGAAAGGCTACGAGTATTTCGCGCTGACCGATCACAGCAAGGCACTAGCGATGACTGGTGGCCTCGATGCAGTAAAGCTTCGAGAGCAATGGGAAGAGATCGAGGAAGTTCAGGAGCGGCACCCAGAGATTCGTCTTCTTCGTAGTCAGGAGGTGGACATCCTGGCCGACGGCAGTCTAGATCTCGAAGACGAGATGCTCGAGCTCCTTGATCTAGTAGTTGTTTCGGTTCACTCGCGCTTCGATCTTCCACCCGCAGAGCAGACGCGAAGGATTGTGCGTGCTCTCGAGCATCCCGAGGTCGACATCTTCGCGCATCCGACGGGCCGAATCATCAACCGTCGCCCACCCTATGAGTTCGATCTCGAGGAAGTCCTGCACTGTGCAAAGCGGAAAAACGTGGCGGTGGAGCTCAACGCTCATCCAGAGCGCTTGGACCTGAAGGACACCCATCTGATGCTTGCTCGCGACCTGGGAGTGAAGGTCGTCATCAGCACCGATGCGCACCGAGTGCAGCATCTCGACTTGATGCGCTATGGAGTCGATCAGGCCAGGCGAGCTTGGCTGACCAAGACGGATGTACTCAATACGTTGCCGCTGAATGAATTCTTGAAAGCAATAGGCTGTTGATCAGTGTTCTGAGCCGGAGCCGATTCCAAGCACCGCTTGGCACTCCCTCGGAGACAGCAGGCCATGTTTCTGCAGGCGGAGAGCCAGATACTCGGTGATCGTGGTCAGATCCCACGAAGCAAGACTACGCGCTTCGGCCGGTGTCAGTGCCTGATAATGAATCGCGGTTGCCAAGAGCGACTCCGCGACTGAATCGAGATTCTCGTTGTCACTCTCTGCGGCAATGCGATTCATAGTATTCGTATTGGTCATATTCTCGTCAGATTCTCCAGGTTGCAATGACAGCTCTTATCATCGCCTCGGATTCCGAAGGTTGCAGTGAGGTGCTCCACTCTCGAACAACCCGATCGGTTTTTTTTTGGCTGAATCGCCAGGCGGAAAATCTAAACCCAGGATCTGGCTTCGTAGAGGAGGTCCACAATGCGCTCTTGCCGGGTGGCTGGGTTGGCGTAGCCGGCTGCGGTACCCCGGATCAGATCGTCGAGCGCCGAAATTTGTTCCCGCATCTCGCCAAGGGCTTGATTTGCTGTGCTACAGGCATCCGAGGGGCAAGTGCAGGAGTTCGATGCGTCGTTGATCGCGCTCTCGACCTCCCACAGGGCATTGGACCACTGATCGAGATCGACCGGGGGACGTCCGAAACGGCGCATTGAGTCGCCAAGACTGTCGTTTGCTGCGAAGGCTAGATCGACGCAATAGGAAGCACCGCCATCGTCTTCGAAGGAGTCTGATTGGCCGAATCCGCCCGTCTGCCGACGCAGCCAGGGTCCGGCCTGGGTAACGATGAAATAGCCGATACCGAGCAGGATGGCAACTGTCATTAGCTTGTTGAGCACTTGCCGATTGTACTCCGCCTAAGTATCTTGGCTTGTGGAGCCTGTCATTTTCCGGCGCTGGGCTATTTCAGGGGCTTCCTTGATGCAGGTGCCGAGGATTTTGAGCGATGTCCAGAAGGCTGACAATCCGGTTCGCTTGAGCTCGGCGGGGCGATCCCCTATGGCTGGGTACCCTGTTTTGTCGGGTTGGATCGACTCCCAGTCTCGAAACAGACGACCCCAGACGCTCTCCAACACCTCTGCCATCTGTTTCTTGGCCAGAAACGGGTACCAGAAGCTGTCGTGGTAGATCACGCTGGCGATATAGGCCCACGGCGCCAAGACTGTCTTGAGGGACCATTCGATCGGTTTTTTGAGCGGACCCCAGTAAATCTTGTGCTGCATCCTAGAAGCGAAGGTCATGCGTTTGAATGGGCCAACAAAATTCCACGATTCTTTGCCGGCTTCGACGTCGCCGACGATCTCGATCTCCTTTGGGTCGCCACAACCGAGCTCGAGCTCGTGAGCAAGTCGGATGAACTTGATGCTCAGAGGGTCGAAACCCATCATCGACGCGGCTACAGCGTCGATAGCAACCTGATCGTCGCTTGCCAGAATGACATTCTTGACGTGAGGGATCATGCATCTTGGACCAGGACCGTCGCCCACAAAGGTGCCGTCCATAACGGCAAATACTCCTCGATGAATCTTCTTTTGAATCATCAGGAGGTCCACAAGTGTTTCGTGAATCACGGGATGGGTCCAGTGACGGCGTTCGTTGAGCAATCCACCAAATGCGTTTTTCATAGCACCTGTGGTGGTTGTGAATACATGGGTCTTGATCGTTGGCAAGTGGATGATGTTTTCGCCAATAAAACGCTTGGGAATGTGAAAGCCTTTTGGATAGACCTCGTTCAGGCAAAGAAACTTGTCGGCCAGATCGCCGACAGCATCTCGGACGTGGATCCACTCCTCACCTTCATAAAGATGGATATTTCGGAGGCCGTGACTCTGAACTACGTTGAGCTGCTTGTTTTCACGCTCGCCGAGGTGAGCATCGATGACCACGGTCCTGTTGTGACAGGCGTGGATCAGATCTCGAGCATAGCCATCCTGGAGCATTGCCCGAATCACACCGTCGAGTTGCCAGGGCGTGGTAGACGAGCCTGGGTAGAAGAAATGCCAAGAGATATTGACCTTGAGCGCGGTATCGACCTGTCGATCCACAACCTCCTGGTAACCAGCCAGGTTCATCACCTCGTGGTAGTCCGAAAGGACTTTGTCGGGTGAGGTTCTGAGGACGGCTACTCGACTTTTCTTCATTTTGAGATCCCGGTGAGTTGGCGCGGGAGTTTACCACTGTCAGCCAAAAACAATAGGCCGACACGCTTGGCGAGTTCGCGGGTGGAACAAGCTTCGTTGACCCGACCGAGAAATCGGTCGCTCCATGCGGCTTTAGTGAAGCTGATGTGGCGTGTGGGTTATGAGAATCAGGTTGACGTCGTCGTCGGAGAGAAAACCACATTCCTGCAGTCGCAGGGCTAGGAACTCGGCGATCGTGGCGAGGTCCCAGTTCAGCAACTCTGTTGCTTCGTCTTGATCGATAGCTTGGTCGCTCACCGCCATTTGAAGTAGGGCGTCTGCAACAGCGTCGAGTGAGGGAGGAGGTCCCTGGGAAAGGTTGCTGACGAGATGCGATGCACGATTTTCCATTGTAGGCCCTCCTGAGGGTTGCCTACCGCAGCGCCCCTTGGCGTCCAGCGGCTTTGTGGAACCGTTCTTTTCGAGCTGTGTGGTTCGGTATTCCCAGTCGATCTGCAGAGCGTACGGTCCGTTCCCAATACTCGCCGCGAGAGGTTAGCTTGTCGCAGATCTCCGCACAGCGAGGACAAAGAAAATCCTGGGTGGGAGCACCACAGTCCACACAACGGTTTCCAGGATCCTGGTTCATTTTTGATTGGCCTCAGCGTTCCGATTCAGCTCTACGTCGTTCTCTCCTGAATGGACATAAAGCACGAAGCGTGCCAGGCTTTTCAGGGTCTGGAAAGCCTATTCCAGTGAGTGATTTGTTCGGTCAGCTGTCAAATAGTGGCACCTCACTGCGAAACGAAGAGCATCTTTTTGGAACTCCGAACAAGATTAGGTTACCGACTTCACAGAAAGGGCGGTTCTCCATGATTCGACGCCACGACTTGACCAATACGACGGTCCTAGAGATTTGGCACGGAAGTGCCAATGCGCTCGATGTCGAGCTCCTGGACAGCCTCAAGGAGGCCTTCGAAGAACTCGAGGAAGGTACCCAGGGAGTAGTTCTTACCGGCTCCGAATCGGTTTTTTGCGCGGGGATCGACTTGCCCCGTCTGCTCGAGGGCGACAGATCCTACCCACAGAGTCTGATCGAGTCGCTCGAAAGCTGTTTGAGAGAAATGATCGGCTTTGCTCGACCCTTGGTGGCTGCGATCAATGGACACGCTATCGCTGGTGGTCTGATACTGGCGTGCGCCTGCGACTACCGACTTCTCGGCTCATCCGAGGCCAAGATCGGTCTGACCGAGCTGGCTGTCGGCGTGCCGTTCCCTTCTCTAGCGATCGAAGTCGTTCGGCAGGCGGTTGGTTTACCCGCGGCCCGACGACTCGTGCTCGGAGCCGGTCTGATTGGATCTCAGGAAGCGAAAGACAGGGGCATTGTGGATGAGATCGTTTCCTCTGCAGATCTACTCGACCGAGCGCTGGAGTTGGCAGAGAGGTGGTCCAAGGTTCCTCCGGCTACGTTTCGGATGACCAAGCAGCAGCTGAGTTCGGGTCTCGAGGCGCGAATGAGCCATTACCCGACTGTTTTTGGAGCAGCGGTCGTCGAAGCCTGGGGATCCGAGGCCACTCGTACCGCTATCGATCGGTTCGTTGCCAGAACCCTCTCCCGGCCGAAGAGCTGACTGACGACGCGGGCTCCTAGGGAGATTGGCTGGGAAGAATCCCGGGCACCGGGGCAACCTCGCGAGTTAACCACGTCCTCAAGTACTCGAGATAGGTTTCGCTTTGAGGAGGTTCGTCTCCTGGTGCGAACGGATAGCCGCTCATGGCGCGGAAGGGAAGCGGTGCGACCTGCTGAGCCTGCCAAGTATTTCGGTCGGCATCCTTGTCCCAACCGTGACTTTCGAGAAATAGAGTTCGAGACCAACCAACCGGTGGAGAGTCAAGGCTCGATGCATCGAATAGGAGTCGGATCTCATCCCCCGGGCCGATCACGACAAATCGGTCATCCGCTTCGGAAAGCAACTCCACCACATCTCCATAGCGAGTGTATCGACCCGGAAATGGTAGCCAGGGTGAGTCCCCAGCCACGTGCTGATAGTCAAAGGAGTGTGGGCCATTGGGCGAGGAGCGATGCTGTCTTGAAAATCCCCGATAATGGAGATCAGCGACGCGGGGAAGCAGGCGTGTAACCACGATGGGCTCATCGTCAGAGATTTTTTGAGACCAGGCGATTCGATCGAAGGAAAGCCATTGTGTCGCCACGATTCTCAGGCGGCGCACTCCGGCGGGCAGAGCGGGGGTATCGACAACCATGGTTTTGGTCTTGCCAGCTGGGAACCCCATCTCTTCGACCAGAGTCTTCCAAGATCCGTCCACTTCGGCTTCGAGGCGGGGCGCTGAGGTGGAGAGGTCGTTCCTCTGTGCGACCGCCAGATTCAGGCTCGCATCGCTGGGGAAGATCCATCCGTCGAGCACTAGCCGGATAGGAGTTTCAGGGGCCACCCCCAGATCGAGTGTCAGGTTCCACGGTTCTGCAGCAACACCCTGGTATGCGCTCGGAGTCCAACCATCCCCATAAATCTCATCTCGAGCGGCCACCTGATCTGTGATCTCCTCACCGCTGTCCGTCCACGCCGAGACAGCTGCGAGGTCTCGGGTGCCATGGACCCGGTCTTCGACTACCCGACCAGGAATGATTCGCAGACTACTCGCCACCTCGACTTCGGCTGGGTGATCTACCACCCAGAGCCTGGTCAGGTCGAAAAACGCGGCCTCCCAGAGCTCTTCTGTAATCCTGAGGTCGTAGACACCCTCGCTTGCCGTCGCGTTTTCGACCTTGACCAGCTCCTGGGGGTCGGCGCTGGCCCACTTCCCATCTGAGATAGGCAAACCGGCTGGAGCACCCCAAAGGAGATCGGTCACGAATTGAATTTTCATACCGTTCCACGTGTAAAGGAACGGACAGCTACCCTTGACCACCTGCTCTTCAACGATTCGTTGGTTGGTCTCGGGTTGAAGTCGATTCTGGGGCACACCGTTCGACCAGACGACCCGCATCAGATCGGGGACAGCGATTGTCCCGAGACCAAGATGTGTCGTGTCCCCAATGACCTCTCTGAATTGGTATGCCTGGCCGGCTCTCACTTCCACCGTTGCACCCAGTCCAAACATGTTGTTCTTGCTGTTTCCTTTGTTCAAGCCGACCAGTCGAACATTGAGACATTTGTTTTGGTTGCCTCCCCGATTCTCCAACTGGAATAAGCCGTCTGCTGTGCCGACCAAGAGATCCAGATCACAGTCGTTGTCGAGATCGCCGGCCGCCAGTGTCGATACTTGTTGTGGGGGGCTGGCAACCGGAAGGAAAACAAGTCCGTCTCCGTCTCGTTGCGCCACGACCGCAAGACCGCCTGGGCCGGCTACGGATAGATCCAGTCGACCGTCGTTGTCGGCGTCGAACGCAAGCAACGAGGTAAATCTTGCGGACGTTCTCAACGAGTTTCCGAGAGACCAGGATTCAAATCGGCCTCCGAGATTGTGCAAAAAGACGATCCCCTCGGCTGCAGCTGCCAGGTCGGGCATGCCGTCGTTGTCGAAATCCGCGCTGACCACCGCGAAGACTGGACCAAGCCCGGCGAGGCCAGAAGCTGACGTACGATCGGCAAATGTGCCCTGACGACGGTTGTCGAGCCAGGTGAGGCCGCCATCATGCGCGATCACCAGGTCGACGTCTCCGTCTCGATCAAGGTCTGAGGCGATCAGATCGTGGACTGCCCCGATCTCGACCCCAGGCAGACTACGCTCTCCTACCGGCAACAGGGGGCCATCTAGATTGTTGCGCAGAATCTCTCCAGAGCCGCTCAGACCCCCGGCCAAGGCGAGATCGAGATCGCCTTCAATATCAAAATCGACAGGAACCATTGCGGACGCACCAATCGAGGTGAGACCAAAGTCATCTGTGGCAATCTCGAAAAGACCTTCACCTGTCGACCGATAAACCTCTAGGGTCTCGGGACCATAAGCGAGCAGGTCGAGCTTTCCGTCGTTGTCGAGATCGGCGGCGAGAAGCCGATCTACACCCTGTCGGGGCAGTTCGAACTCTGTGGCGGCCGAGCTCGATCTGAGCTTGACTTCGAGAGTCGACGGCGATGAGCCGGCGATTCTTGCCCAGTCGGACTTGCCATCTCCGTCAAGGTCGGCGATCACCAGACCCTTGCCGAGTGTCGGAGTGGTAGCGATCTGCTGGACGTCAAAACGGATGTCGAGTGGGGGACCAAACGTGGTCGGTGAAGGCTCGTCCAGGAATCTCACCAGTGGGACACCCTGAATTGCTGGTGAGAGCTCACGCAAACCCTCTTTGTACATGGGAGTGATCTTGAGAACGTTCTCCAGTCGCAAGGCCGGTACGCGCGCCGCTTCAACGTCTCCCTTCTCGAGCGCCTCGAAAATCTGCTGGAGAAGCGTCTCTGCGGCTCCAGGAGCTTGCCACGCTACTTCTTGGATCCTCAGGTAGGCACCTGTAGCTTCGGCGCGATCATTGGAGGCAATTGCTAGTCGCCCCGTCTGGAGCAGAATCAGCAGATTCTCGGGTCTGAGATCCGCCAACCGCCGAAGTGCCTCCGCCTTGGCGGCATCGGCATCTGGACCCGTGAGGCTGGTGGCTTGCCTCCAAAGAGAATATTGGATCACTACCCGATCGGGTGCAGCGAGCGCTGCCTTGCGAAGGATACTGAGCGATTCCTCGGGATTGCCGCTCCATTGAAGAATCTCGGCTTTGATGGATTGAAGGTCGGGGTCCTCGGGTGAGATCTTCAGCGCCCGTTCGATCGCTTCCTCTGCGCCCGGGAATTTCTGCTGCCGTAGCCTTGAGATTGCCAAATTCGCCCAAGGCAGAGGGTCACCGGGAACCTTTTTCGCCAGCTGAGCGAAGGTCTCCTCGGCATTTGCCGGTTGCTCGTTCTCCAGATCAGCCAGACCGGCGTTACGAAGTCGCAACGTCTCTTCGGAGATCGTGGCGCCCACCACCGGAAACGCCAATAGAGCAACGATTGCGCTGAGGATCGTTTTCTTCACGGTTGGCTATTCTAGCCTGGTGACGAGGTCGCGGTATGGAAGCCCATCACCGGTGGTACGCTGGGTTCAGTATGGGTGCAGTAGAAGACCACCGGGCGTATGCTCCAAACACTCTTGCTTTTGCCGTCTTGACCGCCAGCGACAGTCGTAATGAAACCGATGATCGCAGTGGAGGCGTCATTGCCGAGCTCCTCCAGGCTGCTGGTCATCGGTTGATTGCTCGACAAGTGCTGCCTGACGAGATCGAAACGATTCGATCAGCCACTGAGGCACTGGTGGAGAATTCCGAGGTCGATGTGATCGTCCTGACAGGTGGGACCGGGCTTGCACCACGGGACATCAGTGTCGAAGCGGTTTCACCGTTGCTGAAACGCAAGATAGAGGGGTTTGGCGAGCTGTTCAGGACGCTGTCGTATCAAGAGATCGGAGCGGCCGCAATGCTGAGTCGAGCCTGCGCCGGTGTGTCGGGTCGAACGGCAGTGTTTGTTATTCCCGGCTCGCCCAAAGCAGCAAAGCTGGCAATGGAAAGCTTGATTCTCCCCGAAATTGGACACCTGCTGGGCCAGCTGCGTCGATCGGATTGACCGCGCTAGGATTCTTCTGCCTTGCCAACTCCACGTCAACGTCTGTTTCTGATCGACGGCTACTCCGACATCTTCAGGGCCTTCTACGCGATTCGACATCTGTCGAACTCGAAAGGCGAGCCCACGAATGCCGTATATGGGTTTCTCCAGATGTTGCGCAAATTGTTGCGCGACGAATCTCCGGAGTTGGTGGGTGTAGCGCTGGATGTTTCAGGTCCGACGATTCGCAATGACCAATTCGAAGATTACAAGGCGAATCGAGCTCCAATGCCCGAAGACTTGCGATCGCAGATTCCCAGGATTCGACAGGTCATTGATGCCCACAAGATTCCCATCCTCGAGGTAGAAGGATACGAAGCCGACGATGTCTTGGGCACTCTGGCGCGCAAAGCTGCCGCAGCAAACATCGATGTCGTGCTGGTGAGCGCTGACAAGGACTTGATGCAGCTGGTAGATGAGCACGTGTCTCTTTACCACACCGGTCGTGGCAAGCTCTACGGACCCAAGGAGGTCCAAGAGGACTTTGGCGTTCCACCTGACCAAGTGGTCGAGGTCCTGGCGTTGAAGGGTGACGCTGTCGACAACGTGCCAGGTGTGCCCGGCATCGGTGAAAAGGGTGCGTTGATGCTTGTCCGACAGTTCGGTTCGCTCGAGGCAGCGTTGGATCGTGCGGAGGAAGTCTCCCGCAAGAGCTATAGGGAGGGTTTGCTCAATTACCGTGAGCAGGCACTCTTGTCCAAGGATCTTGTAACCATTCATACCGATCTCGCGATCGATTTCAACGTTGAGGATCTGAGGCACGAGGAGCCTGACATCGAGGCATTGCGTGAGCTTTATCGCGAGATGGAGTTTCAGTCCCTATTGGACGAGCTCGAACAGCCGCCGGAGCAGCTATCAGTTGATCCAGCGATGGAGATCATCTCCCGTGAGGCATGGCACGAATTGGTGGGTGAGCTCGATGGAGAGGTGGCCCTAGCCACAGTGGGTGAACCCGAACCCATCGGCCTGGCGGTGTGCGGAGGCGCTTCCCAGGCTGCATTTTGTGACTTTCGCCGTGAAGGTCTCCGAGCGGCGTCGGTCGACACGCTAGAGGAGTGGCTAGGTCAGAAGGGTCGAGAGATTGTGGGCCATGATCTCAAGGAGGTACTACGCCTGACCCGGCTCGATTCGACTCCGGAGGCGACCCTGTCCGATGTCATGTTGATGTCCTACGTCGCAAGACCTGCGCAGCGGGCTCACACCCTCGAAGAGATAGCGTTCGATCGAAGTGGCTACCAAATGCAGACCGCCAAGGAGATCGGTTTGGTGGGCGGCGATCTACCTGAGCTGGGTTCAACTGGGCTCTTGCGCTACGCGGCAGAGAGGGCCGAGTTACCTCGTCGATTGGAACCCTCCATGCTCCGGGAGCTCGAAGAAGCCGACCTCGTAGATCTTTACGAAAGCATCGAAGTCCCTCTGATGGCGGTGTTGGTGAGGATGGAGGAGGCAGGAGTGCGATTGGATTGTGTTTTTTTGGCGCGAATGTCTGAAAAGCTCGAGGTCGAGCTTCGAACGCTGGAGACGCAAATCTACGAACTGTCGGGAGAGGAATTCAATATCAACTCGCCCCGCCAGCTGGGCGTAATTCTCTTCGAGAAGCTGGGTTATCCGGTTATCAAGAAAACAAAAAAGACCAAATCCTACTCGACGAGTGCTGAGATCCTCCGACGGTTGGCCCAGCAAGGTCTTCCCCTGCCAGACCTATTGCTTCGTTTTCGTGAGATCACCAAGCTCAAGTCGACCTATGTCGATGCCTTACCGACGATGGTTGGCGAAGACGGGAGGATACACACTCGGTTCCTACAGGCGGTAGCCGCCACGGGGCGCCTTTCTTCGGTGAACCCAAATCTGCAGAATATTCCGATCCGCACCAAGTTGGGGCAGTCCGTCAGAAAGGCCTTCATTGCCTCGGAAGGTCGAGAGCTTCTAGTTGCCGACTACAACCAGATCGAACTTCGAGTCCTGGCCCACATCGCTCAAGACAGTGTTCTGATCGAGGCCTTTGGCGCTGGGGAGGACATCCATTGCACTACCGCGGCGGCGGTATTTGGGGTCGCCCCAGAGCTCGTCACAGTGGAGCAGCGGCGAGCCGCCAAGACGATCAACTTTGGAATTATTTATGGGATAAGCGCTTTTGGGCTAGCCAACAATCTTGGAATCAGAACGGATGAAGCGGATACGTTTATCCGGGCCTACCTGGAGGGGTATTCGGGTGTAGGGAAGTACATTGAGGACACGCTCGAGGAAGTCGAGAAGACGGGCAAGGTGTCGACTTTGTATGGCAGGACGCGGCCTCTGCCCGAGATCAATAGTCGAAATCACAACTTACGTGAGAATGCGAAGAGAATGGCGATCAACGCTCGAATTCAGGGTACCGCGGCCGATCTTTTGAAGAAGGCGATGATCGGCCTGGATGCTCGTCTACAAAGGGAGCACCCGGACTCTCGTATTCTTCTTACCGTTCACGATGAGCTCGTCCTGGAGGTGCCTACCGAAGATCTCGAAGCGGTCTCCGAAGCCGTCAGAGAAGAGATGGAGGGCGTTGAAAAGCTCGACGTGCCTTTGATAGTCGACATTGGGAGAGGGTCTACTTGGTACGAGGCCAAAACCTGAAAGGTGGCTTGGCAAGCAAATCCTTTCTCGAACCCACGGCGCCAGCAACGCAAACGCACGGGTTATTTGGACGGGCTCCTAGGGAAACTGACTCGGTGACAACCCGATATCTACGATCGAGCAGCCGGAACGAATCTCGAGCCCCAACCTTGCGGCTTCTGCCACTCCCTCGGCATCTACAGAGCCTGGGTTGAACCAGATCTCAGTTCCGCTGTGACTGGCTAGCTCGGGAAGTAGCCTCTTGGTTTTCTCTGGTGGCAGATAGATGCTTATTCGGTCCAGTCTGTCGGGTACATCGCTCACAGCGGCGAAGACCGGCAGTCCCTCGATCTCGGTAGCAGTCAGGTTGATTGGGTAGACGACGTAACCACGCTCGAGATAGGCCCGGACACATTTGTTGCCGAATTTACTCCGATTTTGCGAGGCGCCGACAACGGCGATCGTTTGGCGACTCATTTCTTCGATCGTACGACTTGCCGGATATCGCCAACGCGCCTTGTTACGCCTGCCGAATCCAGATGCTCGAGGATCGGTATGGCCCACTTTCGCGTCAGCCCGAATCGATCCTTGAATTCGCTAATCTTGAATTGGACGGATTCACTGCTGAGCAATTCTGCCTCGAGTGTCTCGAGTGCATCTGATGCTATTAGAAGACCTCCGGGTAGGCGTGTCAGGTCTCCGCGTTGCAATAGAAACTGGACAATGCCATCGAAGATCTGAGGCTTCGCGCTGAGTTGGTTGCAAAGCTCCTTGGGCGCCGGTGGTTGGAGTCCAGAGGAAACAAACCTTTGCAGGATCTCCTTCGACAAGCTCGATTCCTCGCCCGTCATCTGGGTCGTTCGTCCGGGCAGATCAACCCGATCTCCGTGCACTATTAGCAAGCCTTGTGCTTGAAGCCAGTCCAAATATCCTTCTGAGAGCTCACGAGCTCCTGGTGGCAGAATTCGGTCGATGGCTTCGGCTTTTGGCATCCCTTGCGATAAGCGCTTCTTACGAAAATATGCAGAGAGGGTCCTTGTTGCGCGTTCGGAAACCCTGCTGTAGGCAGCCGGAGCGATCCATCGCTCGGACTGACCTCGACTCGCAGGCATTCGAAGCACCTGCTGATCGGAAGCCAGAATTGTGAGCTCTCGTTCGACAGTCTCCGGCAGCGCCCCCAACCTGCGAGCCAACTTCTCTGACTCGGCGCCTCTTTCCTGAGCTTCTTGTACCCAGAGTTGTATGACGCTGGACAGTTCTCCATCGAGCGACCTCAGAACACGATCGATATCGCTGAGTTGTCGCCGGTGCCACGAGGGGTCGAGAATCACGCCGCCACCGAGAGTCATCGGGGGAGACGGCCTTCGAACCACGTACCGATCGCCTCGAACGGCCACAACCGGTTCAGCGAGTCGAATCTCGACAAAACCTTCGGTACCGGGCTCGATCGGGCCCTTCAACGGTCGAATCTTCCCGCCGATCTCGCTGGATAGCAGGTGAAATCGAACGGAGGTCCAACCCTTGATGGACTTTGGCGCCGTCGATAGCAAGGAGAACTTCCCAACCAGCTGGCTCGAAATCTCGAAGCAGCCTTCGTCAATGAGTTGGGTTCCGCGGTGTAGCCGGTCGAGACCAATTCCTGTCAGCTGCATTGCCGTACGTTCGCCGGCAATTGCTTGATCTCGGGGCTCTCCGTGGACTTGGAGACTGCGAATTCTTGCGTGTTCCCCGGATGGGTAGGCAATCATCGTCTTCCCCGGTTCGACCTTTCCGGAGACAAGCGTTCCGGTTGTCACGACGCCGAGTCCCTTGAGATGAAAGCCTCGATCAATCGGGAATCGTGTCGGTTGGGCCATGTCGGGTTCGACGATCTGACGGGCGGCTTGCTCGAGCAGAGCGGCACGAAGCGCTTCGACGCCGTCGCCAGTGGTGCTGGAGACCGGGACAATCGTTGAACCGTCGAAATGGGTTGTGCTCAGGAGTTCTTCGATCTCGAGGCGTGCTAGCTCGAGCACGTCGTCGTCGACCAGATCCGACTTTGAGAGAGCCACCACGCAGGCAGGGATGTCCAGCAGCGAGCAGATCGCCAGGTGTTCCTCGGTTTGGGGTTTGACTCCTTCGTCGGCTGCAACCACCATCAGAACGACGCGAATTCCTCCCAGACCCGCAAGGGCGTTATGAACGAATCGTTCATGCCCGGGTACGTCGATGAACCCGATCTGTAAATCGTCTGCAAGAAGGTGGGCGAAACCGAGATCGATCGTGATACCGCGACGCTTCTCTTCCTCCCACCGATCGCAATCGATTCCAGTGAGGGCCTTGATAAGAGTCGTCTTACCGTGGTCAACGTGTCCGGCTGTGCCGACAATAACTCGCCGCACTAGCTGTGGATCCTCATGACTCTTCGTTCAGAATCTCTCGAGCTAGCCGATTGATCGTAGCTCCGTCGGCGGCGTCACCAAATCGGGCCAGCGTCGCTTTCATGATTGGCCCGATAGCCTGTGGACCGCTGAGAGATTCGCGCTCAACGAGCTCGTGGATTGCATCTGCTATTTCGTCGTCTGCGACTTGAGGCGGCAGGTATCGCTTCAGGATCATTGCCTCCTGCTCTTCTCGGTCCGCGAGATCCTCCCTGCCACCTTGCCTATATTGCTCGATGGAGTCCTGTCGCTGTTTGAGCGCTTTACGAACAAGTGTGAGAAAGTTCGATTCGTCGACCTCGCGACCGCCACGAATTCGCTCGTTGTTTATGGCGTTTAGGAGCAAACGTAGGGTAGATAGCTCGAGTTTGTCTTGCGCCTTCAAGGCCCGGCGCACTTCGTGCTCGACTCTTTTCTGTGGCGAAGTCATGGTGGGATTATATTGATTCTGGAAGGCTCCTTCGCGGGAGAGGTCCGCTACTTCTGTGGCAGTGTGATGGTGAAAACGGTACCGTGAGGGACGTTGTCTTCGGCGCGAATGGTGCCGTGGTGGTCGGTCACGATTCTGTGCACAATCGAAAGACCCAACCCCGTGCCTCTACGCTTGGTTGAGAAATGCGGCAAGAAGAGCTTGTCTTTGGCCTCGGGCGGGATCCCGGATCCGGTATCTGTGATACTGAGTACGAGATTCCCATTGGTCTTGACTGCAGTGACTGCGACCCGTCCCGGTGCGTCAGTAGCGTCGAGCGCGTTGTCCATTAGATTGATTAGGGCTCGTTTGATCTGCTCGCCATCGAGCCAAGCGCTTGTCGCTTCCGGAGGAATGTCGGCTGCAACCGCGACGCCTTGTTTTAGACCCTGGTAGAGATTCAGGGTCTCATCGACAAGGGAGTCGAGCTGAACTACTGTGGGTCGAGGTTGAGGCATTCGTGCAAACCGAGAGAATTCGTCCACCATTCCCTTCATCGCTTCGACTTCACGAGTGATGATCTCGACACTCTCTTCTAGCGCTGCATCCATATCTTGGTCATTCTGGCGATGCTTTTTGAGCAGACGCTCGGCCGACAGACGGATGGGTGTCAACGGATTCTTGATTTCGTGCGCGATTCGTTTTGCGACCTCGCTCCAGGCAGCCAACTGCTGAGCTTTCAGGAGCTCGGTCAACTCTTCGAGTACCATGACCCGGCCGCTTACATGGCCACGACGGTTGCGCATCGTCGACACTTTGGCTTCGAAGGTTCGCAAATCGTTGCCCAATAGGAGGCCAACGCTTTGTGTGACCCGGCCACTGGTACCAGGCTCAACGGTGAACAGGTCGGCTAGCTTCTTCCTTTCGGTATCGCTCCACGCCTCTTGCACCGGCCGACCCACGACATCTTTCTCCTTTTGCCTCAGCATGTTCAGGGCAGCACCGTTGCAAGTAAGGATGAAACCTTCTTGGTCGACAGAGACGACGCCTGCGGCCACATTCTGGAGAACAGCGCTGATAATTGCTCTCTCTTCGGCCAACCTTTGGTTCGAGGCCACTAGCTCGAGGTTGCTCTCCTCGAGGAGCTCTTTGTTGCGCTGTAGCTCAGCCGTCATGCTGTTGAATGAGTGAACTAGAACTCCCAACTCATCGTCGGCGTCGACTTCGACTTGGAAATCGAGGTCGCCGTCGGAGATTCTTTGAGTGGCCTCAGCCAGGGCTTGAACCGGTACGGTGATTCGACGGGCCAAATACAAACCAACCCATGAGGAGGCCAAAAGAATCAACAAGGTCACCATTAGAAAGTTGAGAACATACCCAGCCTCGATATTGCTCTTTCCTAGTTTGAGCTGCTCGAACTTGTTGTTTTCGTTGATGAGACTCGCGCTCTTGGTGGAGACTTCGAGACCCAAGAGTGAGCCCGCTACTACAACGGATCGCGATGCCTCACCACGCGCATCAGCAGCGGCTACGGCAAGAAACAGAAGCCCCTTGCCTTCAACCTCCACCCTCCGAGTCGCTGCACCCCTCTCCATTGCATTCTCAATGATTCGGTCACCTGGCTCTGGGAGATCGACCAGTCCCGAGTGAGGATCGACTACAGCGTGAACGAAGCTGGTGTGATCGTAGACGGCGAGTGAGTCCAACTGGAGCTCGTGGAGTAGCTCTTGCAAGCGCTTGTGGAGCTGTGAACTCTGGTCGGTATTGCCCAAATCGAAGTTACCGATCTGGCCGAGCGCCTGAGCCGAGTCTCGCAACGTGGTCTGCTCGATCTGGGTATGAAGACTTTCGGCAACTGTTTTTCCTTCATCAAAAAGTTGCGATACTGTGGGCTCCTCGAACCATCGATCGATCCACCCTTGCATCATTCGACTGCCGTAGGCGAAAAGAAGCAACACGGGGATCAGAGAGAGACCTACATAGGTCGCTACCAACTTGGTCTTGAACTTCGAACCCAGAATTCGATGATGTCTTTCGACGAGGAGTTTGAACAGGTTCCGCAAAAGCACGAACAGAACCGCCAGAATCAGTGTCAGATTGATGTACCAGAGGACAAACAGCAGCACTTGGTTCGTAACGAGCTCTGAAGGTAAATCGCGGCTGCGCTGAATGAGGTAATACATCCCCGCAAGGGCAGCAAGCAGCACAAACAGACCCGTGATAATCCAACGGGTATCCTTTTGGCGACGTTGAAGTTGCTCGCGAATGGACATTGGTTTCTCTTAGCAATTTGACCCACACAGCGGATCCAGAGCTGTTGCTATGGTGCGTGGAATATTCTCGATCGAGACCAGTCGGTGGTTATGCTCGATGGGATTATTAGCAATGTAGTCTTGGATCCCAACTCGGCTCGGGCTCGAACCACAAGCCGTTTGTCGGGGCTGATCTGATCGATATGAAAAACAGTCAGCCCCTCGTACTGTGTCATAGCTGATTCCAGCTCATCTCGGTCCCGAGCAATACGGCTATCGATCAGCTTGCCGTCTTGTTTGTAGTTGACCAGGTACTCGCGAGTCACGGCGTTGAACATGGCAATGACTTCGAGCTGACTTTTGGCGATCTTGTTGTCGGGCAGTCGTTTCTGATCGCGCACCAGGACGAACTCGAAGATGAATCCGCTAGGTAAACCTGTTTGAATCCGCTCGAACAGATCGTCGGTGAATCCGTCGACGAGCTCAAAGTTCACCACGACCCGCTGGCCTTCCAGCGAGACCTGAAAATCGGACAGATACGCCTTGGTTGACGGGCCGAAGAAAAGAAGTGCGGACAGCGTCAAAGCTGTCAAAACGCCCATTGATAGTGGACTCTAGCATCACTGGTACTGGGTCAGGGCGCGAAAAGCGATAGACTGCCGGGTCCAAAAGCCTGAGGAGGGGCAGGCTCGACAAAGAACGAGACCGTCATGGGTAGAAGTAAGCAATCAGGCCGGCCTCTGGCTACGAACAAGCGGGCTCGGCACAATTACGAAATCCTGGAGAAGATGGAGGCTGGGCTTGTCCTTTTGGGTACGGAGGTCAAATCCGCCCGTGAGGGTCGTGTCCAGCTGAAGGACAGCTATGTCGAGATTCGAGATGGCGAGGCGTTTCTCGTTGGAGCACATATTAGTCCGTTTAGCCATGGCAACCGTCAGAATCATGACCCGGAGCGACCGAGAAAGCTCCTTCTGAACCGTCGGGAGATCGACCGCCTATTTGGTCGGACGACAATTCACGGCCAGACGTGTATCCCGCTCTCGATGTATTTGAAAAAGAATCGAATCAAGCTCGAGATTGCTCTGGCGAAGGGGAGGAAGCTGTACGACAAGCGGCAGGCGGCGAGAGAAAAAGAGCTCGACAAAGAGGCGCGAGATGCTATGGGGCGTGGCTCCTAGCTGGACTTGGCCGACCGACGCTTGCGCCGACCGCCAGTGTCCTGGATCCGCCCGAGCGCAGTCTGTCCGCCATACTTGGCCACAATTCGATCGTCGTACTCGTCGGAGATGTTCGCTACCGCCGCGATAGCTCCCAGCAGGTTCTTGCGACCGAGGGTCTTGCCGAACAGGGCGTGAGAGTAGAACACGTCTTGACCTACCAACGAGAAAGCACCGATAGGCATCTCGTGGTTGAGCTCTAGCAGACCCAAAAGGAGATCCTCTGCGGGCTCGATTCCCTGAGCGCAGTAGGCGGTCACCATGACGACGGTTTCCTCAGGTCCATAGGTCTCGACCGAGACCTCGAGTATGGTGCTGCCATACCCGACATAGAAATGACCGTTCTCAGGGTCTAGATAGGGATTGTCGAAGAGCTCGTTCAGATAGCCCTCGACTTGTTTGTGGGTCGCTGCCTGGTGTTTGTATTCAAACTCCATTTTCTTGACCTCTAGGATTACTCTATCAGCTGATGGACTGTCACGAGAGGCCTCCGATATTGATTCCCCGTCGCCTCGTAGTCTGCTAGATTGCCGATCCCGATGGACTCGATCAATATCCGCGGCGCCCGTGAGCACAACCTCAAGAACATCGACCTGACTATTCCGCGTGATCGCCTGATTGTCATCACTGGCGTGTCGGGCTCGGGCAAGTCGTCACTGGCCTTTGACACTCTTTATGCCGAGGGTCAGCGACGCTACGTCGAGTCTCTGTCTGCCTACGCCAGGCAGTTTTTGCAGCAGATGGAGAAGCCGGATGTCGACTCGATCGAGGGTCTATCACCGGCAATCTCGATCGAGCAGAAATCGGTCTCAAAGAACCCGAGATCGACAGTCGGCACTGTAACCGAGATCCACGACTACCTGCGACTGCTCTTTGCTTCGATCGGTGTGCCGCATTGTTCGAGCTGCGGCAAGGAAATCCGACCGCAGACCGTTCAACAGATGGTCGATCGCTTGATGGAATTGCCCGAACAGTCGAGGGTGGTGCTCTATGCGCCGTATGTTCGTGGAAAGAAGGGGGAGTATCGGAAACAACTGGAGCAGATGGTCCGAGAGGGGTTCATTCGAGCTCGAATAGACGGTGAAACGATTGAAATTGCCGACGAAATTCCTGCGCTGAACAAGCAGAAGAAGCATACGATCGATATCGTAATCGATCGTCTGGTCGTGAAACCCGGCATCGAAGAGAGACTTTCCGGATCGATAGAGACTGCGTTGAAGGTTGGAAGTGGTCTGATGGTCGTTGCACCCCAGGGGCTCGCGGAGGAGACCCTGTCGCAGAACTACGCGTGTATCGATTGCGGGACGAGCCTCGCCGAGATTACCCCCCGGCTCTTCTCGTTCAACAGTCCCTACGGAGCCTGCCCGTCCTGTTCAGGACTGGGTACCCACATGGGGGTGGATCCCGCCAAGGTGATTGTCGATCCCAATCGCGGTATCTCAGCTGGAGCTCTTGCGCCCTGGACGGGGTCTTCTAGGTCTTCGTGGAGAATGAGGATGCTGGAAACCCTTGCCGGGGATATGGGGTTTTCTCTCGAAACGCCATGGAAGGATCTGCCGAGGGAAGTGCGCGAAGTGATCCTCCTCGGCAGCGGTGATCGAGAGATGACTTTTGAGATGAAAGGGCGCCGCTCGAGCTACAAATGGAAGGGAAGCTACGAAGGCGTCATTCGTGTCCTAGAACGGCGTTACAAAGACACGGACTCCCCGTCGGTCCATCAAGAGATTCAAAAGTATATGTCGGTGGACACTTGTCCAGACTGCGATGGGCGGCGGCTTCGTCCCGAGGCTCTTTCGGTTGTGGTGTCAGATTTGTCGATCGATCAGGTGTCGGCAATGACGGTGGAAGAAGCGCGCCGCTTTCTCACCGGGATCAAGCTGAGCAGCCGACAGAGAAAAATAGCGCATAAAGTCGTGGAAGAGATTCGTGATCGGCTGCAATTCCTGGATGCCGTGGGTGTCGGATATCTGAGTCTCGACCGAGCTTCTGGAACTCTTTCTGGAGGAGAGAGCCAGAGGATCCGCTTGGCGACGCAGATTGGCAGCAAGCTAATGGGGGTCTTGTATGTACTGGACGAGCCCTCGATCGGCCTTCATCAGAGAGACAACGCGCGGTTGATAGCAACCCTTCAGGGAATGCGGGACCTGGGCAACACCGTCCTGGTGGTCGAGCACGACGAAGAGACGATTCGGGCCGCGGATTGGGTAATCGATCTGGGACCAGGAGCTGGAGTTCACGGTGGCGAGGTGATTGCAGCCGGCACGCCCGCATCCGTCGAGCTCGACGAAAATTCCCTCACAGGCAAGTATCTCCGAGGAGAGCTCCGAGTCCCAACGCCCGCAGAGCGCCGAAAACCAAGCGAACGAAGACTCGTGATCAAGGGCGCGCGTCACAACAACCTAAAGGATCTTTCGGTGGAACTGCCTCTGGGACTGTTCATTGTCGTGACCGGTGTCTCGGGGTCGGGAAAAAGTAGCCTGGTGAACGACATCCTCTATCGAGCACTGGCGACCCACTTCTTCAGAGCGGGCGAACGTGCAGGTACGCATGATTCCATCGAGGGTTTGGAGCATCTCGACAAAGTAATCGCCATCGACCAGAGCCCAATCGGCCGAACGCCCAGATCCAATCCGGCCACCTACACGAATGTTTTCCAGCACATTCGATCCCTCATGGCCAAGACGCCAGAAGCCCGCAAAAGAGGATACAAACCCGGGCGATTCAGTTTCAACGTGAAAGGTGGTCGGTGTGAAGCCTGCAAGGGAGATGGCCAGATCAAGATCGAGATGCATTTCCTGCCTGACATCTATGTGACTTGTGAAGTTTGTGGTGGGCGGCGCTACGATCGCGAAACGCTGGCTGTCCGTTACAAGGGTCTGAACATCGCCGACATCTTGGATCTGACAGTGGAGCAGGCACGTGAGGTCTTTCAACACATTCCGGCGATCGAAAGGATTTTGTCGACACTCGATGAGGTGGGTCTCGGGTACATTCATTTGGGTCAACCGGCGACCACGCTTTCTGGTGGTGAGGCGCAGCGTGTCAAGTTGGCCAAAGAGCTCTGCAAGAGATCGACGGGTCGAACCCTGTATCTGTTGGATGAACCAACCACCGGGCTCCATTTTGACGATGTTGGAAAGCTGCTCAAACTTCTGCAGCGCTTAGTCGACTTGGGGAATACCGTGGTTGTGATCGAGCATAACTTGGAAGTCATCAAAACCGCGGATTGGTTGATTGATCTTGGACCGGATGGAGGGGCTGGAGGTGGCGAGCTCTTGGCGAGCGGCGCACCCGAGAAGGTAGCGAAAGTGAAAAAGAGCTATACCGGCCAGTTTTTGGCTCGGACGATCTCTTAGCGCAACCGAGATCTTCGAGAGCAGGCAATTCCCTGTAGAATCAGGAGCCAGCTATGAACTCTGAGCGAACGACTTTCGCTGAGAAGCGTCGGATCCTGCAGCTCGAGACGCTTTACGACCTGGCCGTGACGCTCAATGCGTATCGGCAGGAGCAGGAGTTGATCGACGAGCTTTTGCAGCGCGTTTGTGCCGTTCTGGATCCAGGAGCGGCTGTCGCAGTAACCCGAGATGAATACGGGGCCCCTCGCAGCGTTACCAGCGTAGGCTGGTCAGGAGGTCCACCAGACGCGGCCGCATTGCTCGAAGAGTCGTTGTGGAGGGAGCTTCTGGCGAGCGGCCAGTCACTGTCGCGACGCGACGGTGATCTGGCCCGGAGACCTTTTCAGGAAGTGTTAGCTACCCCACTTGCCAACCGAGGTGTCTACCTTGGATACATGGCGGTCTTGGACAAGGAGCAGCGGGGCGGCGAACGGGCGGGATTTACTGTCGAGGATCGTCGATTCCTCGAATCGGTGTCGGCTTTGGCGGGAGTCGCGTTGGACAGTGCGCGGCAGGTTGAAGATTTGGAGGCTCAACGCGAAAGATTGCAAGAAGAGAACAAGGCTCTTCGTGACGATCTCTCGGACAGGGTGGCTGGGCAGCGCATTGTCGCTTCTGCGGCGCCGATGCGTCAGGTACTCGAGCGGGTCGAACGTGTTGCTCCGCGTAGTGTGAGTGTCGTCGTACGGGGCGAAAGCGGCACCGGTAAGGAGCTTGTGGCCAAGTTGCTCCATTTGCAGTCGGGCCGAGATGGGGCTCTGGTCGCTGTCAACTGTGGGGCGATCCCTGAGACTCTGTTGGAGAGCGAGTTGTTTGGGATCGAGGGAGGTGTGGCCACCGGGGTGGACGCACGACGGGGTAAGTTCGAGCTTGCTGACGGCGGGACGCTATTTCTAGATGAGATTGGGGACATGGACCTTTCCCTCCAGGTCAAGTTGCTACGGGCTCTACAGGAGCGAGAGATTGTTCGGGTTGGCGGGCAACGGCCCACAGCCGTGGACGTCCGCCTTGTCGCAGCCACCCACCAGGATTTGGAAGCTTTGGTAGCGGATCAGCGATTCAGAGAGGATCTCTACTATCGTCTCAAGGGAGTCGAGATCCAGCTGCCACCCCTCAGAGACAGACGAGAAGACATCCCACACCTCGTACACCACTTTGCGGAAGAGTTTTGTCAGCGTGAGGGAATCGAAATTCCTCGATTTTCCGCCGATACTCTCGGCGAGATCATGGCCCACGACTTTCCTGGTAATGTGCGTGAGCTTCAGAACCTCGTCGAGGCTTCGATCTCCCTTGCGGAGGGATTGATAGATCCCCAGATGATTCGCTCGCTAATCGGTATTTCATCCCAAACGACCGGTCCAGGTCCACTAGATCTCGATTCAGCGGAACGAAGACACATTGCTCGTGTATTGGATATGACGGACGGCAACAAGAGCAGGGCAGCCGAGATCCTGGGTATCAACCGCCGCACGCTCCAGCGAAAAGGATATTGAGTGGTTAATTCTTGGAGAGGGCACACTGCGAAGATTTGCCGCACGTGCGGCAAATCTTCGCAGTGTGCCCAAAGATGGTACAAGATAGACTATCTCGATCCAAGACAAAGTGAGTCAGCTCTCTTGGGCGCGGCGATTTGTCGCACATGCGACTGACTCAGGTCACGTGTCCGGACCATGATGAAGGGTCTAACAGTCTGAAAGGAAACGACTTATGAGCTAGAACCAGGAATCCTGGCAAGCTGGCAACAAGATTGCTCCACTAGGGGACCGAACCAGGGAGAACTCAGATGCTGCGATCGATCCGAAATGTCCTAGCTGTCCCCCAGATACCTATCCTGCCAGCTCTCAGCACCATGTCGGTGCTCGCCTTTGGATGGCTCCTGGTTAGCGATAGCATTCAGCCAATTGCAGTCTACCTGCTCCAGTTATACCTGGCTTTCTAAAAGGCCGGTGCGAAGTGCAGTGCTTGGAGTATTAGTGTCGAGCTATGGTGAATAGCGCCATCTTGAGGGAGGTAACGCTAACTCTCCCGATGTTGCCAGACATGGAGATTGCGGCGAGCAAGACCGCAACTGCCATGGCGGAGTTTATGGATATGAGCTCCGATAAGATAGACGAGGTTCGCATGGCCGTGGTCGAGGCTTGTATCAATAGCTTTGAGCACAGCAAGGCTGATGATCCTACTGTCGAGATCAAGTTTGCGGTTCTGGGTGGCGAAGAACCCGAGAAGCTCCAGATCACAATAAGAGATCACGGGGTCGGATTTTCTCCTGAGAAGCTGAAAAAGCCGCGAATCGAAGAGAAGCTCAAAGCCAAGAACAAACGTGGCTGGGGTCTAACCATAATTAGTGGTCTAATGGACGAAGTCGATATTCAATCCGGCCCGAACGGAACGACAGTCGTCATGAGCAAGCTGCGCTGATATCGGAGAGCGGACGATGACAGAGATGTTAAAAGTAAGCGTCGACCGCCGAACTCCTCTGGCGGTGATCTATACCGAGGGCTACATCAACAACCAGGGGGGGGAGGAGATTGCCAGGGTCGCCTATGATCTGATCGACAACGATCACAAGATCCTCCTGCTCAACTTGGAAGGTACAAAGATTGTTAACTCGATCGGTATTTCTATCCTCATCGAGATTATCGAGAAGATGCTCGAGATCGACGGTGTACTCGCGTTCTGCAACCTGACGCCAACGATCGAAAAAACTTTTCACATCATGGGTCTTGCTCAGTACGCCAGGATCTTCGACACCGAAGAGACCGCGGTCGGTTCGCTGACCGCCTAGGTAGAAACCATGGATCAGCCCGCGACCTCTTCCGCTGAGAGGCTAAGCTGGGAAGACGTTCTCAGCTCGGCTTCGAAAGCCGGAAGCGAGCGGCTTTTTCTGCATCGACTCCTCCAATTTTTCTGCCAAGAGAACGATCTGAGTGGTGCCGCGCTTTACACGGAGATCGATGAAAGCTTCGAGCGGCAGGCCTCGTGTGGAGTCGGTAGCTTTCCGGTATCGATTCAGGACGGAGAGTCGAATTCGGGTGAGCGACTCGAACTGCCTGGCGGACTCTTGATCTACACTTCCACCGAGACGTCGCCAGCGGATTTGAGTGGCCCCTTGGCCCTGGCCCTCTCTTCAACCCTGCAGGCGGCCATCCTGCGACTGCGACTGAAACAAGAGAGTTTCGTCGTCAATTACCGTGGCGTCGAGCTCGAAGCTCTCTACGACGTTGGTCTGGCAATCGCTTCAATGCTCAATTTGGAAGATCTGGGCGAGGAGGCTCTTCTTCGCGCGGTGTCGCTTTTAGACGCTCGCCGAGGAGCTCTCTACTTGCGTCAGGACAGTCGGTATCTGCTTGACCATACATTGGGCGGAGATGCCAAGAGCGAGTTGCCCTTGGACGATCCCCAGATTCAGTTGATTCTCGAGGATCGCTCGCTCGAGACCCAGGATATTTTGCCAGGGGCCTGCTATCTGATGGCGGTCCCGATCGGATCCGACGGCAGACCACAAGGCCTGCTCGTCGTTGCTGACAAAGAGAGCCGTCAGGGAGTCGGCAAATTTCAAGAAGCCGATCGTCGGACCCTTTCTCTGTTTGCTAACCAGGTCGCGATCGCGCTAGAGACCGCGCACCTTCACAGGGAGGCCCTGGAAAAGGAGAGACTCGAACGAGATTTGGAGCTCGCGGCCGATATCCAGAGACGCCTGCTCCCCGATGTCGTGCCGAGACTGGAAGGATATGAGTTGGCCGGATGGAGTCGCCCGGCGCGGCATGTCGGAGGCGACTACTACGACCTCCTTAGCGTTCGAGACCGAAGAGTGACGGCGGTTCTCGCCGACGTGTCGGGCAAGGGAATGGCGGCGGCCTTGATGGTGTCGACCATTCATTCGGCTCTTCGTCTGTTGGTGAATCAGACTGAGGTCGGTCCCGATCTGATCCAGCATCTAAATCAGCACATTGCTGAGTCGAGTGCTCCCAACCTTTTCATCACGCTTTTTATCGCTGAACTGGATGCCCCGCAGAACAAAGTCATCTACGTCAATGCGGGTCACAATCCTGCCCTACTGATTCGGGCTAGCGGTGAGGTGGAAGAGCTTGGGTCTGGCGGCCTGCCTGTCGGGCTCTTCGAGGGGGGGGTCTTCGAGGCGGGCTCTTTTGTCATGGAATGTGGTGACCTTATGTGCGTCTACAGCGACGGAATCACCGAGAGCCTTTCGCCATCGGATGAGGAGTTCGGTCTCCCGAGATTGAAGGATCTAGCAGTGACCCTGAAGAATAGGCCACTAGGAGAGATCGTCGCTGCAGTGGAGCACGCCGTCACTGAGTTCGCGCAGGGTCAAAGTCAGGGTGACGACCAGACTCTTGTCTTGCTGAGGCGACAGAGCTTGAACGGGAGCTCTTAGCTCAGCTATCTAGGCGCAGCTGAGAGACCCCGGAGAAGGCCATGCTGGGTGTCGAGATGCCGCCGAGAAATCCATCCTGGCTAATCCGTTGAACCGGTGATGAGCCGATTCCGACCAGATTCGAGAAGGCTCGGAGCAAACTGTCTTCCCAGATCAGGTCCGGAATTGCCGAAGACAGCTCGCCATTCTCGATCCGACGAACACTGCTGGCCCGGGCCCGTACTTGAACTCTGGATGGCTCGAAGCACTCGACACGATCCAGCCATCCGATCCAGAGGCCGTTGTCTACAGATCGAATCAGCTCCGAGTCGGAGACGTCACCGGTATCCAGGAACAAATTCATCGCGCGCGCGTCATTGCCGCCGATCGCGTGTGCTGTGGGCGCAAGCCCAAGCTGGGCGGCTTGTCTCTGGTCAAGAGCCGGTGTCTTGGGTGATCCCTTCAGGATCAGGTGTATCGGTCGTTTTGGAGATCCCTCGAGATCGAATGGGAATGACAATCCTCTTGGATCAGCAGCATCGTCTCGCAGGTTGATTGATCGATCGAATACCTGTACATCCAGGTGCTCGCGCAGAAAAGAGCTGCCGCTGTAGTAGGAGACCGCGGAGAAAGCTACGCGGTTCAGGATGTCTATCAACTTCGATGTCGCTTCGGGCGACAACATCACGGTTATTGGCAATCCCGGCAACTCGGCAACTTCACCCGAAGCATGGAGACTCCTTGCTCGCTCGACTACAGCACGAGGTTCGAGGAGATTCAGAAACCGTGACGCTTCGGCAGCCCGCCCGGCTCCAGGAGCTCGGCTCAGTCGGGCCTCGATGCTGGCGGCCGTCACTGCTGTCTGGCGTCGAATACCCCGACTGTTAAACACCGCAATCCGCGCCTTTGCCCAATCCAGTCGGATGGTTCCTCGGCGGCGAAGCCAAGGATCGAACAATGCTTCTACTTTTCTGGAGCGAAGATTGGCAATCTCCTGGTCCCAGAGACGATCTTCACCAGTTCGTAGTGGCGAATCGTCTGCCGAGAAATGTAGTAGCCCGGGTAGCGTTTCGCGGCTTCGCGATTGCGCTATGGCAGCACGTACCGCGCTGTCGAGCTCACCCGGCTCCGCTATTCCGGTTCGGTGGCTACCGACTCTTTTCCGATCGATTACTCTGATCAGAATCGTGCGCTCACGCTGCGCCTTGATTTCTATTTGTTTGTTCTTGTTTTGAGCTTGGTCTGAGAGTTTCTCGATCCAGACAATCTCAGTTTCATCTGCGGGCGATCTCTCGATTACGCCATCGATGCGATCGGCGATCTCGTCCAGAGTCAGGAAGTCGGGTCTTACAGTCGTGCGAGAGATCGAGAAGCCCCCTTGTTGCCGATCGATCGAAGAGTTTCTCCGGTGCCAGTTCGGCCAAATCGAGGTTGTCGCGCAGAAGTCTCGTCCATTTCTTGACGGCCCCACATACCATTTGCATCCGATGCCGTGAGCAAGACCGTCGTGATCCGACCCGAGAGATCCGCTGAAGCTCCCGAACGCACCCTCAAATAGTTGTCGCTCGTTCCTATCCAGTAGCCTTCCCTTTCATCTTCCCACAACACCTGGGTCTCGGTGTTCAAACACAGATCTTGAAACCGTATTTGAGAATCTTGCGCCATCTCGAGCATCCGCCGCATGCGCTCACGCTTGATCGGATGGGGTAGCTGGTTGGGATGATCGCAGGCCTGGGTGCCGGGACGCTGGGAGTAGGGAAAGGCATGGACTCGAGCGAATTCGACCTTCTTGGCGAATTCCAGACTTCGCTCGAATTCGCGGTCGGTCTCGCCTGGAAACCCCACGATGATGTCGGTGGTTAGAGCGACTCCGGGAACCTCGGACTGAATTTGGTCCGCCAGTCGCAGGAACTGCTCAGGAGAGTAGGGCCGGCGCATACGTCGTAGCGTAGCGGCGCAGCCACTTTGTAGCGACAGGTGAAAATGGCGGCAAAGACGCTTGCTGTCGAACAGTTCCAACAGTCTTGGATCGAACTCCCACGGCGCAATTGAAGTCAGCCTCAGCCGGATCGAGTCGGTACTCGCCAGAATACTTTGAACAAGTTCAAACAGACCGAGATCGTTGCTCCTATAGGAGGAGATCTGGACTCCCGTAATGATGACTTCTCGATAGCCCATGGCTTCTAGTCTCTGCACTCGAGTCACGACTTCGAGCGGATCTCGACTCTGTTGCCTACCTCGAGTGAAAGGAATGATGCAGAAGCTGCAATTCATATTGCAGCCGTCCTCGATCTTGACAAGGGCGCGGCTGTGCCCGAGTTCGATCGCCAGGTGGGGTGTCAGAACATCGGCGGAGACTGAGGTCGGTGGGACACACTCCGGAAATGTCTCGTGTAGTCGTTCCAACAGCGTCTCCTTCTCGGTGTTGGACACCACCAGGTCCACTCCTGCAAGCGCTGCAGCCGCTTCAGGCTCAGCCGAGACGTAGCAGCCGGTCAGCACTGTCTTGAGAAGCGGGTTTCTTCGGCGACCTCGGCGTGCGACTTTGCGCGAGTCGCGAGCCGCGACATGAGTGACCGTGCAAGAGTTGACGACATGAATCTCGGCATCCTCGACTGACGGTACGATCTCATGACCTGCATTGGCGAAGATGCGAGCCATTTCGTCGAGCTCCGCCTGATTCAGCTTACAGCCGATATTCGTGAATGCGATTCTCATGAGGAATGCATTCTATCGATCTCTTGCGTCCGGGATTTGCTCGCGTTGGCTCGGCAATTGCAGCTCCATAGCTTGGGAAGTGCATATCAGTGCCGAGATGCTGTATCAAGAATGTAATACCAACGAAAACCAGGTTGTGCCATCATATGATCTGTCGACTACCGAGGACACCTAAGACCTCAGGTCACGGTATGCAAAGCAAGAATTCCGAGTTGAAAATCTTTCTCGTCGTTCTACTTCTTCTCGTGGCCGCCAGACCTATGCCCACCTACTCTCAGGATCGGTCATATCCGATTCAGCGGCGGATGATGGTCGAGGAGCAGATCGTCAGCCGGGGGGTTACCAACTCTGGTGTAGTAAAAGCGATGGCGGAGGTTCCGAGGCATGTTTTTGTGCCCGACCGTCTTCGGGAGCAGTCGTATGTCGATGGTCCGCTTGCCATCGGATCGGGTCAGACGATCTCTCAGCCTTACATCGTGGCCCTCATGACTTCTTTGCTCGAGCTCGATGGAACCGAGAAAATCCTGGAGATTGGTACCGGGTCCGGGTACCAGGCCGCAGTGCTTTCAAGACTGGCACGCGAGGTCTATACGATCGAGATTCGCGAAGAGCTTGGTGAAAAGGCCGAGCACACCTTGTCGGATCTCGGATACGACAACATCCATGTTCGGATCGGTGACGGGTACCAAGGATGGCCAGAGCAGGCGCCGTTCGATGGGATCATGGTGACAGCCGCGCCTGGCGAAATCCCAGAGCCCCTGATCGGTCAACTCAAAGTGGGTGCCAAGCTGGTGATCCCGGTTGGTGACTTTTTCCAAGATCTCTTGGTTTTGACTAAAACCGCCGATGGGGTCGAGCGACGGGAAATCATACCCGTTCGGTTCGTCCCCATGATCGGCGAAGTCGAGAAACAAAAGCCGCGGGGACCCTAAGGGTATCTCGCCCTCGCGAGCACCATCTCTACTCGGCCAACTTCCGTGGTTCGTCCAGGATCGGATCGGGTGCATTGAGCTCGCGCTTGCTCTGTTCGGCGACTTTCATTTCTTCCAGTTTTCTCGACATCGGAATCAGGCGTCGGTCGAAGGAGCCCACAGCGGTATTGTAGGCCTTGAGGGCGGTATTCAGACCGACGCCAATCTTCGCAAGATCCTCACCGAACTTCGCTGCCCGTTCGTATAGCTCGCGAGCCGTGTCCGCGATTGCCTCGGCGTTCTCCGCCATCGATCTCTGTTGCCAATAGATAGCCACCGTTCTGAGCAGAGCGATAAGAGTTGTTGGCGTAGCGATCAGAACCTTGGATCTCAAAGCTTCGACCTGAAGATCAGGGTCCTTGGCGAAGGCTGCAGCGAGAAATGGGTCCCCTGGCAGGAACATGACCACGAGATCGAGCTCTGAGCCGAGGGTCTCTGCGTAGTTGCGATCGGCGAGGCTTTTGATATGACCTTTGAGAGCCTTGACATGCCGCTCGAGCGCCTTCTCTCTCAACTCGTCGTTCGTGGCCTCGGTAGCTTCGAGATACGCGCTGAGCGGAGCCTTGGCATCGACAGCGATGAAACGCTCACCGGGTAGTTGGACAATCATGTCAGGGCGTTTGCCATCGCCGATCGAAGTCTGCTCCTCGAAATCGCAGTGGTCTGTCATGCCTGCAAGCTCGGCGACCCTACGCAGTGCCATCTCACCCCATCTCCCTCGCACCTGTGAGCCCTTCAAGGCGCTGACCAGGGATATGGCTTTCTCTTGGAGGCCGCTGGTGGCCTCAGCCAGCATTTGCACTTGCTGATCGATGCGCGAGTATGCGTCGACGCGAGCCTTCTCGATCTCCGCAGTCTTTTGATCCAGCGACTTGAGACCGTCTCCCAGGGGCTTCAGGAGCGACTCGATGGCGATCTTGCGCTCATCCAGCTCGGCTCGTGCTCTCTCTTCACTGGTGGCCAACCGCTGCTCCGCCAAATCCAAAAACTGCTTGTTACTCCCAGCCAGGGCATCGGCTGCCAGCGCCTTGAAATTGTCCCCGAGAGACTTGCGGCTCGCTTCGGAGAAGGCTTTCAGCTCTTCAATCATCTGCTGAGCTCGCGACTCGCGCTCGGTAGTGACTGCCACCTGACGATCCATCTCGCGCAGAGAGCCTTGCGCGGCGTTCAGCTCCGCTTCGAGCTCGTGCAAGTTTTTTTGTTCGATCTCAAGGGCCGCTTCAGCAGCTGAGGCGCGGCTGGCTGCATCGACAATCGTGTCATCGGCCCGTCTGCTGCGCAGCAGTATGGATAGGGCAGCTCCTAGAGCCAGCCCGACAAAGAACACTCCGAATAGGGGTAACCAACTCATCGACAACTCGCACCCATCGAGCTATTTCAGAGCCTCTGCCGCTTTCAGATAGGAATCGCAGGCCTCGATCTTCGCGTTGTCATCGCCCGCTTTGTCAAGGCACTTCTTGTACTCGTCCACGAGTTTGAGGCGCTCCTGGTGCACCTTCGACTGAGATTTGTAGGCTCGCTTCTGAGCACCGCTCGAGCCGCATCCCACCGTCAAACCGAATGCCACAGCAATAATCGCCCACCCGCGTAATCGCATCATTAGTGATCCTCGAGGTTCGTTCGGTTCCGATCGACTTGAACTATACCAATCAGGGCTCGCCAGGCTAGGGGAGCAAGATTCATTGGTTTGGACGTAATCAAACCAGAAATCTAGATATTCCTTCCATTCAAGAGTTTGGATTTCAAATTCAAAATATAAGTCTTTTAATTTGAACGACTTAGTGTGCTTTTGGTATTCGAGGTCGATTGGCATATGCCTTGCTGAATACCCCGTCCATGGAAATCGATCCAAGGCTGACTTACCAGTATGAGTCGACCGCACAATCTGCGGTGTCCGAGTGGGAAACCGCAAGTTGTATCGAAGCGGTGGCCGAGCGTGGAAGCCAAACGATTCGGCCGCATCCAACAACCGATGAAAGGGAGGCATTCAATCATGCAACCTAAGAACTGGCGAGGAGTCGTTGCTTTGGCGACGGTTCTGCTCATTGGCACCGCGGGAGCGGCGCTTGCCCAGGATACCGGTAACATTTTCGGTACCGCATCCGATACCGACGGCAGCGCACTTCCAGGTGTCACCGTCACGCTGGCAGGCTACGGCGCGACTCAGCTCCAGGTCACCAATGCAAACGGTGGCTTTAGATTTCTGGGTCTCGCTCCGGGCGCCTGGCAGGTGAAAGCGGAGCTCGAGGGTTTCTCAACCGTCGAGTATCCAAGCGTAGTCGTATCTATTAATCGTAATACCGAGATCTTGCTTACACTTTCAGGCGCGGTCGAAGAGGTCATCACTGTGACCTCCGAGAGCCCGATCCTGGATGAGCGCAAGATCAGCTCCGGTACCACGATTTCGCAGGTCGAGCTGGAGAAGATTCCTAGCGCCCGTGATCCCTGGGTCCTGATGACTCAGGCCGCAGGTGTGTTGCTTGACCGTGTGAATGTCGGTGGTGACCAGAGTGGTCAGCAGTCGAGCTTTATCGGTGCGGGTACGGGCCAGGCCCAGAATACCTACTATCTGGATGGTGCAGAGATCACCGACCGCTCAGCGGCGGGTTCATCCCCGACGTACTATGACTTCGACCAGTTTGCCGAGTATCAGCTGCAGACCGGTGGCTCGGATGTGACCCGTGATGTCCCGGGTGTGACCATCAACCTGGTGACCAAGCGGGGTAGCAACGAGTTTCGTGGTTCGGCTCGGTTTATGTTGACCGATCAGAAGGGTTACTTCGGTGCCCTGGATCAGGGCAACATAAGCGTCGACCCGAGCGATCTCGGCCCCAATCAGACCAACTTCACGGCCGATCAGGTCGACCGTGTGCAGGACTACGGTTTCGAAGCCGGTGGTCCGCTGTGGCGTGACCGTCTGTGGGCTTGGGCGTCGTGGGGTAACAACGACATCGCCAAGATCACCTCGATCGGCACCACCGACCGGACGATCCTGGAGAACACGGCCATCAAACTGAATGCTCAGTTCACGGCCGCCAACTCCGCTGTTGCATCGTTTAACAACGGTGACAAGAAGAAGTTCGGTCGTGGCGCCGCGTCAAACAAGGCGGCCAACGCGCTGTGGAACCAACGTGGTCCGACCGGGATTTCGAAGTTCGAGGACACGCATGTGTTCGGCTCGAACTTCTTTCTCAGTGGTCAGTATGTCTATGTCGACGGTGGTTTCTCGCTGGCATCGACCGGTGGCTGCGGACCCGATGGCCAGGAGCAGTTTATTCCCGCCAGCGGTGTCCAACAAGGTGTAGGCTGCGGTTTCGCCCGTCGTCCGAGCTCGGAGCTCAAGATCGATGCGACCTACTTCGCCACCAGCGGATCTCTGAATCATGAGATCAAGTTTGGTGGTCGAATTCGTGACGTCGAGACCTCATCGGACTGGACCTATCCGGGTCGCGACATCCTGAACTACGACGGTAGCTTCCAGGGTAACCAGACTCTCGCCAACCTGGCACCGTTTGGTCTGCCGCCATCGCGTGTGAACGACCTGGCCTTCCTCTATGCCTATCGTCAGGGGCCGGCGGTCAGTACGCTCCAATACACCGGCGCTTGGGTGCAGGACACGATGACCTGGGGTAAGTGGACGATCAATGCGGGTCTCAGGTACGACACCTCCGATGGTGAGAACGAGGCGTTTCTGGTCGATGGGAACCCCGCGTTTCCAGAGGTCATGCCGGATATCGACTTTCTAGGCAACGATGCCGGTGGCTTCAAGTGGTCGGCGATCCAGCCCCGCGTGGGTGTGACCTACGCGTTGGGTGAGGAGCGCAAGACGCTGATCCGCGGCAGACTCGGTCGCTTTGCCAATCCGGCGTTTCTTGGCATGATCA
>CAXMQZ010000001.1:0-5825 GCA_964195975.1 uncultured Polyangiaceae bacterium | reverse complement strand
ACCTACCTTAGAGCGAGACAGGGAAGTATCGAGGACAAGCAATGGAATCTGCCAGCAGAGGCACGGCCTCTCATAGAGCGGTCGATTGAGTTCATAGACTTCCTAGCGGAGAGTAAGCCTCGCTCCGGCAGCGTATCGATCTCTGTCTGGCAGGATCTACGCAGCGCACTCGTAAACTTACTTCTGTAGATTTCGATGACGTATTCCTTTCGTCCGAAGGGGCGCGTGCCATCGGAGGAATGAATAATAGAGTGGCAAGGTAGGCGGTGTTGTGCTGAACAAGAAGCCCTAGTCACCGCCTGGAGGTATCGGTCCCGACTCGCTAGCCGTGAAGGGCCTGTCTTCGACTTCGTGTGCGCCCGTGCCCATCTTCTGGAGTTCATCGTAGGACCACAGACCGAAACTCTCGCCGGGCCGCACGTCTTGACGCAGCACGGCGCGCTGGCCGTCTTCGCCGTAGGTTACGACTTGCACGGACACTTGACCGGGCTCACTTACTAGAATCAAGGTGATCATGGCGACCCCAGACAGTCCTCAACGAACCCTATCAAATTGGGAAATGCCGGTAGGGTAGTGGTCTACGTCGCAACCTCGACGCAAACGCTCAGCGCAAGACGCAAACCGTTTTATTTGCGTCTACTCTAACCCACTGCAAATAAATCACTTAGACGCAAAGACGCAAATGACGCAACTGGGACTACTCCACTCTATGGCTTCTTTCTGTCACTTACTTGGGGGGTCTGAGGAAAACAAATAGGGGTCGTTAGCGACTTGCGACACGTAGGTAACATGACGGTAACATGAGAAGGGGACAGGTGGAACACCCTCTTATTGCTGGCTGTAAGTGATTGATTGTAAAGGCTTTATTAAACGACAGCCTAGGTAGCCCTGGTGAAAGGAAAGCAGTGCCCAACGCTCACACCGCATTGAAGGTGGTGATCGATGTCCGGCCGGCCGGTGACAGCCCTGCCGGTATCGGTCAGTACGTCACCAATCTGGTCCGTGCCCTGGCTGCGTTGGAGGATTCCCCGAGCCTGGTCCTTCTTGGCGATCGTGCCGTGGATGGTGACTCGTTCCCACTCGGGCCAAAGTGCCAGTTATTGATCCTGCCTGATGGGCTCGGATGGCATCTCCGGGCAAGAAAGCTGTTCTCGAGCGTCCAAGGCGACATCTACCACGCACCAAGCAGTGCCCTGGTTCCCCTCGCTCTACGACGTCGGGCGGTACTCACGGTACACGACCTGGCGCCTGCGATCTCGCCCGGCGTGTCCACCGTCAAGACCCGCCTCGCCTACCTGGTGCTGCGGTTGGCTACGCGAGCCAGCGGTCGTGTCATCGCAGTATCACGAGCCACCCTCGAACGTATGGAGGCACTCTGGGGAAAGTCGGATCGCACAACCGTGATTCTCGAGGCACCAAGACCCTTTCCGGATTGTCCGAGCCGTGAACGACTCGACTCGATCCTTGGGGGCACGGCTCCCTATTTCCTGGCGGTCGGTACACAGGAGCCGCGCAAGAACTTTGAACGCTTGGTCTCAGCTTTCGAGCAGGCATCACAGGGCAAGGAGCAGTTTCCGCGGCTTGTCATTGCGGGCAAACCTGGATGGGGCGCCACGCCCAGGTTCCTCGAGACAGCCCTCGAGCGGCTATCGCCGAACCTTCTTGTCCTGGGGTTCACAACCGATCGGGACCTCGCATGTCTTTACCGCCATGCCCGTGCTTTTCTGATCGGATCGCTCGATGAAGGCTTTGGCCTGCCTCCTCTGGAAGCCATGAGTTTCGGATCTCCCGTCGCGGCGTCCAAGAGAGGGGCGCTGCCTGAGATTCTTGGTAAGGCTCCGCTCTATTTCGACGCCGAGGACGAACAAGAAATCGGCGCCGTTTTTCGTCGCTTGGCCGACGACGATGAGCTCTGTCGCGAGCTGAAGCGAAGATCGCTCAAAAGAGCGAAGCTTTTCAGCTGGGCGAGCACAGCGTCGCAGACCCTGGAGGTCTACCGTTCGCTCAGGCTGGAGCTCGAGTAGCTCCGGCCAAAGTAGCGATCGAGTACGAATGCCAGCCCGAGACCTGACAACACAAAGATCTCTGGCGTGATGGGTATGCGGTATCTCGTCCTTCCTTCGAAAATCGAATAGCCCAAGGAGTAGGCGAGCACAACCAGCCCGATAAACAAGATCTCCGGGCGGCGAGTCCGCCAACCAACCACTACCCCCACGACGGCCAGAGTCATCTCCACACCGAAGGAGAATGCACTGACGATATTTCTGGAGGTGATCGGCAGCTTTGGCTTTTCCGGCAGGCGGGAGTCTCTACTATGAAGCTCGGCTGTTTTCTCGGCGTCATCGACCCACAAACGAGTCGGATAGGGCTCCCAGAAGTGCAGGAAGTTGCGCCCGAATCTCTCGACAAACTCGTCCGGGTGATGCCAAATCCAGGTCGCCATGAACATCAAGTAGCCGCCCTCGATCTCTTCCGCCCCTTCAACCGGTGCCGTTTGCATAAAACCCTCCGTCGCTAGCGGTCCAAACTCTCCCGTGATCTCGAAGTTGCGAATGACCCAAGGGGCAATGGTCGCCACGAATAGCAGACCGATGACACCCATGTGGAGCAGTCGTCGTGCAAATGAGGCCGGAATGCACTTGAACAACCAGCCCGCCAGAACAACAAGGAGCACAAAACTGATTTGCCGAATCTGGACCAGCAAACCCAGCGATAGAGCGACCGTTGCCGACACCCAAAGAGAGTCCTTCTTGCACGCCAATCTCACCAAGACAAGGCTGGCAAGCAGAACGACGGCGGCGAAGGCCTCAGAGTACAGAAGCGATCCACCGATCGCCATAAGGGGGTCGAGAGCGTAGAAAAGAGTTGCCAGAATCGCGACTCGGAACTCGAACATCGAACGGGCGAGAACAAATAGGAGTAAGCATCCGAGCCCAACCACCATGGCCTGACCAATGCGAAGCGACAAAACGCTGCCAGTACTTGGGAGCGACAGGAGTGCAAGAAACACCGGATAGACCGGCTCTCGGCGGTAGCCCTCATCGAAACCTCCCGTTTGAACCAATTCGTGCGCGGCATCCACATAGGCCGCTTCATCATCGAACAACAGCGAATCCCCCAGCCAGAAAGCCGCACCGATCCGCACCACGATCGCGAGAGCGAGCACCACGAGCAGCTGAGCTCGTTCTTGTTTTGAGAGCCGAGGCATTGCGGGTGGAAGTCTAGGTTTCTTCCAGCCGCAACACAATCTTTTTGTCGATTTCTTCGGCCTCGCGGGCACGGCCGGAGCTACGAAGAAGCTCAGTGTAGGCCTCGAGCGTTTCAGCTACGGAGGGGTGATCGGCCCCGAGTTTTTCCACCCGGATCGCCAGAGCCCTTTCGTAGAGGGGCTCTGCGTCGACTAGCTTTCCCTGCTCGACATAGAGATCGGCAAGCGAGTCGAGGCATTCTGCAAGGTTTGGATGTTGCGGACCGGCTACAGTCTCCCAGGTCTCAGCGGAGCGCTGCAGCAGCTCTTCGGCTCTGGCGTAGTCACCCAAATCGGCGTGGAGCCGGGCCCAATCCCGAAGCAGGATCGCGACACTCGTGTGATTCGGACCTACTGTTCTTTCATAAATTCCGAGAGCTCGAACATACAACGGCTCGGACTCCTCATACTTGCCCTGTCGGTAGTAGATCCAGGCGAGATTGGCCAAGCCCAGCGCAGTAGTGTCGTGCTCGCTCCCTAGCTTTTCTTCCAAGATGGCAAGAGCCCGCTTCACCAGCGGCTCGGCGGCGTCGGCTCGACCCTGCTCGTCGTAGATCAGGGCCAGGTTGTTGAGGCTGTTCGCGAGACTCGGGTGATCGGCCCCAAGGACCCGCTCCTTGATGGCGATAGCACGCTCGAGCAGCGGCTCCGCTTCCACCAACCGGTCCTGGCTCCAGTAGAAAATCGCCAGGTCGTTGAGGGTACTCGAGATCCGGTAGTCGTTCGGACCCAAGGCTCTCTCGTAGGTCGCCAGTGCTTCCAGCAGCAGGCGCTCGGCCGCTTCAAAGTTTCCCTGTCGCCAGTGGGTAATGGCAAGCGAGCTACGACTCTCGGCTACCGCGGAGTCCTCGGGACCGAGAGCGGTCTCCCGAATGGATAGGGCCCTCTCGAACAGCGGTGTTGCCTGCGCATGCTCGGATCGACCGACCAGGTTTCGCGCCTGAGCCATCAGACTATCTGCCACCTTCGGATCCTCGGGGCCAAGCTCGGCTTCGCGAATCGACAAGGCACGCTGCGCGAAGGCTTGACCTTCCAGGTAGTGACCTTGCAGTTCATAGAGGACCGCAAGATTGTGCAGACTCTCGGCCACCTCCAGGCTGTCGCCTTCTAGAAGCGCCTGTCTGGCTTCGAGAGCCGACTCGAGGAGATCTGCCGATTCCTCGAGCAAGCCGAGATTGCCGTACACCGTTCCAATCGTGTCCATCAGGCGAGCATGAGTCAGCGGCTGGTCGCGTAACTCCCGAAAGATCCGCTCAGCCCCAACGTCTAGGATCTGGCGCGCCGTAATGGTCTCGCCCTGTGCTTCCTGGGGATCCGAGACTCGAAACAGGTCGACCAGGAAATCCGACACTTGTCGGGCCGCTGCGGCCTCTTCAGTTGCATTGCGCTCCGCGCGAAGGGCCCGGATGAGTCCAGCGGTGGTACCCATCGTGCCAACTATTACTGCCAGCGTCACGATAAGTGCCGCCGCCATACCGGCCCGGTGGCGCCGCATGAATTTCTTCAGCCGATAGACTGCGCTGGGTGGACTCGCCAGGACCGGCTCGTGGGTGAGATGCCGACGGATGTCCATGGCCAAGGCGTTGGCGGTCTGATACCGGCGGGTTCGATCTTTTTCCAGGGCCTTCAGGGTGATCCAATCGAGATCGCCGTGAACCTGCTTGGCCAGTGCCGGAGACTCACTATCGCTTAGCCGGGTGCTGGGTTTGGGAGGCTCATCCTCCCGAATGATGCGCCGTATCTCATCAATCCCCGACCGCCGGAGCCGCTTCGAGCCAAAAGGCAAATCTCCCGCCAACAGCTCGTAGAGCAGCACTCCGAGAGCGTAAACGTCGGTGCGGGTATCGACGTCTAGCCCGGTCATCTCTGCCTGCTCGGGGCTCATGTACTCCACCGTGCCGACCATGGCTCCCATCCTGGTGTGGAGTGTTTCTTCGGTGAGTTGCTGACCGATGGCCTTGGCGACACCAAAGTCGATGATCTTCGTCGCCGGCTTGTCGTCCTGGATTGCCACCAGGACATTCGAGGGCTTCAAGTCTCTATGGATGATTCCCTTTTGGTGTGCATGCTGCACACCGTCGCAGACACTCATGAAGAGCTCGAGCCGCTCGGGAATGCCGAGGCGGTGGCGATCGCAGTAGGAAAGTATGGACTCGCCCTGGACGAACTCCAGGGCGAAAAAGGGTCGGCCCTCCTCGGTCGTACCGGCGTCGAAAACCTTGGCGATGTTGGGATGGTTCATCAGCGCCAGGGCCTGCCTCTCGCTCTCGAAGCGAGCTATCATCGAGCGGCTGTCCATGCCCAACTTGACGACCTTGATCGCCACCTTGCGGCGGATGGGCCGCTCCTGCTCGGCTTCGTACACCTCTCCCATACCACCGAAGCCAACCAGTCCCAGAATTCGGTAGTTTGGAATGGATATGGTGGGCGAGGCGGATCCGCCTTGAGCCTCCTCAGAGGGAAGATCAAGGGTAGGAGAATCCGGCCCAAACTGCTCTGTTGGAAGCTCTTCAGGTGTGTCTCTGGGCTCGTCCTCTGTCAAGCCGATGGTCTCCCCTCCGCAATGTCGAACCACCTA